>DASYVJ010000079.1:0-34741 GCA_035937155.1 Candidatus Dormiibacterota bacterium | reverse complement strand
CTCCAGGAGCCGGTTTCGGAATGGAAGCCCTAGAGGCTTACGTCCTCCCGAGCTCCCGGCTGGCAAACGAGGCGGCTGGCACCACGATTCGGTTTATCCAAGCTTCCGCCTCACCTCCTTTGCCCCACGGGCGTTGAACTTTATGTCGAAGTGTACCAGCCCAACAGCCCCACTAGACTCTTCGCTCGATGCCCCGCACACGCAGTAAATCCAAGCGCCTCACCAGGCGTGTGGTCATCAAGCCAGACGGTCGTTACCTCATTTACTACGAGAAAGTTTGAGCGAGCTCCGCTGGCATCCTCTGCTCGAAGAGTGGGTCACCGTCGCGCCCTGGCGACAGGACCGGACCTATCACCCTCCGGCCGACCACTGCCCTTTGTGTCCCACACGACCCGGACAGGCCGAGACCGAGATTCCTGAGGCCGACTATCACATCGCGGTCTTCGAGAATCGCTTTCCGTCGTACACCGGCGACCAGGGACGGTGCGAGGTCGTCTGCTATACGCCCGATCACGATTCGTCGCTGGGCGAACAAAGCGTCGAGCACATCCAGGACCTCATCGAGGTCTGGCGCGATCGTAGCAACGAGCTCGGCCGGCTGCCCAACGTCCGCTACGTCTATGTCTTCGAGAACCGAGGCGAGGCGATCGGCGTCACGCTCAGCCATCCCCACGGGCAGATCTACGCCTATCCCTTCGTGCCACCGATCATCCAGCGCGAGTTGACGGCCGAGGCGCGCCACATGCGAAAGACGGGTCGGTGCCTGTACTGCGACGTCATCGAAGGCGAGCGCGGCGGCGAGCGTACCGTGCTGCGCGACGAGCACTGGATCGCGTTCGTCCCGGCGTTTGCGCGCTGGCCATACGAGGTCCACCTCGCCCCAATCCGACACCGTGGCGGGCTTGCAGACCTCGACGAAGAGGACGACGAGTCCTTCGCTCGCAACCTCAAGGGCCTGCTGCAGAAGTACGACAGGCTCTTCGACCAGCCGCTGCCATACGTCATGGCGATGCACCAGAAACCACCCGGCCGCGGCGGCCGCCACCATCACTTCCATGTCGAGTTCTATCCACCCAACCGCAGCGCGGACAAGTTGAAGTACCTGGCGGGGAGCGAGATCGGCGCCGGCGCGTTCATCCTCGACGCGCGAGCCGAAGACACAGCCGCGGAGCTGCGTGGAATCTAGGCCCCCCGCGGGCTGGTGGCGTGGGCGAGCGCCCGGCCGCGTGAACCTGATCGGGGAGCACGTGGATTATCTCGGCGGCGTCGTGCTGCCCGTGGCCGTCGACAAGTACACGACGGCGACGGGACATCCGGCCGCGAGCTGGTTCGTCGAGAGCGACGTGGACGGCGGCCTGCCGTACGTGCGGGCGGTGGGCGAGGAGCTGAGCATCGGGCCGCAGTCGGTCAGCGTTACCTCTGAGGTGAATCCCGGGGCCGGCATCAGCTCATCCGCGGCGCTGCTTGTTGCGGTGGCGTCCGGACTTCGTCCAGACATGGATGGCAAAGAGGCGGCGCTTGCATGCCAACGCGCTGAGCAGCGGGCGACCGGCGTGCAGGTAGGTGTGATGGACCAGTTCGCCGCGGCGCTTGGGCGGCGCGGCCATGCACTGCTGCTCGACTGCTCGACCCTCGAATATCAGCCTGTGCCCTTTCCGGACGAGCTGGCAATCGCAGTGATCGACTCAGGCGAGCATCGCTCGCTCGCGGATACGCCATACAACGAGCGGAGGCGCGAGGCGGAGGCTTTCGACCCGAAGCGCCGCCGGCACGTCGATTCCGAGATCGATCGTGTTCACGCGTTCGTCTACGCCTTGGGACGCGGTGACTTCGAAGAGCTCGGCCGGCTCTTGAAACAATCGCACGAAAGTCTGCGTGATGACTTCGAAGTCTCGACCCCACATGTGGACGCCCTCGTAGAGGTGGCATCGGGCATAGCCGGCTGCTACGGAGCCCGCATCATGGGCGCCGGTTTCGGCGGCAGCATCCTCGCCCTTGTCGAGCGCAGCCAGATCGAGAGCTTTGCCACTTCGATCAGCAAGCCTGTGATCTTCTGCGCAACCGCAGACGGCGCGTACGTGGCGCCGGCCAGATGAGCGACTGCCTGTTCCTGCCGATGCCGCAGCGGGCGGCCGGCATCCGCGAGCTGAGCGCGTGGGAGGCCGTCTGGATGCCGCTCGGCGAAGGCGAGGCGGAGCGCCTGACACTTGGTCGTGGCTCAGGTTGGAAACCAATCGAGGTACCACGCCAGCTGTCGGCGAGAGAAGGGCGCCAGTCAGTCTGGTATCGAACGGAGTTTCCGCGCCCCGACCATTCAGGCCGCGTCGTGTTGCGGATCGGCGGAGCGTTCCTGGCCACCAACGTGTGGCTCAACGGCAAGCTGCTGGGATCGCACTACGGGTACTTCGCACCGTTTGGGTTCGACCTAACGCCATACCTGAAACCGGAGAACCTGCTAGTCATCTGCTGCGAGTCGCCGGTCGAGGCGCAGCCCGACAAGAAGCGCCACATCATGGGGCAGTTCAACGACGGCGAGCTCAAGCCGTATCCCGCTTCGGCCTACGCGAGCCTGCCCGACCAGTATCAGTGGGAGGTGCCCGTCGGTCTGTGGCGCCCAGTCGAGCTCGAGTACGTGGGGCCGATAACGATCGATTGGATGCGGCTCAAGCCGGGATTTGAGGGCGGGGACGGCCGGCTCGAAGTCGAGGCGCGCTTGCGCAATCTCGATGGCCGTCAGATGGACGGCGAGGTAGAGCTGATCGTGCCCGCGCCGGGCAGGGAACCGTTACGACTCAAGCGGGAAGTGCGTCTCGCAGGCGGAGCGGACCAGACGGTTACCATGCGGCTCGCGTTTCCTGGTGCCCGGCGCTGGGACCCGTGGAGGCTCGGAGAGCAACCGATCTATCGCGCTGAGCTCGTCACGCGATCATCCGGGGGGACTGAGTCCGCGCGCGTCGAGGACAGCTTTGCGTTTCGAGATCTGACGTGGGACATCGGCCCGCGCCGGTGGTCACTGTCGGTGAATGGGAAGCCGATCTTTCTCCGCGGTGCTTGCTACGCGCCATCCCACCGGCTGGATGAGCTGACGGCAGAGGTTTTTGAGGCGGACCTGGCGACAGCGAAGCAGGCCAACATCGATGCGCTGCGCGTGGTGGCCAACGTGCTGCCGGACGAGTTTTACCGGCGCGCCGACGCAGCGGGCATGCTCGTGATCCAGGACCTGCCGCTGAGCGGCACCTACGTCTATCACGCGACCGGCAACGACGCGCGCTTTTTCGAGCAGGCCGCGCGCGAGCAGCAGGCAGAGATGGTCGAGATGCTGCACAACCGGCCCTCGGTTGTGGTGTGGATCGCCCACGACGATCCTCCGTGGCTCGCGACCAACTCCGACCTGGGTGAGGTTCATGCCGTGCGGCAGAACCATTCGATCGACCAGGAGCTGAAGGCGTCGTTCGAGCACCTCGATCCAAGCCGGCCGGCCCTGGCCGCATCGGGCGACGTCGACCTGCACCTGATGCTTGGCTGGTCGGCCGGTTCCTGGGCCGACGTGGCGCAGGTCGAGCCGCTGATGGTCACTGAGTTTGGGGCGCAGTCTTTGCCCGACGTGGACTCGCCGGTGTGGGAGCACATCGAGACTCGGTGGCCCGCCGCAGACGATGAGCCGTCGTGGCGTCATTCGGGCTTTCAGCCCGTCAACTGGGCGGAGCGCGGCGCCGGGCTCCCCTCCGCGTACCAGAGCCTGGACTCGTACGCCGAAGCCTCGCAGCAGTACCAGGCGGACGTTGTGCGCTTTGCCGCCGAGCACATGCGGACCCGCAAGTTCGAGTCGTGCTGGGGGGCTTTTGCGTACCACCTCGTCGATTCTTTTCCCGGTATCGGTTTCGGACTCCTCGACGGCGCCAGGCGGCCGAAGCTCGCTCTCGACGCGCTCGCACGCGCGTTCAAACCGACTCGCGTGATCATCGAGCCGCTTGCATTCGAGCCGGCGCGACCGTTCGGAATCCTGCAGAAGCCCGATGTGCCATTCGCGGCCCGGCTGGTGGTCGTGAACGACGATCCGGAAGTTTCAGGTCGCGGCTCGATCCGGTGGTCCCTGTCACGAGAGCGCGCGGCGAACGCCAAGGGCATCGACCGACTGCGCGATGCGGTCCAGAGGAAATCCTATGCAGGCACAGTCGAGATCGAGGTCCCGACCGCGTTTGAGCCTGCGGTCAGCGCGACGACGCTCAGCCTTCCGCTGCCGGCTGAGGGCGACTACCGGCTGGAGGCCTCGATGACCGTGGCCGGGCGGGAGCTTGACCGTGCGGAGCTCCTTTTCACAGTCACCTCCATGCTTCCACCTCCGCGCCCGCGACCCGAGATCCCTCGGTATCTCGCCGAACGGTTGGCCGACGTGACCAGCCTGCGCTCCGAGAAGGAGGGCATGAGCTTCGTACTCGAAAACCGGACGCGGCCCGCGGTGCTGGTGGGTCTTACCGGGCTGAGGCTCGACGGCGTCGTGATCGCCCGCCACCAGCTGCAGATCGAGACGAACGCCGGCCTCGCGCCGCTGCCACGGAGGTTGGATCTTCCGCTTGGCAGGCGGCTGGTAGTGCATGCCGTCGGCGGGGATCCGCTCGGCGCCGGGGCGCATTCGCTGGAAGCGGACATCACGGTGCCGGGCATCGCGTCGGGCCGGCTGGTCATCGAGGGGTCTGTCGGCCAGTAACCATTCAACGGACCCAAGAGTTACGCTCAATTGAGGTTGACTCACCTATATCGGATGCCATACTTCAGCACTACGCGGTTGCTGCTTTATGTCACTGATCCAAGCCGAAACGGCTAAGAGGAGGCTCTCCAACGGATGCCCGTTGAATACGCGTACATAATCCTGGCGGTGGCGGCCCTCGTGGCCGGCATCCTCTACATATCGACGCGCCGGCGTCGCCGCAAGCACAAGAAGGGGGGTCCACCGGTTCGGCCGGCGTCGCCAATCAATCAGACCGCTGGAGTCGCCTCGACATGGGCTCCGCCCGCCGCCGCAGTCAGGGGTCCGAACCCTGTGGCAGCAACCATCGTCGTACCGCCGGCGCCTTCGCCAAGCTGGGATCAGCCCGGAGCCTCGCCCGCGTCGCCCGCCTGGGGCGCGCCTGGGACACCGGCCGCTGCTCCGCCCGCGCCTACGTGGGGTTCGCCTTCGGCACCCGCCGGACTGGCGGACGCGTCGCCGGCGTCTGCTCCAACCTGGGGATCGCCGCCGCCGGCCGCCCCGCCGGCCCCTCCGCCAAACTGGAGCGCGCCAGCGCCCGCGCCTGGCTCTGCGCAGCCACCCGGTCCGCCACCGCCGGCCGCCGCGCCGTCGTGGGGTGCCCCTGCCGCGCCGGCGCCCGCATGGGGCGAGCCTGCAGCGGCGGCAGCGCCAAGCGCGCCCCATGCGCCGGCAGCGCCGTCATGGGGATCGCCGCCCGCGAGTGCGCCGCCTCCCGCTCCACCCGCGGCTGCCGCTCCGTCATGGGGAGCGCCTCCAGCGGTTGAGCCTGCTGTCGCGGCTCCGCCAGCACCCGCGTGGGGAGCGCCGGCAGATCCAGGGCAGGCGCCGGTTCACTCAGCGCCCTCGTGGAACCCGCCCGCACCAGCCTGGGAAGCGCCGAAGCCGGCGGAGACGGCGCCTGCGGCCGCTGCTCCAAACGCCTGGGCCGCACCGCCTCCCGCAGCGGCGCCGCCACCGACCGTTGCACCATCATGGGGCGAGCCCGCCGCGGCGCCGGCGTGGGACGTGCCGAAGACCGAGGAGCCTGCAGCACCCGCCGCGCCTTCGTGGTCGGCGCCCGCTGCGCCATCGGTTGAGCCTGCAGCCGCACCGCCGCCGTGGAACGCGCCGGTCCCGGCACCACCTCCGCCAGCCCCCTGGTCCGCGCCGGCGGCAGCCGTGCCGGAACCGGTAGCGTCGTCTGGGCCCAGTGCCACCGACGAGATGCTTGCCGCGGGCGCCGAAGCGAGCCCAGTGCTGGAGGCTCCTCAAGAACCTCACGCACAGGCTAAGGCGACCCTGCCCTGGGAATCTCCGGCCCCTGCAGCGCCCAGCCAATCCCAGGTAGCCGAAACCATGGTTCAAGGTCTGGCCGCCGAAGATGCTGCCGCTGCCGAGGATCGCGAATCGACCACCCTGATGCCGGTATGGCAGCCTCCACCTGCGGCTCCGGCCGCGAGTGACGTTGCCGAAACGATGGCGATCGACACCAAGGCCCAGCCGGTGGTCGGGGCAGAGGCCGCAGCCGGACGTCAGGCAGAGCTGACGATCGAGTCAGGGCCGGACGGCGGTCATGCCCATCGCCTGGGAGACCACGCATTGCGCCTCGGTCGCTCGCCGGACAATGACGTGATCCTGAGAGACCCGGCGACCAGCGGGCATCACGCACGCCTGGAGCGGCGAGGGGACCAGTTCTGGATCGTGGACCTGGGCAGCACCAACGGCACGCTCGTCAACGGGGAGCCGATCCAGGAGAAAGAGCTCAGCCACGGCGACCGGGTCACCATCGGCCAGAACGCGGTTCACTTCTCCCTTATCGGCTCCTAAATTCGTGAACCGCCGCCACCTGCCGAGCCACATCTCATCGGCTCGGGACGACGATGCGTGCGTTATGGGCCCCGGCGCGTCGTCGTCGCGCATGCACGATGCGCTCCTCCTAGCGCCACCCATGCCTTCGCCTCGTCGCCCCGACCGGCGACCTAGCGGTCGCCTGCCGCGATCTGTGGCCCGGCCGGCGGCGTCGGCTCACTGATGCGGCTTCGGATCGCCTGGGCGACCGATCCCGGTCTCGAGCGTGAGGAGAATGAGGACGCTGTAGTCGTCTGGCGCAACAAGGCAGGGCTCGACACCTTACTCGTGGTCTGCGACGGCATGGGTGGCCATGCGGCCGGGCAGGAGGCGAGCGCGATCGCATCGAAAACAGTCACCAGGATCCTGGCCGAAGATGGGCAGGAGGGCCCCGACGTCGAGCGCCTGAAGCGCGCTGCCAAGGAAGCCAACACCGCGGTGTTCGAGGCGGCGCGCGACAACCCGGACTGGACCGGCATGGGCAGCACGATGGTCATCGCCGCGATCAGAGCCGGCGAGATGGCGGTGCTGAACGTGGGCGACAGCCCGGCTTATCTCTTTCGCAACGGGCTGGCGACGCTGGTGTCGCAAGACCACTCATGGCCCGCTGAGCAGGTACGGCTGGGCTTGATCAAACCGGAGGAGGCCGCCACGCATCCGCTGAAGCACCGGCTGACTCGCGCGGTCGGCGTGTGGGACGCGATCCAGCCCTTCACCGACAAGGTGAAGCTCGAAGAGGGCGACGCGATCGTGCTGTGCAGCGATGGAGTCGAGACCGCGGGCGTGAGCGTGGAAGAGATGGGCCGGCTGCTGTTGAAGGATGGCAACCTCGACCGTGGGGCGGAGCGCGTGATCGAGCGCTGTCGCGAGCTCGGGGCCCCGGACAACGTCACGCTGGCCGTGGCCCGCGTTGAGGTTGATGTGACGAAGACTGCGATTTTGCCCAAGATGAAGCTTTAGGCGCAGCCCCCCATCGTGCCGGCCGCTGCGCGGCGGGCCACCTTCCCCCTAGCGGGGAAGGAACAATTTGCCTCCCCCACGGAAGAAAATGTGCCTTCCCCCGCAGGGGGAAGGTGGCGCGAAGCGCCAGATGGGGGGCGGTGCCTTTTAGTACGCGCTGGCGAGAAGTTCCGTCACGTGCTGAACCTGCATCTTTGATCCCCGCGAGCGGAGGCCTGACTCGAGCTGCATCTGGCAGCCGGGGTTCGCGCTGACGACGACGTCGGCTGCGGTGTCGGTGAGGTAGTCGAGCTTCTCCTGCAGAATGCGCTGGGACATCGCCGGCTCGAGGGTGCTGTACAGGCCCGCCGCGCCACAGCAGATCTCCGCATGCCGCATCTCTACAAGCTCGACACCGGGCATCGATCGAATGAGATCACGGGGCTGCTTGCGGATGCGCTGAGCGTGCGCGAGGTGGCACGCGTCCTGGTAGGTCACGCGCAGCTTGACCTCCTTCTCCGGTTCTGGAAGCCCAACTTCGGCGAGCCATTCCGTGATGTCCTTAACCCGCCCTTTCAGGTCCGGATAGAAGTCCTTGAGGTGGGCTCCACACCCGGCCGAGTCCACGATGAGCGCGTCGAAATCTCCCGCGAGGTATGTGCGAGTGTTCACGTCCCTCAGGTGCTCGGCGCTCTCGAGGTCACCGTTGTGCGCGAACAGCGCGCCGCAGCAGCGCTCACCCGCTGGAAACCACACTTCGCAGCCGGCCAGCTGCAGCAGCCTCACGGCCGCGTCGTGTGACTGCGGATAAAGGACCGGCATCACGCAGCCGACGAGGAACGCGACGCGATGCTTGCGCTCGCCCACCGCCGGCGCGACGTTGCCCGGCGGAACACGGAACTGCGGACGCAGTCGAGGCAGCTGGCGTCCAGAGCGAAGAAGCGACGTGAGCTTCAAGGCCTGTGCCGCTCGCGTGGCCGCGCCGAATGCATGCAGCCGCCGGGGATGAGCAAGCAGCTGGCGCAGCGCTATGCGGCTCACCGTGCGCTTGAACGAGGGCCGTCGCAGGCTTTCGACCTCGGCACGACCCGACTCGATGATCCGCCCATAAGGCACACCGGACGGGCAGACCGCCTCGCAGGTGCGGCAGCCGAGACACAAGTCGATGTGGCGCACCTGCTCCTCGTCGAACGGCAGAGTCCCGCGTTTCCACTGCGTCATGAGGTAGATGCGGCCGCGAGGCGACTCGGTCTCGAGGCCCGTGGTGCGGAAGGTCGGGCACGCGTCAAGGCACAGACCGCAGTGGACACATGAGGCGAGGTCGTCGTCGCTCAGCAGATCGAATGGCTTGCCCTTCACACCACAAACCTTCCGGGATTCAAGATGCCAGTCGGGTCGAACGCCTGCTTGAGGCGGCCCATGAGCTGGATGGTCCGAGGTGGCGTGCCCCACGCGCCAAGCTTCGTGACAAGCTCTGGCGGCGCAGCCATCAGCACTAGCGCGCCGTGCGCAGCCTCCGCCGCGGCGCGAGCGCTGCGCACCTCCTCGCCATCGCCGTCGAATGACCAGTGCGCGATGCCGGCGCCAGGCGAAGCCCACCATTGCGCACGCGCAGGCAGGGCAGTCAGGATGCCGCGCAGCGAGTGCGTCGGCACCGTGATCCGCGCCCACGACTTGGGGCCGCGCCGCGAGTGTTCTGCCCAAACCGACGCGTCGACGTTCTTCCACCCGAGGTCGGCCACCATGCGGTTCACCGCGTCGGGGCTGCCAAAGAACCGCGCCAGCACCCGCCCGTCAGAAAACAGCTCGAGCGCAGCCGGCGCAAGTGGAAGCGCCAGCGCGCGAGTTGCTGCCGCCCATGCGTCCTCGATGGAATCGTGAAGGCTCTCGACCGTGACGTCATGCAGGGGCCTGGGAAACACTTTGAAAGAAGCGGCCACGATGATTCCGAGCGAACCCATCGCGCCGAAGTGCAGCTTCATCATGTCGTACCCGCTCACGTTCTTCACCACGCGCCCGCCGGCGCTCACGAGATGCCCATCCGGCAGCGCGACTCGGATCCCGATGAGGAAGTCGCGCGCCAAGCCGAAACGCTGGCGGAGCGGTCCCGCCCATCCCGTGGCCAGCAGCCCGCCGATGGTGTGGCCAGGTGAGTTGAACGGGTCGAGCGGGAGGAACTGTCCGGCCTTGCCAAGCTCGGACTGCAGATCTTCCAGCGTGATGCCCGCTTCAACGCTCACGACCATGTCAGCCTGTGAGTGCTCGAGGACGCGGTCCAGGCGCGTCGTGTGAAGCTCGACGTTGCTGTGGCTAGGCGCGCCGCCCATGCCGCCAGCCCGTCCGCCACCTACAGGAACGACCATCAATCCGCTCTCCGCCGCTTGGTGCAGGCGCAGGGCGAGCTCCTCCGCCGTGGCCGGCTTTTCGACGACCGGCGCCAATCGCGGTTCCGTCACCACCACTTCGCCTCGACCGCGAGCCCGGTACGTCCCGCCAGGTGGACGTGCTTGCGCGAGGGGTCGGGGAAAATCTTGCCCGGGTTCAGGATTCCATCGACGTCAAACGCCCGCTTGACACGCTGCATCGCATCCAGGTCGTCGCCGCTGAAGACCCAGGGCATGAACGCACTCTTCTCCAGGCCGATGCCGTGCTCCCCAGACAGCGCGCCACCGAGCTCAACAACGGCGCGCAGCATCTCCTCGCCGGCGCTTTCTACCTGCGGCAACACGTCGCGGTCGCGAAGGTCGAACAGGATGTTTGGGTGCAGGTTGCCATCACCTGCGTGGAAGACGTTGGCGACGGGCAGCTTGTAGTGCTCGCCGATCTCGCCGACCGCCGATAGCACCTGGGGCAGACGCGAGCGCGGCACGACGCCGTCGTGCAGATAGTAGTTCGGCTTGATCCTGCCGAGCGCGCCGATGGCGCCTTTGCGGCCGGCCCACAACAGGTCGCGCTCCGCCTGCGTCTGCGCCTCGCGCATCGCGTAACCCTCGTTCTCGGCGAGCACCTCGCGAACCGCACCCATCAGCTCGCGGGTCGATTCGGCGATGCCGTCGACCTCGACCAGCAGGACAGCGCCCGCATCTGTCGGATAGCCGGCGCGGTAGTGCGCCTCGACCGCGCCTACGGTCATGCGGTCCATCATCTCGAGCGCCGCAGGCACGATGCCCCGCGCGATGACCGCCGACACCGCGTGGCTCGCCGTCTCTATGGTCGGAAATGCCGCGAGCAAGGTCGCAACGCTGGGCGGGATGCGGAGCAGGCGCACCTTGATCTTGGTGATCGCGCAGAGCGTGCCTTCCGAGCCGACCAGCACACCGCAGAGGTCGAGGCCGATCCGGTCCGGCGCATCGCCGCTCACCCAGTGGACGCTGCCATCCGCAAGCACGACCTCCATACCGAGCACGTGGTTGGTGGTCACTCCGTAGTAAAGGCAGTGAGGACCGCCCGAGTTTTCGGCCGCGTTGCCGCCGATCGTGCAGGCTTTCTGACTCGACGGATCCGGAGCGTAGAAGAGACCATGCGCGGCCGCTGCCAGGGAGAGCTCCTGGTTGACGACCCCCGGCTCGACCAGCGCTGTCTGCTCGACGGTGTCTATCTCGATGATGCGTCGCATGCGTGTCATTTGCAGCGCGATGCCGCCTCGAATTGTCACAGCGCCACCGGATAGTCCCGTGCCGGCCCCGCGCGGCACGACCGGAATCTGATGCTTCGCCGCGACCTTGATCACGGCGGCGACCTGCTTCGTCGTCGAGGCCAGGACGACCGCATCGGGCAGGGCGCCTTCGATCGAAGCGTCGCGCTCGAAGATGCGGAGGTCGTTGGCCGAGTCGATGACGGATTCGCGGCCGACGATTCTCCGGAGCTCCTCGAGTGCTGCGCCTGTCAGTGGCATCAGGCGAGCGGAGCCTCGCGGTCGGGGCTGCGCTCGAAGGCTTCGAACCGGCGCGTCATCGCGCCGGGCATGCCGGGCGCCTCGACCGCCTGCGAGCCGACGACCAGCACGTCGAGCCAGCGGCGGCATTCCTCGTCGGTAGGTATGCGGTCCGCGCGCTCGAAGATCGCCTCCTGGATGCGGCTGTGCGGGGAGACCTGGATCGTGTACCAGACGGACAGGCCGTCCGGAGTGACGACGTGATGTGTCTCGTCGACTCGGCGGTTGACCGGCAACCGCATGGGCTTCGCTTCGGCCGCTGCCCGCAGTCGCGCCGCCTCGGCGGAGATGTCAACCATCCGCCTCAGCTTAAACTCGACGGAGTGTGACGGGCCGCGAACGCGTCGAAGCTGCGATCGGAATGGGCGTCGCCGACCGCCCGCCAGTGGGCGCGTGGGGACACACGTATCGCGAGGAATGGTCACCCGAGGCGCTTGCCTCCATCACCGTCGAGCGTGCGAAGCAGTTTGGTTGGGACTTCGTGAAGTTTCAGCCGCGGGCGAGCAGCTTCGCCGAAGCGTTTGGGTCCGTCTACAAACCGGCCGGACATCCCTTCAAGGGGCCGGTGCTGGTCAGCCCGGCGGTCCCAGATCTCGAGTCCTGGAATAAGGTGGAACTCGTCAACCCCAAGGCGTTGGACGACCAGGTCGAGTCGATCGGGATGGTGGCGCGAGAACTCGGCCCTGACGTGCCGGTGATACAGACCGTATTCAGCCCGGTCACCGTGGGCGGGTACCTCGTGGGGAAATCATCAGCACGGGTCAGGCGCGAGCTGCGACAGCACCCCGAGCTCGTGCGTCCGGCGTTGGACAGGATCGCGGAGGCGCTGGTCGACTTCAGCCGCCGCTCGGTCAGGGCGGGCGCCGCCGGGATCTTCTATGCGATTTCCGGGTATGCGAGTAACGACGCGATGAGAGAGGGCGCCTATCGCGAGACGCTTCTGCCCTACGACGTGGCCATTCTGCAGCAGCTTCCGGCTGAGGCCTGGTTCAACGCAGTGCATCTATGTGGCTCCAACCTGAACTTCGGCCTGGCCCGCGACCTGCCGGCGCAGGTGGTCAGCTGGTCGATCCACAACCAGGGCAACCCTTCGTTGGCGGAGGGCAGGACGCTGAGTGGCCGGGCAGTCATGGGCGGGCTTGGGCAGCGGGCCAGCTTGCTTTACGGCCCTCCGCCGGAGGTCGAGGCCGAGGCGCGTCGAGCAGTCGCGGAAACGGGCGGTCGAGGTTTGCTGCTCGCTCCAGGTTGCTCGGTCCCGCCGCGCGCAAGAGACATAAACCTGGCGGCCATGGTGTCGGCGCTGGCGGCATGACCCGAGTCGCGGGCCTGGCAGAGATCGTCCTGTGGGTGCGTGACATGGATGCCGCGCTGCATTTCTATCGCGACCTGTTCGGGCTGGAGGTCATCTCGCCGCCGGAAATCCCCAACAAGTTCCTGCGCGCGGGCGATGGCGGCGACGGAGTGCCAGAGATGATCGTCCTGGTCCCGCATCCGGATCGAACTGTGGAATTTCCTCGCGAGAAGCCGAAGCGAGTGCTGCATCACCTCGCGTTTCGCGTGAACGCTTCTGCGTACGAAGACATGCAGCGCCAGTTCACGGCTGCGGGGATCGAGGTGCGTTCAGGGATTCACCCAGTGCTCAAGAACGTGCGGACTTTTTACGTCGACGATCCGGACGGGAACGAATGTGAATGTATTTCTCCAGACATGTCCTCGGCCCAGTAAAGGAGCCAACAGTGCCAATTTTGCGCATCGAACATGCAGTCCCTGATTTCACCGGCTGGAAGCGAGCCTTCGACAGCGATCCGGCGGACCGCAAAGGGTCGGGTGTTCGTCGATATCAAGTCTTGCGGTCGGTCGACGATCCCAACTACGTAATGATCGACCTGGAGTTCGAGAGTCTCGAAGATGCTGAAGGGCTTCTCACCAAGATGCGCCAGGTGTGGAGCGGCCAAGGTCGAAACGTGATGAGGAACCCGCAAGCTCGGATTGTCGACACGGTCGAGACGATTGAGCTCTGAGGAGCTCACTGTCCCCATACCGTCTAAGGAAGCCCTCATCCGGCTGGCCAGCATCGCCGTTCGCGCCGAGGAGTTGCTGGCAGCCGACAACCCGAGGGACAAGGTGCCCGTCGGCCTGAACACCATCAAGAACGATCGGCGCCGGACGATGGAGAGCATCCTGGTCCTGCTCGCCGACGCCGAGGTGCGTAACTACCTGGCGGAGCTGGAGCGGCTGGGCTTGCTGCCGATCAAGTAGCGGGGCCGCCTTTTTATCGTCGCGTCAGGCTTGGCGAGTACCGTTGAATCGTGAGCCACGAGTTGCGCGCAGAGCGCAGGAAGGTACGGTGGTTCTTCGCCGGATTGCTGATCGTCAGCGCCATCCTCGACGTCGTCGGAGCGCTGCTGATCCAGCACCAGACGAGAAGCCAAGTACTGAACAGCATCGTGCCGGCGAGCGTCACGTTGGGAGGCCGCACCGGCGCGGTCCTGGCTGGGCTCGCGCTGCTCCTGCTCGCGGGCGGAATCGCGCGCGGCAAGCGGGTTGCCCTTCGGCTAACCCTGGTGGTGCTTGCGGCGAATATCGCCTTCGACCTGATCAAGGACCTCGATTTCGAGACAGCGTCCCTTTCGGCCTGGATCCTCTTTGGCCTGTGGTGGTTCCGCCATCACTTTGAGGCCGACTCCGATCCGTCGAGGGTCCGCTGGGGCCTTGCCGTCCTGGCGGGCGGTATAGCGCTGGCGGTTCTGTACGCCGTCTTCGGCATCGAGGTGTTGGGTAATCAGCTCACGCAGGAAGGCGGGCCTGTGCACACGCTCGAGTCGCTGGCCGAAGGCCTGCTCGGCAACCCGACGCGCTATCGAGCCATTACCGAACGAGCAAGTTGGTTCCTTGGCACCCTGCCAGTCGTGAGCTATGCATTGGTTCTTTTCGGGCTGATTCAGCTTCTGCGCCCAGTGCTCGCCCCGCGCCCCAGCGCCGCCGACCGAGAGAGAGTCCACGAGCTGTTGAAGGTGTGGGGCCGCAACCACATATCGCACCTGGCCGTGCATGGCGACGCGAGCTACCACTGGTTCGACCCGCAGGGATGCGTCGCGTTTTCACTGCATGGCCGCACTGCACTCGCCCTGGGTGATCCGATTGGCCCGCCGGACCTTGTGAAGCGAGGGTTGGAGGATTTCGTTGCCTACTGCGAACGTCAGGACTGGATTCCGGCGTTCTACCAGGTGGACTCTGAGCGCGACTATCGGGAGCTGGCCTTGACGCTCGTCCCGATCGGCTCCGAAGCGCTGATCCATACGCAGGCGTTTGGGCTGCAGGGCAAGGAGCGTCACGACCTGCGCTACGCGATGAAGCGATGTGAAAAGGAAGGCCTGCGATTTTCTTTCATGACCGGACCCGATGCGCTGGCCGTCCATTCCCAGCAGCTGCATGCGGTATCGGGAACGTGGCTGCGAACGCGTCAAGGCCCGGAGCTGAGCTACAGCCTCGGCACCCTGTCGACGCTGACCGACCCCGACATCATGGCGGGGCTCGCGTTGGCGGCGAGCGGGCGCCTTGAGGCGTTCGTCAGCTGGCTGCCAGTGCCGGCGCGCAAAGGGTGGACGCTCGACCTCATGCGGCGCCGGCCGGACAGCACGTACGGCGTGATGGAGGCGCTGATCGTTCATTCAATCGAAGAGGCGAGCCGGCAGGGCCTTGTCGAGGTGAGCCTCGGCGTGGCACCGCGTGTGATCCCCACGGGCGATGTATCCGGCGCGGCGGACAGGGCCGTTCGAACGATGTTCTGGGGCCTGGATCGATTTCAGCGCAGCCGCACGCTGCATCACTTCAAGGCCAAATTCAATCCGCTCTGGGAGGATCGCTACCTGGCGGTGCCGAGCGCGTCGACGCTGCCGGAGGTATTGATCGCGCTGGTGCGTGCGCACGTGCCGCCTCTGTCGGCTCCGACGCTGTGGCTCCGTTCGGCGCTTGGGTCGATCCTGCGGCCCGGTGCATCGCGACCGGCGCCGGCCTGAGAGCCGGCTACGTCGTCAGTGGCTTGGCCGCCGCTTCGGGTTGGCTGCGCGACAGCAACGTCACGGTTACCCCGGCGATCAGCGCGATTGTGCCTGCGATCAGCGCGAGTGGCTCCGGCAGGTGGATGCCTAGCGCGCTGTCCAGGGAGTAGGGGCCGGGACCGGTGAGCGCGAGGGCCGCGGCCGCCCCGATCAGGGTGAGGTTGAACTCAAATCCGCCCTTGGTGACCCAGAATCCCTTGGGCAGGTGGACCGTGGCGATGGCCACGAGCATGGCGCCCGCGATAGCGAGGCTGCCAAAAGGTGAAAGCAAGCCGAGGGCGAGCAAAAGACCGCCACCGAATTCGGACAGGGCCGCCACCCAGGCCCAGGGCTGGGCCGGCCGGATGCGAAGCCTGCGGACTGACTGGGTCCAGCCGGTCATCCCAGGGCCGCCCCACCAGCCGAACAGCTTCTGCGCGCCGTGAGCGGTGATCGTGAGTCCGACCACCAGCCGAAGAACCAAGAGTCCCAACGCCATCGACATCACTTCCAAGTACTTCCTTTTACAGCCTTGGCATTCCGTCACCCAGGCCGGCGCACTCTTAAAACATGAACGGCGTGCGCCGCCGGACGCCCCAATCTGACCCCGGATAGACTCACCCCGGAGGGCCCGTAGCTCAGCTGGTCAGAGCGGCCGACTCATAATTGGCTGGTCGTTGGTTCGATCCCAACCGGGCCCACCAAATCTAAACTCATTTCCGCCTGTCTCAAGGGAGCTAATGTGATACTGCTGGTGGGAGCTGACTGTCAATGTGACCGCCAATCCTGCTTCCGTTCGACGACGAGGTAGTCCAGAGTCATCTACTCGGCCACTGAGTAGTGGTGGGCTCTCGACACCTCGCATCTTGGACGACAGAGCATTTCCTTGGGAAGGACAAGGCCGGCGGTTCGAGTCCCGCCCGTGGGCTCCAAATTCAATAAGACCGTTTCCTTGCATCTTCTATCGCATTCCTCTCCCGAGACAGGCCGAGGCCTACGCCGAATCACTGAAGGACTACGAGTAAGAGGAGTTCGAGCATCCGGCAGGATAGCAACCTGATCCGCGCGCATGAGCCCCCGGCGAAGCGGATCGACTATTACCGCCCTACCGGCGGCGAAAGGCGGCGTCCAGCGCCGTCGTGCCGAACTCCCACATGTTGTCGGCGACGTTGATCGTGACCCCCGGGGGAACGATCTCGTCGATGCGATCAAGCACGTCGCTCGACAGGTCGATCCCGTCGGCGGCCAGGTAGGTGTCCAGGTGCTCAGTGGTGCGCGGGCCAATGATCGCGGAGGTGACCGCGCGGTGGCGGGTGACGAACGCGACTGCCATCTGGATCAGCGTCAGTCCGGCCTCGTCGGCGAGCGCGCCGAGCGCGTCGGCGGCGTCGAGCTTCGCGGCGTTGGCCGGATCGCTCGCGTCATAGCGCCCTGGGAAGCGCCGCAACCGCGCGGCCGAGCCCGGCCCACTGACGGCAATCCCCTTTTCGATAGCAACCGTGCCCGAGTAATCGTCGCCGGCCGAGCGCTCTTCGCCGCCGCGCAGCGGGCTCACGAGGTCCGCGACGACCTCGCCCTCGAGCAGGTCCTCGACATGGTCATCGCCATCGCGACGATCCGCGGAGAGACCCGCTACCTCAAACCAGTCCTGCAGACCGCACTCGATGGCCTGCGCCCCGCGACTAGTGTGAAGCCCGCGTAAGACGCCGGCGCCCAGACAACGCGTCGCACCCCTTGACTTCAAGTGCTTGAGGTGTGTTTGGATGGTCCCATGACAGCCCTCACCATCCAAGATGTCTCCCGGCGCAGCGGACTGAGTGAGCCGACGCTGCGGTACTATGAAGAGGTCGGGCTGATCGGGCCGATCGAGCGCGACGCGAGTAGCCGGCACCGCCGCTGCCGCGATGAGGACCTCGACACGTTGCAGGCACTGGCGTGCCTGCGCGCTATGGGCGTCGGGATCCAGGAGATGCGCACCTACCAGGCCAACCGCGAGCTTGGGCACGCGAAGGCGGGTGAGCAGCGCGATCTGCTGCTGCGGCACGCCGAGCGGGTCGAGGCCGAGCTCGAGACACTGCGCATCCACCTCGACTACCTACGTGCGAAGGCGGCGCTCTGGGATGCCCGCGACCGTGCGGATACGGGTGCGGAAGCCAAGGCGAACTTGCAGGTACAGAAAATGCTCCCACGACTGGAGGAGGTGGTGCTCGGATGAGCTCCAAGGTGTTGGTGACAGGCGGGTCCGGATATCTGGGCACGCAGTTGATCGCAGCGCTGTTGCGTGATGGGCGTGAGGTGCGTGCGACGGTGCGCTCCCTGGATCGCGAGGCAGGTGTGCGTGCGGCCGTGCGCCGCGGTGGTGTGGACGACACCGGCCTTGAGCTGGTGGCATCAGATCTGACCTCCGACGACGGCTGGCCGGCCGCGCTTGAGGGTGTGGAGGAAGTCCACCACGTCGCCTCGCCGATCCCGTCCGCCCAGCCCAAGGACCCGGACGAGCTGATCGTCCCCGCCCGCCAGGGCACAGTGCGTGTGCTGAAGGCAGCCCGGGACGCCGGCGCGCGCCGGGTGGTGCTGACCTCCTCGTTCGCGGCGGTGGGTTACTCGCCTAAGGCAGTCCGCGACTACACCGAGGAGGACTGGACCGACCCGGATACGCCAGGGCTGCCGCCCTACCCGCGCTCGAAGGCGATCGCCGAGCGTGCTGCTTGGGACTTCATCGGTACCGAAGGAGGCGACACCCAGCTGGTGGTGGTCAACCCGACATTCATCGCCGGCCCATCGCTGGTGCCGGCACTGCGCTCGACGCTGACCTACTTCAAGGCGATCATCGAGGGCACGATGCCGGCGCTGCCACGCCAGCGCTTCGGCGTCGTCGACGTGCGCGACGTCGCCGAAGCGCACATCACGGCGATGGCCACTCCTGCCGCCGCCGGGAAACGCTACCTGCTGTTGGCGGACGGCCCGACGATGACTTGGCTGGGGTTGGCACAGATCCTCCGCGACCACCTCGGGCTTGCAGGCGAGCACGTCACAACCGACGAGGCGCCCGGCGAGGATCCGCCGCCGCTGACCATCCACAACGACCGCGCCAAACAGGAACTCGGCTGGCAACCACGCCCGGCCGAAACCACGATCATCGAAACAGCCGAGAGCTTACGCGCCCTCGGGCTGCTGGAGAAAGAGCGATGACGAAGGCGTGGATCATCACGGGGCCGACGTCCGGGATCGCGAAGCACGGCACCGTCGTGCTGGTGTGGCTCGGAGGAGGGGGTGCTGGCTGACCAAGCGTTTCTGGATGTGTTCTCCCCGGCTGGGAAGGCAAGAAGATTGGGCGCCGCATGTGGGCCTATATCCGAAACCTATACGACGGCCATCAACGCTACATGCCGAAGGGCCTCCGAGTATGGGCCATCGAGCGGAAGCTGGGCGCTGTCCACTTCTACCGCACCTACTGCAACTGCGAGATCGATGCGTCTCAAACAGGGCACAGTTTCAGGATTGGTCGCAACACGCAGCCCGCAATAGGCTTAAGTACGACTTCTCGCTCCCAAGTGCTTTCTAGCGATCCACGAAACCGATAACCACCTGACTGGGGTCATATGCATTGTTCACAGTAATGTCGATGCGGCTTGTCGGCTCAAAGGACCGCGGCAGAACGTCCACCGACCGTAGACAGAGTTGACTGCCAATCTTGACTGTCAATCGGATGGATCCTGCCGGACGACGGCAGACTTGTTGGACGCGGGCGTCGACGTCTTGTATTCGGATCGACGCCGCTGGACCGTGTCGGACGGCTTCTGTCGGGACTCATAATTGGCTGGTCGTTGGTTCGAGTCCAACCGGGCCCACCCAAAACTCCTTCAGTCCGAGTTCAGAGCCGGAAGCCTCAACGTAGTTAATGTGATACTGGCGGTGGTGGGTGACTGCCAATCTTGACTGCCAATGATGAAGCCTTAAGAAGTTCGGTCGCCCGAGGGCCCTACCCCCAGATCTCGCCCTTTCTGAAGTCGAGGGCACGGAGGGGTTTGGAGAGCCCCTGGCTTGCCACGGTCTTGGCCAGCTGCTTCGGTTGAAACCACGTCTTCTGTATGGCTGAATGTCGCGCGCGTAGTAGTCGTGGGTAATCCAAGCCCGTTCTCCCGGATAACGTTCTCAGCAGCACGAACGGCCTGCGTCGCCAGCGGCCTGCGCATTGGCGAGGCGCTTGATTTGAATTGGCAGGACTGGTCTTCGTCACGCTCGAATCCGCAGAGCGAGCGTCTGCCCACCGTTGCCCGCCTCGATCTTGGTCGGGTACGCAGTTATGCCTCTGATACAATACACAATGTGAAATCAGATCAGAAATTTCGGCTTCCGCACACCCGAGCCCAAGCGGTAGCCGACGCCTTGCGCACAGAGATTATGTCGGGGGTAATTGAGGCAGGCACGCCTCTGCGCCAAGTCGAACTAGCGAAGCGTTTTGGCGTGAGTACGACGCCGGTTCGGGAGGCCTTTGCGGCCCTCCTACGCGAAGGATTGGTTGTCGGCGACTCTCATCGCGGCGTCGTGGTGTTCCGCCCGAGCCTAGACGACTTGCGCGAGAACTATGAGATTCGCATCGCATTGGAGGCGCTGGCGACGGAAAAGGCGGCGGAGCGAATAAGTGACCATGAACTCGCAGCCCTGGACGACATCTTGTCGCAGATGAGTGGGGTTCGCGACCCGATCAAATACTTCGCACTGAATCGTCGTTTTCATGCCGGCATTTACCAGGCCGCCGGCCGTGCCCGCCTTGCGGCTTTGATCGAGAGGTTGAGGGATGCCGGCCATGCCTATGGCAACCTGTTCGCGGTTCGCGCCGGTGAAGACAGGTCCCAGACGGAGTTGGAGCATGGGGCAATAATGGAAGCTCTGAAAGCCAAGGCGCCTGCTCGAGCAGGAAGAGCGATGGCGTCGCATCTGCGCCGAAACGCCGAGTTCGTAGCGCGCCAATTGAGGGCCGGGGGTGGAGAGCCCGCAGGCGTGGGACCTAACGGTGCTGACCGCCGAGGTTCGAAGAAGTCGGCCCAGCGGTCCGCTATCCGCTAGGCCAACGCCTTGTGGATTATGTATAATCCATAAAGCATGTCCGATCCGGAACTCGATCCCGACTGCGGCCTATGCGCGCTGGAGGCGAATGAGGGGCCGCCCGGCGGTTGGGTCCTACAAGATGAGCATTGGTCGGTCGGAGTCTCAGAGGGCATGGAGGTTCCGGGCTGGTTAACGGGTCAGATACGTAGGCATGCGGTCGGCACCGCAGCCCTAACCGAACGCGAGCAGGCTTCTCTCGGCCCGCTCCTTGCGAAGCTGACCGCCGCCATCACAACGGTCACCGGCGCCGAGAAGGTATACGTCGTTGCCTTTGGCGAAGCCTTTCCGCATTGGCATTTTCTGTTGATGGCCCGGGCCGCCTCCGTCGACGTCGCTCACCGGGGAGCCGCATTGATGCTGCACAAAGCCGGATACCTCGATCGAGGAGCCGCTCTTGCCGCTGCCGAGCAGATTCGAGTAGCTCTGTCGAACGACCACTGACGAGGGCCTGAAGACTCAGAAATGAAGCTAGCGAGCTTCGCGACAGCGCCCGGCCAAGCGATGCGCGTCGGGGCTCTTTTGGAGTCGGGCGAGGAACATTTGTTGGTCGACCTGACGGCTGCTTACGCGGCCTGCTTATGGGACGGGGGCAACAACCACGCGGCGGCTGACATCGCTCGCTCGCAAATTCCGGCCAATATGCGCGAGTTGATAGCCCTTGGACCGGCAAGGTTCGAATTGCCGAAGCAGGCCCTGGAGTTCGTTCGCACTCGCCTCGGCCGTGGGCAGCCAATCGAAGAGCTCGTCGAGCAGGGCCTGGTCTTCAAGACGAGTGCCGTCCGTTTTCTTCCCGTCGTGCCGCGTCCGGGCAAGGTCATTTGTGCCGGGGTCAACTACCGAAGTCATGCGACTGAAGCCGGGAGCGGCAACATCTCGGCCACGCCGGAGCACCCGGTTGCGTTCGCAAAGTTTCCCTCCGTCCTGATTGGGCACGAGGAGACGATTAACTACCCAAGTGGAACTGGAAGGCAGCTGGACTACGAGGGGGAACTGGCACTCGTGATCGGCAGCTCAAGTCGGATGGTCAACCGAGGAGAAGCCATGGACTCGGTAGTTGGATACACGATCTTCAACGACATCAGCGTTCGGGACATACAGTTCGACGAGATGAAAAAAGGCATGCTCCTCCTTGGCAAGAACCTCGACGGATGCGGACCTCTCGGTCCATACTTGGTGACCTGCGACGAGGTGTCGGACCCGCACTCCCTCATGCTCAGGACAAGGGTTAACGGGGAGACTCGGCAGCAGGCTTCCACCTCTGACCTGATCTTTGGCTGCGATGAGCTGGTCGAATACTGGTCACAGGTCACGCTCGAGCCAGGTGATGTCATTGCTACCGGTACCCCCAGCGGAGTTGGCATCTTCATGGATCCCCCGGACCAATTCCTCCTCAAGCCAGGTGATGTTGTCGAGGTCGAGATCGACGGCCTAGGCGTTCTGCGCAACCGCATCGCGGAGCCGCTTGCAGCAGGGGACGCTCCTTGAGGGCAGTCGTCATCCGCGAAGCATCCGGACCGGACGCGCTGATCTTGGAGGAATCGGTTCCTGAACCCGAGCGCAAGAATGGCGAGGTCTTGATCCAAGTTAAGGGTGTGGGAGTCAACTTCGGATTGGACACCCTTGTCGCCCGAGGTGCTTTTGGATCGCTGCGGGCCTCGCGCTGGGAGGTCGGACCAGACATCTCCTTTCCCCTAACCCCGGGCGCGGACATCGCCGGGGTGGTGCTCGAAGCACCGCCAGCGAGTGAATTTCAGCCGGGCGACCGGGTGATCTCTCACTTCGTCTTCAGTTGTGGGATCTGTCGGTACTGCCGACGCGGGCAGGACAATGTTTGCGTCGCGTCCGGCTACTTCGGCGTGCACCGTAACGGCGGAGCCGCCGAACTCGCGTCTCTACCAGCCCGCAACCTCCGGCGAATCCCGGCCCACCTGGGATTCACCGAGGCTGCCGCAATACCCGTCAGTTTCGCCGTGGCGTGGAACATGGTCGCCAATCTTGCGGCGGTAAAGCCGGCCGATTGGGTGTTGGTCATGGCCGCCGGCAGCGGGATTGGAGTGGCTGCGGTGCAGATCGCCAAGCTTCATGGAGCTCGGGTGATAGCAGCTGTGGGCTCCGCCTGGAAAGCTGCACGCGCCAAGGAGATCGGCGCCGACGTTGTCCTCGATTACGGCGCCGGGCCAATCGGGGACCTCGTACGAGAAACAACAGGAGGAAATGGAGCCGATGTGGTCATCCATGGCGGTATCAGTCAGGAGAGTTGGGACGACATCAAGGGTGCGATTGCTAACCTCGGCCGCATCGTAATCTGTGGCGCCACTGGTTCAGGCAAGGTGGAGCTGGATGTGAGGCATTACTACCGGCATCACTTCCAGCTACTGGGAGCGTTGGCTGCACCGCTCTCGGCATTCCACGACGTATGCGATCAATTTGACGCTGGCCGCCTGCAGCCTGTGGTCCATCAGGAGCTGCCGCTGAGTCAGATCAAGGACGCACATCGCCTCCTCAACGATCGCGCCGCCTTTGGGAAGATAGTGATGAGGGTCTGAAAGGGACCATGGTCATCGTCGACATCCGACCACCTTCAGCGCGTGCACCGCTGCGGGCGCCGGCGTCGTCCCCGACGCGCAGGGGCACTTCAGCCCCGCCCCGTTTCCCGGCTCAGTGGCCCAGCCTGATCAATAGCCATCCTCCGCAGCGCACGTGGAGTTCAATTTGCGGCGGTGTGTCGCGGTGGATCGTGAACGGGACCTGGGTGTCTCCCATCTATGAGTGCATGTGACGGCCTAAAGGAATGAGGGTCCGCGTCGCGGACGTCGACGTCCTAATCGTTGGCGCAGGTCCAGTCGGCAGTGCGCTTGCGATCGAGTTGGGGCGCATGAACGTCCGCTGTCTGGTGCTCGAACGCAGGACGCAGCACAGCCCACAGCCGCGCGCCAAATTGACCAACATCCGAACGATGACCCTGCTCCGCCGCTGGGGAATAGCTGATGAGGTTCGAGCCCGCTCACCTCTGCCGCCAACGTTTCCGTCCGATATCGCATTCGTCACGCGGCTGAGAGGATGGGAGTTGACGCGGTTCCCGAACGCACTCTCCACTGCAGTGGACCGTAGCCGGCCTTACCCGGAGCCTGCCCAGCAGGTGCCGCAGGACGTGCTCGAGGATGTCGTGCGCAACCACGCTAGGAGCTTGCCTAGTGTGACGGTAATGGCCGGGGTGCAACTCGAGTCGTTCGAGCAGACGGCAACCGGGATCCATGCCCTCGCAAGGACCGTCGACGGCTCAGAGGAAATCCGGATCAAGGCGCAATACATTGCGGGTTGCGATGGTGCCCACTCGCTCGTGCGCGAGCTGTCCGGAATAGACATGCCCGGCGTCGATCTCGCGCCCAATGTCTCGGCAGTCTTTCGCGCGCCGACACTCTGGTCGGAGCACAACAAAGCACCCGCCGTTCACTACTGGACTCTCACTAAGGCTGCGTCGGGCATCCTTGGTCCATTGGATCCGGTCGACCTCTGGTGGTACCACCTTAACGAGGCTCCCAACGCCGGAAGACTGACCGACGATGAAGTACGGCGATCATTTTTCGCCGCCGTTGGGGGGGAATTCGCATGCGAGGTTGTTGCCAACAGCCCGTGGCAGGCTCAACGTCGAATTGCGAGTACCTATAGGGCCGGGAGGTCATTCCTGCTCGGGGATGCTGCCCATCTGCATCCGCCCATGGGCGGCTATGGAATGAACATGGGAATCGGTGACGCCGTTGACCTTGGTTGGAAGCTCGGAGCGGTAGTGAAACAGTGGGGCGGAGCGGCTCTTCTCGACAGCTATGAGGCGGAGAGGAGGCCGATCCACGTGCGCGTGATCGAAGAAGCGACATCCAATTACCAAAACAACTCCAACCGGTACCAGGACGCCAACCTTGAAGTTGAAGGGCCCGCGGGATACGAGGCGCGCCGCCGTCTTGGCGCGCGCATCCGCGAGGAAAAGGCCCGCGAGTTTGCCAGCATCGGGGTGCAGCTCGGCTACCGCTACGATGGTTCGCCGGTCGTCGTCGACGATGGCTCGGAAACCACTCCAAACGAGGTCGGCAGTTACATCCCCACCGCCCGCCCGGGCCACTTGGCGCCTCACGCCTGGGTCGATGACCACCGCTGCATATACGACCTTCTAGGGACTGGCTTTTCGCTGCTCCGACTCACTGCGAATAGGGATGCCGGAGCGAACCTGGTTCGCGCGGCCGAGGCCAGCGGCGTACCTATGACCGTAGTTGATCTTGCCAGCCCCCAGCTCCGGGAGCTGTACGCCGCCGATCTCGTCCTAGTACGACCGGACCAACAGGTCGCCTGGCGCGGAGCAACGGTAACGGACGGTTTGAACCTCCTGAATCACGCGCGGGGATACCGGGCCCACACGTAAAGGGGGCGTGCTAGGACCGGGACTATCGATTGTGTATAATGTGCAGTGCAGGAGGGTGTGCTCCTGATTGTGTCCGCTGACTGATCACGGAGAAAAGAGCTATGACCGCAGACTTCGTCACCGTCGAGGGGACAAAGATCTCGTTCGCGTTTCACAGGGCTCAGCACGCAGGATCTGACCTGCCGCTCCTCGCCGCCCTTCACGGCGGGACCTACACGAGCGAGTATTTCAACGTCGCAGGGTCACCAACCGGGTCATTTGTGCAGGTCGCCAATCGGAATGGCTTTTCGGTTCTGACTATCGATCGCCCCGGATACGGAACTTCGGGTCATTTGTCTGACAAAGACAACACCTTTGAGCGGCAGGCCGAAGTCCTGGATGGCGCGATTGGGCAAATCCTTCCCAGGACCGGTGCCACCACGGTCGTTCTCGTTGGTCACTCCATCGGAGGGATGATCGGCCTCGAGATGGCAGCTCGCCCACCCTCCTGGAAGCTGATCGGGATTTCCGCGACGGGTTGTGGCGCGATCATTCCGACCGGTGGGGCGGCAGAAACGCTTGCCGGGCTCCCGCTCTCCGGCATGGTGGATCTCCCTCAGGCTGACCGCGACCGCGTGATGTTCGGGCCGCCGGGAAGCTACAGCGCGGAGGGTCTCGAAGCGGCGCACGGTTCTTATGCCCCCGTGCCAGCGAAAGAACTATCGAACGCACCAGCCTGGCCGCGGGAACGTCTTGCCAAGGTTGCTCCAAAGATCAAAGTACCCGTCCACAATGCCCTCGCAGAGTTCGATGCCCTGTGGGACAGTTCCCCGAAGGCAATGGCAACATTCGTCCAGATGTTTCCAGACAACCCGAGAGTCGAAGCTCAGTTGGTGAGAGGTGCTGGTCACTCAATCGACCATCACTCAGCTGGCATCGTCGTGCACCTCAGGCAGTTGGCATTCGCTCACGAATGCGCCTTGCTGGCGGCAGCAGTCGCTAGCTGATAATCAGGACAGAGCGAGAAAAGAAAGTCCGTGGCCGCACCTGTCAAGCCCGTCTTGCACCACGTGACCTTCAAGACCACGCGACTGAACGAAATGATCGAGTGGTACGGGAATGTCGTTGGTATGGTTCCCAACTACCGCGACACGGTGGCTGCCTGGATGTCGAATGACAAGGCAAACCACCGAGTGGCGCTGCTCGGGGTTCCAGGGATTGAAGATGACCCCGCCAGGATCCCGCATGCCGGAATGCACCATTCGGCCTTCGAGTACCCAAGCATCGATCACTTACTCGAGACCTACGAGCGCCTGAAAGGCGAAGGCATCACGCCGCACGCGTCCCTTGACCACGGCCTTACGACGTCTCTGTACTACGTGGACCCGGATGGGAACAGCGTCGAACTGCAGGTCGATAACTTTGGGGACTGGCGCGCATCGAGCGAATGGATGCGCACAGCGCCGGAGTTCAAGGCCAACCCAATCGGGGTACAGATCGACCCGGACAAGCTGCTTTCTGCGTGGCGAGCCGGCGCTGACGCGGGTGAGCTTCATCGGCGCGGCTACGCCGGCGAATTTGACCCCGGTACGCCTCTGGACCTCCGCCTTCCTTGAGTGTCGAGAATCGCGAGGGTGAGAGCCGAGCCCTGGACGGGATTTTCGTAACGCGCTGGGGCTCGACCGGCCCCGCGGTGCTCATGATTCACGGCGGCCCGCAGGGCGGCCCCATTGGTGGTGCTGAGGCATTCAAGAAGCAGAAGGCATTGGCCGATCGCGGCTGGCAGCTTGTGTTGCCTGACCGCCCGGGCCACGCCAGGACTCCGTCCCGCGGTCCCGAGGACATGGACCTGGACGCGATCTGGGCGGCTGAGATGCTCGGTGAAAGCTCCCACCTAGTGGGGCATTCCTATGGCGGCCTGGTGGCGTTGGCAGCTGCTGCACGTCGGCCAACGGTCGTGAGGTCGCTGACGCTTGTAGAGGCTCCCGTGTTTTCCGCAGCTGAGGACGATCCAGACGTCCAGGCCGCTCGAGCGGAGCAGGCGCGGCTTCTTGCTGCGGATCTCGAGCCGCTCCAAAGAATAATGGAGTTTGGCGCGTTCGCCAGGATCCCTCGCGAGGAGCTTGCTGCCCCCACCCGGGAACAGCTGATCGCTATGGGCCAGGGCCTTGCCCAGATGCGATCGCCCAGCGAGTGGGACAGCAAAGCGGCTCTCGCCACAATAGTTCAGGCAAGGATTCCGGTCCTCGCCATCACGGGCGGTTGGAGTCCGCGCTTCGACGCCATAGGCAGAGGGCTGGCGGGCTTGACTGATGGCCAGCATCGAATAGTTGAGTCGGGACATCATTTCCCGCAGTTGATTGAAGCCCCCTTCAATGACGCCCTTGATGCGTTCATGCGGACCGCCGAGGAAACCTACCCTGCACGCCATCGCGCCGTTGTCTAGGGCCAGGCTTAGCGCGTGCGAGGCGACCTGCAGCCGAGAGTCTGCTCCCATCGATAACGCTGCTGGGGAGCCTGTGCGGGGTCGGGTCCTGTGGCTGGGGCACCTTTACTGGCGAGGTGCACGACATGTCATTTTTAGCCGCCGCGAATCAACTCGATTTGGCATCCCATAACAGAGTCAAGTGCTGGCCTTCAACTGAGCGTCTCAGGCGGCCTCACGAGGAACGCTCGACATGAGAACGATTGCAATCGAGGAGCACTTCCGGTCGGAGACGTTTCGCAAGGTACAGGCCTCAGGGCAACTCGGTGACGCTGGTCGTGACAGCCCGCTGCTCGAACCCGTGCTGGGGAAGCTATACGACGTCGGAGCGGAGCGCCTGGCAGAGCTCGATGCGGCCGGGATCGATGTGCAGGTGTTGTCGCACACGCCGCCAGGCCCTGAAATGCTTGACCCGGTGCCAGCGGTCACCATGGCAAGGGAGGTGAATGATGAGCTTGCCGCTATCGTTCGCGCGAACCCGAATCGATATGCCGGCTTTGCGATGCTTCCAACACCCAACCCAGATGCCGCGGCCGAAGAGCTTCGTCGAGCTGTCGGCGAATTGGGCCTTCGGGGGGCCATGCTATACGGCACAACGGCGGGTCGGTTCCTGGATGATCCGTTCTTCTCTCCGATCTTCGAGGCAGCGGAGCGGATGAGCATCCCCGTTTACCTGCACCCGGCGCCACCCTCACGCACGGTTCGCAACGCGTACTACAGCGGTTTTTCCCCCGAAGTGTCGAGTGTCCTGGCCACCTCGGCCTGGGGTTGGCACATCGAGACCGGGCTCCATGTGCTGAGGTTGGTCCTATCTGGCCTGTTCGACCGGCACCCCAACCTCCAGGTGATCATCGGCCACATGGGGGAGGCGGTTCCTTACATGCTGGCGCGATCCGATAGTGTCCTCAGTCGGTTCACGCAGCTGGAGCGGCCGGTGCGCGATTACTTTGCCCAGAATATCCACTACACGAACAGCGGGTTTTTCACCCAGGAGCCACTAACCTGCCTGCTGGGCGTGATCGGCGTCGACCGAGTGCTCTTTGCTGTGGACTACCCGTTCAGCAGCAACACTCAGGCGAAACGATTCCTCGATTCGGCATTAGTCTCCGCCGCCGACCGCGAGAAGATCGCACACGGTAACGCCGAGGCTCTATTGAAAATCTGACCCCATCGACCTCCTGGCGATGATCACGCCACGGACGAGACCGCCCTCCGCCTGCGGCGTCAACGGCTCGATCCGCCGTTATCTTGGGTTGAGGTGGCGGTCGAAACCCCGGCACCCCGGATCCTGGACCAGGCGATCTGGTTTCGGATCGTCCTGATGGCGGTTCTACTTGGCTATATCGCGATCATCTGGGTCACCCACTTTGTTCTTCTACCCCCATTCCTCACCGGTCCGCTGGCCCTCACGGGCTGGCTCTTTCTTCCTGGCCTGTACGTGTGGGCCAGACTGCGTCGGATCGACACGAGGGCTCGACCGCCGCTCAGGGAGATGGTTCGACCGTGGGCCCTGACGGCCACATTTGGCGCCCTAGCGGCCGTCGCGCTGTTCCTGGCGATTGGCTGGGACGTTCCCAGCTTCTGTCACGGTCCGCTTCCGGTCAACTGAGTCCAGCTCTATGAGTGGTCCACCACCAGCGATCACTACTACCACTCGATCGAGGAGGGCCCTCAAGTAGAAATTAGCCGGCAAGCCTATGTCGAGGAAGTCGGCTTCGATCTACGTTCGGCCGCCGTTTTCGGCGTACTCGCACTGTGTGGTGCTTGGGTTGCTGACAGTAGTGTTGAGGCCTGTCTCGACTCGCGCCATCGCCAGCCGATGAGCAACATTACAGTTCGGCCCAGCCGTCAGGCATATGAAGCGAGTTGGCCGACGCGCAAGAGACAAGCCTTGGGACCCACGGACGGTGATACCTTGCTGTCGATGCCCGACACGATTCCGCAAGAAGTTCGCGACCTGTTCGACGAGCCCGCGCTAGCTCACATCTCCTACCTCAATCGCAAAGCCCAGATCGTCACCTTTCCGATTTGGGTCGATTTTGATGGCGAGCACATCCTGGTCAGCTCCCCGATGGGATCTCGCAAGGGAAAATCGCTTCGTGAGCGCCCTGAGGCGGCGGTGTCGATAGTTAGCGTCAAAAATCCCTGGCACTGGCTCTCCGTCAGCGGCCGGGTCGTGGACATTCAACCGGACGAGGACCTCGCGTTCATCGATCGCATGTCCCAGAAGTACACAGGCAAGACCTACGAACGCCGTACGCCCCGCGAGATATTTACGGTTGCGATCGACCGGGTGAGCTCAAGCGGGCAATGGGGGAGAAGCTAGACACCACCGGCACTCGGGCCGAGCCCGGTTCCTGTACCGACGCAGAATGATGGCTGCTGGGCGCAGACGTCAATCCGAGCAATCCCTTGTCGCCATCGACTGGCGAGGTGCGGTCCGCCGATGGGACGATCGTCGTGTACCAGCGTTTGGGCACTGGTCCGGCTCTGATCCTGGTCCACGGAGGGGGCCAATCGTCCGACAGCTTCAGCCGCCTCGCTCGGGACCTCGCGGACGCCTTCACCGTCTGCGTGCCCGACCGTCGTGGCCTAGGCCGCAGCGGTAAGGTTGGCGAGTTCGCGCGGCTTACGCACAGAGGTCGAGGACGACACGCACGGACACTAAGGGAGCGGTAATTTGAGTTCAGCCGGACCCTCGAGGAGACGGGAGGATACGCCCGGACACGACGTTAGGGCGGTTCGGGACCGTGCGGCGCCGGGTTCAAATCCCGGGCCCGCTATCGCTATTTTCCAGCCAAGACTTTGACTGCCAATCTTGACTGCCAATCGGATCGATCTGGTCGGACAACGGCGGACTTGTTGGACTTGTCTCTGGACGTCTTGTATTCGGATCGACGTCGCTGGACCGTGTCGGACGGCTTCTTTCGGGACTCATAATTGGCTGGTCGTTGGTTCGACTCCAACCGGGCCCACCAAATCCAAACTCAAGTCGCTAATTCTCGAGGTAGCTAATGTGATACCGGCGGTGGGAGCTGACTGTCAATGTGACCGCCAATCCTGCTTCCGTTCGACGACGAGGTTGTCCAGAGTCATCTACTCGGCCAGCGAGTAGTGGTGGCTCTCGAGACGTCGCATCTTGGACGACAGAGCATTTCCTTGGTAAGGAGAAGGCCGGCGGTTCGAGTCCGCCCGTGGGCTCCAAATTCAATAGCACCGTTTCCTTTCATCTTCGGGGCCTCAATCCCCCGTCCGAGATGGCGTAAGGAATTGCTCTGCCGCAAACGCTTTGTACCCCAACTTGGTGTGCTTGGCCGTCGTGACTCGCACCAGGTCCGTCGGAGTGGGGGAGCGGAAGAACGCCCTTTATGGGCGACCAACAGGTTCGGTGCCGCCATCGCGTCCGGCATGCTGCTCGGATGAGCAAAACCGTCACGTTGCCGTCGGGCGCTCGGGTGCGAGGTCGGAGGCTGGCTGAGATTCCGGATGAGCGCGCAGACTTTCTTTTGGCGTTAGCGGAAGGGCCGATGCCGCCGTGGCCACATCGCCGGATCGTCTGGCCGGACTTTTGGGTTCCGCGAGACCAGCTGGATGCTCTGGACGGATTGAAGGAGGCCCTGCGGCGCGCCCGCGCCGGTGAGGTTGTCGAAGTGGCCTGCCGGCGTGGTCGGGGAAGAACGGGAACCGCGCTTGCCGCGTTGGCCGTGCTCGATGGCATGCCGCCGAAGGAAGCAGTCGGCTGGGTGAGGCCGCAATACGACCCCAAGGCGGTCGACACGCCGTGGGGCATGGTGGGTGCGTCGACTGTCGCCCTGAGTTTGAGGAGAATCCGCTTTACGTCCAAGCGAAGCCCGTGCCTTCGATGACCAGTGGTGGCACCGCCGCCGAGTTCGATCATTAAGCCACCGGCTGACGGGGGATGTAAGCTCGCGGTACCAAGGCGGTCTTCGACCACAACGAGGGTCTGATGGACTTTGCGCCTGCAGCGACCCGGCGCGTCGATAGGGCGTTCATTGCCTGGGCGGTGCTGGTCTTTGCGCTCCTCTTTCTCGGCCTGGTGCCTCTATATGTGCTCCACCTAGATTTGGCAAAGCTTGCGGCCAACTCGTCCGGGGCACCACCAATCGCCCTCATAGGCATCCTCTTTACCGCTTACACACCGACCATTGCAGCGCTCTTGATTGCGTGGCGGTGGCCACGCGCGGGTGGCGTGCGAAGACTGCTGAAACCGCTGACTCGGTGGCGTGTCCACGCCGGCTGGTACCTGCTGGCGCTGCTAGGCCCGATTCCGCTGCTTCTATTCGGAGACCTCATATACGTGCTGCTCGGTGGAAACGCACCTCGGCAGTGGCTCGCACCGCCGAGCGGAACTGCAGAAGGAGGGATGTCGGCGCTGCTGTTCACGATTGGCGCAGTCATTGCCGGGGCGATCGGCGAAGAGCTGGGATGGAGAGGCCTCGGTCAGGCGCGTCTTCAAGCCGGGATCGGCGCCCTTTGGGCGGCGGTCGTGATTGGACTGCTCTGGAGCACGTGGCATCTGTGGCCGGTCGCCGTTCCTGGCGGACTGTCCCTGTTCGACTGGACGGACTTCCCGCAGACCTATTTGCGGCTGACTTCGACGGCGATCTTGTATGCGTGGCTGTACAACAGCACGCGCGGAAGCCTGCTTCTGGTCCTCGTGGCACATGGTGCATTCAACATCGCCAGCTCGATTGTTCAGACACCCGCCTCAGATGTGCATACGATTCCGATCATCGTTGCGGTGCTCCATGGATTGGCCGCTCTCGTGGTTGTATTAGCTACTAACCCACGCACTCTCACAAGGCGCAATGCTCAGCTGGCCCTGCCTGCCGCCGAAATAGAGCTCGATAGCGATGCGCGCCCCAAATGATCCGAGATCGCGCCCCTGCAGCACACCTTCAGGAGCCGCATGGCTCCCGTCGAAATCTGTCTGACAATCAGGCCGTGCCTTGGGATTTCTTTCCATCTCATGTTGGCGATACGAGTGCCGGGCGGACTCTGCTGGAGGGCTGCTGCCCGCTGTGTCGTGGGACCCTCGTAATCCACGGCGATGCAACATGTTGTCCTTGCTGTGGATGCCGGTGGCGCGCGACGATCGACTCGATTGAACTGCTCTCTTGCAGCCTGCATCCCATTCGTGCCTGCCGGCATTGGGTGACGATTTGCGAGGCAGCCGACCACATACTGAACGCGACCACGCACCGGCATGCTCGAGCACGAACTAAGAATCGAGGACCTAGTTCCGGTCAGGCTATTTAGGCGAAACCCAAGACATGATGCCCGCCCATAGCGATGTCTACTTCAATGCCCCGGGCGCCGCCTCGGTCAGGTGGGACGGGAACGGCAGGCTCGTCCTGGTGGAGTGGGAGGGCTGGGCGGATTCAGAGGAGTTCGCAGCCCTGCTCGACGCCGAGGTCAGAGCCCTGATCGAGCACCGTGGGTCTCGGCTCCTGGCCGACTGCCGTCGCCAGAAGGTTCTCCGCCCGGACGACCAGGAAAGGGCGGATAAGGAGTGGCTCCCCCGGGCTCTGGCCGCTGGCCTAAAGCGCTTCGCGATCGTCCTTCCGACCAGCGTGCTGGCCGCGATGAACGTGCAAGACCGGCTTGGCAAGGTCCCCAGCGCGACACTCGACATCGCTTACTTCGAAGGGGTTGACGAGGCCAGGGCGTGGCTCACCCGCTGACCTCGCAACTTTGAGCGCCGGCCTCAAACGAGAGATCCCATTAAGCGCTCGTAGCCAGAAAGCTCTCGGTCGCTGCAATCACAGCTTCAGGAGCATCCTCCTGCATCAGATGGCCTGAGCCAGAGATCGGCCGAAACTGAGCCGACGGGATGAGGGTGCTGAGGCGATGGGGCTTAGTCAGGCCGCGCGTAAGCAGCAGGCGGCGTCCAGCACGTCAGCGTTCGCTACACCTGACGCCTGGCCGCTGCTGGCGGTCCGGGTCACGGCCGGGTTACTTGAGACAGATTTCAGTAGGCCTTCCGCGAGCGCAGATAGCGACGCTCCGCGGACGATCGGAGAAGAAGCGGCAGGCGGCCGCTGAGAAGCAGTTGCCGCTCCCGAACGAGCAGCGCGGTGCCCGCGAGGTCTGGAAGCATGGTGTCCGGGCTGCCTTGACGGAGAATCGGCTTTGGGGCCTCCCCTTCGAGGGCAGCTGCAACGTTGCGGGCCACGCCACCGGCAGTGGCCTGAATCGACCGCAGTGCTGGCGGAAGGCGATAGCCTTCGGGCACTGACACCACGTCGCCGATGCCAAAAACGCCGGCTGTCGCAGCCATCGTGTTGTCGATGCGCAACATTGCGCGCTCGTCTACAAGGGCTGCCGGCAGCCAGGCCGTGGTACCCCGCAGGGGCGCAGCCACAGCGATCACGTCGGCGACGATCACCCGTCCTCCGACTTCAACTGTTCCTTCGCCGATCCGCTCAACCGCCCCTTCAGTGACAAGCTGCGCCCCGCGCCGGTCGAAAATGCTTCTGACTCGAGCTGTCGCCCGGTCGCCAAAGCGGCGCGCCATTGTGCCATCACCATCGATCGCGGTCACCTTGACGTCGGGACGGTGAGCGGCGATCCACGCTGCATATTCGAGCCCAGGCCCCGGCCGCTCCCAGCCGAAGACAACGGCAACGTGAATGTTCGACGACGCGACCCGATCTGCGAATTGCGTCGCGTCGGCAAGGTCGCAAGGAAACAGCGCATGGTCCTGGGCCCCAGGGATGCGGTTTCGGTCGGCGACCGCCCCGGTGGCCACCACCAACTGGCCAAATTCGATCTCGGCGCCCGAGTCGAGTACGACACAGCGAGCCTCGACGTCAGCTGCGATAGCCGAGCTTGCTATCACTTCGACACCTGCCGCATTGAGGAGGCGAGCGAAGTGGATCGATGGGGGCGGCGCGCCCCCGGCCGGGAGGCGGATAAGCCACGGCCGGTAGGTCAATTCCTTTTCGGTGCTGATGACCGTGACTTGGACCGGGGGGCGCTGATTTCTCAACTCGAGGGCGATCTCAAGAGCGGCGAATCCACCCCCGACGACCACCGCGGCGCCGGTCACCGGACCGCCCTTGTTACTCCGCTTTGAGCTGGTGGTGCAACGTCTACCAGATGGAAAACCGCCACACCTATTAGCGAGTTGGAAACAAGCGCATCGCGTGGGGCAGTTCGCGCTGCATCGGGTGACGCCTCATCCATCGCGACCGAGTAGGCGGCCGCCACCATCGGATCCAGATGGATCAGCGCCGGC
>DASYVJ010000078.1:0-3045 GCA_035937155.1 Candidatus Dormiibacterota bacterium | reverse complement strand
CGCAAGGGGAAGCCGGGCAGGCCGCCATAGCCTCATGACGACGTGGTCACCGAATGCACCTCAGCGTCCGTGATGAGGTACCGGCCCCCAACGGACTTCATCCAGAACTTGTCGTCAAAACTGATTGAGAATTGCTGGAGGACCGAACCATCGGCGGCCTTTGTCAGCGTGATCCGCGACGTCCCGATTTCCTCTACACACCAAGTCACCGAGGAATCGTTTGGATCTACGAGCTTCCCGACGCGGACGGTTGTCAGTTGATTCTTGAAGTCCTCGAAAACACCAGCCGCGTGGTTCTGATCGAGGGCGGAGCGAAGCTTGGCCAGCCGGTTACCAGTATCTGCCCCCGGCAGCAGGCTTCCGTCGCTGGTCTGATAGGCGCGCAGCTCGACCTGCCCGTCAGCGACCAGGTCGCCCTTCACTTTCGCAGCGTCAGAGGCGTTGACGAGGTCGCCTCGGTCAGCCGGGTTGAAGGGGTTCTGGAAGTAGCCCGCCGGCGGCCACGGATGGATCACCGGGATATTGGCGTAGCGGAGATCTCCGAGCCGTCCGGTGGCGCCCAAGACTGCGATGCCGCCGAGTATCACAAGCACAAGAGCGGCCGCCAGTCCGGTCCGGGCCCAACTCCCCAGAACCGCTTCTCTCATGTGAAGACCCCGTGCCCCAGCGGGCCTGGTGAGCATTGCTTTGGCCCTTTTACGACCTTAAGTGGCATCTTAACGCCGTTCGGGTGAACCTCCATCATTACGCGGCCGGCCAGCACCGTTTCGAAACCTAGGATGCGCTCGGGAAGCCTATGAATCCTCATCCCAACCTCAGCGATTCCTCAAGTTTCCCTGAGGTTCGAGGCACGGGACTTCGACCCGGAGTCGACGTGACGTGGAAGAGCACACCCGACTGGTGAGCATTGGTAGAGCCCTTCTCGGAGCCTGCGATGTCATCTTCGATCGATTCGGACCAGCCTCCGAATCTGCGTGCCGGTACATGCCGCCGACGCTACAGAAGCAGCGCACGCTGACCGCACGCTAGCCGCCTTCCAGGGCGCTTTCTTGCCGGTCGAGCAGCGGTTGATCCGAATTCAGGAGTCAGGCCGGCGCATCCCGACCGCACGCTGACCGCACGCTGTACGCACGCTGTACGCACGCTGAAGCCGAATCAGGCCCGGGGCTGCAATCAGAAGGGCGGTCCGAGAACGTCGCCGATCCGTTCCGAGTCGGTGTCGGTCACCTTCGGGCCTCGGGCCAGATCCCAGATCCAGATTTGTCACGGGCTTCTCGTATTGGCCGTAATCCAGCGTCAGTAGGTGATACGGCGGCGTTCACGCCGCACCAGTGGATGCCTGCGTGCGCTCAGCGTGCGCGTCGACGGGCCCGTCGCGCGGTCTGGGTCTCAAATGAACTCAAGACGGGTGGCCGGGAGCTCTTGCTCAGCGCCTCCCTCTGGTTGCCGGCGACCTGCTGGTCCGCCGAGCGTGCGGTCAGCGTGCGGTCGATTCATAGCCTCTGAGGCACATCCCCAAGGAGGTTCTACGACCATGATTCGACTCTCCGATCAGATCCACCGGGCGTACCAGGCAGCTCTGAGTTCCGGGTCCATTGACGGCGCCGAATCGCTCGTAGTGCGCCTGCGCGATTTCAACGCCGCCGAGCAGGAACGCGACGAGCTATGGACCAAGCTCATCGACCATTACATCGGGGGACCCCGCCAGGCGTGGGCTGCGGCACTTCTCGAGGTGATGCGCGTCGATCTCCTCGTCGCGCTGGGCGCTCTGCCCGCGATGCCACCCACGATCACTCGCGATGACATCGCCCAGCAGCTCGCCACCGACGTTTTGGCGACCGCCCTCGAAGGCCCGACCAATCCCGCCCGCTGGACCCCGCACCGGCTGATCACTCGCGCGACAACCTCGGTCCAGCGGCTGCTCGTTGACGAGCTCCGCTCCGCCACCAATGAGTCTGAGCTTCCACCTCGGCTAGACGGCTCATCACAAGTCTCGATGCAACTCCGCGAGCTGATGGTGGACATCGAGGCGGGCCGAATGCCCCGTAAAGCGGTCGCGATTCTCTACCGCCAGGAGGTGCTCGGCGAATCGTTGGCCGAGCTCGGCGCCGAAGCGGGCATCAGCCCCGACGCCATCCGGAAGCAGCGAGACCGCTCGGTGGCAGCTATCCGACGGCTGCTGGAGGCGGCATGAGTTCAGCGTGCGGTCAGCGTGCGGTCAGCGTGCGCACTGCGTGCGCACAGCGTGCGGTGGAGACCGTCCGTTTTCGCCTCCTCCAGGGGGATACGCAGTTTATGAAGACATTTAATCGAGCCCGCCTCAAGTCGCTCCTGGCGGCCGGCGGGGCGGCAGTCCTGCTCGCGATCCTGCTCGCCGTCCCCGTCTACGCCGCCGCCGGCGACATCAATACCGTCATCGACAGCGTCCGTAACTGGGTCGCCGGCCTACTCGCCGCGCTGGCGACCCTCTTCCTCACCATCGGCGGCGCGCGCTACCTCACCGCCAACGGCAACCCGCGGGCGGTTGAGGAGGGCAAGGCCGCGATCAAGTCGGCGATGATCGGCTACGCGTTGGCGCTGCTGGCGCCGATGCTGGTCTCGATCCTCCAGAAGGTGCTCAACACCTGATGGACATCACATCCCAGGTGATCGACGCCATCAACGGCTGGCTGCAGAACCTGGCCACGCACCTGCTCCGGCCGGCGCTGACCGCCGCCGGGCAGCTGCTGTTCCAGACACCTGCCTATGACTCCATCCCGGAGGTCGGTCATTCTTGGTCGTTGGTCCGCGACGCGGCGGACGGGCTCTTCGTCCTCGCACTGCTTGCCGCGGGCGTACTGGTCATGGCGTCGGGGACCTTCGAGTCGCGCTACTCGGCGAAGGTTCTCGTGCCGCGGATTGTTCTCGCCGCGGTCTCTGCCAACGCCAGCCTGGCCATCTGCGGCGGCCTGATCCGGATCGACAACGCGCTGGTCCAGGGGCTACTCGGGCCCAATCCCGGCGCGGTCACATTCGCACAGCTGGCGGGGATGATCCAGGGGCCGG
>DASYVJ010000077.1:0-104405 GCA_035937155.1 Candidatus Dormiibacterota bacterium | reverse complement strand
CTGCTGACACATCTATACGTTAACGGGGCAGCACGAGGTACCGGGTCGAGGCCTGCTCAAAGACCGGGGTGGCAACTCTGAATTCAGAAATTGGTCGGGGGCCCGGGATTTGAACCCGGGGCCTCACGGTCCCGAACCGTGCGCGCTGCCAAACTGCGCCAGCCCCCGACTTGCCTTTGATTCTATCGGGGCCCTCCGCGAGACGCTGATGACACCGTAGTGCCAAACAGCGCGCCCGACTTGCCTTTGATTCTATCGGGGCCCTGCGGTAGACGCTGATGGCAGAGAGTGCCTAGTAGCGCGCCCGACGTGAGAGTGACTCTACCCGCCTCTATTGGGCTCCCCGGTATTTCGTGGAGGTCCGGACGAATCCGGACCTCCGTCGGGGGGGTTAGGTTCTATATCTCTAACGCAAGAAGCCGTGGTCCGAGTCGCTCAAAACACCCGAACCGACGTTCTACTGGGCCGCCACTTCCACCGTGGTGTCAGCCATCATCAGCGTCGCCGTCGCGTCGGCGATGCGCGAGCCGTCATCTCGGTTTTCAACGACGGCAGTTGCATAGACCAGAGTGCGTCTGACTTTCTCGACCTTCCCCACGATCCGGACCCGTTCGCCCAGCTTGAGCGGTCGGCGGTAGCTCACCTGCAGCCGGCCCGTCACCCCCGGGTGCCCCGCGTGCCATGCCGCCCAGCCGACGGCTTCGTCCAGCATCAGCGCGACCACACCGCCGTGGACCATGCCCGCCCAGCTCTGAAATCGATCGGGCACCTCGAACTCCGCCACCGAGCCATTCGGGCCCGGCACAAATGTCAGGCGCAGTCCGTCGAGATTGAGCGGGCCGCAACCGAAGCAGTGACCGTCGAAGCTGACTTCCATCTCGTCAGCCGCGGCAGTTCCAACGGCCTGTGATGTGTTGCGCGTTGACCTTGCCCAAGGTGGCGCTGGTCAACGATGCATCAACAGTGCCCGATTGCTGACTGCGATCAATGGTGAATGTGACTCTGTCCCCGACTCCGCTTTGCCACACCTTCGCAACATCCACGCTGTGCATCTCGACTTTGATTGCCTGGTCGAGGTAGGTGCCCGGACCGCTGAAGTTATCGATACTGAACACGATCCCCCAAACCTGGCCGGCGGCGTCAATCGTCCCATAGATAGTGTTCGCCCATCGTTCTCCGACCCGCGTCTTTGAACCCGTGCATTGGCTTTGCTGCCCAGGCGTATCCGGAACTATCCCCGTCATCTGGCCCGGCACTTCACCCGTGAGCGTGAGGCCCTCCGTCCAGTTCCCTTGCAGGATCACCGGCGACGGCGAAGGCACGGTTTTGACAGGAGTCTGTCCGCAGGCGGTGGCTAGGACGATGAGGGCGACGATGCCCGCGACCCGGAGCATGTGGTCGAATGTTAGCCGTGGCAGCCGGCTCGGAACAAATCACCCGGGCCATGCGCGCTCTCGAGGCCACCTTTTTGATCGGGGTCGAAGGTGTGACCGAGATGTGGCTTGTCCGGCACGCGGATTGCTATCAGGACATCGTTGACGCGACCGATCCCGCACTCAGCTCACTCGGTCGCGAGCAGGCCGAGCGCCTCGCCAAGCGCGTGCGGCGCGCGCGGCCGGCAGCCGTTTACTCGAGTCCATTCAGGCGCGCCATGGAGACCGCGAAGGCGATCGGCGGTGATGTAAACGTTGACGATCGCCTCGTCGAGATGAAGCTCGTCGTGAACGAAGATGGGTCGATTGATCTACAGGAACCGCCCTCAGGCGTCATCGAACGAATGCGCGAAGCTGTCGATGAAATGGTCGAGCGACATGCTGGGCAGCGGATCGTGGCCGTCAGTCACGGCGCGGCGATCATCGCGTACCTCAGCGACGTCCTCCGCCTCGAGCCTGGCCAGCTGCGCGTGCTTCCCTACTACACGAGCATCAGCGTCGTGAGAGCGCTTGGCGATCGCCGGATGGTCGGCGCGCTCAGCGACACCGCACACCTAGAGTGACGGACCAGATCCGGCAAGACCTCGAGGCCCAGTGCCGCGAAAAGCTCAGCCGGCCCAACCTGCGCGTGACCGCCGTCGAGCCGATACCCGAAGGACATTCCGGCTTCACGTATTTCGTCACCGTCGAAGACGGCGACGGGCCGTCTCGTTATGTGCTCCGCCTTCCGCCTCCCGGCGCCCGCATCGCCGGACCCGCGGACGTCGTCCGGCAGGGCCGGATCATGTCTGCCCTGCGCGCGGCGGGCCTCCCCACTCCCGCGATCCCAGCGATGAGCACAGATCCAGTTATCGACGGCCGCCCCTTCATCCTCATGGAGGCGGTCGGCGGAGCGCGCATCGAGAAGGTCGCGACTGAACAGAAAGCGCTTGACATCGCTTCGTCCGCGGTTGGCGTCCTGAAGCGGCTGCACGCGCTGCCGCTGGATGAGAGCGGGATCGGTGACGAGGAATCGGTCGGCCTGCACGCCGAGATGATGCGGTGGGCCATGCTCATGCAGCGCGCCCCCGAGGAGCTCACGATCAATGCAGGCGAGCTCGGCGGCCTGATCGCCGTGCAGCTTCCCGTCGAGCGAGCGCCGACACTCGTCCACGGCGACTATCACTACGGAAACATGCTGTTCCAAGGCCCGGAGGTGGTCGCTGTCCTCGACTGGGAGATCGCCCAGATCGGCCAGCCGCTGCTGGACCTCGGCTGCCTCTGCGTCATGACCATTCGCCGCCGGCATCAGGGCGCTCCCAACCCGGGCGGCGCGATCGACGTCTCAGTCGAGGATCTCTTCCGCCTGTACGGTGCCGACCCCGCGGAGATGCGATGGTACGCGGCGATGAGCCTTTACAAGTACGCGTCCATCTTGGGCTACAACCTCATGCTTCACCGCCGCGGCAAGCGGCCGGATCCCATGTACGAAGGCGAAGGGATGACGGCTACCATCGTTGGCATGATCGACGAGGGCATCCGGCTCCTCGATCGGGGTGTTTAGGAGGCTCATATGACTTGGGATTTCTCGACGGAGCCGGAGTTCGAAGCCAAGCTCGAGTGGATGCGCGGCTTCATGCGCGACGAGGTCTACCCGCTCGAGGTGCTTCAGGCCGACGAGGCCGGGTTCATGCGCGCGATCAGTCCTCTACAGCAGGAGGTCAAACAGCAGAAGCTGTGGGCCACGCACCTTCCACCTGAGCTTGGCGGCCAAGGCTACGGCCAGGTGAAGCTTGGCCTGATGCACGAGATCGAGGGCGCTTCGATGTGGGGTCCCATCGTCTTCGGCAACCAGGCTCCCGACTCCGGCAACTCCGAGGTCCTCGCCCACTTTGGAACCGAGGCACAGAAGAAGCGCTGGCTCTACCCGCTCCTGGACGGAAAGATGCGCTCCGCGTTTTCGATGACCGAGCCGAACACCGCCGGTTCAGACCCGACGCTGCTCTCCAGCACCGCCGTCCTCGACGGCGACGAGTGGGTGATCAACGGCCACAAGTGGTTCACGTCCAACGGGATGATCGCCGACTTTCTGATCGCGATGGTCGTGACCGACCCCGATGCAGGGCCGTACGACCGCGCGTCGATGATCATCGTGCCCGGGGACGCCCTCGGGCTCAAGAAGCTGCGCAATATCCCGACCATGGGGGGAGGCGAACGATTCGGCTACGGTCACGCCGAGATCCTCTACAACAACGTGCACGTGCCCAAGGACAATCTCGTCGGCAAACGAGGGCAGGGTTTCCTGATCGCGCAGGCCCGGCTCGGACCAGGGCGCATCCACCACTGCATGCGCTGGCTCGGCCAGGCGCGCCGAGCCTTCGACATGCTGTGCGAGCGCTCGCTTCAGCGTGAGGCGTTCGGCAAGAAGCTCGCGAGCCACGAAACGGTGCAGAACTGGATCGCCGACTCAGCTGCGGAGATGCAAGCGGCGCGCCTCATGACGCTGCACGCGGCATGGGTCATCGACACTGAGGGCGCCGCTGCCGCGCGTAAGGAGATTTCGCTCATCAAGTTCTTCGGCGCGAAGGTCCTGCACGACGTGATCGACCGCGCGATCCAGATCCACGGCTCGCTCGGATACTCATCCGACTTGCCGCTCGAAGAGATGTACCGCCACGCACGCGCAGCACGTTTTTACGACGGACCCGACGAAGTCCACCGCGTCTCGGTCGCGCGACAGATCCTTACGGGCTACCAGGCCCCGAAGGGCATTTGGCCCAGCGAGCACGTGCCAACCAGGCGCGAAGCCGTGCAGCGCAAATTCGCGTCGCTCCTCGAGGCGGCAACCACGGATGCCTAAAACGGCGGCCAGAAAACCGCCGGCTAAGAAACCGACGAAGAAGACCGCCGCGCCGGACTATCTCGTGCACAATCGGGCGGCCTGGACCAAATCCAACGCTCGCTACACGGGCGGGAGCGCACGGGAGTCATGGAGTCAGGAGCCACATTGGGGCCCCTTCAAAGTGCCCGAGGCCGACCTCAAAGCGCTGCCAGAGGTCCTAGGGCTCGATGTGATCGAGCTCGGATGCGGCACCGCGTATTGGGCCGCATGGCTCAAGAAGCTGGGCGCACATCGCGTTGTAGGAGTCGACATCACGCCCGCACAGCTCGATACCGCGCGCGAGCTCGACCGGGAGTTCGGGCTAGGACTGGAGCTCCTCGAGGCGAACGCGGAGGATGTCCCGCTGCCCGATGCCACGTTCGATCTCGCGTTTTCAGAGTACGGCGCGTCACTCTGGTGCGACCCCTACCGCTGGATCCCTGAGGCAGCGCGCCTGCTGCGCCCCGGCGGTGAGCTGCTTTTCATGCGCAACAGCACGCTTCAAATCCTGTGCTCACCCGACGACGGGGACCTGGGCGAGCGCCTGGTCCGGCCCCAGAAAGGCATGCACCGGTTCGACTGGACGGACGAGGGCAAACCGGAGACCGTATTTCACATCAGCGGATCCGACATGTTCCAGCTCTTGCTCAAGACCGGCTTCGACGTCGTCGACTTCCGCGAGATCTTCGCCCCGGACGACGCGGTCAATCACCCGTACTACCAGTGGGTGCCGGCGAAGTGGGCGAAGCGCTGGCCGTCCGACGAGATCTGGCGAGCGCGTAAGCGCTAGGGCTTAGCGATTGGCCGACGCGGACAAAACGTTAGCGCTCCCGGAATACGCCGTCCGCAATCGGGCGGTCTGGACCATATCCAACGCCAGCTATACGGCCGCCGACGCTCACGAGTCGTGGGCGAAGGATGTCCATTGGGGCGTGTGGCAGGTGCCCGAGGACGAGGTGCAACTGCTTCCAGATGTGCGAGGGCTCGACGTCATCGAGCTCGGATGCGGAACCGCGTATTGGGCGGCCTGGCTCAAGAAACGCGGCGCCCGCCGCGTCGTCGGAGTCGACATCACGCCGGCACAGCTTGCCACCGCCAGGGAGATGGATGCCGAATTCGGGCTCGGCATCGAGTTCATCGAAGCCAATGCCGAGGATGTCCCGCTGCCCGATTCCACGTTCGACCTCGCGTTTTCGGAGTATGGCGCCTCGATCTGGTGCGACCCGTACCGCTGGATCCCCGAGGCGGCGCGCCTGCTCCGGCCCGGCGGCGAGCTGATCTTCATGCGCAACAGCACCCTGCAGGTGCTGTGCTCACCCGACGAGGGCAAGGTGGTCGAGCGCCTGGTGCGTCAGCAGAAGGGCATGCACCGGTTCGATTGGACCGACGATGACGTCGGGCCCTCGACGGATTTCCACATCAGCGGATCCGAGCTGTTCCAGCTCCTGCGCAAAACCGATTTCGAGGTGGTGGATTTTCGCGAGCTCATCGCCCCCGACGATGCGGTCGACCATCCTTACTACTCGTACGTGCCGGCGGAGTGGGCGAAGAAGTGGCCGGCCGAGGAGATCTGGCGGGCGCGCAAACTTGGGCTATGAGCACAGCCGACAAGCCGCTGACTGACAAAGACCAAGCCGACCGCGATGCATTGGTCCCGGTAGAGAGCGATTTCTGGAGGTTTTACCGGCTGATCTAGGGCACAGTCTCGGCGAGGTGCAGGCGGTCCCAGTCCGAGTACGGCCCATGCACGTGACGGATTTGCGTCAGCCCCGCCTGCTCCAGCAGGCTCGCCGCGATCCCTGCCCTGTAGCCCGACGCGCAGTGGACGGCGACGGGCGCTTCTCTCGGAATCTCGGGCGCCCGATACGAGACATCAGGCACGTAGATGTGAACTGCACCGGGAACGTGGCCGGACGCCCATTCGTGCTCGTCTCGGGTGTCGACCACCGTCATCGGCTCCGCGCTGAGGATCCATTCAGCCATGTCTTCGACATCGACCGTCTCGAAGGTGGACAGCGCCCGGCCGCTTGACTGCCAGGCGTCCATGCCGCCATCGAGCGCCCCGACTACGCTGTCGAACCCGATACGCCAGAGGTCCCGCTGCGCCGAAAGGTGCTGCGCATCAGTGCCGCCCGCCAGCACGATGGGCCGGCCGCGCGGGATCAGCCATCCCACCCACGCGCTGAACGGGCCGTCCAGGCCGACGCTGTAGCTGCCCGGGATGTGGCCGCGGTCGTAGTGACGCCCTCGGCGGACGTCGACCACGGCAGCGCCCTCGCCCATCAGGCGGCCCACCTCTGAGACGCTCAATTTCGGAGGTGGCGGAGGATTGCGGCCCAACAGCGGCGCCCCGGCTTGATTGATGGGGGCTGTGTCCCGGTAGTACGCGGGATAGCGCTGCTGGTTGAGGGCTCGGGCTAGAAACGGCATCACCTCGGTGGTCAGAAAGAACGGGTTGGTCGATCGCTCGTCGCCAAGCGTGGTCTCGAACCCACTACGTCCGCCAGTGCCGCAGAACGACCCGCTGCCGTGTGTCGGAAATATCGCGACGTCGTCTGGCAGGCCGCGCAGGCGAACCTGCAAGGTCCGCAAGGCCTCGAGGGCAAGGTGGACCGCGAGATGCGGGCCGAACAAGTCAGTCCGCGCGATCGCGCCGACCATCACCGCGCCGCCCGAGAAGAGCGCCCGCGGCCGTCCCGCTTCGACCAGCAAGTAGCTCTTGTGGTCGGGCGTGTGGCCCGGCGTATGAAGCGCGCGGAAAGTGACATCGCCCAGCTCGAGGTCCTGTCCCGTATCGAGCTCGCCGATCGCCGTGCCGGCTTCCGCGGCAAGCTCGCGCCGGCCCGAGATGAAGTCGTTATGCAGGTGCGTGTCGAGGGCGTGTGTCAGCTTGATGCCGAGCTCTTCGGCGCGCGTCAGATAGTCATCGATGTCACGATAGGGATCGACCACCAGGCCGACGCCGCGATCCGGGTCAGCGACGAGGAAGCTCGCGTTCCCGAGCTCAGACGCGGGAAATGCTTCGACCGTAAACATCGACCACTAGCCGAGGGAAATCGGCGCGGTCGTCAGGAGCACCCAGATCGCGATCCCGGTGACCACTACCGCGCCGCCGTAGAACATCACCTGCGCAGGCAGGCTCTTGGCCGCCTTCACGCCAAAGTCGACGAGCAGGTAGCGCAGTCGATGCGCGAAATGGAAGAACGGGACCGCGATCACAACCAGGAGATAGAGCTTCACGATGGGGTTGCCCAGGATGCTGATCCAGGTGTCGTAGTGGCGGTCGACCACGGGGACGATGCCGAGCGGTCCGAGAACCCCCTGGACCAGGATATGCACCGGAATGAACAGGGCGGCGATGCCCCCGCCCTGGGCGAACATGAACCACCAGAACAGGTGCGGCATCGCGACTTTCCTAGAGTGGACCCCCCCACCCGCCGCTTCGCGTCGACCTCCCCGGCGAGCGGGGACGTGTTCTGCCGTGCTCATCGTGCGAACCCGATCAGCACTGCGGCGATGACGACCGAGGCCAGGGCCCACAGGCCGAACATCGTGAGCACGATGACCCGTGAAGGCATGGTGCGATCGAGAACCTTGAGATGGATGATCACGCCGGCCAGGCTGAGAAACGTGACGCTGTGATACAGCGAAAACAAAAGACAGACGACGCTGAAAATCACAAAGGCGGTCGAGCTGGGCGGGTAGTAGCCGGCTGGACCGCCGCCGGCACGCTTGATCTCGACCAGGAACCAAAGCAGCCACACCGCGATCGGGAGCGCGGTGAACTCTCGAACGACATATAGGAAATAGTGGCGATTGCGCGTCCACCAGCCGGCCGGCATCGACCATCTGTAGCTGTGTGTAGCCGCCGGGGTCGACGCCTGTGCCGGAGCTTTCAATCCTCTCGGTTTCCGTAGGGCAGCACGAAGCGCAGCGTCGTATCGAGCTTGGTTTGCTGGATCGCCTTCGCCGGGTCGACGCCCTTGGGGCACACGACCGAGCACTCGCCGACGAAGCTGCACTCCCATACGCCCTCCGAATCGCCGATCACGGGCAGGCGCTGCTTGAGGCCCTGGTCGCGTGAGTCGAGGTTGTAGCGACGCGCGAGCGCGATCGCGGCGGGCCCCAGGAACTCGTTGTTCAGGCCGTAAACGGGGCACGCGGCGTAACAGAGCATGCAGTTGATGCATTCGCTGAACTGCCGGAACTCGTCGATCTGGGCGTTCGTCTGCGGGTGCTCGCCGGCCCCCAGCGGAACCTCCTGCTTGCGGATGATCCAGGGCTTGATCGACTTGAGCTTGTGCATGAAATCGTCCATGTCGATCACGAGGTCGCGGATGATCGGGAAGTTGTTGAGCGGCTCGACCACGACCGGCCGCGGCCAGTAGTCGCGCAAGAAAGCGTTGCACGTGAGCTTGGGCGTGCCATTCACCATCATCCCACAGCTACCGCAGATGCCCATCCGGCACGACCAGCGATAGCTGAGGCTGCCGTCCATGTGCGCCTTGATGTAATTGAGCCCGTCGAGGACCACCATGCTCTCGTCGGTAAAAGGGACGTCGTATGACTGCAGGTGGGGCGCCGAGTCCTTTTCGGGATCGAACCGCGTCGCCTTGATGGTGATCCGCTTCTCAGCCAACTGAATCTCCCTTAGTAAGAACGTGCCTGGGGTTTGAAGTTCGTGATGCGGACGTCGCGGTATTCCAGACGCGGGCGCGTGTCCGTCTTGTACGCGATCGTGTGATTGAGGAACTTCTCGTCATTGCGTTCTGGGAAGTCGCGCCGGGCGTGAGCGCCGCGCGACTCATCACGCGCGAGGGCTGATGCGACGATCGCCTGCGACACCTCGAGCATGAAGTCGAGCTCGAGCACCGCGGTGAGCTCGGTGTTGAACGTATGGCTGGAGTCCTCGATCTTGATGCGCTCGAACCGCTCGCGAAGGCCGCCCAGCTGGTCCGTCAGCTTCTCCAGTCCCTCTTTGGTCCGGAACACTCCGGCGCCCGCATCCATGTCCCGCTGCATCTCCTCGCGGATCGTCCCAATCCGCTCCTCCCCACCCGTCTTCTCCAGGTACGCCGACTCGACACGCCGAGCCTCGTCCCACAGGAGCGCGTCGATGGGGTTGGCCGTCACCGGCTTGGCTGAGCTTGCGTAGTGCGCGGCGGCGCGTCCGGCCGCGGCACCGAACACCAAGCACTCGGAAAGCGAGTTCGAGCCCAGGCGATTGCCCCCGTTGAGTCCGACGTTGGCGCATTCGCCGGCGGCGTACAGGCCGGCGATCGGAGTGGCGCCCGAGATGTCCGCGTCCACCCCGCCCATCATGTAGTGCTGCACCGGGCGCACGGGGATCGGGTCGTGGACGATGTCGATGCCGACGAACTCCCGACCCAGCTCGCGCATGAACGGAAGCTTGCGGTCGATCGCCTCTTCACCGAGGTGGCGCACGTCGAGGTGCATGTAGCTGCCGTGCGGGCCCATGAAGCCGCGGCCTTCTTCGAACTCTGTGACCATGGCGCGCGAGATGATGTCGCGCGGCCCGAGCTCCATCTTGTTGGGCACGTAGCGTTTGAGGAAGCGCTCACCTTCGCTGTTGGTCAGATAACCGCCCTCTCCTCTCACGGCCTCGGTGATGAGGATGCCGGTGAAGGGCAGCCCGGTCGGATGGAACTGGACCATCTCCATGTCCTTGAGGCCGACGCCCGCGCGATAGGCCAGCGCCATTCCGTCGCCTGTGCATATGTTGCCGTTGGTCGTGAACGCGTAGACGCGGCCAAGCCCGCCTGTGGCAAGGATCACAGCCTTGGCCGTGATCGCGTCGAACCGCCCGGTCTTCTGGTCCAGCGCGACGACGCCGACGCACCGCGAGTCCTCGACGAGGAGCTTGGTGACGAACGCCTCGTCGTGGCGGTGGATCTGATCGTACTTGAGCGAAGTCTGGAAGACCGTGTGGAGCATGTGGAATCCGGTCTTGTCCGCGGCGAAGCAGGTTCGCCAGGTCGTCATGCCGCCGAACGGGCGGGCCGAGATCTTGCCGTCCGGCTCCCGGCTCCACGGGCAACCCCAGTGCTCCATCTGGATGATCTCGACCGGCGCCTCACGCACAAACGCCTCGACCACATCCTGGTCCGCCAGGTAGTCCGAGCCCTTGATGGTGTCGAAGGCGTGCGTCTCGTACGAGTCTTCCGGCCGCAGCACAGCCGCGGCGCCGCCTTCGGCGGAAACGGTGTGGCTGCGCATCGGGTAGACCTTGGAGACCAATCCGACCTTGACCCGGGGATTCGCCTCGACCGCGGCTATGGCTGCCCTGAGACCGGCGAGACCCCCGCCGATAACCAGGACGTCGTAGCTCTCGAACTCCACTTGCCAGTTGATTCTATTTGGACGCGAGAATTGACCGCGGTGAGCACACCGTTCTGGACAGAACCATCAGAGCGTTACCCCGGAGTGCTGCCCGACCGCGCCGACGTGCTCGTTATCGGTGGTGGCATCGCGGGCACTAGCCTCATTCACCACCTGGGGAAGCGGCGCATCAGCGCGGTCCTGGTCGAGCGCGGCCATCTCGCCTCTGGCGCCAGCGGACGCAACGCGGGATTCCTGCTCGCCGGAGTCGCGGATTGCTATGCCGAGGCGGTACGCATCTTTGGGCGTGAGAAAGCGCGTGAGGCGTGGCACATCACCGATGAGAACCACGACCGGATGCTCGAGGCCATCGAGCGTGACGACGTGGGTCACCGCCGGCTCGGCAGCGCAACGCTCGCCTCAGGCGAGGAAGAGGCTGCGCGGCTGGAAGAGTCTGCGCAGCTGCTGCGCGACGACGGTTTCGAGGCGCACTGGGATGGGACGCGCTTGCTGAATCCGCGAGACGGCGAGGTCAACCCCGCGGCGCTGGTAGGCGCGCTCGCGCGGCGGGCCAAGCGAGGCGCAATCCGCGAAGGCGTCGAGGTCACGTCGATCCAATCAAGAGGTGACGAGGTGTCGGTGCGAGCCGGCGAGCTCGAATGCCGCGCGGGCGTGGTCGTCCTTGCCACCAACGCGTACACGGCACAGCTTTTGCCGCAGGTGAAGATCCAGCCGACGCGGGCCCAGATGCTGGCCTCTGCTCCTCTATCCACGTCGGTGTCCGACATGCCGACCTACTCACACTTCGGCTATCGGTACTGGCGGCAGCTCCCGAGTGGCGAGGTGCTCATCGGTGGCTGGCGCGACACCGCGATGGAGGCTGAGCTCACGTACGCGGCCGAGCCGACAGATGAGATCCAGGAGCACCTCGACGGCAAGCTCGCTGCGATGAGCGCGAATGTTGAGGTCACGCACCGGTGGGCCGGGATCATGGGGTTCACGGAAACGGGCCTGCCGTTGGTCGGGCCGGTCGAGGGCATGCGAAACGTGTACCTGTGCGCGGGGTTCAACGGCCACGGAATGGGTTTTGCGTTCATGAGCGCGAGGCGTTTGGTGGAGATGCTCTGAGCGGCCCTCTCCCTAGCCCTGCGCGCAAGCGGCGATGAGGATGGGCCTAACTGATTGCTCCCGCTGGCGCGGGCGAGGGGAGAGCTCTTCCGAGGAACTCAAGCCAATTGTCGCCCATCACTCCTTCTACCTGCGTCTTGCTGAAGTGGCGGCGTAGGCGCGCGGCGAGCTCCTTCAGCTCGCCCAGGTCGCTTATCGGCGCTTGTTTCGAATCGAATCCTCCGTCGAGGTCCGTGCCCAGACCAACGCACTCCGGACCGCCGGCGGCTCGCGCGTGGTGCAGCACGTGCTTGACGACGTCATCCAGCGTCGCGCGACCTGACGACCGCAAGTGTTTCTGATAAAAGCTGACACCGATCACGCCGTCGCGCCGAGCCACTTCTTTTGCCGTCGCGGCGGTGATCTGCCGGTCGCCCGGCACGATAGCCCTCGCGTTGCTGTGCGAAGCCATGATGGGTCCGCGCCACATGGCAAAGGCGTCAGCCACCGCCTGGTCAGCCATGTGACTCAGGTCGAGGATCACGCGCTTGCGGCGCATCGCCTTCAGCAGCTGCACGCCGAGCTCGGTCAGGCCACCCGGCGCGCCGGTGCCGCCGCTGTATCGCGTCCCGCCCCACGCGGGCCCGATGATGCGGACGCCCATGCCGGTCCACGCGCCGAGCTGTGACGGATCCTCCACCGGGTCGGCGCCTTCCATCAACAGCACGGCGGCCAGCCGGCTTTTCCGCCAGCTCCCCACATAAGACTCGAGCTCGGCTTTGTCGCCGATCAGCCGGAGGCCGCAGCTTCGGTAGTAGTTGACCTCGGCCGTCGCCATGATGTGCGCCTCGTGCGCGTTCTCATAGACAAACCGCGTGCGCATCGCTCGCCCGGCGGGCGCGGGGGCCGTATAAAGGGTCGCGAACACAAGGCCGACACCGTTTGCGATCAGGGATGAGCGGCTGACCAGGTAGCCCCTGGCGGTCGGCGTCAGAAAGCCCCGCCCAGCAGATACCGCGTTCCAGGCGATGTCCAGGTGGGCGTCGACGATCATTCGGGCTGGAGCCCGCGCACCGTGGTGGCGGGAAACCTGGCCGCGACCAGCACTGCTCGACCAGCCGCTTCGACCGGCCCCGCGCCCTCCACGTAAGCGACGCAGAAAGCCGCCGCCAGCGCAACCTCGTCGAGCTCACTGCCGGCCGGCGCAGCCAATCGCCTGCCGTACACTGCGCAGCCCGCTGAGCTGAGGGTACGCACGGGTGTCGTGGCGAGCCCCTCTAGCGGCGCCGCCAGCTCGTCGGCGGCCGCTTCCGCAGCAAACAGGATGTCGGGCCGGATCGCCGCCAGCTCGTGAGCTGTCCGCGAAGCACCATGGGCGCGAATCCACTCGGCCTCCCCGAGATGGATCGAGATCAGGGCCCCGCGCCGGCGCGCCGCCTCCAGGCTGGTGCGCAGCACAGCGCCATCAGGAGCGGTGAGCAACGTCTGCGCATCCAGATGAAGCAAGGTCAGGCCGTCGCCGATCCCACCCTGCCCGCCGGCCTCCAGCACACGAGCTGACTCACCCAGCCGGTCGACCCATGCGCAGAACCAGGCGGCGGTCGGACCGGCGGCGATGAACATCGCGGTCGAGAATACTTGACCCGGGATCATGAATGCGGTAATAATGTACCTATACACTATGCACAAAGACACCTTGAAGCCCTCCGTCGGTGATGTTCAGGCCGTACATGAGCTGGCTCGCGACGAAAATGGCCGGCTCTACAGCGTCCGCATGCGCGAGCTGTTCGACCCTCTCCCGGTCGACATGAGCGTCGTCGAGGCCATGGCCGCCCTCCGGATCGCCGGGCGCGCGCTCCACTACATGCACGAAAAATGGGCCGAGCAGCACGGGCTGAGCGAAGGCCGGCTTGGTGTGCTGTTCCGCCTGCTCAGATGCGGGTCCACCCCACTGGGCGACCTCGCCTCTGACCTGGATTCAACCCCGCGCAACATCACAGGCCTCGTCGACCACCTCGAGCGGGACGGCCTGGTCGAGCGTGTGCCAGACCCGGACGACCGCCGTTCTGTGAGAGCCAACCTAACCGAGGCCGGCCGGATTCGGATCGAGTCGATCTGGAAGGAAGGCCTCGAGCATCAGCACGATATCGCGAACGGATTGAGCAAGGACGACCTGGCGCAGCTGCGACACCTGTGCCTTCAGCTGGTGGACAACGCCAGAAAGGAGCTGGGGAAATGAGCCAAGCGATGACTCCTGGAATGAGCCGACCGATGACCCACGGACTTTCACGCAACCGCGTGATCCTGGCGACCGCGGGCACGATGCTGGCGCTGCTCCTGGCCGCGCTCGACCAGACCATCGTCGGCACGGCCATCCCGCGCATCGTCGCGGACCTGAACGGGCTCGACCGCCTCGCCTGGGTCACGACCGCGTACCTGGTCACCTCGACCACCATGACGCCGATCGCCGGCAAGCTCGGCGACCTGTTCGGCCGGAAACCGTTCCTCCTCGCCGGGATGATCGGCTTCGTGGTCGCGTCCGCGTTCTGCGGCCTCGCCCAGGACATGACGCAACTGATCGTCTTCCGCGGCATCCAGGGCATCTTCGGCGGCGTCCTGTTCGCGACGGTGTTCACAGTCATCGGGGACCTGTTCCCGCCCACCCAGAGGGCCCGCGCCCAGGGATTGTTCGGTGCTGTATTCGGCCTAGCCTCTGTCGTCGGCCCAACGGCCGGAGGCTTCATCACCGACCACTGGAGCTGGCGCTGGGTGTTCGAGGTGAACATCCCCGTCGGCATCGTCGCTGTCGCCGTGGTGATGGCCGGTCTCCCCTTCGTCAAGTCCAAGGCTTCGTGGCGCGATATCGACTTCTGGGGAGCCTTCACCCTGGCCGCCGGCGTGGTACCCCTGCTGATCGCGCTCACCATCACGCGCGACCACGCCTGGACGTCGCCGCAGGTTTTGGGCCTGCTGGGGCTTGCCGCGGTCATGCTCGTCGCCTTCGTTTTCGTCGAGTCGCGCGTCGAGCACCCCATCGTGCCGCTTCACCTGTTCAAGAACACGACGTTCTCGGTCAGCATGCTGGTCGGGTTCCTGACCGCCTTTGGCATGTTCGGCTCGATCCTGTTCACGCCGCTGGTCTTCCAGGGTGTGCTCGGGATCAGCGCCACCAACTCGGGCGCCCTCATCACGCCGATGATGTTCGGTCTAATTGGGGCGAGCACCCTGACGGGTTTCCTGATGCGCCGCATCAAGTACTACCGGTTCTTGGGGACCATCGGCGTCGCCGTGATGATCTTCGGCATGTGGCTGCTCTCGCAGGTCGTGCCCGGCACCCCTGAGTGGAGGGTGGTCGCCGACCTGATCATCGTCGGCCTCGGCATCGGAACGACGTTCCCGCTGTACCTGACCGCGGTCCAGACCGCGCTTCCCCGCCAGTACCTTGGCGTCGCCTCGAGCCAGATCCAGTTCTGGCGCAACCTCGGCGGCACCGTCGGCAGCGCCATCCTCGGCGCGGTCCTGGCCAACCGCCTTCCCGACTACCTGAAGACGCGGGTCACCGACCTGCACCTGCCGGCCCAGGTGGTCAACAGCCTGCCCAAAGGCGGCAGCGCGAACTCGATCCTCGACCCGGTGCTGCTGGCCAAGCTCCCGGCCGCCTTCGTCCAGGCCATCCGGCTGGCGCTGTCGGACACCCTCCACGACATCTACCTGTTTGCCGGGCTGGTCCTGGTCGTCGCGCTAATCTCGACGGTCTTCATGAAAGAGGTGCCCCTGACTGGAGACCGGGCGGAGAACGGCTCCGACGAGGCGCCGGTCATCGTGGACGAAGACGAGCGGGAAGCGGCGAGAGTCACCGCCTAGAAAGCCCCTTCTCCAAACTCGCTTCACCCGAGTTAGAATCGCCAGCGCAACGCTGGAGGGGTAGACCGGCCATTGCCGTCCGGGCCTCGAGCGAGAAACTAGGGAGGCCAGACGGTGAGTTTCGTGGATCGGACCTTGACGTGTCGTGACTGCGGTCGGGAGTTTCTTTTTACGGCGGGGGAGCAGGAGTTCTATCAGTCGCGGGGACTCCAGAACGAGCCGCGGCGGTGTCCGGAATGCCGGGCATCCCGCAGGACGACTGAGGGCAACGGGCGCTCGCGGGTGATGCACGAGGTTGTTTGCTCGAACTGCGGCAAGCAGACCCAGGTGCCTTTCGTGCCAACGGGCGCGAGGCCGGTGTACTGCCTGGACTGCTTCCAGACCGTAGGTCGACGCTAGAGCAACACCACCACTAGCCCAAGAGGGCTACGCGATAGCGATCGGCCGGACCGGTGATCCTGTGGCGCCGCGCATCTTGAGCGGCAGGCAGACAAACACGAACTCGTGCACCCCGGCCGCTGCCAGATCCTCGAGGTTCAGGTTCTCGATGATCGGGATTCCCGCGCGCACGAGCAGCAGGATGTGGCCTGGCAGAGTCACGCCCAGCTCGGGGTCGGTGGGACCGATGACGTCCCAGGCCATGTTGTCCGCACCGACCGCGCTCACCTTCTTATCGATTAGCCAGCGCGAACCTGCGGCGCTGACACCCGCCCCACGCAGGTAATCGTCCGGTTCCGACCACAGCGCTCCGTAGCCGGTGCGCACGAGCACGACATCCCCCGCATGAATCGCGACGCCGGAGGCGGTCTCGGCACGCCCCAGCTCCTCGACCGTGATGGAGTGATCGGGAGGAAGGCGCTTGGTCCCAGCCACGTCGAGCAGGACGCCGCGAGTAACGAGCGTCGCCATTGTTTCGATGCCGAGGACGCGAAAGCCGGCGGAGGTCTGGACGGTGCTGTCGACGTGCACGCCACCGTGCAGGGTCAGGTTTTCGGCCTGGTGTGCCAGCGCATCGATGTGAGTGCCCGAGTGCTCGGGCATGACGACGAGGCCCGAGGCGCCCGTGCGCGCTTCCGTGGCACCGGGTGCATGTTGGCGGTGCAGGAAGTAGTGGAAGCCAGGCTGGTGGGCCGGGTGCGAAGGGGCGCCGGCGTAGCGAAGCTGCTCGAGGTCGAAGACGCGGGCAGACCCTAGAGCGTCAAGTAGCGCCGGCAAGCTTTACTCGCGGTAGCGGTAGACGATGCGGCCGCGCGAGAGATCGTATGGCGACAGCTCGACTCGGATGCGGTCGCCCGGCGTGATGCGGATGAAGTAACGCCGCATGCGGCCGGCCGCGTAGGCGATCAGCTTGTGGCCGCCCTCGATCTCGACCTCGAACATCGCATTCGGCAGCGCCTGAGCGACGACGGCGTCCATGACGACCGCCGCTTCCTTCTGGCCGCCGTCATCCTTGTCGGGCTTGGCAGCCTTTGGTGGTCGCCTCGGACCTCTGCGCTGACTTTTGAACTTTCCCAAGACTCGTGAAGTCTAGAGGCGTCCGGCACCGGCCGCGAGGCGAGCCTCGATCGCCGCGGCAAGCTCAGGCCGCACCAGGTCGACCGCAGCAAGGCGGCGAAGCGTCTCGAGCCAGCGGCTGTTCTTGCTGATCGCCTCGGCGATAAGGGCGCATCCGCCGTCGATGTCACCGGCGCCGGCCATCGTGGTCCCGGCCATGAATCGAAGCTCGATCATCTCCGGCGCGATGGCGAGCGCCTCAAGCAGCTTGGCCGCCGCCGCGGTCAAGTCGCCATTCTCCTCGAGGTGGTCCGCGTCGCCCGCAGTCATGTACGCGCGCTTGATTCGGAGGAGGCGGCGCAGCTCGGGCAGCGGCTCGGCAGCGTCCTCGACGCGAAGGTCGATGATCCTGTCCTCCCAGGAGCGCCCCGTGCCGGTGCCAGCAACCACGACCATCGCCGCCGACTGCTTGCCGCGGATGTCGCCGCCTTCCGCTTCCGCAGCCTCGAGCGCCGCCATCATCCGCTCCGCGAGAGGAGCGTCGATCGATTCAAACGTCGCGGCCATGGCGTCCCAGACCGTGTCCTTCTCCATGAGGTTGGCCTGGCAGCTGAAGCCGTCGCCGAGCCTGTGCCCGGCCGCGGGGATGCATTTGCTGCCGGTGTGAGCCGCGACGTTGCCCGCTGCATCCACGATCGCGCACTGACGCACCTCGGCCCGCGGATCTCCCGCGGTCAGCGCCTTGAGGGCCTGCTCGGCCGTGTAGCCAGCTTGCAATAGCTCGAGGCCGAGAGGGCCGTAGCTGAGGTTGACCATCGACTGGGTCGCCACGGCGCCTACGCCGGCGAGGGCCCAGGGCACTGCCGGGCTCACCTGGAAGTAGTGCGACTGCACCGCGACGCCGAACTCGCCGGTCTTCTTGTCGCGAGCAACTATCGAGTAAGTCACGTCGTCGGTATCGTAAGCCGCGATGGCGTATTACCGGAAACCGGACTGGTTCACGAAGAATGTCTTCAACCGCGCCGTTGGGCTGATGACGCGCGCTGGAGTCAGCGTGTGGGGCTCGCGCATCCTTCGAGTGCGGGGCCGCAAGTCCGGCGAGTGGCACAGCCATCCGGTCAACCTGCTGACCTACGAGGGCAAGCAATACCTCGTTGCGCCGCGGGGCCTGACCCAGTGGGTCCGCAACATTCGCCCCGCCGGCGGCGGCGAGCTGGTCCTCGGCAGCAAGGTTCAGCCCTTCAAGGCAGTCGAGATATCGGATGAGGAGAAAATTCCGATCCTGCGGGCTTACCTGAAGCGGTGGAAGGTCGAGGTGGGCATCTTCTTCCAGGGCGTCGACGCCGACTCACCAGAAGAAGAGCTGAAGCGCATCGCTCCCGACCATCCGGTCTTCCGGATCGAGCCCGCGTAGGAAGCTAGAGGCTCGGGCCCCACCCCACCCTCGCCCTGGCGGGGGAGGGAGCTGGCTACTCAATCCTCGTAGCGCAGGTAGCGCGGCTTCGACGCTTTCCAGCGCTCGATCCACGAGCCCTGGATCTCCGGCTGGCGCGGTTCGGCGGCAAGCGCGCGAACTGCCTTCTCGACCCTGACCGTGAACTCGCGCGAGCCTTCCTTGGGCTGAGGCGACATGGGCTTGCCGATGCGCACTCGCGCCGGGCCCGGGAGCGGAAGCTTCTGGCCTCTCGGCATGATCTGGTACGCGCCGCGGATGTGCATCGGCACGACCGGGGTGCCCGTCTCGTTGGCGAGGTGGCCCACCCCAGGCTTGAATTCCTGGATGCGCCCGTCGGGCGACCGGCTGCCCTCCGGAAACAACACCAGGTTCCACCCTGACTTGAGCAGCTGGCTCGAGCTGTGCAGCTGGGCTTGCGCGCCGCCGGTCCGCGAGAACGGGAAGGTGTTGAGGAAAAGGCTGACGATGTTGCCGAGCATGGGACGCTTGAACCAGTAGTCCGCGGCGGCGGCGACCACGGTCCGATCGCGGGCCTGGTCGGTCAGTGCGTGCAGGATCAGCGAGGTGTCGGCGTGGCTCGAGTGATTGGCGGCGAAGATCACCGGGCGCTTGAGCTCGCGCACCCACTCCCGACCCTCGACCTTGGGGTGAGCCATCACCTCCGTGAAGGGCAGCAGCAGGCCGCGCTGGATCAAGTAGCGGATAGAGCGCACGGGCTCCTGGCGCGCCCAACCGAGGTCGCTCGCCGGCGCTGGAACCACAGCTCCCTGCTCCGGCCACGTGCGAGGACGTGGCGTGTCCCAATGCCACGCGCGGCGAACGCGGTGCACGTCGTTGGTGACGCGCCCGACCGTCTTGACCAGCCCGCTGAGCCCGCCCTCGCCGGAATACCAGGCCATCAGTGAATCCTGTCGTTCATATGAGTCGCGGCTGAATTGCCTTCGGATGTGGACACGTTGCTGGCGTAAACAACCGCCTCGAAGCTCTTGTTTTGCCAGAACACCACGTAAGTGGGGACGCCACGCAGCGTAATCGTCGCGACCACGGAGTTGTCACCCAGTCCCGTGCTCGCTCCCCTGGTGAGCATGCCGCCCGCGGCAGCGAAGCGAGCGGAGAAATCAGGCGCGACGGGGAAGTTCTGCGAGTCGGACGTGAAGTCGGCGGCGGCGCTCGACGAACTCTTGAATTTGATGGCCGCGGTGTATACCAGCCGGCCTTTCGGTATCGCGTTCCCTAGGAGAAGTGGACACTCGGCCACGTCATCGGCGTACAGCGACATCCAGCCGTCGGTTGCGCCTGCGCTCTGCAACGTCGACCAGGTCGCCATGCCGGTCGGGAGCATCTCCGGCTGGCCGCTCAGCAAGAGGCCGGCCCACTTGTCACTCTGCGGGCACTTCTGCACAGCCGATAGATCCTGAGCCTGTAGCACGACACCCTTGACTGAGACGGTCGTGCCCTGCGGACCCGCATGTTGACCAGGCATGCACGAGCACAGCAGCACCACCGCCCCTAAGAGGAATGCCTTCAAGGCTCACTCGACGTCGGCGAGCATGATCGGCGGCATGCGCAGGTGGGTCACGCTCGGGTAACGGCCGACTGTTTGCTCGGCCATTTCGAAGGCATCCTCCAGGGTGGTCGCGGCCTTGAACCCGAGCCGGTGCACCACCTCGCGCTCCCCACCCACGACGATGATGTCGCCGGCGTGCTCCATCGCGTGCGCCCCCCAGTACCACGCGTAGAAAGGGTGCACGCCGTGATAAGCATGTGACTTGCGGTAGAGCTGCCTGAACCACGGATCTTCGGCAAAACGCAGCTCGTACTTGCTCTCGATCGTCGCGGGGTCTGTGGTGTCGGCCAGCACCTCGTCGTAGAAGTCGATATAGCTCGGGTGCTGCACTGCATCGAACTCGTAGCGGCAGGGGTGCGTGAGGATGAGCACGCCGCCCTTCCGGAGGACGGGCTTGTTGCGATAGAAGTTGAACAGGTAGCCGACGCCCATGCAAACCATCAGGACCGGGTTCATCGGCGAGTTCACGTTGTACGGACCGAGATACGGCACGCCGATCGTGACGATGTCCGTCTGCCCCTCAACGCGCACGCTCAGCTGGTTCCGCACCGCCTCCAGAGTCTTGTCGTGTACGGCATCCACCTGTCCCGCATGCACACTGGTCAGGCCGTAAGGCGCACGCATCGCGTGAAAGACGCTCCGCTTGAGCGCCGGGGGCGCCAGGTCGGTCATCTGCTTCATGGCCAGAAACATCGCCTGGTCCTGTGCGCTCCAGTCCGTCTCCCGCTTCTGCATGAAATTAGCGATCGCGGGAAACGCATGGTTGTTGACCGTCGTCTCGATATGGAAAACGCGAACGGTGTCCTCGATGAGCTGCCCTTGCCGGATGCACGAATGGTGCAGAGCAGAGTCAGGCGGGTTCATGTAAGAACGCGAAGCGAGCAGCGTCTTGACGTTGTGATGCGCGCGGATGCCGCGATAGGTCGCGAGGCCGGTGGACATCGATTTGTGGCCGCCGTCCATCGGGACCAACGTCAGGTTGACGTACACCACGAGATCGGATTCGGCCGCCCGCTTGTGCAGCGTGACCTCCTCCCCCTCCGCTGTCTTCCCGATGTAGACGTTGAGCTCGGGGTCCTCTCCATCGTGCTGGTAGAGGCGGTCCGGCCAGAACGTACTGAAGATTCGATTACCGACGATGTGGCGAATCTCGTCGTCGGTCATGCGCCTGTGCAAGCCCAGCGCAGCGATCAGGTGGATGTCCTCGACTCCGGCTTCGGCCGCCATGTCGATGACCTCTTCCATAACGAGCTGGCGGACGTCCGGTGCAGCCATCGGCGGCAGCGGGAGCGACAGGTCGTCGAACGCGATGGTCAGCTTCATGCCGCGGCGCAGGAGCGACTTCAGAGGGTCATCCTCGAGCGGCTTCGCAAGCGCGCGCTTGATCGCCCGCTCGGGATGTCCGATCGGCTCGAGCGGATCCGGCGGGTAGACGATGCGGGACCCTAGCGGAAGCTTCTCGAGCCGCACTCCCTCGCCGTAGTGGAAAAGCACGGGAGGAGTGTTGCGATCGACCTCGATTACAGCGCCTGGTCGTGGCATTTAGGAGTGGACCCCGAGCCTGTCGACGGATCTTTGGCCCCCATGCGGCCCCATCCGGGCGTCACCTTCTGCGCTACTCGGTCGCGCATCAACGGATGCGCTCCTTGCGTTGCTCGGCGGTTCCTTCGGCTGGGACCACCTGTGAGCCAAATCTCTCGTCGACATCTCGTGGTCCACTCCTAGATTCTCAATCCTCGCAGATCGAATGCGACCTTCACTGCTCCCAACCGACCCGCGCTCATCGCGTACGAGATCGCGTCACGGTACTCACCCAGGCCGAACAACGGGCCGGTCAGCGTCTCCAAGTGCAGCTCGGGCGCAGCCTCGAGGGCCAGCGCGAAGGTCCGCTTTCCTTTCTTCTTGGGCTCGGCGCCGTAGGCATAAGCGCCCATCACAGTTAGCTCGCGCTGCCAGATCGGAGCCCAATCGACCCTTTCCTCGCCCGGCATGCCGACGGCCACGACCGTGCCGCCCTCGCGCGTGTACCGGACCGCGTCGTTCAGGCTGTCGGCTCGGCCCACACAGTCGAACGTCACGTCCGCGCCTCCGAGCAGCAGAGAACGGTTCATGCCATCCAGCCGCCGAGCCCCCGTCGCGAATCGGATGCGCTGGAAGGCCTCGGACGGCGTGATCACCTGGTCGGCGCCGAGCTTGCGCGCCAGGTCACGCTGGATCGGGTGCTTGGCAATGGCGATCAGGCGCTTCGGCGGTGTGAAGAGCTTCACCGCGGCGACTGTCAGGAGCCCGATCGTCCCGGCCCCGGAAACCACGACGATGTCACTCTGGGCAGCATCTCCGCGCAGCGCAGCGTGCACGCAGCACGCGAACGGCTCGATCAGCACGGCCGCTTCGTCCGACAGCGTGCCGGGCACCTGGTGCAGCTGGCTCGGATGCGCCACCAGCACCTCTCCCCAACCTCCGCCGGTGTCTGCGCAGTAGCCCGTCTGCAGGCCGACCTCGATCGGGCCCTCGGTCACGTTGTAGCAAAGCCCCGGACGGCCTTCGGCGCAGCGCGGGCACGGCGGGTCGATGCCCCGAACAACGCAGCCGAGGGCCGGTTCGATGACGACCCGGGTGCCGTCGTCGAGCGTGCCGACGACTTCGTGACCCGGGACGAACGGGTAGCTCGTGAGCGGGTCGAGGTACAGAGATACGTGGCCGCCGATGGCGGCCAGGTCCGAGCCGCAGATCCCGCTCAGCGTCGGCATGACGCGGACCCAGTTGGCGGCCGGGAGCTCCGGCTCGTCCACGTCGCCGAGCTTCAGCATCGAGAGCGCGCTGGTCGCAACATCGGGCCGGCCACCGCTGGCCTTGACGATGGCAAAGGCGGGGATCGATCTTTGAAAGGTCAGGGCCAGCATGTGTCCCCCCACCCGGCCCTTCGGGCCGGCCTCCCCAGCGAGTGGGGAGGCAGCTCCTCCAGCGTTCTCACCGTCTCACTGCCTCCCGATATTCCGGCGAGCGAGGATCCGGCATCGGCAGGCGCCAGTTGCCCGGGGCCATGCGCCACCGCTCGATCCGCCAGCCACGCTGTCCGGCCACCTGCGACAGCCGCGCGTCGGGATTGACAGCGACGGGAGTGCCGACCAGCTCGAGCATCCCGAGATCCGACAGCGAGTCGGCGTACGCAAAACTGTCGGCCAACACGATGCCGTTTCGCGCCGCGTACTCCTCGAGCAGCGTGCCGCGCGCCTCACCTGCCGGCGGAGGCGATTGAAGGTCGCCCGTCAGGCGACCGTCCTCCATCAGCAGGTGCGCGCAGTCGACCTCCACCTCCAGCAGCTCGGCCAGGGGTTCGACCACGACGTCGAGCGCGCCGGTGAGCAGCAGCACGCGATGGCCGGCCCGCTTGTGCTCGCGGATCCGGCGCATGCCCTCGGGGTAGATGCGCCGCAGCGTCACGGCGTCGAGGGCTTCCCGACCCAGGCCCTTCATCACCTCGTAGTCCAGGCCCTTGTACTCGCGGTAGAAGCTGCGCTGGAACTCGGCCCGCGAGCGACGCTCGAGGTACAGCCAGCGCGGCGCCTCGCGAAGCATCTGCGCCATGAAGGCGGGCCATTCCTCGATCGGCTGCGCGCGCAGGCGCATCCACAAGAAGTACTCGACGACATTGGTTTCGACCAGCGTGCCATCGACGTCGAATACCGCAAGCACATCGCTCCGACCCTTGCGCCGTTCGATGGCGGCACGCACCGAGCTCGACTCGGCTTTCACCTCCGTGCTGCCAGTCGGTTGCTTGCCTTTCCGCGCCACGGTCTCGACACGTGACATGCGGACCACCGTCGGGAAATGAACGTCTTTGAAGTAGTGCTCCCAGTCGTAGAGCGCCGCGTCGAACGGAAACGTCTCACGTTCAGCAGCGGGCACCTTGTCCCAGATCGACATCAGGTTGCGGGTGTCGAAGATGCAGTCGACCTCCGTGTAAACACCGTAGAGCTGGATCAGGTTCAACCCCCGCTCGAGGCGCTCGCGCTCCGCGTTGAGGTCGTCGGACAGCTCGGCAACGCTGGCGCCAAGGGGCAGCCGCTCCACCAGCCACTGCGCGCCTTCGGTGAGACGCAGCGCGGTCCGAGCCCGCGTGGCCAGCTCCTCGCGAGTGGGATACGTCCAGCTCGGCGTGCCGATCGCCTGGCCGTAGCGGTCACGCAGCGGGTGCTCGCCGAAGTATCGCGCCGCCGACTTCTCCATCTCGCGGAAGCGCAGCGGGTTCCGGCTCCCCGACGCGGCGTGGTACACGCGAGGCTTGGAGTCAGCCGGCGGACTCGCCGCAACCGCAAGCACCGTGTTGACGACGAAGTCGGCAGGAATGATGTCGAGCACCGAATCGGGTAGGCCCGAGAAATCGCGCAGGATGCCGCGCCCGAACGCCAGGATCAGCGGCTCCGCCATGCGAAAGCCCTCGAGCCATCCGGGAAATGGTTCGGCGAGGGCGCTCTCGATGATCGACGGCCGCACGATCGACAGCGGGATATCGCCATGAAGCTCTACGACCGCGTGTTCCGCCATCGCTTTGGTGAAGGAATAGATGTCGGCGAAGCCCATCGCGTTCGCGTGAACCCGACCACGTTCGATAAGGCGGTCCTTGACCCACCGATCACGCAGCCGTTCGGTTGCCCGAGCAACGGCCGGCGTCCCGGCCGGACCCATCCGCGAGCGAGCTTCGCGCCCGAGGCGCTTCAGGATCTCGGGACGGCGCGACTCTTCCTCGACCGGCCCTCGCAAGGTCGACAGCACCTGCGCCTCGTGCCGCCAGTTGAGGCCTGGATCGAGGGGAGCCTCCTCACGTACGAGCCCGCGCAGCATCCCGCCCACGTATGCGGTGGAGACATGGACGAGATGCGGCCGTGATCCGGTCGCCTTGAGGGCCTCCACCATGCGAGCCGCGCCCAACAGGTTCGTCTGTGCCGACAGATCCGCGGGGTTGTCGAACTCAACTGCGGCCGCCGAGTGGATCACGATTTCGCATGCACGCAGCTGCTCCCGCCCGGCGTCGCTCAGCCCGAGCCCGTCACGACCCAGGTCGATCTCGATGACGGAAAGCTTCTCCGCGACAAGCTTCGCGAAGGCGTCCTCGCCGAGCTCTTCCCGGAGCCGTTTGAACGCCGGGCTGGACAGCACCTCTTTCTCGAGGCGCTCCGCAGCCGGCCGGCGGGCGCTCGAGCGAATCGCCAGGTTGATGCGTCCAACGTCGGGGATCGACCTCAGGCACTTCTCGACGATCGACTTGCCCAGGAATCCCGTGCTGCCGGTGACCAGGATGGTCTTGCCCTTCAAGGCCTCGGCGATCAATTCCGGTTGATTCTAGATCTAGGTCGGCCCCTCACCGGACCTGGGCCTGGCGGGAGAGGGTATTTATGTCGCCTGGCCGTGGTTGAGCTTCGGCACCGAGGTCAACGAAGATCCGCTCGCGCTGGTCCACCCGAGGCCGGTCTTCACCGAGGCCCAGAACCAGTAGCTCTGGCCATGTCTCCCGTAGAAGGTCGCCGAGCCCGCGCCGGCGTTGCCGATCCAGGGCCTCATAGTTCCGTCCTGGAACCCGACAAACACGTTGTACGAGTTGCCGTTGCCGGGGCTCGACCAGGAGACGTTAATCGCCGTGGGATCGTCGTCCCGGGCTGCGGCGCTGACGATCATGCTCGGCATGGCGATGTTCGCAAACCTGGGTGAGCCTGTGAGCCACAGGTCTCCCTGGTCCCACGCATACGGATCGGGATAGTTCCCCGACCATCCGTAAGGATCGACTGGAGTCTGGCTGCGGTGGATGTTGTATATGCCGAAATGCAGGTGCGGCCCAGTTGCGGTACCCGACATCCCAGAGATGCCGATGACCTGACCGCGGGCCACGTACTGGCCCTTGACGACGTTGATCTGTGACAGGTGGCCGTAAAACGAGAGCAGCCCGTTGCCGTGGTTGATCTCGATTGTTTGCCCACTCAAGCACGAGTGACAGTTGGGGTCGAGCCAGTTCGCCAACATGACGGTGCCGGGTGCGGCAGCGGCCACCGGCTCGTAGGTGAGCCCATAGTCGTAGCCGTCATGGCCGTCGTAGTACAGGTAGTCATGCCCTGCGGGGGTCTGCGCGTAACCCGCGTCGAACGACGGGTCCGGGCCCCCGACTTTGGCTGAGGCCTGCGTGCCGTCATAACGGCACACCGTGCCGTCGGTTCCGTAGTCGGGGTAGCAGTGATCGAACATCGACGTCACGAAGTGCGGCCCCATGAACGGCAGCGTCAGGAAGGCGCCAGGAGCGGGGGCCAGTCCCCTGTCGCCGGCCCCCGTCTCAACCGGGCCGTAGTTGATCTGGCTTGGGTAGTACCACCTCACATACTTCCCCGCCTTCTGGCCTGGCGGCTGTGCCTCGGAAGCCTGAACGGGAACGCCATACAGGAACAGGGAGAGGAAGGTGAGGACGAAAACAAGTACCCGCATAGCCCTTGAAACGGAGAGACCGAGTTTAGGTTGCGGGCCAACGCGGCGCGGCGCGCATCTGGTTAAGTTTCGCAAATGACCTCTGCCCCGGCTGTCGGCAGCACCATTTTGAGCCAGGGCCGAGTGGCCGTCTACGAGGAGCCGATCGGGCCCGCCGGCGTCCGGATTCGCGAGCGTCCCAAGACCGAGGCGGCGCCGGGCACCGTCGCCGTGGCGATCCAGGCCGCTTCGCTCAACCACCTGGACCTCTGGCTGGCCCATGGCGCCCAGCGCGTCACCCCGCCTCGCGTGGTCGCGGCCGATGGCGCAGGGGTCGTGGCATCTAGCGGGGATCCAGCCTGGCGGGCAGGCGACGAGATCGTCATCTTCCCCACTCTCTGCTGCTGGGAGTGCGATTGGTGCCGCGCCGGGCAGAACGTCCGATGTGCCCGCTTTGGCATCCTTGGAGAGCACTCCGACGGCACGGCGTGCGAGCTGATCCACATCGATGCACGCAATCTCTTCCGCAAGCCGGCCGGCCTCTCGTGGGAAGAGGCCGCCGCGTTTCCGCTCACCTTTCTCACCGCCTGGCGAATGCTCACCACGCGCGCCCAGCTGCGCGCCGACGAGACGGTGCTCGTCGTCGGTGCCGGAGCGGGCGTCGCCGTGGCCGCGATTCGAATCGCAAAACATCTCGGGGCGCGAGTGCTCGCGACGAGCCGATCTGAGGCCAAGCGTCAGCGTGCCCTAGAGATCGGAGCTGACGCCGTGTTCGATTCCACAGACTTCAGCAAGCCTGTGCGCCAGGCGACCGGCGATGGAGTCGATGTCGTCTTCGAGCACGTCGGTCCGGCCACGCTAGAGGAGTCCATGCGTTCGTTGGCGATGGGCGGACGCATCGTCACGTGTGGCTCGACCTCGGGGGTCAAGGCGGAGATCAACATTCCCAGACTCTTCTTTCGCCACGCGGGCCTGCTCGGATCGACGATGGGCAATGCGGGCGAGTTCGAATCAGTGCTGAAGGCGCTGGACGCGGGCATGAGGCCGGTCGTCGACAGCGTGTATCCGCTCTCCGACGTTCAGGCCGCGCTTACGCGACTGGACGCGGCGGAGCAGTTCGGCAAGGTCGTACTTTCAGTCTCGGCGCATTAGTAAGGAGAGGGCATTGAAGGGGACCATGAACGGGTTCAAGGCGTTCCTGCTGCGAGGCAACGTTGTCGATCTCGCGGTAGGCGTTGTCATCGGTGTGGCGTTTGGCGCGGTGGTGACCGATTTCGTCAAAGACCTCATGACGCCACTGATCGGCGCGTTGTTCGGCAAGCCCGACTTCGCCAACCTGACTTTCACGATCAACGGCAGCAAGTTCCTGTACGGAGACTTCATCAACGCAATGATCGCGTTCGTCCTCGTCGCGATCGTCATCTACTTCTTCGTGGTCTTGCCTTTCACATCTCTGATCGCGCGCTTCCACAAAGAGCCGCAGCCTGACCCGACAGTCAGGAAGTGCCCCGAGTGCTTGAGCGAGATCCCGATCGAAGCGCGCCGCTGTGCTTTCTGCGGGGAGCTGGTTAGGGAGACTAGAGCCCCGGCCTAGTCGAGAATCGGAACTCCACCGCCCCCTCTCCATAGCCCTTCCCCCAAGGGGGGAGGGGATTGCGAGACGTTCTTCCTTGCTTAATCGAGCGCCGCGAGCTGGGTGATGTGCTCCTCGAGGTGGCCGATGACGAGCATCTCGAGCAGCTCGTCGAGGCGTGCGGGGCGATCGCCGTCGCGAGAGCGAAACACGACCTCCAGCTCGAGCTCCTCATCTGTCATCTCGTCGAGCAGGTTGAGCACGTCACCGACGGCTTCGTCGAGGGCCTGCTGCAGCTCTTCTTCGGCGACGGCCTCGCCACGATCGATACCCTGACGCCGCTTCAGGCTTCCTTCCTCTCCGCGGCCGACCTCGCTCGCACCACCCCGCACAGCGCGGAACTGAGTGGTCCAGAAATTCAGCGCCTCGGCGGCGTGGCCCATGACGTGGCCGCGATGCCAGCGATCATCGGTTGCAGGGCCGATCGGTCCACTCCCGCTCGACTTGGTGATGCGCTTGAGGCGCTCCCGCGCCCTGTCGACGCGCCTGCGCATCTCGGCCTTCTTCGCGCGGTCCGCCATGCCCGGATCCTACGTGCTTGGGACCACCCACAGCTTGGCGGCGGTGTCGTGGCTCAGGGTGACCGCGCGCTTTCCGGCGCGGATGCTGATCGTGCGCCCGACCCCGTCCACCTCGACCACTTTGAGCTTTCTGCCGGGGGTCAGGCCCCGCTCGTGCAGGTACGTGAGCAGCGTCGGGGCTTCCCGTTCGGCAACCTCGGATACGCGGGAAACCGCCACCCGTGAGCCCGGCTTGAGGCTGGCCAGCCTCACCTCTTTCGGCAGTGGCTTCGAGTGGCCCGGGATGGGATTGCCGTGAGGGCAGGTGGTCGGCTTACCGAGCACCTCATAGAGGCGCCGCTCGACAACCTCCGAAATCGCATGCTCCAGGCGTGCTGCCTCTTCGTCCGCGGTGACCCAGTCGAAGCCGAGCCCATCTGTCAGCCAGCGCTCCATGATGCGGTGCCGTCTGACGATCGCCTCGGCGGCACGGCGGCCCGCGGGCGTCAGCTCGATCTCCTTCCGCGCGTTGAGTCGCACCAGGCCGTCGCGGGCCATGCGCCGCAACGCGACGGTGACGGTGGGCCGGCTGACGCTCAGCCAGTCTGCCAGGCGCGCGCTGCGCAGCAGCTCGCCCTCCGACCACATGTAGTAGATCGCTTCGAGGTAGTGCGACACCACCTCGGAAGGTCCATGCGAGGGACCGTTAGACTTAACTAATCGCGACTTTTGCACGTACTAACCAACTATGAGCCAATTCGAGGCGGTTCTACTAGGCGCCATTGCGGGCGCCACGGTTTTCCTCGGCCTTCCCGTTGCCCGGATGCGGGGCATTCCCAAGGCGGTTCAGGGTTTCCTAAACGCATTCGCCACCGGGATCCTCGTCTTCCTGCTGTGGGACATTCTGAGCCACGCGGGCGGACCGGTGACCGCCGCACTCGAACAGCGCCAGGGGTCGTTTGCCACCATGGCCCTGATCTTCGCCGGCGGGATCGCGGTCGGCTTGCTGGGCCTGGTCTACTTCAATCGCAGCCTCTTCAGCCACCTCAGACATGAAACTCCAAACCCGAGCCCGAGGGCACTCACGCTGGCGATCGCGACCGGGCTCGGCCTCCACAACCTCTCCGAAGGACTCGCCATAGGCGAGTCCGCCCACGTCGGGGCCATCGCTTTCACCGGCGTGCTGGCGGTCGGTTTCGCTCTGCACAACATCACTGAAGGCTTTGGCATCGCCGCGCCCATGACCACCGACACCAAGCAGGCGTCATGGGGTTTTCTCGCACTCGCCGGCCTCATCGGGGGCGGACCCACTTTCGTAGGGACCTGGATCGGCTACCTGGCAAGTTCGCCTTACCTTTCGGTGGCGTTTCTAGCGGTGGCAGCAGGTGCGCTGCTGTATGTGCTGAACGAGCTGTTCAACCTGGGCCGCAAGCTCAACACCCCGCCTGCGTTCGCGTGGGGCCTGCTGCTCGGCTTCCTGGCTGCCTACGGGACTGACCTCTTCCTCACCGCGGCGAGTGGGGCTTAAGCCCTCCGCTCAGCTCGCGTAGTCGAAGTCGGCAGACCCATCGCCATCGGGCTCGATGTCCTGCCAGTCCGGATAGCGCCACCGGAAAAGCCGCTCCTGGACCTCGAACAGGCTGTCGAGCGCGTCCTGCACCTGGCCGCCGTCCCGCAGCGGTTCGCGCACGTGGTTGGGCATGCTCTCAACCACGCCACGGAGCTCGGCCCGAACGGGCGCCGGCACCGATTTGACGCCGTCCCGGTTCATCTCCTCGAGCCGCCACAGCACACGGTCGGTGGCCTCCAGCATGCGCTGGAAGGCATAGCGCCGCCGCATTTGCCGCCGCAGTGCGGTCTCCTGCTGCTCGATTCGGTTGCTCGTGCGGTCGATCATGCTCAGCTACCTTTCTTAGCTTAGCCCCTCCCGCGAGTTCTAAAAGAGGCGATTTGATCGATTTTCCCGGCCGGCTCGAACAATTGTTCCGCCCGATCGACGCCTGGGGCGAGTTCAGGAAGGGCGCCCGTCCGGCAGCGGTCGTATTCGTGCTCTACCAGCACGGAGGCCACTGGATGGTCCCCTTCGTGAGGCGCCGGGCCGACCTGAGGGACCACCCGGGGCAGGTCGCGCTACCCGGCGGCGGAGTCAAGCCCGGCGAATCCGCGTGGGAGGCCGCCCAGCGCGAGGTGCAAGAGGAGATCGGCGTCAAGCTGGGCAGCCTGGCTCCCCTCGGGGCCGGGGACCCGATATATGCCGCCGTATCGAACTTCTCCGTGGTGCCGTTCGTTGCCCACCTGCCCGACCCCGCCCTCCCCTTCGTCCACGACGATCGCGAGCTGGACGGCGTGCTCGCCATCCCGCTCGACCGCCTGCTGGACGACAGCGCCTGGCTCGAGTCGGCCGACCCCTGGCGTTTCAGGTATCTGGCGCATGAGGAGAGCGTCGTCTGGGGGCTCACTGAGCGGATCGTGGCCGGCCTCGCGCCGAAGCTCAGGCAAGCGTTGCAGGGCGATGAAAGGGATTCGGCGAGCTAGTCGGCGATCCAGGTGGGGTCAGATCCTAGGCGCGGCCGAGCAGCGGAGCGAGCGCATCCGTTGATGCGTGAGCGAGCAGCGCAAGGCCGCAACGACGGAGATGGCCCGCCTGGGCGCCGAGGAGCCGCTGAATCATCTTTCAGCGCCCTGCCTGTCGTAGATCAAAACGTGGATCCGCCAGCTGATCAAGGGTGACGCGGGCCCGTTCCTGCATCACGCGACGAGCGCGGGCAACGGTGTGGTGGTCGTTGACACCGGCGGCCGCCACGAGCCGGCCGCCGTCCAGGTAGAAGACCGTGAACGGTATCTGTCCGATCGTTCCCCGGACCACTACCTCGTCCCAAGTAAGGCCGGCGCCGGCGTACTGAAGGTTGAGGTCGTACTGGTCGGACCAGAACCACGGCACCTCCCAGTACGCGTCCTCGGCGCCCGCCATCGCGCGACCCACTGCAAAGCCCTGCCGCTGCGCGGTCTGGAAGTGCTCGACGCGAATCCGTGCCTCGTAGAGCGGGCTCCAGAAGCGGGTCACGTCGCCGGCCGCGAAAACCGCGGGAGCGGTGGTGCGACCGTGCTCGTCGACGACGATCCCTTCTTCAACCGCAAGCCGGGCGCTCTCCGCGAGCTCGGTGCGGGGTATCGAACCGATCCCGACGACGACCGGGGCGGCAAGCTCCGGCAGGGGCGATGCGTCGAGGTGCATGTCGACTCCGTGCGCGCGATGCACCTCGGCGAGGTACGCGCCCAGCTCGGGGCCCAGGACTCGGATCAGCGGTTGGGCGAGCGCTTCGAACACCCTGACGTCACAACCGAGCTGCCTGGCCACCGCCGCCACCTCGCAGCCGATGAAACCGGCACCGACCACGCTGAGCGTCGGGTGGCCCTCGAGCACTGCACGAAGCGCATTCGCGTCCGCCAGCTCGCGCAGGTAAAGTACGCCTTCGACGGCGGGGAGCCGGCGCACGGATGAACCCGTCGCGACGCACAACAGGTCCCAGGTGATGCGTTCGCCAGACTCGAGTGCGACGGCGTGGCGCTCAACGCCGAGATCCGCGACGCGCTCGCCCAGGCGCAGCTTGACGTCAAGGTCCTGATACTGCTCGGCCGGCCGCAGTCCAAGCTTCTGTCGAGGAACCGTGCCTAGCAGGTAGCCCTTGGACAGGTGGGGGCGCTCGTAGGGCAGCTCAGGCTCCGCGCCAACCAGCTCGATCTCGCCCGCGAAGCCGGCGTCTCTCAGGCCGGCGGCAACCGCGTCACCGGCCGGGCCGCCACCGACGATCAGGGCTCGGGCCGTTTCCTCTCCAGCTCACGCAGGTGTCGCAGGGACCAGGCGAGATAGCCGCCCAGCACCACGACCGCAAACGCGTAAGCACTGATGAGGTAGATCACCTCACGGGCTCCGGTTCATTGCTTGTAATGGCGGAAGCCTTTTCTGCAACGGCAGGCACAGGTCCATCCGCCAGTGTTTCGATGCGGTAGCGGATCGCGATCAATGAGGCGGCCAGCGCCAGGGTGCAGGCCATGGTGAAGAGGAACGTCGCGAGCATCTCCGGTGGCAGCGCGTCGTTGACGATGACCGGTCCGGGGTGCTGGGTGCGCCACCAGGTGACGCTGAAGTGCACGACCGGCACGTCGATGAAACCGAAGATGCCGACCACGGCGGCGAAGCGCGCGGCCTGACGGCCTGGCTCGGCCAGACGCCTGACGAGCAGATAGCCCGCATAGAGGATCCACAGGACCAGAGTTGACGTGAGCCGCGCATCCCAGGCCCAGAACGTCCCCCAGATCGGCTTGGCCCAGAGCATGCCCATGACGAGCGTAACCGTGGTGAAAACCAGACCGACCAGCGCGCCCGCCCGCGCGAGCCTGTCGGCGGCCAGGCTGCCGTTGCGCAGATAGATGATGCTTCCGAGCAGCACCACCGCAAAACATCCATAGGCTGCGATGGCCGAGCTCACGTGCAGGTAGAAGATCCGCTGCACCGAACCCTGGAGCGCGTCCGTCGGCGCATACAGGAAGATGGCGCCCGCCGCGAGAAGCATCAACGCGACCGCGCCGAGCGCTGCCTTCTCGTACTTATTCATCGAGCACGAACCGCGCTGCGAGCGACGTGAGCACGACGAACAGTATGTCGAAGTCCACGAGCAGGGCCAGCGCCTGGTCGTAGCTGCCGCCCGCCCCCATCGCAACCTGCACCGCTTGACCGCCCGCGACGATGAACGGGATCCACAGGGGCAGCGTGAGCAGCGGAAGCAGCAGCTCGCGAGCGCGGATGCGAGCCACCATTGCGGAGAACAGGCATCCGAGCGCGGCCATGCCGATCGTGGCGAGCAGAACGGCGGCGACGATCGGCGCGGACAGAGGTGTGCCGAAGAACAGCGCCAGCGCCGGAAGCAGCACCGCCTCGCACCCGATGAGCAGAAGGGTCGCGGCGAGCGCCTTGCCCGCAAAGATCGCCACGGGCGACGCTGGTGTCATGAGCATCGCCTCGAGCGAGGCCTGCTCGCGCTCCGCGGCGAAGGCCCGCCCGAACGCAACGAGGCCGGCAAATACGAGGGCCATCCACAGCACACCCGGGGCGATCGACGGCGCGTTGTGAGAGTCGATCTGAAATCCGAAGTTGGCGATGACGAGCGCCAGGACCACGAACTGCGCGAGCGCGGGGAGGAGCTCGCGAGTGCGCCACTCGGCGGTCAGGTCTTTGCGCGCTACTGCGAGCGCGATCGCGATGGAGTTCGTCACTGGACGATGTGCAGCCGGGTGGCCGTGCCGACCGAGCGGCCATGCCGCAGGACAAGCGTTCGCCGGCAGAGCCGGTTGGCCAGCGCGTGGTCGTGTGTTGCGAGGACCACCGTTCGATCATGCATCACGGCTTCGAGCAGCTCCGGTCCGTCCGACCCGAGGCTCGCGTCAGGTTCGTCGAGGACCAGGAGCTTGGGGTCGTGAAGGATGGCGCGGCCGATCGCGAGTCGCTGCTGCATGCCGCGAGACAGCTGGCCCGCCGGCCGGCTTGCGACCTGGCCGAGGCCGACCAGGGCGAGCGTCTCGGCCACGCGCTCCCGGGCCACCCCCTGCAGCGTGCAGAAAAACTCCAGATTCTCCTTCGCGGACAGCGCCGGGTAGAGCCCCGGGGCGTGGGCCACGAAGCCGATGCGCCGCCTGAGGCGCTTGCGTTCCCGAAGGGCGTCGAGGCCCATGATCTCTAGCCCGCCGGACGTCGGCCGAGCCGCGGTGGCGAGGATGCGCAGCAGCGTGGTCTTGCCGGCGCCGTTCTCGCCGAGCACGGCCATATGCTCGCCGGCGTCGATCGCGAGGTCGATTGACTCGAGCGCTATCTCATGGCCGAACCAGTGGGTCAGGCCATTTGCAACCAAGATGCTCACGACGCCCCCCCACCCCGGCTTCGCCGGACCTCCCCGGCGAGCGGGGAGGTATCACCACCCTCATCTAGGGGCGTCTTGATCAGAGGCCACAGCACGAATGGGCCGGCGGCGAATAGGAGCAGCGTGGCGACGATGAGCGCCATCTAGGTGGATACCGCGGCAGGTATCCGGCGCCTGACCGCCTCGAGCGCCGGAGCCCTTTCTCCGAGGTTGCCCAGCAGCACGCCAATGATGATGATCGCCCCGCCGGCCCAGATCCAGCTCACCAGCGGGTTGACGAAGACGCGAAAGGCCGTAGAGCCATCCGGATTGGCGCCGGCCAGCACGACATAGACGTCCGCTACGGGCGTGGTGCTGATGGCAACGTGCGTCAACGACTGCCCGCCAAGCCCCGCGTAGGTCGCTCGGGCGGGCTCGAGGGTCACGCCGCCGAAACGCATGGCAGCGACAAGCTCTGTGTGGTCGGCCAGCTGGCGCTCTTGCGACCCGAGATAGGTCAACGTGTAGCCGCCGACCGTCACCTGCTGGCCGGCGGCGAGCGTCACGTCTTTCTCCTGCTGCCAGAAGTGCGAGGCCGCGATACCGATCACCAGGACGGCCAGGCCAAGGTGCGCGAGGTAGGCGCCATATCGCCGCCGCCGGCGAAACAGCGTGGACGGGACACGCGACCAGCTGCGCAGCAGGCGGGCGTACTGCGTGAAGCTCGTCGCCGCCACGGCGGCAGCGAGTGGCAGGGCGATGAATGCCGGGATCGAATCGACTCCCGCGACGACCAGCGAAACCAGGACGATCAAGGCCGTGGCACCAGGCCATGCCAGCGCTCGCAGAGAAGGCCGCGTGGCTGCGCGACGCCACGGCAGCAGCGGCCCGGCCGCCATCAGAGCAAGGATGACCACCAGCAATGGTCCCGCTGCGCGCTCGTAGTACGAGGCGCCGACCACCCGCTGCTGCCCGAGCATGCCCGACACCAGGGGCAGCACCGTGCCCCAAAGAACTACAACTACCACTCCGATCAGGAGGAGGTTCTGCAGTACGAACGCACCTTCCCTGGAGACCGGCGTCACAGATTCCGGTCGGCCGCCAAGAGCTCCAGCGCGTGTGGCGAGCAGGACCACCGAGAAGACGATGCAGATGAACAGGAAAGCCAGAAACCACGGCCCGATCGCACTGATCGCAAAGGTGTGTACCGACGGCACGACTCCGCTGCGCACGATGAACGTGCCGAACACCACAAGGAGAAAGGCCACGATGACCAGCGCGAAGTTCCACGTGCGCAGCCGCCCGCGCGTCTCCTGCACTTGCGATGAGTGCAGGTAGGCGGTGGTCGCGAGCCACGGCATGAGAGCGACGTTTTCGACCGGGTCCCAACCCCAGTAACCGCCCCATCCGAGGACGTGGTACGCCCACCACATGCCGAGGACGAGGCCCGTGGTCTGCAGGCCCCACGCGATGAGCGCGAACCGGCGCGTGTGTGCGATCCAGCCGGTGTCGGGCCGCCCCGCGAGCAAGGCCGCGCAGGCGAAGCTGAACGGAATGGCAAAGGACGCAAAGCCGGCGAGCACGACCGGCGGATGGATCAGCATGCCTCCGTCGCGGAGCACCGGATTGAGTCCAAGGCCGTCGGGTGGCGTGAGCGTGAGCAGGTCGAAGGGGCTCGCGATGAGCACGAGGACAACCATGAGGAAGCTCAGGATCGCCGCCATGACGCCCGCGGCGTAAGCCGCCAGCCTCAGACCGAGGGATGCGCTTGCCACGAGCGAAACGCTGCCGAGGACGCCGAGCACCAGTGCCCAGTAGAGAAGAGAGCCCTCCTGCCCTCCGTAGAACCCGGCCGCAATAAGGGCTATCGGCGTCGAGAGATCCGTGTGCTCGGTGACGTAGGCGAGCGAGAAATCGTGGCTCAGCAGCGCCCACTCGAGCACGCCGCCCGCTACCACGATCATCGCCGCGGCGGCATAGAACGCGCGGCGGCCGACCTGGACCATGACGGCGTTTTCCTGCCAGCCGGCCCAGAAGGACAGGACTGCGGAGAAGCTGCCGAGGACGAGGCCGGCGAGAAGAGCGCCGGCGCCGAAATATCCGAGGATCACGGACCCGAGGTCCGCCGCATGTTTCGCGGCATCGGCGGCCGGAGGCAAGGAAAGGGTGGCGCCAGGAGGAGCGCATCCGTTGATGCGTGACGACGCAGCGCCGGGCCCCTTGACGCCGCCTTCAGCGCCCTTCTCGGGGTCCCCGCGGAATCGCCAGATTCCGTGGGGTGAGACGGCGCCCGGCCGCCTAGGCCGCGAAGATGCAAGGAACTTCGGGTACGGGATCCTCGGATCACTGTGTGTACGTGGTGGTCGAGAACCGCGACGGGCACTTGGCGAGGACCGTGCGGGCGTGGAACACGCCGTCCTTGCCCAACCGCCCATCCACCACGACGGTGACGCCAGGCTTGAAGATGTCTGGCAGCGTCCCTGTGTAGTCGACGGGCACCGATGCGGTTCCGTCCTTCTCGGTGAACGTCACGTGTAGGCCGCCGTTGCTCTTCTGGACATCGTCCTGGACCACGCCGGCGACGCGCACGTTGGCGCTGTCGGTGTGGGAGCGCAGCTCGCTGACCGTGAGGTAGTACTCGGCGGAACCGCCAGAGGCCGTGTAGATGAGGTAGCCAACGCACGCGGCGACAATCAGTGCCGGGAGCGCCCACTTCACGGGGCGATCAAAGCCAGATAGTGGTCAAGGGTCGTCGAATCGAGCGGGCCGGCGAATGACGCAACCACCCGTCCTTGCGAATCGAGGAAGAACGTGGCCGGAAGCCCGGCGACCCCGTATGACTGATAGCTGCCCTCGACGATTGGCCCCGCGGGATACGGATGTCCGTGCGTAGCTTCGAAGCTGGTGAATCCGGTGGTCGTGTCCTGGTTGTCAGCCCCGACAAAGGCGACCGCGGGGTGCGCCGCCGATCCATTCGCCAGGACAGGCAGCTCCTGGACGCAGGGCGCGCACCACGAAGCCCAGAAATTCAGCACGACCGGCTTGCCCTGCAGCTCCCATACACGGACTTGCTGTCCGGCCTGGGTCTGGATCGCCAGCCGCGGCGCCGTCTTGCCCATGAGGGGCGGGTTGGCCAGCGCCGCGTGCTGCAGCCCCCAGAAGAGCGACAGCATGAGCACTGAACCGAGAGCGATCGCCACAACCATGACCACCCCGGACCTGCGGCTCACGCGCTGAGTCTATCCCGCGTGTGGGAGGGCGTTCGCGTTGGCGATCCGCCCGTACAGGCGGCCGCTCGGCTTGATCGTTCGCTCCAGCGTCTTGCGATCCACGTCGATCAGCCCGAAGTGCACGCCATAGCCGCGCGCCCACTCGAAGTTGTCCATGTTGGTCCAGTGAAAGTAGCCCCGCACGTCGACACCGTCCTGGATGGCATGTTGCACGTTCGAGAGCACATCTACCAGGTAGCGCTGCCGCCGCTCGTCGTCCTGGGTGCCGAGCCCGTTCTCGGTGATGTACACGGGCTTGCCGAGTTCTTTGAGCTCGTTGAGGACCTTGCGCATCCACTGCGGGTCGGCGCTCCAGCCCATGTCACTGACCTGCACGCCGGGTACGTTGAAGCGCCTGATGAACTGGTCCCGTGGCCGGCGCGCATCGAACGCGGTGTACTGCACGTGGTAATGCGCGATGCCTACGTAATCGGACGTCGCTTCGACAATCCTGCGCAGCCGCCCCGGAGCCACCGGCCAGCTGTCCATCACCAGCTGGGCGGTCTGCGCCGCCCACCGATCCCGCCGCATGGCGGTCGCCGGCATGAAGAGGAACTTGTGATGTGACAGGCCGACCAGAGAGTCAGGCCGGCGACGTTTGATGGCGACGTAGGCGAGCTCGTGGGCCCGCCGCATGTTGCTCGCCACCCTGTAGACCCCGGCGACGTCGCCCTGGCGCCCTGGCGGGAACTCGCCCGTAAGCCATCCCTGGGCGGCGTAGATGCTGGGCTCGTTGATCGTGCACCACATCGACACCAGGTCACCCAGCTCGTCTGCTACGCGATTCACGAAGGGGAGGAATGCGTGAGCAGATCCTGAAGCCCGCCAACCTCCTTTGCGCGTGAACCAGAGCGGGCTGGTGAAGTGATGCAGCGTGACCATTGGCTGCAGTCCCTGCTCACGCAACTCGCCCAGCACATCGCGGTAGTGCCGGATCTGGCGCGCGTCGAACTCTCCCTCGGACGGCTCGATGCGCGACCACTCGATCGAAAGGCGATGCGCGTTCTGGTTCAGCTCGCGAAGTAGCGAGAAATCTTCCCGATATCGCTGGTAGTGGTCGCACGCGACCTCAGACGTATCGCCGTTGGCGATGCGACCCGGCTGCTGCTCGAACTCAAACCAATCGTTGTTGTGGTTGCCTCCTTCGATCTGGTGGGCCGCGCTGGAGGTACCCCACAGGAAACCTTCGGGGAACCTGTTCTCGGACAAAAGAGTCAGGCCGCGGCGGGCGCCGGGTTGGCCACGGCGGGCGGCGGGGTGTACTCCCACGCCGTAGGCGTCTCGCCCTCCAGGTCGAGCCGCAGCATGCCGGCCTTGTCGATCGTCTTGCGGTACATCTCGCGCTCGTTGTGCGGGCGGCCGTCAAGCAGGATCCAGGCTGCGTTGAGGGGGTCCGCGTGACTCACGATGGCCATCGTCTCGCCCGGGTGCTCGCGCGCCAGCCGGCGGGCCGTGGCGAGGATGCGTCCGCCCATCCGGTCGATCGACTCGTCACCCGCGACGAGCCCCCGCCTTGCCTTGTGCACAAACCAGAGGGGCCTGAGAAGCGGAATCTGCCAGTAAGGCAAGCCCTGTAGATAACGACTGAACTCGGCCTCCCGCAGCTCCCGATCGCTCTCGAGAATCGCGGGCCGCGCCAGCTTCTCGTTGATCAGCTTTGCAGTCTCGACGGCGCGAGCCAGCGGGCTGTGGACAAGACGGCGAATGTCTTCGCCACGAAGTCGCTCACCGACCGCCGCGGCCTGTGCCCGACCCAGAGCGCTGAGCTGAAAGCCGTCGAGGTGACCGTACAGAACCTTGTGCGGATTCTCGACGTCGGCGTGGCGGATCAGGTAGATGCGGGTCTGGGCCACCAGTAAACGATGACGGGTTTTAGGTTCGGTATGCGCCGACCGAGGTTCGATTGGTGCCTGACGAACGGCCCGTGTCGAGCGCCTGGTACGCCTCACGCACCAGGTTGCCGGTGTACTCGCGCCGGTTCATGAGGCCGGCCTCCTCGTAGTTCTTGGCCAGCACGCCGATGGTCGCGGCCCCACAGCTCACCGTGATCCGCTGCCAGTTTCCCGTCGTCGAGAAGTCGTAGGACGCGATCGAGCGCCGGATCTTGTCCGCCGCCAGCGTCGCGCCACGATCGTCGGTCTCGGGCAGGACGATGACGAAATGCGGCGGCCCATCCGCATCCAGGAAGGCGACGGTGTCGGTATCGCGGATGGACTGGCCGAGGCGTTCCGCAATCTCTTTCAGCAAGCCCTCGATCTGGATCTGCTCGAGCTCCTTGTGGATGTGCTCGGCGTGGTCGAGCTCGACCACAACGACAGACAGCGGCCGGTGATACCGGACCGCCCGGTTGGCCTCCTGGCCGACGAGCGCGCTGACGAACTTGGAATTCCAGATGCCGGTGACCGGGTCGACCACCCCGAAAAGGGGGCTGGACGATCGGTCGGTCTGGCTGTGACCGCAGGTCGGGCAGTACTGGGAGGTCTCGGGGAGCTCCGAATTGCAGTACCAGCAGGATGCCATGGGCGGCATTCTAGGCAAGAGGACCCAGAACCGCGCCATAGGTATGAATGTGGAGCGAATCGGGCCCAAAGGCCGTATCGGAGTCAAAATTCGCTTGTGGCGGGCCAGGGCGAGCTTTTCGAGGTGCCGGCGATGCCAGAGCCGAACGCCCCCCTGGCGACCAAGATGCGGCCCAAGACGTTCGACGATCTCATCGGCCAGCGGCAGGTAGTCGATGTCCTGAGGCACCTGACCCGGTCGGGTCACCTGCCGAGCATCGTGCTGTGGGGGCCGCCGGGAAGCGGGAAGACCACCCTGGCGGGCCTGCTGGCGACCGAGACGAGCGCGCGCATGGTCTCGATGTCCGCGGTGACGGCGGGCGTCGCCGACCTCCGCAAGGTCGTGGCCGAGGCCAAGATCCACCGCCGGGCCGGTATTCGCACGGTGATGTTCATCGACGAGATCCACCGCTTCAACAAGGCGCAGCAGGACGCGATCCTGCCCCACGTCGAGGACGGAACAGTCACCCTGATCGGGGCCACAACCGAGAACCCTTCCTTCGAGGTCATCGCGCCCCTCCTCTCGCGGAGCCGTGTCTTCCGCCTGGAGCCGCTGGAGCGCGACGAGCTCAAGCTGGTCGTGCAGCGAGGGCTCGCCGAGCTGGATGCTCGGATCGACGACCACGGGATGGACGCTCTCCTCGAGGCTTCGCGCGGCGACGCCCGAGTCGCGCTCAATGGTCTGGAGGCTTCAGCCGCGCTGGCCGGTGAGGAGCCGATCTCGGTCGAGCACATCGAGCAGGCGCTGCAGCAGCGCCACCTGCTGTACGACCGCGCCGGCGACCAGCACTACGACATCGTCTCGGCACTGATCAAGAGCGTCCGCGGCAGCAACCCGGACGCGGCTGTCTACTGGATGGCGCGCATGCTCGAAGCGGGCGAGGATCCGCTGTTCGTGGCCCGGCGGCTCGTCATCCTCGCGGCCGAAGACATCGGTCTGGCCGACCCTCAGGCGCTCCCAATCGCGATGGCGGCCCAGCAGGCGGCGCACTTTGTCGGGATGCCGGAAGCCGTCCTCCCGCTGACCGAGGCTGCGCTCTACCTCGCCCTCGCGCCGAAGTCCAACTCCGCCCTCACCTCTTACGGCGCGGCGCGCGAGCTTATCCAGGAAACCGGCAACGAGCCCGTCCCGATGCATCTGCGCAACGCTCCGACCGGATTGATGAAGTCGATGGGCTACGGCAGGGGTTACAGGTATGCCCACGATTACGAGGGCGGCGTGGCGGAGCAGGCGCACATGCCGGAGAAGCTCAAAGGGCGCAAGGTCTACAAGCCCAACCCGCGCGACAAAAAGTAGTATCCCGGTCCCAAGTAGCATTTCGCTTCGTGGCCGACGCCCTCGTGATCTTTAAACCCGACGCCGCCTACCGTCCTTCCCCCCGCGCGGGCATTTGGGGCTGGCTCTCCTCGGAGCGCGATTGGAAGGTTGAATCGCTGGCCTGGTTCCAACCGCCGGTCGCCCTGATCGAGAGCCACTACGACTTCCTGCAGGGCCGGCCATTCTTTCCCTGGCTCGTCGATTTCATGTCCGCGCTGCCACTCATCGTCGGCCGCGTCACCGCCTCGGCCGAGGCGCTCACGCAGATGCGCTACGACCTCGGTGAAACGCGCATCGCGCAGTCGCGACCTGGCTCATTGCGCGAGCGGTACGGAATCTTCGGCGGGCTCAACTGCCTTCACCTGTCGGACGCGCCAGAGACCGGAGCCGCAGAGGTGGAGAAATGGTCGAAGGTGGTGCAGCTCGACACCATCACGGTCGAGCTCGACGGCAGATCAGACCAGCCGGATCACACCTTTCACCTGCGGTCGCTGGCCACGCAGGTTGCGGCCGGGATCCATGTCGAGCTCGCGTCGCAGGTCATTCGCGAGCTGCTGTCCGAAGAGTCGGCCATCGAGGGTAAGCAGCTCGAGGCGCTCTACCGCATCACGCTGGGGGCTCTGGCTTAGTCTCCGACGTCTCCGCCACTCGCTCGGCGGCTCGAACGTGCACCGTCACCGACTTGTTGAACAGCTCCGAGTTCGGCACCACGACCAGGTCGCCTGCATCGGTCTTCAACAGCGTCACCCTCAACTTCACCTCCAGCACCGTGCCCGAACCCACGCCCTCCAGCGAGATCCGGTCGCCCACCCTGAAGTGGCGCTCGAGCAGCACGTAATAGCCCGAGACGTAATCCTTGAGCAGGTCCTGCACGCCGAAGCTGGCAACGATGGTGGCCAGCAGGATGCCGGCGAGGGTGAAATTCTGGCTCTGGAACGCAAACCCGATCGCGAACCAGATCCCCAGCACGATCAGGACGACCGTGACGACACGGCCCCCGATCTGGACCACGTCCGAGCGCACATTCCGCCGGCGAAGCGCCGCGACCACCCTGTTGGAGACGTACCGGGACCCGGCGACGAAGACCAGGAAGACGACTAGGCCGACGACGAGGTAGACGAGGTTCTGATCCGAGACGAAAGGAAGCAACGAGGTCGCCTGCAACGGCGGCGAGGTCATTCCTTGGTCTCGGCGGCTTCCTCCGCGCCGGCTTCGCCCTCTGCAGCAGCCTCGCCTTCAACACCTATGGCGGCTTCCACAGCAGGGGCTTCCTCTTCGACCTTCATCTCGCGCTTCTTGATGATCTTGACCACGAGCTCCTCGGGGTCGATGAGCACAGTTACGCCCTTTGGCAACGTAATGTCGGAGATGCGAAGTTCTGACTCGATCTCCTCGAGAGATGTCAAGTCCACCTCGAAGGCCTCTGGAATGTCGGAAGGAAGGCACTCGACGCGGAGCGAGTGGAGGGGCTGCAGGATGTCCGCGTCGCCACGCTTGACGGCGGCCGACTCACCCACGAGGTGAATGGGCACTTCGACAGTGATCTTCTCTTCGAGGTTGACCTGATAGAAGTCGACGTGGATGGGGCCCAGGCGCCGAGGGTGCGTCTGGATCTCGCGTACGAGGACCTTCTCGGTGCGTTCACCGTCCACGACGAGGTCGACCAGGTGCGTGCGCCCGGACTTGACGAAAACCTTCTGGAACTCAAGTCGCTCCAGGGTCAGCGGCGTCGGCTTGGTGTTGTGCCCGTAGACGACCGCGGCCAGCTTGCCCTGGCCGTAGAGCCGGCGAGAGCGCTTGCCTAGAAGTTCGCGTGTGGAAGCTTTGAGTTGCATGGTCAGGCCTCGGGTTGAGAGGCGGTGGTTATGATACGGCAATAGCCTGCGGCGACCCGCCGGGCGCCGTCCAACAGAATGGTAGAGGAGGGTCCCGAAGGTATGCAGAACCCACCGCCGCCTCCCGATCCGCCGATGATGCCTCCTCCGCCCCCACCCCCGGGCGCCGGCCAACCGCCGATGATGCCTCCGGGCGGCGGCGGCGGCTATGCGATGGCTACCCCAGGCAACCTGGCCAGCCCCGGGATGCGAATCGTGGGCGGCCTGATCGACTTCGTCATCATCATCGTCGTCTTCATCATCGTCGACACGATCCTCAGGGATGCCCGCGGATTCGCGGGGCTCATCAACCTGATTCTCGTCGTGGGTTATTTCGGCTACTTCTGGAGCACGCGCGGTGCGTCGATCGGAATGATGCCGTTCGGTTTCAAGGTGCGCGACGTGGCGACCGGCCAGTACCCCACCATGGGCAAGGCAGCACTCAGGGGATTCATCTGGTGGCTCGAGGTCGCCTTTACGGTCTGCATCATCGGGGCCATCGGGTGGCTGTGGCAGCTGTGGGACCCGCGGAAGCAAGCCATCCACGACAAGGTCGCCGGGACGATCGTCACCACGAACTAGAAAACCGCTCGCGCTCTGGGGCTAGGAGGCGCCGCCCTCAGGAAAGCGATGGCGCAGCCAGTCGACTATCTCCTGGAGCGGCGTGCCAGGCGTGAAGAGTTGCTCCACGCCCTGCTTCTTCAAGGCTGCGATGTCGTCGTCAGGGATGATCCCTCCGCCAAAGACCACGATGTCGGTGGCTTTGCGACGCTTGAGCTCCTGGACCACCGCGGGGAAAAGCGTCATGTGCGCGCCTGAATGAATCGAGAGCCCGATGACCTGAGCGTCCTCCTGCAGCGCGGCGTCAACGACCATCTCCGGTGTCTGCCGCAGGCCCGTGTAGATGACCTCGTAGCCGGCGTCGCGCAGCGCGCGAGCGACCACCTTCACGCCGCGGTCATGGCCGTCCAGCCCGACCTTGGCGACGATGATCCTGACCGGGCGCACTGCGGTGGGCGTCATACGACGGCCTTTTCGGTGTAGATCCCGAACACCTCGATCAACGTGTTCATGATCTCGCCCTCCGTGGCGTAAGCGCGAACTGCCTCGAGGATGTACGGCATCAGGTTGTCCGTGCCTGCGGCCGCTTTCCGCAAGCCGGTCAGCGCATTGGAGCACCTCGCCTGGTCGCGCTTCCTGCGCACTTCGCGGACGCGCGCGATCTGCTCACTCTCCAGCTTCGGGTCGATGCGGAGGATCTCGATCGGCACATCCTCGTCGACGGTGAAATCATTCACGCCCACGACGATCCGGTGCTTCTGCTCGAGCTCCTGCTGGTAGCGAAAGGCTGCGTCGCCGATCTCCTTCTGGAAAAAGCTCGCCTCGATTGCGGGGATGACACCACCCAGATCTTCGATTTGCTTGAAATACCTCTCGGCCTGCAGCTCCATCTCGTCAGTCAAAGCTTCGACGAAATAGCTGCCTCCAAGCGGGTCGATCGTGTTGGCCACGCCGGACTCGTAGGCGAGCAGCTGCTGCGTGCGCAGCGCGATGCGCGCGGACTTGTCAGTCGGCAGCGCCAGCACCTCATCCATCGCGTTGGTGTGGAGCGACTGCGTCCCACCCAACACCGCGGCAAGCGCTTCGATCGCCGTCCGGGCGATGTTCAGCTCCGGCTGCTGCGCGGTCAGCGACACGCCCGCGGTTTGCGTGTGGAAGCGGAGCTTCAACGAGCGCTCGTCCTGCGCGCCGTAGCGCTCGCGCATCCACCGCGCCCAGATCCTGCGCGCGGCGCGGAACTTTGCGATTTCCTCGAAGAAGTCAATGTGCGCGTCGAAGAAAAAGGACAAGCGCGGTGCGAAGTCATCGATTCGCATGCCGCGCTCCAGGCACGCATCGACGTACGCCATGCCGTCCGCGAGTGTGAACGCCAGCTCCTGGGCTGCAGTCGAGCCCGCCTCACGAATGTGATATCCGGAGATGGAGATCGTGTTCCACTGAGGCACCTCTTTCGCGCAGTACTCGATGGAGTCGACCACCAGGCGCATGGAGGGAGCCGGCGGAAAGATGAACTCCTTCTGCGCGATGAACTCTTTGAGGATGTCGTTCTGGAGCGTGCCACCGAGCTGCGACGCAGGAACCCCCTGCTCTTCAGCGACCGCGATGTACATGCAAAGCAGGATCGCCGCCGGCGAGTTGATCGTCATCGAAGTCGTGATCTCGCCCAATGGGATGCCGCCGAAGAGCGTCTCCATGTCGGCCAGGGAGTCAATCGCAACCCCGCAGTGACCTATCTCGCCCCTGCTGGTAGGCGCGTCAGAATCCTGCCCCATCAGGGTGGGCATGTCAAAGGCCACCGACAGCCCCGTCTGCCCGTTGGCGAGCAGGTACTTGTAGCGGCGATTTGTCTCCTCGGCCGTCGCGAAACCCGAGAACTGGCGCATCGTCCACAAGCGCCCTCGGTACCCACTCGTATGAATTCCGCGGGTGTAGGGAAACTGGCCGGGGAACTCTTCCTGGCGTCGTGGCAGGTCGTCGGTCGTGTACAGCGGTTTGAGCGGTATCCCCGAGATCGTCGACGTCTCGATGCCGTCGTCACGTGCAGGACTCGACTCGAAGTCTTCCTTCCAGGCCTGCTGCGGATCGCGGGCGCGAACCTTCACTTCATTTCCATTATGGCCGTCGGTCCAGGATCTCCTCGGCCGTGCTGTAGGGGGCGCCCTCCTCGACCAGTCGCGCGGCGAGATCCGGGTCGTCGACGAGAGCGCGCCGCACCCGGTCTCGTGCGATTTCAGCCGCCACCTCAGCGGTCTCATCCTTGAGCCGCTGCTCGGCCAGCTGGCGACCACGCCCGCTCGACTCGAGGTGGCGGCGGTGGGCGAGCACGGCGTCCCACAGCTCCTGAATGCCCTCCTGCCGGGCGGCGACTGTGCCCAGGATCGGTGGGTTCCATGTGCCTTTCGGAGCCAGGCTCAGCATCGACCTCAGCTCGGTCACGACGCGAGCGTGGCCGTCGAGGTCCGCCTTGTTGACGACGAAGATGTCCGCGATCTCCAGGATGCCGGCCTTGATCATCTGGACCCCATCGCCAAGGTTCGGCGTCAGGACGACGATCGTGGTGTCGGCTACAGCCGCGACCTCGAGCTCGGACTGACCAACGCCGACCGTCTCGAGGATGACCTCATCGAACCCAAAGGATCCGAACAACCGGATGGCCTCACGAGAGGCGAGCGACAGGCCGCCGAGATGCCCGCGCGCTCCCATGCTGCGGATGAACACCTTCGGATCGAGGGCGTGGCGCTGCATGCGGATGCGATCGCCCAGGATCGCGCCGCCGGTGAAGGGAGAGTTGGGGTCGGTCGCCAGCACCGCAACCGAGCTGTCTTGCCGCCTCAGGAGCGCCACCACGGCGTCGACCAACGTCGATTTGCCTGTGCCCGGTGCCCCCGTGAAGCCGGCCACGCCAGGAGAGCGACCTTCCTTGCGAAGGGACTTTTCCAGCGCACGCACGGAGGGATCTCGCCTTTCCACGAGACTGATGGCGCGGGCCAGTGCCCGCGTATCGCCGGATCGGAACCGGGTCGCTAGATCCTCTTCGTTCAGCTCACTACCCGCCGAAGAAATGTAGGGCGTAGTCGTGTCCCAGCACCACCACAAGGCCGTAGGTCTGCTGGCCGGCGGCGGGAGCGGGGCTGGTCGGGGTCGCGGCAACAACGGTGGCGCCGAAGTAGCTCTGCAGCCACTTCGACGTGAGCGGGAACTGGCCGCCGGAGTAGTCGAGGATCAGGGTCTGGGACGATGGCCGGTGCGCGACGGGATCGGCCAGCTGCAGACCGCTGGGGTCCAGCATCGAGGTGACTCGTGAATCGAGGCCCGCGAAGTTGTTGGCACCGTTGGCAAACTGGACGGGCGCTTTCTCAGCAAGCGTCTTCGGGTCGATGAGGATCGAAGCGATGTACTTGTGGATCATGGTGTAGCTCTGGTCGTCAGGGCATAGCTGGGAGACGTACGGTCCCATACCGCAGTTGAAGGAATCGAGGAGGTTCCCGTCCGCCGCCCCTGACGGCGCGGTCAGTGCGATTCTGACGATGGAGGTGTCAGGAAGGTTCTTGCCCCAGTCGTAAACCGCCTTCATGTCCGAAAGGCTCATGTCTGTGTGGATGTTCTTCTGAAGCGCGTCGAGCAGCTGAGGCGCTTTCGAAAAGCCGTTGACCGTCGTCGCCTTCTTCTTGATCGCTTGCATGATGTCCTGCTGGCGGCGGGCCCGACCGAAGTCAGACGACTGCTGGGCCTGCTGCGCGTGACGCGAACGCGCCACCTGGAGCGCCTGCTCGCCGTTGAGGTGCTGGCAGCCTGCCTTGTAGTGGATGCCACCTCTGATGTAACCGTTGAAGTAGTCCGGGTATTCGTAATCGTCCAGGTTGGTGCTGAGACAGACGTCGACTCCGCCCAGTGCGTTGACCATGTCGCGGAACGCGGTGAAGTCCACGCCGATGTACCTGTCGAACGTCAGTCCGGTCACCTTGCCGACCTCGTGCTCGGCCGCATGACCTCCGCCGTCCCGCCCGGTGTATTGCGGTGCGACGCAGCAGATGATGTTGGTGTACGGAACTTCATAGGCCGCATTGATCTTGTTGGTCCAGATGCGGCCGGGTGTTGTTTGCAGGTCCATGTGCACGACCAGGTCTCGCGGGATCGATGCGAGCATCACGCGATTGGTCGTCGGGTCGATCGTCACGGCCATGATCGAGTCCGTCAGGTAGGGGGCGTCGTTCTGCTCCCCGCCCATGCCGAGCAGCAGGATGTTGACCTGCTGGCCGTGCTTGAGCTTGTACGCGATCGATCCTTGCGCGGGCTCCACCGCCTGCACAACCTCTCCGATCGGGTTGAGGTGATGGCCCGTGGTCGCGGTGATGAAATCGTCGAAGCGCTTGTAAGTCAGCGTCGCAGCGACGAGCACGACCAGCAAGAGGGCGCCCGCGATCACCGCGGGGACCGACCTGGTCAGGCGGTAGGAGACGTTGTAGCGAGATCGCCTGGCCCTAGGCCTGGCCTTGAGCATGCGCACGGGGATTTTAGCGTCCAGGTCTGGGGAAACGGTGAGAAAGGCGAAGAGGTTACGTCAGGGCGACGGAGTGCTGTGCGTGGAGCCGGTGATCACGCCCGAGATGAACAGGAAGAACCAACCTACGCTCGCGATGAAGCCCACGATGCCGAGAATCAGGCCGATCAGTGCAAGCGTTCCGCCTCCGAGAGCGCCACCGCTTGATGTGATCCGCTGGCGCGAGATGAAACCCATGATGGCCGCGGTCGGGCCGAGGACGACGCCGAGACAGGCCACTGTGCAGACCAGCGAAAGGATGCCGATGACGAGCGAGGCGATCGCCAGCCCGTCGGTGCGCGGCGCGGCATATCCCGCCGACATCGGTGCGTAAGCTCCAGGAGGAGGCGGTACATACCCGCCACTCGGTGGTGGTGGTGGCATCGCACCTCCGCCCGGGGGCGGAGGCGGCGGCGGAGGCGGTGGCATCGCACCTCCACCCGAGGGTGGAGGCGGCGGCGGAGGAGGCGGATATCCTCCGGCTGGAGGCGGCGGGGGCAAATCCGACATCTGACAACCTCCTCATGCCGCTTTCGCAGCAGGCGAACCGACCTCGAAACTCCGCACGACCCACGCCTGGATCGCAAGCGCGTATGCCGTTGTAAACAGGACACCGATACCGCAAGCGATGATGCCCAAAGAGCCGACGAAGCCGGCGGCGATCAGCATAAGGCCCGCGATCAAGGTGTTGGAGAGATTGGCGCGAGCCCGGCGCAGCACAGCGGCCACGGTCAGTCCGCCCGAAATCCCGCCGGCATCGGTGGCCAGCACGATCGACGGCATGGCGAAGTTGAGCGCCAGGCTGCCGAGGGTGGCGATGCTGAACGCCAGCAGGCTAAGGACGATGGCCGCGGAGATCAGGGCAGGATTGGCCGACCCGTGAGACTCGTTTGAGGCCATGAGGAACGCCGGTATGTAGATCGCGGCCGCAATCAGCGCGATGGCGAGCTCATAGACAAGGTTGGCCACAAAGAGGGGGAACCCGCGAACGATATAGCTGAGATTCGCTGGGGCAAGCCTCGTCTCGCCGGCCCTCAGGCGGTCGATTGACGCCAGCATCCAGCCGAGGCCGTTGATCGTGCCCACGATGGGAATCAACAGGATTAGGGCCATGATCAACAGCTTCATCAGCCACTCAGGATCTCGAGTGGGCCAGATGAACGCATCGGTGATGCGGTCCACGGCGGACTAGACGGTAGCGGCGGGTTGCGATATCGCGAACAAGAACACCACGAGCCAGATCAGGGTGACCACCGACCCGATGATCATCGCCACGATCCCGAGCACCCACGCGGAAACGGACAGGCTGCGGCCGCCGAGAGCGCCTTGGGAGCCATCGATCCGGCTGACTGACGATTTGCCGAGAAAGTACGCGAGCGTCCCAAGGACCATCCCGGGAATGCCAAGCGCAATCCCGAGGACGATTCCCGCGATCGCAGCCAGCAGCGACGCGATCGCCCTCGAGTCCGTGCGTCCCGCCGCGAGTGTTCGCGGAGGTGGATAGTTCGGCGGCGGGTACCACGGCCCGGTTGTCTGCGCGGGGGGCTGAACCTCCGGCGAACTCTTTTCGATTTCCGAATGAGGACTGATCGCGCTCAACGTGCGAGGGCCCTGGCGATCACCACGCGCTGGATCTGGTTGGTGCCCTCGTAGATCTGCGTGATCTTGGCGTCCCGCATCATGCGTTCGACCGGGTAGTCGGAGATGTATCCATAGCCGCCCAACAGCTGCACGCAGTCCGTGGTCACTTTCATCGCCATGTCCGAGGCGAACAGCTTCGCCATCGCGGCGATCTTCGTCAGGTCTGGCGCCTTGGAGTCAACCTTGGTTGCCGCGCGAAAGACGAGGTGCCGCGCTGCTTCGATCTGCGTGGCGATGTCGGCGAGCATGAACTGGATGCCCTGGAAGCTGGAGATCGGCTGCCCGAACTGCTGGCGCTCCTTGACGTACTGAAGCGCGTAATCGAACGCCCCTTCGGCGATACCGAGAGCCTGCGCTCCGATTCCTGGACGCGAGCGGTCGAGCACCGCAAGCGCCAGCTTGAAACCGGCGCCCTCGTCACCGAGGCGGTTGGCGACGGGAACTTTGACGTCCTCGAAGACGAGCTGTGCTGTCGGTGAACCGCGGATGCCGAGCTTGTGCTCGAGCTTCGACGCCTTCCATGGACTCGTCTCCCGCTCCAGCACGAACGCCGAGATACCGCGGTGATCGGCGTCTGGATCGGTCTGCGCGAAGACCACGAGCGTCCCCGCAACGCTCCCACCGGTGATGAACTGTTTCGTGCCGTTGAGCACGTACTCGTCGCCGTACCGCTTTGCGCGCGTTTTCATGGCTGCCGCGTCGGACCCAGACCCTGTTTCGGAAAGTGCATACGCGGCCACCTTCTCCCCTGTCGCGAGCGGAGGGCACAGCCGCTTTTTCTGCTCCTCGGAGCCGGCGACGAGGATGGGGTAGGACCCGAGCGCCTGCACGGCTAGGATCAGCGACGACGTCGCGCACGCCTTGGCGATCTCCTCGATGCCCATGCAGATCGTGACGCTCGAACCTGAGATGCCGCCGTACTCCTCCGGGAATGGGATGCCGAGGATGCCGTTCTCCGCGAACAGCTTCTCTATGTCCTTTGGGTACTCGGCCTTTTCATCGATCTCGGCGGCGCGTGGCGCGACGCGGTCCTGGACCAGCTCTCGGATCGTGTCCCTGATCGCTACCTGCTCTTCCGAGAACTCGAAATCCATGTGGGTTGAGCTTAGCCGAGCAACTGGCGAGCGATGACGATCCGCTGGACCTGGTTTGAGCCTTCGTAAATCTGCAGCGCCTTGGCGTCGCGGACATGTCTCTCGAGTGGGCGGCCGCTGGTGATCCCTTCGTCACCTGCAAGCTGCACCGCGTCGAGCGCGAGCTGCATAGCGGTGTCGGTGCAGTGGAGCTTGGCCATCGACGCCTGCCGGGTAAAGGGACGGCCACGGGTGCAAAGCCACGCTGCGTGGTAGGCAAGCAGGCGGGCCGACTCGAGCCGGGTCGCCATGTCCGCGAGCAAGAAGTCGTCGCCTTGTTCGCGGCCGCGTTGGGCCAGGATGGCCTTGGACTCATCAACCGCGGCCTGGGCAATCCCGAGCGCCTGGCCCGAGATCCCGATCCGGCCCGAGTCGAGCGCGCGCATGGCGACTGTGAAGCCCTGACCTTCTGCCCCCAGCCGGTTCTGTGCCGGGACCTCGACATCCTCGAGCACCAGCTCGCCGGTTGGCGAGCCGTGCAGGCCCATCTTCCTGAAGAGCTGCCCGACACGAACTCCCGGCGCATCCGAAGGCACAAGAAATGCACTCACGCCGGCGGCCCTCTCGTCCGGACCTGTTCGCGCAAAGACGACGTATAGCCCTGCCCGGCCGATGTTGGTGATGAAGACTTTGGTGCCGTTGAGCACGTAGCCATTGGCGCTGCGCCGTGCGCTCGCCTTCAGCGACGCAGCGTCAGACCCTGAAGCCGGCTCAGTCAGAGCGAACGCTCCCAGCAGCTCGCCGGAGGCGAGCCTCGGGAGCCATCTGCGCTTCTGCTCCTCGGTGCCGAACAACAAGATCGGCTCGCTGCCCACACTCGTGTGCACGTCGACGATGACTGAAGTCGACGCGCAGGCCTGCGCGAGCTCTTCGATGCAGATGGCGAAGGCGAGGGCGTCGAGGCCCGCCCCGCCGTACGCGTTGGGGATCAGGACGCCCATCAGGCCTGCTTCCGCAGCGGCTTTTACAGCCTCGTCGGGGAACCGGTGATCGCGGTCGACCTCGGCCGCAAAGGCCTTGACAACGCCCTGGGACAGCTCACGCACGGCTGCCCGGAAGGTCGAGTGCTCGGGCGCCAGTTCGAGGTCCAACTGAACGTTAACTAGAATAGGGGTCTGGTCATGGAAGCTGGACCGCGGTATCTCGAAGGCACCACTGTTGGCAGTGGGCGCGACATCATCGGCGTACGTCGTGACAGGATCGCCGACATAATCGGCACGGGGCGCGAGATCATCGCTCGGGCCAAGTCAGAGAAGCTGCTGCCCGATACCATCACGGGCGCCACGGCGGCGCTGCTGGTGACCATCGCGGGTTACGGCGAGCCACTTTCGGAAGGACAGTGGCGCGAGCTCGCCGGCGTCGTGGGCGGCATCATGCGCGACAGCACGTACGCGGACTTGGCCCGGCTGCGCACCCTCATCACGCAGGAGCAGTTCCTTAACGTCGCCCGGAACCAGGGCTATGGTCGCTTCATCCGGCGCCTGGACGACGGGCGCTGGGTTTGCGAGCTGGCCCCGAAACTTGAAGACCTCCCTGACGAATAGCCCCCTGGGGGCCGCGCTGCGCTCGCGGCCGATCCGGATCCTGTTCGCCGTAATTTTCTTGCTGGCGATCATCAGCCCGGCCGGAGTCGTGTTTGCGGTGGTGTGGACCACACCGCCGGTGACCAATGTCGCCAGCACGCAGGCGCCGGCCGACACAGGACCATCTCGCATGCTGGCCGCCCCCGACGTGCAGCCGGTGAGCCTCCCGGCCCCCAAAGTGAACGTGTATGCAAACACGCTTTCGGGCGTCGTGCCGTGCCCTCTGTGCGAGCTGCCCCCCCGCGTTTACGTTCCGAACAGCAGCGCCGGGTCCATCGACGTGATCGACCCGCTCACGTTCAAAGTCATCGATCACTACTCGGTCGGCGCCATCCCTCACCACATCGCGCCGGCGTGGGACATGAGCGCGCTCTACGTGGATAACGAGGGATCGAGCAGCCTCACCGTTCTAGACATTCATACGGGCAGGCCGACCGGAACGATCTCGATCCCCTTTCCGTACAATCTCTACTTCACGCCGGACGGCACCAAGGCGATCGACGTGGTCGAGCGGCTGAACCGAATCGAGTTTCGCGATCCACACGACGGGTGGCGCCTGCTTGGTTCTGTCCGCATGCCATGGCCTGGCGCCGACCATCTCGACTTCAGCGCGGATGGAAGCTACCTGATGATCTCGATGGAGTACTCCGGCGTGGTCGCCAGAGTTGACACGATAAACATGAAGCTCGATGGATATGTCCGCGTCGGTGGCCTTCCGATCGACATCAAGCTTTCACCGGACGGCCGCTACTTCTTCGTCACCAACCAGGGGCGGATGGGCGTGTCGGTGATCGACCCGGTTGCGATGAAGGAGGTCCAGTTCATCCCCACGGGCAGAGGGGCGCACGGCCTCCAGGTCTCGCGCGACACGAAATCGCTTTACGTGTCCAACCGCCTCGAGGGTTCGTTCTCCGTCATCGATTTCGCGACACGCACGCAAGTGGCGAAGTGGATGATCCCCGGTGGCGGCAGCCCTGACATGCTGCAGATCAGCCCGGACGGTACACAGCTGTGGGCCTCAGGCCGGTATCACTCAACCGTGTACGTGATGTCTACGGTTTCGGGCGAGCTCCTGGCCAAGATCCACGTCGGATCGCAGGACCACGGGCTGACCTATTTTCCAAACGTCGGCCTCCACAGCCTGGGCCACAACGGTGTCTATCGATAGCGACGTAAGAGTCCGCGTATGGGAAGAACCCGTACGCGGCACGTTTGGCGATGCCTCGAACCTTTCGCTTCCGGGCGTCGAGCGGATGCGACTCTCGGCTCGCGGCGTCTACCCTCCCCCGCCGATTCATCACCTCACGGGATTGAGGCCGGTCGAGGCCGACTTCGGCAGCTCAACGTTTGCGATGCCGGTGACGCCGTGGCTGCAGACCACAGTCCCAGGCCTGATCGTCGGGGGCGTCATTGCTTTCCTGGCCGACGGCCCGCTCGGCACCGCGATCATGACCATCCTCCCGCCGCTCGGCTACATGACGACGTCCGACCTTTCACTTAGCTTCCTGCAGCCTGGGACTCTGGACAGCGGCACGTTGGTCGGCAGGGCGCGACTGATCCACAGCGGCACGTCCGTGGCTCTCTCCGAAGTCACGGTCGACGACGGCCTCGGCCGCCGCCTGGCGCACGGTACGTCGCGCGGCTTCCTGCTCACCGCGCCGGGCGCACCTCCGCGCCAAGACCCGGTCGATCCGCCTGCCTACGCAACGCCAGATCCATACCTGCGCCAGCCGGTGGCCGGCATTCCGATTGCACAGGAGGTGTGGAATCGCACGACCGGGCTGGAGGCGCTGCACATGTGCATCAACGATCCCGAATCAGCGCCGCCGATCCATTACCTGACCGGCCTCCGTCCCACCACGGCCGAGGAGGGCAAGTGCACCTTCGTGATGCCTGCGAGTGGCTGGCTCATGCCGCCCGCGTCCGTCCTCTATGGAGGAGCGATCGCGCTCCTCGCCGACGCCGCCCTCTCGGGCGCGATGATGACGGTGAACCCTGCAGGCGGCTCGTTCGCGCCTCTAGACCTGAAGGTGAACTACCTACGTCCGGTCCTGCCGGACGGTGGTTTGCTCACAGCCCGCGCGACCCTCGTTCATCGGGGCCGCAGCATGGTGGTGGCGACCGCCGAGCTGTTCAACCACGAGGACAAGCGGATCGCGTTGGCCAGCGCGAGCGCGATGATGCTTCCGAGCCCGCCCTGGCGAGATGTCGTCGGCATCGCGGAGCAAGAGGCCCCAGACCCGACGTGATCCGGCGCTAGCAGCCCAGCAGCCGCGCGATCAGCATGCGCTGTACCTCCGAGGTCCCCTCGCCGATCTCGTTGATCTTCACGTCGCGCCAGTAGCGCGCCACGGGGTAGTCCTCCATGAAGCCATAGCCGCCGTGGATCTGAATGGCCTGGTCGGCCGCGCGCTTGGAGGCCTCGGACGCGTAGAGCTTGCACATCGCGGCGAGCATCCGCACCTCATCAGACGTCTCAGCTCCGCTCCGCGCGTAAGTCGCCGCCGCCCGGTACACCATCGTGCGAGCAAGCTCGGTTTCCATCGCCATGTCGGCCAGCTTGAACTGCACGGCCTGGTGCTTTGAGATCGGCACGCCGAAAGTCCGCCGCTCCTTCGCGTAGGCGAGCGCCGCGTCGAGACAGGCCTGAGCGAGACCTACCGACAGCGCCGCGATGGCGATCCGTCCGCCCATCAGCGTATGCAGGAACTGCTTGTAGCCCCCACCGCGCGCGCCGAGTAGATGATCTGCCGGAACAGCGCAGTCTTCGAAGCTGAGCGGATGCGTGTCGGACGAATGCCATCCGAGCTTGCGGTACGACGCGAGCACGTGATAGCCCTCGGTCCCGGTGGGAATCATGATCGCGCTGATCTCGGGTCTACTACCGTTGGCCTTGCCCGTCACGGCGGTCACAGTCACGCCGGCTGAGATTTCTGTTCCGCAGTTGGTGATGAACTGCTTCGAGCCGTTGACCACCCAGTTCCCGTCGCGGATCTCGGCTCGCGTCTTGGTCGCGCCGGCGTCCGATCCGGCCTCGGGCTCGGTCAGGCCGAACGCCCACAGCTTGCGTCCGGCAAGCAGGTCCGGCAGCCACCGCTCCTTCTGATCCTTCGTGCCGAACTCGAAGATGGGCGACGCCCCCAGGCACACCGCCGCCTCGAGCGTGATCCCGACGCCCGTGTCAGCACGCGATATCTCTTCAATCGCCAGGCAAAGCGAGAGAAAATCGCCGCCGGCGCCGCCGTACTCCTCCGGGAAGGGGAGGCCGAACAGACCGAGCTCACCCATCTGCCGGACTACGTCGTAGCCGAACGCGTGGTCGCGGTCGAGCTGCTCTGCCGCCGGGGCCACGACTTCGCGGGCGAAGTCCCGGCACGTGTCTCGAATCGCCTGTTGCTCGGTGCTCAGATCGAAGTCCATGTCACCAATCGTTACACGGAGGGGACGGCGGACGGAACAGAGCGTGACCAAAGTTCCACACCGAGCAGACGCCGAGCACTAGATGCGTTTGGCCATCTCGTGCTCGACCGCAGCCTCACCCGGACGCACCTCGCTGACCCGTCCAGTGCGCGTGAATCCGAGGTGCTCGTACAGCTTTTCGGCTGACCTGTTGGCGTCAGTGACCCAGAGCAGGACCTGGTTCAAATTCTGGCCTCTCGCCCACTCCTCGACTGCCTCGATCAAAGCCGTGCCGACACCGCGGCCTCGAAACCGGGGATCGACCCACAGCGAGGTCAGCGCGGCTGTCCCAGTGAACTCCCCGGAGCTGGCGCCGACGATGCCAACCGCTTTGCCGTCGACCTCAGCGACGATCCGAGGCCGATCCGCAACGCGCTGCCGCCAGCTCTCTTCACTCGCTCCGACCTCACTTTCATATGTCGACCCGAAGGCGTAGGGCGCCTCGAGCAGCGCTGCCAGCCTCACCTCCTTGAACACCTGCCAGTCCTCAGGGCCGATTCGACGGATGTCAGTTCCCGAGGACGAAGACCTTCAGAGCCCAGCTCAAGGCGACCGCGCTGACAGCGCCGACGGCCAGCACGCGCCACTGCAGGCGCGTGAGGCGTGGAGTCCAGGTCCGGCCGCTGATGGCCGCCACCGCCAGCCCGGCCGCACCGACAAAAGAACCGGCGAACAGCGCCGGGCCGAGCGGATACAACCTGACCGAGTTCGCCAAGTCGCCCTGCCACATGTACGCGAAGGAACGCGTGCCGCCGCAGAACGGGCACGGATGCCCTGTGATGTAGAAGAAAGGGCAGGGGGGCGCGGTCAGGTGGGCCGCTTGCAGCACGAAAAAGACGCGCGTGTAGGCCAGCCAGAGCAACAGCACGGCGAGCAGGCCGAGATCGCGGATCCTGTCGGCGGGAACGGCCCGCGTCAGAGCCAGGGGCATCGCGATCACTTGAGCAGCCCGACGATCTCGTCGGTGGTTTCCGCGACTGCCACGCCCGCCTTGCGAAAAGCCTCTTCCTTGCTCTTCGCGGTGCCCCGGTTGCCCGAAATGATGGCTCCGGCGTGACCCATGCGCTTCCCCTCCGGCGCAGTTCGCCCAGAGATGAAAGCCACGGTTTTCAGCCGGCTGCCGCGCGCGAGCAATTCGGCGGCGTGCTCCTCGTCGCTTCCGCCGATCTCGCCGATCACCACCAGGTGCGTCGTCGCCGGGTCCTGCTCGAACAGCTCGATCACGTCTTTGAACGTCAACCCGAGAACCGGATCGCCGCCGATGCCGACGATCGTCGACTGGCCCATGCCCGACGCCGACAGCGCCGACGCGACCTCGTAGGTGAGCGTGCCGCTGCGTGAGACAAGCCCGACAGGTCCGGCGGACGTGATGTTCTGGGGGATGATCCCGATCTTGGCTGCGCCCGGCGTGATCAAACCGGGGCAGTTGGCGCCGATCAGCCGCGCAGCCGGGTAGCCGCGGAGGAAGTCCTTCACCTTGATCATGTCCTGGATCGGGATGCCTTCGGTGATGCAGACGATCAGCGTGATCCCGGCTGCAGCCGCCTCCATGATCGCGTCGGGGGCGAACTGTGGCGGCACGAAGATGCCCGATGCTTCGGCGCCGGTGCCCTTCACCGCGTCCGCCACCGTGTTGAACACCGGCACGCCGAGGTGCGTGGTCCCGCCCTTGCCGGGGCTCGTGCCGCCGACTACCTTGGTGCCCATCGCCTGCATCTGCTCGGTGTGGAACGTGCCTTCGCGACCCGTCACGCCCTGGACGATCACCCTGGTCGAGGCGTCCAGCAGGATGCTCAAGACGCCCTACCCCCGCCGAGCGGGGAGGTGGCATTTATCAATTCGACTATCTTCTGCGCCGCCTCCCAGGCGCTCGCACCTGGCTCGATGCCGTTCTCTTTGAGAATCTTGCGGCCTTCTTCCGCGCGGGTGCCGCTCAGGCGCACCACCAGCGGGAGGTGCATCTTCAGGTTGTCGCGCGCCCTGACGAGGCCCTTGGCGACCTCATCCCCACGCGTGATGCCACCGAAGACGTTCATCAACACGCCGCGCACACGCGGATTCATGAGGATGACCGCGAGCGCGTTCTCCACAACTTCCGCTTTCGCGCCGCCGCCGATATCGCAGAAGTTCGCCGCGTGGCCGCCGGCGCGCTGAACGAGGTCGAGCGTGCTCATGCACAACCCTGCGCCGTTGCCGATGATCCCGATGTCTCCGTCAAGCGAGACGTAGGTCAGCGCCCGTTTCTTCGCCTCGACCTCGTACGGGTCGCCCTCGAGCACTCCGCCATAGCGCTGCTCGAGGTCTTTGTGCCGCCAGGCCGCGTTCTCGTCGACCTCGAGCTTCGCGTCACCGGCGATCACCTCGCCGGTCTTGGTGACGACGAGGGGGTTGATCTCCGCGGTGACGGCGTCGAGGTCTGGGATCGCGCGGTACAACTTCTTGATGAGCGCCGTCAACGGCTTGACCAGCTCACCCAATCCTGCGTCGAACACCAGCTGCGTGAGCTCGAAATCAAGCGGTCCGCGCCACGGATTCGGATACAGCCGCGCGATCGACTCGGGCGATTCCTCTGCAACCTGCTCGATTTCCATACCGCCCTTCGCCGAGAGCATGAGGATATTGGCACGAGCGTCCCGATCCACCGTGAAGCCCAGATAGATCTCGCGGGCAATCTCCAGCGCCGCTTCGCAGTAGACCAGCGGCACCTTGAAACCCTTGATGTCCATACCGATGATCTGCGCAGCCGCCGCGCGCGCCTCGTCGGGAGTCGCGGCGAGCTTGATGCCGCCGGCCTTGCCGCGCCCGCCGACCGGGACCTGTGCCTTGACGGCCACCGGCCCGAGCTCTGAGCAGGCCGCCGCGGCCTCCTCCGGCGTGCGCGCGACCTTGCCCGGCGGGATCGGTATGCCAAGTGAGGCAAGCACCTCTTTGGCCTGGTACTCGAGAAGCTTCACTTGCGACCTTGACGTTAGCGGATCGAGTTAGAGCGGAATGTTGCCGTGCCACCGAGGGCTGCGGCGGCGCTCTTTGCGCAGCGCGATCCTGAGCGCCCTGATCAGCTCCCACCGCGTGCGGCCCGGCTCGATGACGTCGTCGATGTAACCGCGCTCCGCGGCGATGAAGGGATTCGCGAAACGTTCGGTGTACTCGCTGACCAGCTCGCGCCGACGAGCCACAGGGTCTGCCGCTGCGGCGAGTTCCCGGTGGAAGACGACGTTGACCGCGCCTTCCGGGCCCATCACCGCGATCTCCGCGGTCGGCCAGCCGACGTTGAAATCCGCCCTGATGTGCTTTGAGGACATGACGCAGTACGCGCCACCGTATGCCTTGCGTGTGATGACCGTGAGCTTCGGTACCGTTGCTTCGGCGAACGCATAAAGGAGCTTCGAGCCGTGACGGATGATCCCGCCGTACTCCTGCGCCGTGCCGGGCAGGAAGCCCGGGACATCGACAAAGGTCACCAGCGGGATGTTGAACGCGTCGCAGAAACGAACAAAGCGGGCAGCCTTCACAGACGCGTTGATGTCGAGCGCACCCGCCATCACCTTCGGCTGGTTGGCGACCACTCCGATCGGATGGCCGTCGAGGTGTGCAAAGCCGATCACCATGTTCATCGCGTAGTACGGCTGGACCTCGAAGAAGTCGCCGTGGTCGACGACCATTTCGATGACCTCTTTGATGTCGTATGGCTCTTTGGGGTTGTCGGGGATGATCGTGGCCAGCCCCGGCGCGGCGCGCTCAGGATCGTCCGTCGCCACAACGACAGGCGGCTGCTGGCTGGAGCTCTGCGGGAGATATTTGAAGAGGCGGCGCACCTGGGCGAAGGACTGGTCCTCCGATTCTGCCAGGAAGTGCGCGACGCCCGACTTGACGTTGTGCACCTCGGCGCCTCCGAGCGAATCGAATGTCACCTCCTCGCCTGTGGTGACGCGAATCACCTCCGGCCCGGTGATGAACATGTAACCGACCTCGTGGACCATGAACGTGAAGTCGGTGATCGCCGGGGAATACACCGCGCCCCCTGTGCACGGGCCCAGGATGAGGCTCAGCTGAGGGATGACACCGCTGGATTCCACGTTGCGCCAGAAGATCTCCGAGTAGCCCGCGAGCGAGACGACGCCTTCCTGGATCCGCGCACCGCCGGAGTCGTTGATTCCGATGATCGGAATCCGGTTTCGCATGGCGAGGTCCATGACCTTGATCACCTTCTCGGCGAAAACTTCGCCGAGCGACCCGCCGAAGACCGATGCGTCGTGGCTGAACAGCATCACGTCACGACCGTCGATCTTGGCCATGCCCGTGACTACGCCGTCGCCGGGCACGCGCTTGTTCTCGAGGCCGAAACCAGTAGCGCGGTGCGTCGCGAAGATGTCGATCTCTTCGAAGGAGTTGCGGTCGACCAGGCGGTTGATCCGCTCCCGCGCGGTCAGCTTGCCTTTGGCGTGCTGCCGGTTGAAGGCCTCGGCGTCGCCGTGCCCGGCCTCGTACTTGCGCTGGCGCAGCTCGTTGAGCGGATCGACCTTCTTTCGCTTGGGGGTTGAAGCCATCAGCGCTGCATGAACATCCACCGGTGGCCTTCAAGGTCCTCAGCGCGATAGCGTTTACCGGGCCCGCCCGTCTCGACCTCAGAAATGATGGTCGCGCCCGCCTCGCGCGCCCGCTGGAAATGTGCGTCCACATCCTCGACGTAGACGAGCACACCGTCGATGATGTACGGCACCTTCGACCACTGGGCGGCGGTCTCGCATGTCGCCCGATGGTGCTTGGGGGACTGATAGTCCGGCGTCGGGGTGGCGAGCATGATAAGACCTTCGCTTTCCTCGCCGGTCCCCATCTCCCCGTGGCTGAGCCGGCCGTCCGGCCCGATCATCCGCACGATCTCGATAAACCCAAAAGCCTTGGCCAGCCATTCCATCGCGGCGGGCCCGTCCTCGTAAGCGAGCATTGGCACGACGTACGGCTCGAACTCGCCCATCAGGCTGCCTCCCCCGGTTGGTATTCGCCGAACACACCGCGCAAGACCATGCAGCATTCGCCGATCGTCACGTAGTCCGCGAGCGCCGCCTTGAGTGGAATCATCAGGTTGTCCGTGCCACGCGCCGCGCGTTCGATCTCGGCCAGGTGCCGCTCGACGACCGCATGGGAGCGACGCGCCCGCAATCGCTTGAGCGCCCTTGCCTGAGCGACCTGGTGCCGAGGGCTGATCTTCATAATCTCTACGGGTTCAGCATCAGTCTCGGCGTAGCGGTTGACACCGACCACTACCCGCTCGCCAGACTCCACCCGACGCTGCAGCCGGTACGCGCTGTCGCCGATGCGACGCTGCGTCCAGCCGCTCTCGATGCAAGCCACGGCGCCGCCAAGCTCGTCCACCTCGGCCATGATCGCTTGCGCCTCATCTTCCACCCTGTCGGTGAGGTTCTCCACGTAATACGAACCGCCGAGCGGATCAGCGACCAGCGCAACCGCTGTCTCGTAACCGATCACCTGCTGAGTCCTTAGCGCGAGCTCCGCGGCGTTCTGCGAAGGCAGGCCCAGGGCCTCGTCATATGCATTGGTGTGCAGGGACTGCGTGCCTCCAAGCACCGCGCTCATGGCCTCAAGCGTCGTGCGCACCACGTTGTTCAGGGGCTGTTGAGCCGTCAGCGTGACGCCACCCGTCTGGGTGTGAAAGCGTAGAGCCAGGGAGCGTTCGTCGGTGGCCTTGAAGCGGCTACGCATGATGCGGGCCCACATCCGTCTGGCGGCGCGAAACTTCGCCACCTCCTCGAAGAAGTCCATGTGAGAGGCGAAGAAGAAAGACAGATGCGGAGCGAAATCATCGACCGAAAGCCCGGCCACCTGAGCCGCCTCGACGTAGGCGATGGCGTGGCTCAGCGTGAATGCGATTTCCTCCGCCGCGGTCGAACCCGCTTCCCTGATGTGGTAGCCGGAGATGGAGATCGTGTTCCAGTTCGGAAGGTTGCGCCCGCTGTATGCGAACAGGTCGGTGATCAGGCGCATCGACGGCTTGGGAGGAAATATGTATGTGCCTCTCGCCGCGTACTCCTTGAGGATGTCGTTCTGCACGGTGCCGGTGATCTTCTCCGGCGGGCAGCCCTGTTTTTCGGCCACGAGCTGGTAGAGCAAGAGCAGCATCGACGCGGTGGCGTTGATGGTCATCGAAGTCGAGACCTTGTCCAGCGGAATGCCCTTGAAAAGGACCTCCATGTCCTTGAGCGAGTCGATCGCGACGCCTACCTTGCCGACCTCGCCGTTCGCCATCGGATGATCCGAGTCGTAGCCGATCTGCGTGGGCAGGTCAAATGCAACCGAGAGTCCGGTCTGGCCTTGCTTCAGCAAGAACTGATATCGCTTGTTCGACTCCGCCGCCGAGCCAAAGCCGGCGTACTGCCGCATCGTCCACAAGCGGCCTCGGTACATGTCCTTGTGCAGGCCGCGGGTGTAGGGAAACTGGCCCGGCGGCGGCTCCTCGGCGCGCCGGTCCTCGACCGAGTACACAGGCTCGAGCGGGAGCCCACTGTCGTTTTTCGTTTCGGTCACGTTTCAACCAGCTCGGTCAGCACGCCGCCCATGCTCTTGGGGTGAACGAACGCGATACGCCTGCCGTTGAGGCCGATGCGCGGCTTGGAGTCGATCAGCTCGAGGCCGGCCGCCCGAGCCTCAGCCAGGGCAAGATCGATATCCTTCACGCCGTATGCGACATGGTGCAGGCCGGGACCGCGCTTTGCCATGAACTTTCCTATCGGCGAGTCGTCGCGAAGCGCCGACATCAGCTCGATCTCATCGCTGCCGACGCGCAAGAGGGCGGCTTCGAGCCCCTCTGACTCGCTCGCGGCGCGATGCACCAGCTCGGCGCCAAGCGCGCTCCTGTAGAGCCGGATCGATTCGTCGAGTTCGGCGACGGCCACGCCGATGTGGTGGATGCGGGTCACCGTGCTCAGTATTTGTACCAGCCCTCTTTTGTTTTGCGACCCAGCTTTCCCGCCTTGACCTTCGCCTCGAGCTGAGGAGAGGGCCGGAATCGCTCATCGCCCGTCGTCTTGTACATGTGCAGCCTCGCGTTGTAGGTCACATCAAGGCCGCTGAAGTCTCCTAGGCGGAAGGGTCCCATGGGCCAGTTGAGACCCTTCTCCACCGCCGTATCGATGTCCTCGAAAGCTGCTACGCCGGCGTCGAGTAGGCGGTATGCCTCCTGGGTCGCTGCGTGCAGGATTCGGTTGACGATGAAGCCGTCGATCTCCTTGTTGATGAGCACCGGAGTGCGACCCATCTGGCGAGCCACGGCCATCGCGCGCTCCACGGTCTCGTCAGATGTCTGGGGGCCACGCACCACCTCAACCAGGTCCATTACGAGCACCGGGTAGAAGAAGTGCATATTCACGCATCGTTCGGGCGTCGATGTCACGCCGGCGATCTGGCTGATTCCCATCGTCGATGAGTTGCTGGCAAGGACGGCCTCAGGCGGTGCCACACGATCCAGCTCAGCGAACACCGCCCGTTTTAGCTGGAGGTCCTCGAAGACCGCTTCGATGACGAACTCCGCGTTCCCAACAGCTTCGGAGAGGTCCGGGGTTCGGCGCACGCGCGAGAGCGCAGCCTCGGCTTCGGTCTCGCCCAGCTTTCCCTTCTCCACGCGGCGCATCAGATGGCCGCGATTCGACTCTAGGGCCTTCTCGAGCTGCTCGGAGCTCTTGTCGTGGAGTCGAACGTCGGCGCCGCAAAGGGCCGCTTGCTGCGCGATCTGCGCACCCATGCTGCCGGCCCCGATCACTGCCAGGCGAATCACTGAACTGAGAAAATCCGAGTCACACGATTGAGAGTCGCGATGTTCAGCAGGATCCCTTCGATCTGCAGCTTGCGTCGGAGCAGCTTGAGCGCGACGCCTCTGCCTACCCCGTCGTAGTACACCGGCAGTCCAAAGACTCCGATCTTGAGGTTGCTCAAGCTCATCACGGTTTCCGCCTCGGCTCGGATCGTGATCGTCCGCTCGGGTTCGAGACCGTTGTAAACCGTGAGCTTGCCCGCATCGAAGACCAGAGTCACACCCTCGTCGATGTCGGTGACCCAGATGCCAACACGCGCCTTCAGCGTGTCGAAATTCTTCTTCTTTTCCGGATTGGCCAGCACGTTTGCCTCGATCAGACCGCCCAGCATCTCCGCGAACGCGCTGGGTTCCTTGCTCGCGTAGTCGACCAGCCTGGGCTGCTTTGCGATGGCCTTTACGTTTCGTCTGGCCATTCGACCGGGACTCGAGTCGTGCACTCGGTCATCTCCTGCGATGCCTTCGTGTACCGCACGATGGTCGGCAGATCACCCTTGAGCTTGAGCTTGCCCTGGAGCATTCCTTTCGTGGCGTCTAGCTCCTTGGTGGCGACCTGCTTCCAGCGTGTATACGGCGCGGTGATCACGAAATCGCATTTCTGTGCGTCGCTCGCGGGCCCGACCTTGATGTCACGGGCCTCGCCGTCGAAGAGGTCCATCACGACGCCACGCGAATCCGGGAAGTTCTTGTCCGGCTCGGCCTCGATGACCAGCCCGACGGTCCATTTCCATCCCTTCGCCGCCGTCTTGTAGACGCTGGACTGGTTCACCTGGTCCTTGAACTGGTCCGCCCACTCGTTCGAGAAAGCCTTGACTGCCATGTTCGCTCCTATGGAGTATCGGGAACTGGGCCCGGCGACAAGGTTACCTACACCACGTGAACCGGGTCGCCAACCGCTACCCGACCCGACCGCGTGACCTGGCAGTAGACGCCCATGTACATCTCATGCGTGTCGCCGAGCAACCGCAAAAGCTCGGGCGTAGTGACCGTCGTATCCGGATCTCGCGTGATGACGACGCACCGTTCGCAACGGCTCACGACCTCCAGCTCTGTCCCGCCAACCGCGAGACGCCGACCCAGCCAGGCGATCTCTTCGGACGGCTCGAGGCCGTCCACGTAGAGGTTGGCCCTGAAGCGCCGGTGGTCGACGCGCATGCCCGCCTCCGCCTCGAATGCCGCGACGGTGGCCAGGTTGACGAGCAGGACCGGGGAATCGTCGAAGTTCGCGCCCTCGAGCTCGCGAAGCGTCAATGGCCGTGACGCTTCGGTGGCGAGGTGCGACATCATGCCTTCGTCGAGACTCCGCATCTCACCGCCGGCAGCCACGACTTCGACCACGCCGCCGGACAGTCGCGCTCGATAGGTCATGAGGCGCTCCTCCTGGCGGATGGTGAGCAGCTTGCCGGCGCGATTGGGCGTTCCGTCGACCAGGGCCCAGCGCCGATCGCCGTCGAGGCCCTTCTCGCCGACCGCGCACGAGTCCAGGCTCTCGCCGGCCATCGACTTCACGGGATAGCGCCAGACCTCAACCACGGATGCCATGGGCCCAAAAGACTACCGGCCAACTTACGATGGCGCCCGTGCCGGTCCCGGACGGAGGCCCCGACGAGAGATTTGGCGGATCGGCTGCCCAGATGCTAGGAGCCGACGAGCACGTGAGGGAGCGCATTCGTCATGCGCGACCGAGCGCGCGCAGGAGGCGACAACGCAGATGGGCGGCCTAGACGCCAAAGATCCGTCGGGGATCTCCGGCCGGGACCGTAAGGTCTCGCCGTATTACGAGCAGCTCTCCGCGCGCGATGCGTGGTTTCTCTACGCGGAGCGCGAGCAGACGCCGCTCGACCTCGGCACGGTCTACGTTTTCGAGGGCGGCTCACGAGTTGCGGGTGGGCGGGGCGCACTCGGCGTCGAGGAAACAATCAAAGAGCGGATCCACCTGGTACCGCGGTACCGGCAACGCATCCACCGCGTGCCCGGCAACATCACGCACCCGGTCTGGGTTGACGACCCTCACTTCGACCTCGGCGCGCACATCCGGCGCGAGGTGCTGCCGCCCCCCGGAGATGGCGCGTCGCTCAGGCGCCTGGTCATGCGAATCCTGGCGAGGCCGCTGGATATGCGGCGACCACTGTGGGAGATGACCATCGTCACCGGGCTGCGCGGTGGACGGGTGGTTCTGGTGAACCGCGCCCATCACGCGATGGTCGACGGCGTCTCGTCGGTCGACATCCTCACCCTGCTGCTCGATCCCGAACCGGAGGGCTACACGCCTGAGCCGCCGGCCAACGATTGGCAGCCGCGGCCCGAACCGTCGAACTGGCAGCTCATCAGGCCGGTGCTGTGGAACTTCCGCGCGACACAGCGGGCGGAGAGGACGATGCTGCCGGCCGTATGGCGAACGCGCCGCCTGCCGTGGGCCGGCCTGCTCAAGTTCGGCGGCAAGATGGTCACGCCGCGGAACGACCTCTTCTTCAACCGCAAGATCGGGCCGCAGCGCACGGGTCGCGGGCTGAAGGTTCCGCTCGCGGCCTTCAAGGCTCTGAAGGACCGATTCGGCTGCACGGTGAACGACGCCGTGCTTGCAGTGGTCTCGGAAGGCCTTTACAGGTGGTTCAAGGCACGTGGTGAGAGCGTGCCGGAGAAGGTCAGGGTCTTCTGCCCGGTTAGCGTGCGCACCGATGACGGCCGCGGCAACCTCGGAAATCAGATCAGCGGCATGGTCCTGGAGCTGCCGACTGGTGACCTGACAATCGAAGAGCGGCTGCGCCGGATCAACGTGACCACTGGTGACTTGAAGCGCACGCGGCAGGCGGTCGCCGCCGACAAGCTTGCCGGGCTCGCGGACTGGGCGCCGCCGTCTTTGCTCGTGCTGGCCGGCCGGTTGATGTCAAACCCACAGGCCGGCGCCAACATCAACGTGACCAACATCCCGGGCCCCCAGTTCCCTCTCTACTCGGGTGGAGCGCAGCTGCTCGAGGTATGGCCGTTCGCGCCTCTGTACCCGTCGATGGGCCTAGGGGTGGCGATCGTCTCTTACAACGGCGACGCTTACTTCGGACTGACCGCCGACCCTGGCATCGTCGCCGACGTGGAGGACTTCACCGCCAAGCTGACAGAAGCAGCTACGGAATGCACCGAGCTAGCGGCTAGCTCTCGAGAGTGAAGCGCATCGTGTTCTGACCGATCGCGATCATGTCGCCCTCGGACAGCTGCTTCTCGATCACCGGCTCGCCGTTGACCATCGTGCCGTTGGTGCTTCCGAGGTCGCTGATCCAGAAGAAGCCGTTCCGCTGCTCGATCCTGCCGTGGTGACCGGAGGTTGCCGGGTCCCCGACCACGATGTCGTTGTCCGGGGCGCGGCCGACGGTCACCATCTGGTTGGGGAGCGCGACGATCCTGCCGGCGAATGGGCCCGACTCAAAGGTCAGCAGCGCGGCAAAGCCAGCGCCGGCGGTGATCTGCTCGATGGGCAACGCCTGGAGCGACACGGTCCGTTTGGAATCGGGCGGATCGTTGGGGTGCCGCCACGCCGGGATGATGGACGTCGCCTCGTCGAACGTGTCGGTCTTGGTGGATCGTGATCCGTTGCCTGGCGCCGTGCCTCCGGGCCAGCGGATCATGGTCGACTTAACCGGGTCGGCCGCCTCCGCCCGAGCCGCCGGCTCCGACACGTGTTCGGCGGGCTGGTCCCCAGCGGCGGCCGTGCCCGGCTGTTCAGCCTGCAGCCAAGGTTCCGCCGCGACCGGCTCGGGTTCCGGCTCCGGGGCGAGCGCTACGGCTGCGACGACAGGCTCCGGCTTCGGCTCCGGCTCGGGCTCTTGCGCCGCGACCACAGGCTCGGCTTCTGGTTCCGGTGCAGGTGCAGGCTCTTCTGCCGCGACGTCAGGTTCGGGCTCCGGCTCCAACTCTTCGGACGCGACGATAGGCTCGGGCTCCGGTTCCAGTTCGGGTTCAGGCTCTGGTTCGGGTTCCTGGGCCGCGATCAGCGGTTCGGGCTCGGGTTCCGGTTCAGGCTCGTGTTCGGGCTCCGACTCAGGCTCTTGCGCCGCGATCAGCGGCTCGGGCTCCGGTTCGGACAGTAGCTCGGGTTCTGGCTCAGGCTCCAGTTCGGGTTCTTGCGCCGCGACCACCGGCTCGGTCTTCACCTCCGTTGCGGCGACCTGCAGCTCCGGGGTCGGTTCGTGTTCCGCCGGGACTTCGTCAAGCGCCTGCTCCGGTCCCGGGAACACGGGCACAGCGTCTGGCTCGGCAGTATCAGGCTCGGCCGGCGTCAGCGTCTCAAGGACAAGCGTGTCCGTCGCGGTGAGCTCGGCCAGAGCCTCTGCCGTGTGGAATTGGGGCACAGCTTCAGGCTCGGGCGCAGGCTCGTGAGCCATCTCTACTGATTCGTCCAGTCCGTACTCCGCCAGCAGAAGTGGCTCAGGAACCGGTTCGGGCTCTGGTTGCGGCGCGATCTCGACCACCGGCGCCGGAGGCGCTTCTTGTGTCGCGAAGACCGGGATCGGCAGCACCTGCGTGGCGGCTTCTTCCTCGATCCGATCGGTCGCCGCCGTGCCCAGGAACCGCTCGTACCAGCCGGCGATACGGCGCAACCGCTCCACGCGACGGTCCGGGCGGCCGCTGCGCGAGAGATCGTGCGACTCCTCGGGAAACCGGACCAGCTCCACCGTCTTGCCGAGCAGACGCATGGCGCCGAACATCTCCTCCGACTGCGAGATGGCGCAGCGCAGGTCCATCTCGCCGCACGTCAGCAGGAGCGGCGTCCGAATCTTCTGCACGTACCTGATGGGCGAGCGTTTCCAGAGCTCATCGGTGTCGGGATACGGCGGTGGACCGAGCTCGAGGGCGCCCCACAGCACGATGTCGTGCTGGGCGTATTCGCTCACCAGGTTCGCGATCGAGCGCATGGAGACTGCGGCGGAGAACCGGTCCGTCTGGCCGATTGCCCAGTTGGTCATATAGCCGCCGTACGAACCTCCACCAATGCCTAGGCGATTGGTATCCACATAGCCAGTGCGGGCGATGGTCTGGTCGAGCGCGCTCATCAGGTCCGCATAGTCCTTGCCGCCCCAGTCGCGAACCACCTCGCGCCGGAAGCGCTCGCCGTAACCGTCGGATCCCCGCGGATTGACACACAGGACGACATAGCCCATGCCGGCGAGGACCTGGAGCTCGTGAAAGAGGGCCCAGCCGTATTGACCATGGGGGCCGCCGTGGATCTGCAGCACCAGCGGGTGGACCTTGCCTGGGTCGAGCCCTGGGGGCTTCATCACCCAGCCCTCGATCATCCAGCCGTCTGGCGCCGTGAACTGGTGTCTCTCCAGTTGTGCGATGTAGCGGTCGCGAAGCCACGGATTCAGGTCCGTGAGGCGCGCTTCCGCGCCCTGCGTCGTGAGCTGGAGCTCACCCGGGTTGTTCGAGTCGGATGCCGCGAATGCGAGAACGCCGGAAGCGATGTCGAAATCGAAGATGCGGCGCTGGCCGCCGGCCTCCTGCCGAACATTGCCTTCCAGGTCACACGAGTAGATGCTGGTCACGCCTGGACCGCTGGCGAGGAAGAAGACCCTGTCCCCTTCCGACGACCAGGCGAGCCGGCTACTGTGGCCGGCGCGCATATCGGTGATCACGCTGTCGTTGACAGCCAGGTCGAACGATGCGGTCAGGCAGCGCGGCGGCTCGCCAGTCAGCGGCACCACCCATAGGCGCTCCAGAAGCCCAGCGTCGAGGCCGTTCGGCGCTATGAAGGCGATGAGGTCTCCGCGGGGCGACCAGGCGGGCGCACTCAGGGTGAGACCGCCGCCCAGCCGGTGGCGATTGCCTGCGAGGTCGACGACGTACAGGTTCAGCTCGCGCTGCAGGTCGGCCCCCGGCTCGGCGTTTCCGGACGCGATCAGCCTTGTGCCGTCCGGGTCCCAGTCGAACCCGGTGACGTCCCACGCGCCGCTCGTCAGCTGAGTAACGTTCCCGCTAGTTACCGACACTACAAATAGGTGGTGATACCTGCCGTCGACGTACCCTTGGCCATCGTGTTTGTAGTCGAGCCGGCGCGCAATCCGCGCGACCGGCGCGCGGCGGACCTGGTCTCGACTTTCCGGCGGCCGCGGGTCGTCAACCACCGCTTCGGGGTCGGACATCACGGTCCCGATGAAGGCGATCCGGCTGCCGTCAGGCGACCACAGCGGGCTCGCCGCGCCTTCGGGGATCGAGCTCAGGCGGCGCGTCTCGCCTCCCGCATTGAAGTCGAGGACGAAAAGCTGATCCGCCGGCCCGACCTTGCTGATAAAAGCAAGGCGGCGGCCGTCAGAAGACCACTCAGGGGAATGGTCGCGATGCGGGCCTCCCGTGGGCTCGATCGGCTCCGACTCCAGCAAGCGGCGAACGACGACTCGGCTGCGGTTCTGGCGCGAATCCATGTCGGCCCAGGTAACCTGGTACGCAACGCGCTCGCCATCGCGACTCAGCCGGACGTGGTCGATCCAACGAAATCGATACAGGTCTTCGGCACCAATTGGGCCGCCCATGGCGTCCCTCGATGCTATCAGCAGCCGCAATCGCTAAGGGCCTACTTAATCACCTCGCCGTATCGTCTCCGGGTAAAGCAGTAGTGATGAATGGGCTCACCAGCCGCCAGGTGGCGCTTCGCGGATTCGGCTGGGGCGCGATCGCCGGCCTGGCGCTCGTCGCCCTCATGTACCTGGCGCAGCTTCTCTTAGGGCTCCGGCCGCTGCCTCAGCTGCTCAACCAGCCGCTCCTGTCACTGATGCCCGGCCCCGCCTTCGGCTTCCTGATCGACACACTCCAGCACGCCGGCAAGGTGGTCGAGGAGCTCGGCCTGATCGTGGCGATGGTCGTCGGGCTGGGCGTGCTTGGCTCGGCCTGGGCCCTGGGGAGCCGGCGCTGGCATTCGCAGTACCTGGCGCTCGGGTTCGCCGGGATCGGCTGGCTGGTCGTGAGCGGCGTCCTCCTGCCGCTTTGCGGCACGGGGTTCCTGGGCTTGAACGACGGACCCGCAACGCCCCTGATCTGGGCGGCGCTGTTCGCCGTTTACAGCGTGGTCCTGCAGCTGGCCGGCGGACCTGGCGGCGCCGTACCGGCGGACGCCGGGCGGCGCCGATTCCTGGGCACGCTGCCCCTAACGATTGGCGCGGTCAGCCTCGGCGTGCTCGCGTTCAGGCTCGGGCCGGATTGGTACAGCGCGATCTTCAACCCACCAGAGGCAGGACTCCGCGGGCCATCTCCGGAAATCACCCCTGCCGGCAACTTCTACGTCGTGTCGAAAAACTTCAGCGACCCCGTGATCAATGCCCAGGGCTGGACACTCAACGTGGGCGGCATGGTCAGCCGGCCGATGCGACTGTCGCTGTCCGACCTCCGGGCGCTGCCCGGCGCCAGCGAGTACGTGACCATGGAGTGCATCAGCAACAACGTCGGGGGCAGCTTGATGAGCACTGGCAGCTTCACCGGGGTGAGGCTGCGCGAGCTGCTCGCGATGACCGGGCCCAAGCCTGAGGGTACGTGGGTCGCGTTCAAAGCTCGAGACGGGTACTCGGAAAGCGTGCCGATGAGCCTGGTCGATGCAGCTCCCGAGATCCTGGTCGCCTATGACCTCGACGGTGCACCGCTGCCCACGAGCCACGGCTATCCCGCCCGCATGATCATCCCAGGGCACTACGGGATGAAAGGGCCGAAATGGCTCGACAGCATCGAGCTGGTGAACCATGAGAGCGGCGGTTACTGGGAGCAGCAGGGCTGGGACCACAACGCTATCGTCAAAACCACGGCGCGCACCGACGTGCCCAAGGACGGCGACCTGCTCAAGCTCGGGCCGATCTCCATCACTGGCGTGGCGTTCGGCGGCACGCGCGGGATCAGCAAGGTCGAGTACAGCACTGACGGCGGCTCAACCTGGAACACGGCGCCGTTCGGCGCGCCGCTCTCGCCACTGACCTGGGTGCTGTGGAAGGCAGACTGGACACCGGCCCGAGAAGGCGCTTACACGCTTGTGGTGCGTGCGACCGACGGCACGGGCGCTCTCCAGGACCGGGGCAGCGCAGCCAGTTATCCGAGCGGCGCCAGCGGCTACCACACCATCCAGGTCAGCGTCGGCAAGTAACTGCTTTCGCGGCCCTCACCCTAACCTGTCCTGTCTCCGAGTTGATGCGACGACTCATGAGACCGGAGCCTGCTGGTGGTGGTCTTTGAGAGCGATGGCCGGTGTGCGTCCGCGAGTCCATCTGCCGTTGTGGGCACGGTCATGGTTGTAGTAGCCCAAGTAGGCGTTCAGCTCTTGGCTCAGGCCGGTGGGCAAAAGAACGAGATGGCGAGCAAAGACTGGCTTCCAGCACTCCTGGAGGATGGTCCCCTGGACCCGCTCGACACAACCATTGGTCTGCGGCCGACCTGGACGAATAAACACGTGTTTGACGGCGAGTTGGGCCAGCGTCTCCTCGAACTCCCGCGACGAGAACTCGGATGCGTTGTCGGTCATGACGGCCTCGAGCCGCATACCCTTGGCGGCCAGGTCGCTGGCGACGCGACGAGCCAGGGCAGAAATCCAAGTCTTGGAAGGCTGGCTCGGGGTGACATGCAGCTCCGCCCAGGTGTAGGCCGAGACGACATCGATGGCGGTGTACTGCCAGACAATGCCTTTGCGGGTGCTCAGCCGGCCGATGAAAAAGCAGTCCATCTGAATCAGCTGGCCCGGATGGTTGACATCGAGGTGGCGTTCGGGGGCCGGCACCGCTGGCACTGGCTCGGGGGCGGCGATGGCACCGCTGAGCAAGGCCAGTCGTTGGCGGCGTCGGTTCAGGCCATTACGGCGAAGAACCCGCCAAACCCCATTGGCCGAGAGCTTCAGACCGCCCCACTTGGGCCGTTGCAACTCGGCCGCGATGCGCAGGGGTCCGAAGCCAGGATGGCCCAGGGCAAAGGCGATGATCTGTCTCTCCACGATGACCGAGATCGCATTCGGCATCCGGGGCTGCCGGCGCTCTCGTGGCCGCAGCATGTCGGTTCCATAGAGCTCCATCTGCCGGCGCCAGCGATAGAAGGTCGACGGGTGAACATCCATCAGCCGGCAGGCAGCGCGCACGCTCCCGAGCTGCCTGGCCAAGGCCATCACGCGCAAGCGGAAACGGAACAGAACGTCATCATTGGACATGGCGGCGCCTCCCTCTGTAGGTCTTGCAACAACCCACAGATTGGCGCCGTCGCCTTTTTCACGCCAGCCCCTTGAAGCGTCGCGAGAACTCGGGGATAGGACACCCTAACCCTCTCCCGCTGCGCAGGAGAGGGGACTCTATTTCATGGTCCACAGGGCTTTCAGTGTGTCCAAGCCCATCCTGAACATCCCTTCCTTGCGCAGCGTCTTCAGGATCTTCGACTGCTTTTCCCACTTCGATGCGCCGTCGACGCGGAAAAACTCATCGAGCGCGCGGTCGAGCACCTGCGGGTACTTGGTCAGCATCTGCGGATTGTGTTCGAGCAGCGGCACCGCGCCGTCGTACTTCCTCATGTCGGCCATGATCCAGGAGTTGTCGAGCCTGCCTTTGTACTCGGCGAGGCGGCGCTCCGAGAAGTCGTCAATCTCCTTGCAGTGGATCACCGTCTCGCCGGCGAGCCGGCCTGACTCCATGGCGAGGTTCGAGCCTTCGCGGTGGACCGGATTCGAGAGCATTGCCGCGTCGCCGCACACCAGGTAGCCGGGGCCGTAGACCTTCGGGATACCTCGATGTCCGCCCTCGGGGATCAGGTGCGCGAGGTACTCGACGGTCTCGGCGCCACGCAGCAGCGGCTTGACTGTGGGGTGGTTCTTGAAGTGCTCCATCAGGTCGTTGGGACTGCGCAGCGTCTCGTTGAACTGACTGAGCAGCGCCCCCCCACCTACCGAAAGAGTCTCCTTGTTCGTGTAGATGAACATGAACCCGGCCATGCCCATCGTCGAGTCGCCGAAGCACTCGATGGTGCAGCCTTCTCCTGGCTCGCAGTTGAATCGCTCTTCGATCAGCCGCGGGTCGAGCTGCATGATCTCTTTGACCGCCATCGCGACCTCGTTCGGACGCAGCTTGCGGCGCAGAGGCTTCCCGTTGATCACCGTCTTCTCCAGCAGCCCGGCGCCCAGCCCGATGCCTTCGCAGACGATCACGACATCCGCATAGACGTCGTCACCGCGGCCGGTCCCGACGCCTATGACCCGGCTGTTCTTGACGATGAGGCGATCGACCACCGTCTCGGGCACGACGATTGCGCCGGCCTTCTCGGCCTGCTCCGCAAACCACGCGTCGAACGGTGCTCTCAGGACCGAATATGAGTGAGGGTTGGTCTTGTTGCGGAGATTCTTGTAGTCGAGCCCGATAGCCGCTTCGGACGTCATCATCCACCGCCGCTCCTCGATGATGGGCCGCTCGAGCGGAGCCTCCTTCCAGATGTCGCCTACGATCTCTTCGAGGTAGTGGTTGTAGAGGATGCCGCCCATGACGTTCTTGGAGCCCGGCTTGATTCCACGCTCCAGCAGCGCGACCTGTAGTCCGGCCTTGGCCATCGTGATCGCCGCGGCCGAGCCCGCCGGACCGGCCCCGACGATCACCGCATCGAACTTCTCGTCGTCAGCCATTCACGCAAATTGAAACTCATTGGGGTGACGGGCGGCGTCGGCTCCGGGAAATCCACGGTGTCGGCGATGCTGCGCGACCTCGGCGCGGAAGTGATCGACGCGGACGAGGCCAGCCATGCCGTGTATGAGCCGGGCAGTCCTGGCTTCGAGGCTGTGGTCCGTGAATTCGGGCCCGAATATGTTCGGGACGATCGCATCGATCGGGCGAAGCTCGGCGAATTGGTTTTCCACTCCATGGACGCCCGCCACCGATTGAACGCGATCATGCATCCGCTCGTGCGGGAGTGGATGGCGGCGCGTACCGCCGAGGCCGCGCGGCGGGGTGCCGAGGTCGTCGTGCAGGATGTGCCGCTGCTTTTCGAGAACGGTCTGGAGCGGCTTTACTCGACTGTTGTGCTGGTGTATGTGCCCGAAAAGCTGCAGCTGCAGCGGCTCATTGAAGGGCGGGGCCTCAGCGACGACAGGGCTCGGACGATGATCGCCGCACAGATGCCGATTGAAGAAAAAAAGATGCTGGCTCACCACTTGATCGACAACAGCGGCCCCCGTGAGGCCACGAAGCAGCAGGTGGAGTACCTGTGGAAGCAGCTGGCGCGGCGCTAGATAACTCCCTTGCGGCGGAGACCTTCCAGCTCCTGCGCCGCCACCCCGACCTCGGCCAGTACCTCGGCCGTATGCTCGCCCAGGCCGGGCGCATCTCGGCGCCGCCAGTCATCGCGCACCTGCACGGCCGGGCGGACCTCGACGCCGGACTTGCGGTTCTGAATCAGCCGGCGTGCCACGACCTGCGGGTGCGAAGACACCTCATCCAGGTCCAGGACCGGTTCGCAGCAGGCGTCCAGGCCGGCCAGCTGCCCCTCCCACTCCGATCGAGTACGTGAGGCAAACACCTCCTCCATCTCCCGGTGCACCTCCTGTCCTTCGGTGCCTTCCGCGAACTGGAGCCCGAACAGGTGTGGCCGGCCGACGGCGACGCAGAGCGCAGCCCAGAACTTCGGCTCGAGCGCGCCGACGCTGTAGAAGCCTCCACCCTTGCAGGCGTACACGCGGTAGCACGCGTGGCGGCCGGCCAGCCGCTGATCGCCACGCGCGACTTCCTCCCCGCCGCCGCGTGCCGCAAATGCCATGGCCAGCCAGCTCACGGCGCCGTCGGTCATCGACACGTCGAGCCAGCGACCCTCGGCGCCGCGCTGCGTCGCGACAAGCGCGCCGAGGATGGCAACCGCCGGCTGCAGGCCGCCGCCTCCGATGTCCGCTACCTGGACCGCCAGCGGCACGGGCGGCCCGCCCTTCTCGCCGTTGAGTCCAAGGCCTCCCGCTGTCGCCATGTAGTTCAGGTCGTGCCCGGCTCGAGCGGCGAAGGGGCCATCCTGGCCGTATCCGGTGATCGAGCACATAACGAGGCGTGGGTTGCGAGCGTGCAGGACGTCCCAACCGAGGCCGAGTCGCTTCATCACGCCAGGCCGGTTGCCTTCGACCAGGACGTCGGCCTGCTCGACCAACCGCAGCAGCAGGTCGCGACCGTTCGCCACTTTCAGATTCAGGGCCAGGCTTCGCTTGTTCCTGTTCAGGGCATTGAACAGGACGCTCTGACCGTCGACCAGCGGCGGCGTCCAGCGCATGTAATCGCCGCGGTCGGGATCCTCGACCTTGATCACGTCCGCCCCCATGTCCGCCAGGAGCATGGTGCAGAAAGCGCCAGGCAACAGCCGCGTCAAGTCGAGAACGCGGATTCCACTGAGCGGCATGCACCAATTCTCGGACTAATTCACCTCCCCGCTAGCCGGGGAGGTCGCCGGCGCAGCCGGCGGGTGGCAGTACGAGCGGGCAGATTCACCTCCCCGCTCGCCGGGGAGGTCGCCGGCGAAGCCAGCGGGTAGGGGGACACTCTTATGCATTCCCGTTCGGCAGGGACATTTTGGGGGCCTCCGTGCGTTAATAGGCCATGGAAGGCGAAAGCCACAAGATGCGTCCCAGCAGCCCTCGACTAGGCGAGATGACGATCAAGGTCCCAGCACCGTTTGCCGGGATCTCAGACCTGGGATTCACGGCGCAATACCGCGCCCAGCAATTTAACGAACCTCAGCGCGACGTCCCCTTTCTCATCGAGGGTCCGGAGCCGCCGATGCGAAGGCTCGCCGAGCTCCTTCAGCTGCTCAGCGGAACCGAGTCATCGGCGTATGCCTGGAGCGACCCGGTGATGTTGAGCGACGAGGTCGTGGTGCTCGCGTTTCGGGACCGCGTCGCGAAGGGCCAGACTCTCTCGGACGGCGCCCAGCTGGCGGACTACGTCATGAACCTCGTGCGCCCGGTCGTCTTCACCTTCCTGCGCGATTGCGCGATGGTCGCCCACCTCCGACTCTCCGAGGTGATCGAGATGCGCGTCAGCGCCGAGCAGAAGTCGGTCGCCGAGCTGATGCTGCCGCTCGAGGACATCGTGCAGCCGAACGGCGAGCGGCTGCTCTGGCAGTTCGCCGGCTAGCGCACCTTTTAAGGAGAGTGCGAAGGAGACGGGGAGGGCGACGTTCTCGCCGGACTTGCCGTCTGCGCGGAGCTCGCCACCGGGCTGGTCACCGTCGGGGTTGAGGGAACGGTGATCGGTCCAGGTCCCTGATTCGCGAGGAACAGCGCAAGCGGCACGATGATCATGCCCACGACAACGGTCAGGACGAACGTGACCGCACCCCACTCCCGGCGCAGAACAGCCCAGTTCACGAGCGCAGAATTCTACCTAGACCGAGGCGCGGACGGAAACCCTCGGCGAGAGATTCGGTGATCCAGGGGCGCCCTCCCGCGGCTGCGCCGCGGGGACCCCAGTGGTGGCGACGAGCAGCGGAGCGAGCGCGTCCGTTCACGCGTGAGCGAGCAGCGCAGGAGCTGAACCCGGAGATGGGCCGGATGGGCGCCGAAGATCCGTCGAGGGGTTCCGGCCGCGACTCAATAGTCGTCGTCGGTGGAAGCTGCGAGGCCTTCCTCTTCCTTCTTCTTACGCTGGTTCAGGAGGCGAATGAAGTCCTGCGCGCGCGCGAGCGCCTTCCAGCGCTCCGGGAAAAAGTCCTGGACCAGGATCTGCTTGTCCGGCAGCTGATAGACCGTGACGCACCATTTGTTGAGGGTGCGCGAAACCTCAACCTCGAAGTCCTTCTCCGCGGTCTCATATTTGACAACTTTGTCGTCGTCGAATCTTCTTCTTCCTGATACAGCCATAGGTAATTCACTCGGGCGGGGAATCGGCTCATTGAGCGTATTCCAGTATAGCCCTGTGCCCGATGTTCCCTATGCATGGTCACGGTCGGAATCCACGTCGAGAGATTTGGCGGATCGGCTGCCCAGATGCTAGGAGCCGACGAGCACGTGAGGGAGCGCATCCGTCATGCGCGACCGAGCGCGCGCAGGAGGCGACAACGCAGATGGGCGGCCTAGACGCCAAAGGTCCGACGGGGATTTCCGAACGGGACCATGTTGATCAGGTCCCGGCGAGCAGCTCCCGGAGGAGGGGCGCCAGCTCCTCGCGCAGGCCTTCCCGCTTCATGGCCAGCATGAGGTTGGCGCGTAAGTACCCCGGCACGGTGCCGGTATCGTAGTAATCGCCTTCGAACTCGAGCGCGACGACCGGGTGCGACCCAAGAGTCCGCTTGACAGCGTCGGTGAGCTGGATCTCCTGCCCCTTGCCAGGCTCTGACCGGTTGAGCTCTGCGAAGACGGCCGGCGTCAGCACATAGCGCCCGATGATGGCCAGATCCGACGGCTCGGTTCCAGGCTCAGGTTTCTCAACCATGTCGGTGACGTCATGGAGCCGGCCCTTGCTCCCGTCGATCGCTACCACGCCATAGCGCCCGATCTGGTCGCGCGGGAACCGGCGCACGGCGAGCACGGTCGCGCCTGTCTTGCGGTGCGCGTCGATGAGCTGCTTCAGACACGGTTCTGCCGTGCCGAGAATCACGTCGTCCGCCAGCAGCACGGCGCACGATTCGCCCTCGACCAGCCGGCGTGCGGTCCACACCGCGTGGCCAAGTCCGAGAGGCTCCTTCTGCTGCAGGTAGGTGATGTCGACCTGGTTGCTCAGCTCGTCGACCTCGCTCAGGATGTGGAGCAGGTCACTCTTGCCTCGCTGGCTCAAGTAGTGCTCCAGCTCCAGCGAGCGGTCGAAGTGATCGACGATGGCGCGCTTGCCGCCGCCGGTGACCATGATGACCTGCTCGATACCGCTGGCAATTGCCTCCTCGACGCCGTACTGAATGGTCGGCTTGTCGACAAGGGGCAGCATCTCTTTCGGCTGCGCCTTGGTGACAGGAAGAAAACGCGTCCCCAGCCCGGCGGCTGGAAAGATTGCTTTGCGAACCCGAGGCATGGTCACGGTCGGAGGCCCCGTCGAGAGATTTGGCGGATCGGCTGCCCAGATGCGAGGAGCCGACGAGCACGTGAGGGAGCGCATCCGTCATGCGCGACCGAGCGCGCGCAGGAGGCGACAAGCCAAATGGGCGGCCTAGACGCCAAAGATCCGACGGGGATCTTCGAACGGGACCATGTGGTCACGGACGACAATCTATCTGGTGGCGACAAATGAAAGTGTGCGGCCGGGTCTGGAGGGACGACTCGAGCGGGTGGTCGAAGGCGAGCTGATCACGCGGCATGTCGGCGGGGCAGGGACGTTTTCGACGCCCGCCATGATCGGCCTGATGGAGATCACCAGCCACCGCTCGGTCGAGCCGCTGCTCGCTGAGGGCGAAACCACCGTGGGCTATGAGGTGCACGTCCGGCACCTGGCTCCGGCCGCACCAGGAAGCACGATCGTGGTCACGACTCGCCTCAACGAAGTCAACGGGAACAAGCTCTATTTCGACGTCGAGTGCCGGCAGGGCGACACGTTGGTCGGGACCGGCATGCACAAGCGGGCGATAGTGCCGGCCAACTACTAGCCTGCATCGCCGCGGCGCGCCTATGCTCATGGCATGCCGTACTGGGAGCTGGTCACCCGTTCGTTCAGGATCAGCTGGCGCCACAAGTACCTCTGGTTGCTGGCGCTGTTCGCGGGCGAGAGCGGCGGGAGTGCCAGCTTCAACTACCCCTCTACGCCCTCCGGGACGACCGGCAGGGGCAGCCTCCCCGACGTCGGCGCTATCAATCAGCAGGCCTCGCACTGGCTGACTGACAACATTGGCCTGATCGTCGGCGTGTCGGTAGTAATCGTTCTCATCGCCATCGCGTTTTTCGTGCTGGCAGCAGTTTGCGAAGGGGCGGTGGTGCGGGCTGCCGCCGAACATGACGCGGAACGGCCATTCGGCCTCGGCTGGGCGTGGCGAGCGGGCACGGCCACGATGGGAGCGATAATCCGCTTCCGCCTCCTGCTGATCGCACTTGCTCTACCGCTGCTGGTGGTGTTCGTGGTACTGGCTCTCGGATTCGTGGGCGCGATCGGCGGTCAAAACGGAGCTCTGATCGTAGTGCTCGTGCTATTCGGAATCGTGTTCACCCTGGCCGCGGTCCCGTATGTGATCCTCTTGTTCTTCCTCGACCGCCTCGGGACCCGTGCTCTGGTGCTGGAGCAGCTGGGCGCGATGGCTGCGCTTCGCCGAGGGTACACGCTCGTCACAAAACGGTTGGGTCGACTGCTGCTTGTCGGGCTGCTCTCGATCGCCGTCGGGATCGCCGTCGGCATCTGCTTCGCCATCGCCGGCTTGATGCTGATCGTCCCGGCCGCACTCATCACGGTCGCCGCCTATGCGAGCGGCTCGTCCGAGTGGGGGCTCGTGATCGTGCTTGCCGTCCTGATCCTGCTGCCGATCTTTCTGGTCATCTCGGCTTTCCTGGAGGCCCAGGGCTCGACCTACTGGACGCTGGCTTTCCGGCGGCTGGAGATCGACCGGCCGCCTGCCTACGCGTATGCATATGCGCCGCCCCAAGTCCCGCAGCCGCCGCCGGGACTACCGACGCCCTTTTAGCTCGCCGAAGAGCGCTTTTTCCTTCGTTTCTCGGCGAGGTGCAGCGCGAGCTTTTTCAGGCCGGGATTGACCGCGACCACCTTCGGCCCCCTGATCTTCTTGTCACGCGCTGTCACGTGCGCGTTCTCCTTCGGCGATACCCGCTCTAGCTCATCGCTCACGGGCAGATGGTAGCGTCGCTGTCTTGAGTCACATACCAACTCAGGTCGACCCCCACCCTGACCCTCCCCCTGCGGGGGAGGGAATTACACCCTTTGACATCGAAGAAGCGGCTCGGGGTCTCCGCGGTTACCTCTCGCCCACGCCGCTGCAGTACTCGCGAGCTTTCACGGATAAGGCCCGCTGCCATGTGCACCTGAAGATCGAGTCGATCCAGCCGATTCGCGCCTTCAAGGTCCGAGGCGCCGTCAACAAGCTCATCCGCCTACCGGCGGATCAGCGCTCCGCCGGAGTGATCACCGCATCGGCCGGCAACCACGGCCTCGGGGTCGCCTACGCCGCCGCGGTGTTCAACATGCCCGCCACCGTCTACGTCCCCGAGTCGGCCAACACCTTCAAGGTCGAAGCGATCCGGCGGTTCGGGGCGCGCGTGGTCGCCGCGGGCCGCAACTACAACGGCGCGTACGTAGAAGCGCTCGCCGCTCAGCGGGAGAGCGGCGCCACCTTCGTCCACGCGTACGACGACGCTGACGTGGTCGCCGGGCAGGGCACCATCGCGACCGAGCTGCTGTCCGACCTCGAGGACTTTGACGCCGTGCTCGTGCCGATCGGCGGAGGCGGGCTGATCGGTGGCATCGCGCTCTACCTCAAGTCACGCAAGCCGGGCATCAAGGTGATCGGCGTCGAGCCCGCCGGGGCGGACGCGATGTATCGCTCGCTGCGGGCGGGGAGCATCGTCACTCTGGATCGGGTCACCACGATCGCCGACGGCCTGGCCGCCTCGGCTCCAGGAAAATTGACCTTCGAGCTTGCGCAGCGCTACGTCGACGAGGTGATCCTGGTCGAGGAAACCGAGCTGCTGCGCGCAATCCGGCTGCTCTTCGAATGGGAGCACTTGCTCGCCGAGCCGGCGGGGGCCGCCGCTCTCGCGGCATTGCTCTACCACCATCGAGCGGCACCCAACGAGAAGGTGGTCGTCATCCTGTCGGGTGGAAACGTCACGGACGAGGTGATGCTCAGAGCTCTAAAGACCCGTTGAGCCGAGTACCCTGAACTGGTTCCGTTAAAGGAAAACTTGGGGGAGAAAGAAAAGGATGAAGGCCTACGTCCTGATCAATGCGTCACCAGGGCGCGCGCTCGAGGTGGCCAAGAAAATGGAAGGGACCAGCGGGATCACGGCTGCCGATGCGATCACCGGCGAATATGACGTGATCGCCGTCTGCGAAGCACCGGACGTGAACTCAATCGGCTCTCTGATCGTCGACAAGATCCAGAAGATCGACGGGGTCTTCAAAACGATCACCTGCCTGGCGGTGAAGTAGCCCCGATTGGAGGGGCGGCGAGAGCTGCCGCAACCGCAGGCAGTCGAGAGAGCCACGCGGCCATGCGCGGCATCTCCTGCTCGAAGCTGCCGACCGAAGGCGACCAGGTGAGCTCTCGCCTGGACTGAGAGTCATCGTAGTAGTGAGGCCTGCCGATGACGTCCACCGCATACGTACCGGGCCAGACCACAGCCCCAGGCGCGGTCGCGGTTTCTATCGCGAGCGCTCTCAGGTAGAGCAGGTCATACGGCAGGTTCACGACCGTGCCTCCGACGCCGACGGCGCGGATCGCCGAGTCGAGCAGGTCGCGCCACGTGGCGTCGAATCCTCCCACCAGGTAGCTGTGCCCGGGCCGGCCACGGTCTGAGGCCGCCAGGCATGCACGGCCGACGTCGGCGGCGGACACGAAGGTCTGCTTTGCGCGACCACCCCCTGGGAGCCACACTCGACCCTTGACTAGCGATTCCATCAGGCGAGGCAGGATCCAGTCCTCACCGGCGCCGAAAATGCGTGCGGGACGGACGATGACGACCTCCACATCTTCAGCCGACCGCAGCAGCCACTGCTCCTCGAAGAGCTTCAGCCGCTCATAGGCATGAACCGCATGCACGCGCGACTTCTCGTTGACTGCCACGCCCTGTCCCGGTCCGTAAACATCGGCAGTCGACACGTGGACGATCCGGCGTACGCGTGCCCGTCGGGAAGCCTCGACGACCCGTTCAAGGAGATGTGGTGGGGCCTTGCTGAAACGAAGCCGGCGCGCCGGAGACCAGCTCTGCGCACAGTTGATGACCACCTCAACGGCGCCGATCGCGTCGGCGAGAGTTTCATCGTCTGCATCCGCGTAGAGCTCGATGACGGGGGCTTCGGCGGCCAGCGCGCGCGAAACCTGATCGCCTAAAAATTCCCCGGCACCGATGACCAGATACACGGCGCGAGATTAAAGCACGGGGGCACAGGGTCTCACTTGCGAGGCCGGCGCCTGAGGCCGTTGGTCAGGGCTACCCGGACATTCTCCACGATCGTCGCGACGCGGTTGCTGAGAGCCCACCAGGCGGGAGGGTCTGGCTGTATCGGGGGGCCGATCGTCACGTCGATCCGCCTGAAAGGACGCAGCACATCCGTCCCTCGGACCGCGACAGGACAGATGGGAACCCCGGCGTGAAGCGCGAAATGCCCAATCCCCACCTTGAGCGGCCGCAGACCGCGACCGCGGGAATAGCGGCCTTCCGGGAAGATCAGCACGACGCCGCGCCGTTCGAGCACCTGGTAGACGGTGCGCAGCCCTGCCTCGTCGAGCTCGCCGCGATGCGGTGAGATTGGAAAGACACCGACCAGGGGCAGCAGCCTTCGCTTCCAACCCCGGTTGAAGACGGTTTCCCGCTTCGCCATCGTGTAGATCATCGGGACCTCCGGCAGGAACGGGATGATGAACGCCGGGTCGAACCAGGCCTGGTGATTGGCGGCGATGATGTACGGCGGGTCGGGGATGTTCTCCAGGCCGGTCACATTGACGCGGAAGAAAACACGGACTAGCCACCTGACGATGCGCCGTACCACGCGATAGAGGCGTGGGGGATGGAGCGGGTCTGGATGGACGAGAGGGTCGAGCGGGCCGCCTACGAGCTCCCGGTATTCCGGACTTGTGTAGTGCTTCCGGTCTTTGTTGTCAGGCGTCGAGGAACTTGTGGAGGACGCGGTTGAACTCCTCTGGCCGTTCGGCCTGGGGCGTGTGGCCGGCGCCTTCGATCACAGTGAGCCTCGAGCGCTCGATCAACGCGTGCGCCCGGGCGGCGTGCGCGACTGGGAACAGCGGGTCGTTGGCGCCCCAGATCAGCTGAACCGGAATCTTCAGCTCGTTCAACCGCTTCGTCACGTCGTGGGGGCCGCCGAACAGGGCTTTTGGCGTAACCAGGGAGCGAACCGTGGCGAGGTAAGCGTCGTGGTAACCCTCCGCCGCATAGAGCTCGCGCAGGTTGTCGAGGTAAACATCGTCCATGGTTCGCTTGAGGTCGTGGCTCGCGCCCGACAGGCGTCCTGCCACCCGCCGGATCATTTGGGACGGCGCCCAATGCAGCGCATCGCTCGCCATGCTCATCACCGCCTCGCCAAGGCGGGGGATGGTCACCAGGCCGTACGAAACGTGGACGTTGGGGCGACCCAGGCCCAGCGCGTTGACCAACACCAGCTTACTCACGCGGCGTGGATTCTCAAGGGCAAGCTCCAGCGCGATCCTGCCCCCGAGAGAGGCGCCGACCACGGCCGCCGAACGCAGGCCGCGATCGTCCATGTAGCGCTCGATGAATCGCGTGAAGTACTGGATGCCGTAGCGAGCGCGAGGTTTCTCTGTGCGACCGAAGCCAGGTAGGTCAGGCGCGTACACGCGATGCCGATCGGAAACAGCGTCCAGGTTGAAGCGCCATTCGATGTAGCCGGACGAGCCGAGGCCGTGGATGAACAGAACCGGGGAGCCCCGGCCACCGTGCGTGTGGTGCACGCGCAGCGAGCCAAGCTGCATGAAACCGGAATTGAGGGTTTTGGGCGGCCGGCGCAACACCGACGTAATCATTGACTTGGAAGCATACGTACGGGCCCGCTGATTCCCGACACCTTCGAGCCCGACGCGTAATGCGTTGTCTTCGATCCCTTGATCACCGTCACCGAACCGGGACCGAGGGCCTGCCACCCGTCGTTCGTCCAGAGAGCGGCGCTGCGTTCGTCGACGCCCAGGAGCGTCAAGCCGGGCTGCGCAGCCTGGGCAGACTCGACCCAGCGGTGGCCGAACGTCTCGAAATGCGGCAGCACCGCGGTTTTCGGCACGAGGCCCAAGGCGTCGATTGGCCGGCGGTTGAACCGGTTCGGCCAGCTCGCCCGGACCAGGCTGTGGCTGCAGAGGGCCATCGCACCCGCCGACGAGCCGGCCAGAGACGCGCCATCTCGCCACGCCTGGAACATCGCGCGCCAGACGGCCGATCCGCGTAGGACCTGGGCCACGATGCCGGGGTCGCCGCCGACCAGGTAGAAGAATCCCCCGCTCCGCGCCTGCTCCGCCAGGGCAGCCGATTCTGCGTCCTTGCGCTTCAGTACGGGCAGCTCCTGGAGCTCGAGCCCGAACTGCTTGAACCATCGCATTGCGTGCGCGACCGAACGGTCCGGCTCCTGGCGAGCCGCAGCGGTCGGCACTACAAAGGCAGGGCCCGCGCGTGCCGCGGAGGCGAGCACGCGGTCCTGCTCTTCATTGCCGGGATTGAACTCATCGCCGCCAACCAGCGCGAGCAAACCGGGCGTGGAGTGTCCCTCGCCGGAAGTCCCGCGCATCTTCACGGGCCTAGGCGACCGGGCGCCTGCGGCGCTGAAGCCGGCGTCGCCTCCTGCGCGCGCTCGTTCACGCATCTGCGCGATGCGCTCCCTCGCGTGCTCGTCGGCTCCTTGGCTCCGGCCGCCGATGCCATGAATCTGCTGCGGGCCTCCGGCGAGTGACACTCCTCCGTAGCATATGGCGGTGCCCGACGCATCCAGAGTTCGGGTGCGAATCGCGCCCAGCCCGACCGGCTTCGCTCACCTGGGCACGGCGAGCACCGCTCTTTACAACGTGCTTTTCGCCCGCGCCAACGGCGGGACGTTCGTGCTGCGCATCGACGATACCGACGTCGAGCGCAACCGCCCGGAGTACGAGGCGGTCATCTACGAATCCCTGCGTTGGCTCGGGCTGGATTGGGACGAAGGCCCGGACAAGGGCGGGCCCGACGCTCCGTACCGCCAGTCAGAGCGCCTGGACCTGTACAAGAAAGACGCGGCGCGCCTGCTCTCGGAAGGCAAGGCGTATCGCTGCTACTGCACGCCGGAAGAGCTGGACGCCGAGCGCAAACTTGCACAGGCCGAAAAGCGACCGTACAAGTACTCGCGTCGCTGCCTGATCGATCCTCCGAAGGACCGGACGGACTTCACCGTGCGCTTCAAGGTGCCGGGCGGGGAGGTGAGGTTCATGGACATGATCCGCGGAGAGATGACGTTTGACTCCGGGCTCATCGGCGATTTCATCCTGATGAAGTCAGACGGGTATCCCACCTATCAGTTTGCGAGCCCGGTCGATGACGCGACCATGAGGATCTCTCACGTCATCCGCGGGGAAGAGCACCTGTCGAACACGCCCTATCAGCTCATGATCGTCGACGCGCTCGGCTACGACAGGCCGGTGGCGTACGCGCATATGCCGCTGATCCTCGCCAAAGACGGCACCAAGCTGTCCAAGCGCAAACACCCGGAGTCCAACCTGATGCTCTACCGCGAGAAGGGCTATCTGCCTGAGGCTCTGATGAACTACCTGGCACTGCTGGGATGGAACCCCGGCACGTCGCAGGAGACCTTCTCGTTCGACGAGCTAGTCCGCCTTTTCTCGTTCGACCGCGTGCAGCACGCCGGAGCGCGATTCGACTGGGAGAAGCTGAACTGGATCAACGGCGAGTACATTCGTGCCCTTGACGACGAAGAACTGGGGAGGCGCCTGAAGCCGTTTCTGCCCCAGCTCGACGAGGCCACTATCCTGCGCGCTGTGCCTGCACTGAAGACGCGGCTGCCCAACCTTGCGGCCGCAGCCGACCTGCTCGAGTATCTGTGGACCAACCCTCCGCCGCCTGCCCTCGAACCTGAGGCGGTGGAAAGGATCCGCGCCGCCATCGAGGTGCTGAAGGACGTGCCCTGGGATCCGCCATCAATCCACGAAGCTCTGATGGGTTTGGTCGAGAGGTCCGGTGCGGGCCCGAACAAGACCTTCATGCCGATTCGACTCGCTGTCACAGGCAAGAAGATCTCCCCACCGATCGATTACACCCTGGCGCTCTTGCCCAAGGACATCGCGATGTCACGTCTCCATCGTGTCGCCGGCGTGCCCGCCTGATGTTTCTCACCATCGTCATCGACCTGAATCCGAACCTTTTCCGCATAGGACCATTCCTGATCACGTGGCACGGGGTGTTCGCGGTGCTCGGAATTCTTGCCGGGGCGCGTTTGGGTTTGTGGCTGCTGGAGAAGGACGGCATCGACACTGCGCGTGGCGCGGATGGCGTGGCGTGGATGGTGGTGGTCGGCCTGGTCGGTGCACGTGCTCTTTACGTTTGGGAGAACTTCAGGCTCTTCGCGGGCGGACAGCTGCTGAGAGTTTTCGCCCTCACCGAGGGCGGCATCAGCCAGTGGGGCGGCCTGTTTGGCGCCATGGTCGGCGCCTACATCTGGGCTCGCCGGTCGCGCTTCTCCTTCTGGAAGGTCATCGACGCCAGTGGTGCTGCCGCGATGATCGGCCTCGCCATTGGACGCATCGGAGACGTCATCAACGGCGAGCATCACGGCACGCCGACCAACCTGCCCTGGGGAGTCGAGTACGTAAACCCGGCGACTCTCGGGGAGCCGGGAGTGGTGGTCCACCCCGAGGTCGCCTACGAGATGGTCCTCACGCTCGCCATCCTGGGGGCGCTGCTTCCGTTCCATCAGCGATTGAAGGCTCGGTTGCCGGATGGAGTGATCGGGCTGATCTACCTTGGCCTTTACGGGGCCGGCCGGTTCTTCCTCAGCTTCCTGCGGACCGACCCTGCCGTCTTCCTCGGGATGCGCCAGGCGCAGCTGGCCTCGCTGCTCATGGTCGCAATCGCCGTGATTGCCGTGCCGATCCTGTTCCGGCGGGGCCGAGCGAGCAGCCGCCCCTCCGTTGCCGCTACGGTCTAGCCGCCGACCCCAGCAAGCGCTCGGCTAGGGCGGGGGACTCAGGGTCGTGCTTGAAGTAAACGTAGACGTCATTGTGAGCGGCCGCAGCCGTGCTGACGTCGGCGATCCAAGGTTGCAGCGACGCGATCGTGTAGCCACGCCGCAGCCGGAAGTACGCCACCGGCCCTATGGCGACCAGCGGAGCGCGCGGCCACTTCTCCTCGTCGGTGACGACCAGCGCAGCTTTGTGCGCACGAAGGACGCGGTACGTCGCATCGTTCAACCACGATTCGTGGCGGAACTCAGCGGCCGCGGGACGGCCGAGCGCACCTAGCAGCGAATCGAGCAGGCTCAAGTTCAATTGGCGGGTCGGCGGAAACTGCAGGAGAATCGGGCCCAGTCGATCACCTAAAGGCGCGAGCCTCTCACCCAGGATGCGGGCCAGCCCCACGCGATCGAAACCCTCGGCGGAATAGGTCAGGCCGCGATTTCCCTTCATGCAGAAACGAAAGCCCTCCGGCGTGTCAGCGGCCCACTTCAACAAAGTGGTCTCGGGCGGCGTGCGGTAGAAGCTACCGTTCAGCTCCACCGCGTTCAGTCGCTCCGCGTAGAAGGCCAGCATCTTGGCGCCGGGCAGCGTTGCCGGGTAGAAATTTCCTTTCCACCCCGGATAGCTGAAGCCGGACGTGCCGGCGTAGAGCATTGGTTAGGAGACCGCGACCTTGTTCCGCATTACACGCTCGTGCAGCTGGCCGCATGCGGCGTCGGCCTCACGGCCGCGTGTGTCGCGCACGGTGACGTTCAAGCCCTGGCCCTCGACCATGTCCTTGAAGCGCCGGATGGCGGCGCGGTCCGGCGCGCGATAAGGCGTGTCCTCGACCGGGTTGAACGGGATCAGGTTCACGTGCGCGAGTTTTCGCCTGAGCAGCCGGCCGAGCTCCTTGGCATCGCGCTCGGTGTCATTGACCTCCGCCAGCAGCACCCACTCGTAGCTCACGCGCCGTCCCGTCTTCGTGGCATAACCCTGCGCTGCGTCCACCAGCTCGCTCACCGGGTATTTCCGGTTGATGGGCACGAGGACGTCTCGCAGCTCATCGCGAGCTGCATGCAGCGAGATCGCGAGCGTGACGGGCAGGCGCTCTTCGGCGAGCTGCTCGATCCGGGGAATCAACCCGCTTGTCGACACCACGATGCGACGCGGGCTGATGCCCAGCAGCTCAGGGTCGGACATGCGGCGGACCGACTCGATGACCGCTTGATAGTTGGCCATCGGTTCGCCCATGCCCATGAAGACGACGTGCGAGAGGCGCCGGGCCTCGGCTGCCAGCAGCCGCACCGCATCGACGGCCTGCTCGACGATCTCGTGGGCCTTGAGGTTGCGCCCGAACGGAAACTTGCCGGTCGCACAGAACGGACAGCCAATCGGGCAGCCGGCCTGCGATGAGATGCACAGCGTGGATCGGTCCGCGTAGCGCATCACGACCGCCTCAACCGAATGACCGCCGTCGAGCTCGAACAGGGTCTTTGAGGTGAGCGAACGATCGGCCTGGCTCACTGCGACCGGTCGCAGCGAGGTGATCCTGAAATCCCGCTCGAGCGCCGCGCGAAGTGGCTTGGGCACGTCGTGCATCGTCTGGAACGAGGCCGCACCGCGTGCCAGCCAGCCCCAAACCTGCCGCGCCCTGTAGGCGGGAGCGTCGTTGGCGACCAGCCAGGCTTCGAGCTCGGCCAGCGACAACGACAGGATTGGACTCCGAGAGTCAGTCACGGCGCCTACGATACCGGCGCCTCAAAAATCTCTTGGTCGCCTGGGCCGTTTGACTTGACCGCGCCGTCGATGACCAGCTTGTGCAGATGCGCACGCAGCGTCATCTCCGCGGCGACCATCAGATTGCCATCCAGCTCGCCATAAACACGCCGGGTCAGGTCGCCTGCGGTTCCCCTACCTCGCCTGACCTCGGCGAGGACCTGGGCCTCGCGCTCGAGACGGTGAACGCGGTATTCCTCGATCTTTCCCATCGCGTCCTCGACCGGATCCCAGTGGCCCGGGAACAGGATCCGCGGGCCAAGCGCAGCCACCCTGGCCAGCGAGTCCAGGTACGCGGCCACGTCGCCCTCGGGATAGGTGACCATCGAGCTACCTCGGCCAAGGATGAGGTCTCCGGTGAAGAGCGCCCGGTCGCCGGCGAGCCAGAAACAGAGATGGTCCGCGCTGTGCCCCGGCGTAAACAAAGCGGTCACGTTGAGCGTGCCAACCCGCACCACCTCTTGATCGCCAAGCTCGGGGTAACGCTTGACCGAGGCATGGTGTGCGGCCGCGAGGCGCTCTGCCAGGGGCAGGTGGTCGGGATGCCCGTGCGTGACCAGCACCACGCCGACAGTCGCGCCCGCAAGCCGTTTGTTGATGGCCGCGAGGTGGCTCTCGTCCTCAGGGCCGGGGTCGATCACGACCACCACCGGGCCCGCCTCGACGATCCACGTATTGGTCCCGGGACCCGTGTACGGCCCGGGATTCGGCGCGACTACTCGGTGGACTAGAGCCACGGCCGCGGGCCTCGGCGAGAGATTCGGTGACCAGGGGTCCCTCCCATGACTTCGTCATGGGGACCCCAGTGGACGGGCTGAGCATCGGAGCGAGCGTATCCGTTGATGCGTGAGCGAGAAGCGGAAGCCGCAACGACGCAGATGGGCCGCATGGGCGCCGAAGATCCGTCGAGGATCCGCGGCCGGGGCTCTATGGTCAACGAAGAGGGTGCGCCGGCAGGTAGATGTCGGCGCCGTCCGGCCGCGACGCGTTGAGCCACCCGTCGAGATGGGTGTCGACGATCAAGCGCAAGAGCGGCTCGCCCATCTCGGGCACCGCCAGCGGGCGGCGCGGCCCCGACGAGTTGAGCTGCACCCTCCACCACGAGCCGACGGGTTCGGCGGCGATGCTCAAACCGTCGCTGCCGAGCCAGTCCTTGGCGCGGGAGAAAGCCTCGACAAGCGCCGGCTCGGAGCCAAGGACGACGGCGTTCGGTGGCAATTCGCGTGCTGCCGAAGGCATGGCGAGGTTCAGCACAGCGCCCAGCACGACGCCCCGCGCGCCGTCCTTCGATTGCACAGCGGCAGCTTCCACAGCGGCGGCGCGTCGGCCGACCTCCTGGGCTTGCTCGAACACGGCCTCGAGCAGCTCGGGGCGGCCAAATGCGGCCTGCCGAGCCGACTCCTGGAGTGCGAGGACCGAGGAGCGAAGCTTGTGGCCGAGCCGCCCGAGCAGGTAGTCGCGGTGCTCGGCAACCATCTGCTCGCCGAGCTCGGCGCACTGCCGCGCCAGCTTCAGGCCTCCCTTGTCGGCCCACCCGACCAGCCGCCCGCCGAGGTTCAGCGGTTCCCACGGGCCGCCCGGCGGCGGAAAGTCGGGGTCGGCAGGCCCATGGCGCTGACGATCGGGGATCGACTCCATCCCACCGCCCACTCTGACCCACATCGGCGCGGTGGCCCTCATTGCGGGTCTAACGGTAAGAGTGTCCCGATCCCGACGTCCGCCGGATATTTCGCGGTCTCGACGGGCGGAGCCAAGGAAAGGGTGGCGCAGCTAGGAGCGCATCGTAGATGCGTGACGACGCGGCGCCGGGCCCCTTGACGCTGGCTTCAGCGCCTTTAGGCGCCCGCCCGTCTAGGACGCGAAGATCCAAGGACCCTCGGAAGCGGGACACTCCATCAGGTGCGAATCCTTGCTGGAACCGTGAATTTGAACGTCGTGCCATTGCGATCGCTCGAGGCAACCCAGACCCGGCCGCCAAACGAACGCTCGACGACGAGCCGGCACAGGTATAGGCCAAGACCCAGGCCACCTTGCGACCGGTTGCGCCCGGCCGGTCCTGTCTTTTCAAAGAGCGTCTCCAGGCTCGCGGCCGGCAAGCCCTGCCCCTGGTCCGCGATGGTGATCTCGAGCCAGCCGCGCTGCACGTTTCGCGCTTCGACCTGCACCGAACCAGATGTGTATTCGAGTGCGTTGCCGATCAGGTTGGTCAGCACCTGGCCCAGGTGAGTGGGCTCGCAGAACGCGGGCGGCAGGCCGACCGGCAGGCTGACCTGCACCGCCGCAGAGCGCTCCTGGTATCGGTGCAGCAGGACTCCCATGACACCGTCCAGAGCCGGCCCGAGGTCTACCGGCTCGGGACTGGGCTCGAAGTGTCTGGTCTCGAGCTTGGCGATGATCAGCTGGCTTTCGACCAGGCTCAACAGGCGGTCGGACGACTCGTAGGCCTCCTGTAGAAGCTCGCGCCGTCCGGTCGCATCGATCGTCGTGTCCCACTGCATGATCCCGGCGAGGGTGTTCTTCATTGCGGCGGCAGGGCTTCGTACCTCGTGGCCGATGGCGCGAAGCATCAAGTCCTTCGCTTCGAGAGCGATGCGCTGGGCGGTTACGTCTTCGTGCAGCGTGAGAATGCCGGCGGGCTCGCCTTCAAGGCCGGGGATCATGACCCGGCGCACGTGCACTGTCCGATCCGGGTCATGCATGCGCAGCTCCAGCGTTCCGTCTGATTCGGCCTCGTCGGCCGGCACAGCGCCGGCAGCCTCATAGACCTCCGCCGGCTTCTTCCCTGGCATGTCGGACGCCTGCAGGTTGTAGATCGATTCGACCTCTGGGTTCGCATACACGATGCGTCCCGCTGCGTCCTCGAGCATCACGCCGACCGGTGAGTGGCGGAGGATCGCGTTCATCATCCTGCGTTCGCGATCCAGAGCATCGACCAGCTCGAGCTGACCGATCAGGACGGCCGCCTGGCCGGCGAGCACTGCGGCGAGACGCCTGGTCTCGGCGCCGCCGCCGGTCATCCTCGCAACCAGCAATCCAGCGAGACCGCCCTCGACCTGGATCGGGATGGCAAATGCGTCCGGCGGCGCGCCGAGCAGGTCGAGCAGCGCGCGCAGCCGGCGGCTTCCGGCAGGCGACGCGAGCGCTCGCAACAGCTGGGTGCTGTCGCTCACTGGCACCCGCGGCGCATCCTCCCCGTCGTCAGAGCGACGGACCAGCTGGCCGTCCTCGAGCAGCCAGAGCTCTCCCTGCGAGCCGGCCAGGGCGCGGCTGACCAGCCTCGCCATCTCCGAACGAGCTCGATCGGGTTCGGTTGGATTCAACTTCGCGAACTCGGCCACAGCCTCCAGGGTGCGAATCCGACCGCGAGTTTCCGCCACCAGGCGGGAGTTCTCAATCGCGACGGCCGCGTGCCGCGCAAAGTCAAGGGCGGCAGAGGTTGGTCCAGCGAGGTGCGTCGAGGCGTGAACCGAACCGATGGCTCCGACAAGGCGGTCGCCGTACCAGAGCGGGATCAAGCTCCAGGCATGCGCATGCGTAGTGCCGCTCACCAGGCCGGACGGCGCGTCGCGCCAGCTGTCCTCTGCGCTGAGCCCGGCCCACGACAGCACCTGCTCGGCGGCCGGGTCACCAGTGCCCCGCATGGCGCTGATCCGGCCCTCAGTGTCGAACGCCCAGCACACCGCGCCTGCGCACTCGAGCATCGTCCTGGCCTGGTCTCCGATATTCGCCACCACGCTCATGAGCTCGTGGCCGGCAAGTGCCGCAAGCTCCTGGATGCGAACCGACTGCGCGAGGGCCAGCTCGTTGGCATGGTGCAGGCGCATCGTGCGCAGCGCGATGCCCACCACCGGGGCCGCCGTTTCGAGCAACTTGAGATGGATGGGCTGGAAGCGGCCGCCATCGTTGCGCATCGCCGCAATGCCGGCGACGACGCGTTCCTCCTGGGTGATCGGCATCCAGACGACATGGCTCGGAGACTGCGCGAACAGATATGTCCCGATCGGTCCGACGAGGTCCGAGGGATCCTCCTGTGCTACGTCCAGGACCATCCCGCCGTGCTCGATCATCCGGCGGAAGAACGGAACCTCGGCCATCGGTACGGGACCGACAGCGGCCGTCTCGCCGCCTCGATCGCCGGTGAACCCAGCCATGTCGCCGGCGACGTCGAGGTAGGCAAGCACCATGTTCGTCGCGCCGAGGTACTCGCTGACGACCGAGAAGATCGCATCCGCGATCTGTCGCTCGTCGGACGCTTGCGCCACGCCCATCTCTAGCACGTGGAGCGCTTCCAGTCGCGCTCGCTCTGCCTGCGCTTCGGCGAAGTGATCGGCGTTGGCGAGCGCCAGGCTCACGTGAGCGGCGACGTCCTGCAGCAGCTTGACGTGCCATTCATCAAAGGCTCCCTCGCGGTACGACTGCAGCGACAGCATGGCCGTGATGCGCTCACCGCTGAGCACCGGCACCCACACGAACGAACGCGAGACCATTCGACGGTCGGACGGCGGCCCCGAGACGAACACGGCAGCGCCCTGGCCCATGGTCCAACGCTCCCGCTCGAGGTCCTTGCCCTGGAAGCTTCGCGCCCAAGGCGAGACCTTTACCAGCACTGGTTTCCCGGTCTCGTATGCCTCTCGGGAGGGCCCCGTGACGGCAAGAGCCACAGGCGGCACGACCTCTTCGACGCCGGCGACGTACTGGTAGCCCTCGGCGACCGGTCCTTCGGGAGTTTGCGTGATGGTGGCGAGGATGAAGCCGTCGAATCGCAGAAAGGAGGCCAGCTCCTCGCGCAGCGTGCGCATGATCGACCACCGGTCGAGGCTGGAAGCAAGCCGGCGCCCGATCGAGTTGACCACCTCGAGCCTTCGCCGCTGATCTTCGATGGCTTCATAGCTGCGGGCGTTGCGCAGCGCAAGCGTCACCTCGTCAGCGACGAGCTCCAGAAAGGCCGCGGTCGAATCCTCATATGCGTAAGAGCTGGAAGATCGGATCCCGAGCGCTCCTCGCGCGACGTCGGCCTCTTTGATCGGTACCCAGAGCGATGAGGTGGGCTGATGGACGAGCACCGGCTTGGAGTCGCGAACCACGGCACGCGCAGCTGAGGCTGCGGCGGACCGCAGTGGCAACCAGCGAGCGGTCGGCGCCGAGTCGGCTTCGATGTGCAGCATCCTTACCCGGTCCGTGCCATCGTCCGGCATAGCCACGATCTCGAGGGCGTCGACCGGCAGCAATTCGCGCAGCGTCGTGTGGAGGCCGGTGATGACACTGGTCTCGTCGAGTGTTGAGGCCATCGCCCGCGCGATGCTGTTCAGGGCCTGGAGCCGCCGCGCCTGGTTGCGTGTCAGCTCATTCAGCGAGGCGTTGGCGAGAAGCACGCCGAGGCGGCGATGGACCTCATCGAGAAATGCAATCTCGGTGTCAGGTACGCGACGCTTGCGGTAGGACTGGTAGAGGACGCTGCCGATGAGCTCGCCCTGATGCTTGATCGGCACCCAGATGGCGAACCTGATGTTGCGACCGGCCCCTGGTCCCTTGCCGACTTCCTGGCTGCTGGGCGCGGTGTACAGCACGGTCGAGTGTGGATTCGCGTACTGCTTGGCGAACAGTGACTTGTTCAGGGGCAACCGGCTCACGTCCTGGAGCACACCCGAGTCGATCGGCAGCGAGCGGTACCAACCTTCTCGCTCGAGAACGTGCAGGACGATCACCTCGTAGCCGAAGCGGGGGTGTAGGCCTCGATAAAGCACCTGGACGAGGTCGGCTTCGGTGACGCAGCTGCCGAGCTCGTGAACGAGTGCGGCTGCGGACGGTGTCAAGCCGGCCTTTGTCGTGCCCGGGGCGGCCTTGATCCTTTCGGAGGCGCGCTTCACCGGCCTGGACGGCGCATGAGACCGGGCGCCGCGCCGGGCTGAACTTGGCATTGCCACCGATACACTAACCCGGTGCCGTTCACACCGCCCAAACCAATCGCACCAACGCCAGAGGATCTGAGGGGCTCCACCGTGCTCGTGGTGGATGACGAGCGAGCGTGGCGAGTGATCCTCGAGACAGACCTTCGGATGCTCGGCTATAAGGTCTCCATGGCCGAGGACGCCGATCAGGCGCTGGATAAAGCGCAGTCGGACCAGCCGGAGGTCGCGATCATCGACTTGATGCTGCCCGAGCCGATGGACGGCTGGGGGCTGCTCAACGAACTCAGAGCACGCGGGCAGAAGGTGCCTGTCATCTTCTACACCGCCTACCCTGTCTTCCCGTCAGGGACCGATGACCCCGACGTAGTCGGCTACATGAGCAAGGCTGTCGATAGGGCCGACCTTTACGCCTTGCTTCCGCCCGCTATTCGGCGCTCACGCGAGCGCCGAAACTCAGATTCCTAGATCGTTTACCAGTCGAGCAAGTAACAGACGTTGATCCAGTTGGCACCTGAAGCAAGCGCCAAAGCTCCCATGATTACAAGTGCGAACGCGACCCGCTGCAACTTAAAGCCCCAAGTCATCCCTCTTACACCCCTTTGTTTTTCCAACTGACGCCAGGCCCGAAAGGAAGTATGGGCGGTGCCATTCGTAGCCGTATGTTCAGAGTCAGCGAATAATGTTTAAGAGTCATGTAGGAGGGTCCCTTGGAAAATCGCAGGGTCAGCGGCCGGGAACGCGGTCCCGCTCGTAACCGCGAGGTGCGGCTGCCTCCATTGCCCCCTGGGCTGGAGGTTTACCGCCCTGCCGATGTCCTCGGTTCGTCTGTGCTGGTGGTTGAAGACGAGGCTGCGATGCTTCAGCAGCTCAGGATCGACCTGCACGACCTTGGTTACCGACCCTCAGTCGCGTCCTCGGCACCCGAAGCCATGGAGCTCCTCGAACGGGAGCGCATGGCCGCCGTCCTGCTCGACCTGGTGTTGGACGAAGGCGAGGATTCGGGCTTCGAGCTGCTGCAGTGGATCCGCCAGCACCATCCAGGCCTGCCGGTCATCGTGCTGTCGGCGGCTCAGGTCAACTCTGCTTCGATCCGCAAGGCCTACGAGCTTGGCGCGAGCTCATATTTCGTCAAGGGCAACGTACCGATGGCTCACATCTACTCCGACCTCGCGGCACGCCTTGTCGAGCGCGGCACCGGCCGGCCAGGCAGCTATCTCTTCGGCCGGCTGGAGTTCGACCCGACTCGACGATCGGTCAAGCTCGGCCGCGAGGAGATCCGCCTGACCCAGCAGCAGACCGCACTCGTCCTCTTTCTCGCGCAGGGCTCCAAGTCCGCCACTGCTCGCGACCTCATCGAAGCCGGCCTGTTCCGCAGCAACGCCGCTCACTCGACCGTGCACTCCGCGCTCCTGACCTTGAGGCGGCGTCTCGACGAGCTCGAGCCGGGCCTGGGCCAGAAGCTCGTGCGGGCGACCCCGCGGGGATACCACCTGGTGGCCCTCCATGACTGAGAGCACGACGCCCACGCCAAGCCAGTCCGTGCTGGACGAGGTGATCGAGCTCAGGCGTCATTTCCATCGCCATCCGGAGGTGAGCTTCAGCGAGCACGAGACGAGCCGCCAGCTCGCTGAGCGCCTGCGCCAGCTGGGCCTGGAGCTCAAACCGTGCCCGACCGAAACGGGAGTCGTGGCGCTGCTCGACACCGGCAAGCCCGGCAAGACCGTGATGCTGCGTGCGGATATCGACGGGCTGCCGATACACGAGGAATCGGGCGTCGATTTCGCGTCGCGGATCGACGGGAGAATGCACGCGTGCGGTCACGACGCGCACATGGCGATCATGGTCGGCGTCGCGCGCACCCTCGTCGATCGCATCTGGGATGTGAGCGGTCGCTACCTCTTCGTCTTCCAGCCCGCCGAAGAGATCGTCGCCGGTGCCAAGGCGATGATCGCCAAGGGTCTCCTCGACGACCACCATCCCGACTCCGTCATCGGACTGCACGTGACGAGCTTCATGGAGTCGGGCACGGTGGTTTCGAAGCCCGGTCTGATGTGGGCCGGATCCGACGCCTACGAGATCAGCGTGACCGGACCTGGTGGACACGGCGGCATGATGGGCCGCCGCGGAAACGTCCTGGCCGCGCAGGCCTTCTTTGTCGAGCGGCTCCATACGGTCGTCGAGGGTCTCGAACAGGACGGCGTGCAGTGCCACACCACCGTCGGCGACATCAGAAGTGACGGAGCGTGGAACATCGTGCCTCGCGGCGTGGTGGTCAAGGGCAGCCTGCGTACGTTCAACGCCTCGCTGCGCGAGCAGGCGCTGGGCCGCCTGCACGACCTGCTGCGCGAGACAGACAGCGAGTTCGAAGTGAGCTCAAAGCTCGACCTCGTGCATGGCACGGTGCCGCTGATGAATGAGCCCAACGTGACGCGAACCGTGCTCGATGTGGGTCGGGCGCTCATCGGAGACAGGGCGAGCGTGCTGGGCCGGCCGCTGACGGTGAGTGACGACTTCGCAGAGTTCCTGACGCGGATCCCGGGGTGCTACTTCATGCTCGGAGCGATGCCGAAAGGCAAGCCGCCTCCGGCGCATCACTCGCCCGGGTTCCGCATCGATGAGGAAGCGCTGCCGATCGGCGTCAAGGTCCTGGCAGGAGCAGCGTCTCGGCTCGCGGCTGAATAGTTAGATGCTGTGGCTGGCCGCCCTCGCGCTCGGCCTCATCGTGGGTTGGGCGACTCGAGGAAGCCTCGAAAACCTGGCCCGGATCCGATTGCGATGGCCCTGGCTGGTGGTTGCTGCTCTCGTCGTTCGCGCTGCGATCCTGCTCACGCCGTTCAGCCGTGTCGACGGCGTTCAGTACGTCTACCTGGCCGCTCTGACCGCGCTCCTCGCCTGGACGCTGTGGCAGATCGAGCTGGTTCGGGGCATCTGGCTCATCGCGGTTGGCAGCGCCCTCAACCTCGTAGTGATCGCCACCAATGGTTCACGCATGCCGGTGGCGCCGGAGCTGGCCGGTCCCCTGGTCCACAGTGGGACCCTCGGCCAGTACACGTTGATGTCCGCGAATACGAACCTGAACTGGTTGGCCGACTGGATCGCTCTGCCCGGGCCCATCGGGCGATTTGTGGGCGAGGCCTACAGCCCGGGAGACGTGATCATCGCAATCGGGATCGCCATGGTTGTTCTGCTGGCCATGCGATCGAGCGCCGGGCCGGCCGAAACCGAGCCACGTATAGTGAGTGACCCGCCGTGATCATCTTCTGGATCTTCACGCTTTTCGTAGGTGCATCGACGTTCGCGTTCACCTACATCTTCTTGCAGCTAGGCATCGCATGGTCGATCGCCGACGCTCTCGTGGCCATGCTTCTCTGCCGCGGCTTGTTCAGCATGGTGCGTCGCTCGCTCATCCTGAGAGAGCGCATCTCGCCGGAAGCCGACACCCTCACTCGGACCGTCGAGACGAACCGGGCGATCTTCTGGCGCCGCGCGCTTTTCCTGGCCGCGCTCCCCATCCTCTACTTCGCCGGCGCTTACTTCCTCTTCGGCCTCGAGCCGGTCGACGCTCTCAACGCCCTTCCGCAAGCCATCGTCGCGGGGCTCACCAACCTCCTCTACGTGCTGTTCTTGCTGGCGGCGAACTTCGCGCTTTTCCTGGGCCCGTTCTACATCTACACGCGAATCGGCAAGACCATGATCAACCCCGACGACGCGAACTTCGGGGTGAACATGGACGACGTCCGCGGCCAGAAGGCCGCGGTCACAGAGATGCGCCGAATCCTGCGGCTGATCGAGCACGGAAGGCTTTACGTCAAGGCAGGCGGCAAGCGCGAGCGCGGCGTGCTGATGGTCGGACCTCCGGGCACCGGCAAGACGATGCTCGCCAAGGCGATTGCCTCCACCCTCCATGTCCCCATCTACATCGCGGCTGGCGGCTCGTTCGCCGGCATGTTCCTGGGCATAGACGCACTCAGCGTTTTCCTCATGGTCCGCGCGGCGCGGAAGAAGGCCAAGACGTGGGGCGGCTGCATCGTCTTCATCGATGAGATCGATGCCCTGGGGCAGAAACGGTCCGGCACGCAGGGCGCGGGTGCCATGGGCGGCGGCATGGGCGGGATGTTCGGCGGCGGTCAGCTCGGACTGAACATGCTGCTGGTCCTGATGGACGGCATCGACAACCCGGGCATGATGATCCGCCAGCTGCGCGGCCTGGTGAACCTCACCCTCGACGGGTTGTTCATCCCACGCGTGATCGCTTTCAACGGCACGAGGCTGCAGCTGCGCATCCCGGCGCTCAAGGCGCCCAACTACAACATCCTGTTCATCGGCGCGACCAACCGGCCGTCGGTCCTCGACGAAGCGCTCACCAGGCCCGGGCGCTTTGGCCGTCAGATCGTGTTCCGCCTGCCAAACCGCGAGGACCGCAAGGACATCGCGGGGCTCTACTTCGACAAGAAGAAGCACGACCCTTCCCTGGACACGCCCAGCCGGCGCGAGGAATTCGCGCGCATCACCGACCAGTACTCGCCGGCCGACATCGAGCAGGTGCTTTCGCTTGCGCTCCTGTACGCGTTCGAGGACAGCCGCGACCTCATCCAGTGGAAGGACATTCGGGAGGCGATGGGCAACGTCGAAGCCGGCCTCGCGATTCCGGTCGAATACACCGAGCGGGATAAGGTCGCCGTCGCACGCCACGAGCTCGGCCACGCGGTGGCTTCGCACTTTTTCATGACTGACCACTCCCACGTAAGACTGTCGATACGGCGTCGTGCCACGACGCATGGCGAGATCGGCGGCTATCACAAGTCCCTTCCCGCCGAAGAAGAGTGGCTGGAGTTCCGCTCGCAGCTGGCGGCCCATATTCGACACGCGCTGGGCTCCCTGGCTTGTGAGCATGTCTTCTACGGCGAGAACACCAGCGGGGTGTTCATGGACCTCGTGCAGGCCACTGCCACCGCGTCAAGAATGGTCGGCACGATCGGCATGGGCCCGGACAGGCTGGACCCTCAACTGTCAGCCAAGGCGGCGAGCATCGGCGAGCAGTTGATTTCAGTGGCCGAGGTTACCCAAGGAGTGCATGCACAGGGCACATGGGTTGGCGCCGTGATCAACAACCCTCGCAGCCGGCGCGTGGTTGCCCAGCTGCTGGGATCCGCGTACATAGACGATTGGCGCCTGATGTACGTCAACAAGGAAGCGATCGACCAGGCGGCTGAAGCCTTGATCGCTCAGGGAGAGCTGATGGGCGTCGAGATCAGCGGACTGCTCGACTCGGTGGGTATGAGGGCGGTGGTCGATACGGACCCCTACCCGGAGGACCTCCCGACCGTGCCCGACCAGCGGGCTCCGATCGCTGCCGTATCGGAGTCGGCCTGATCCGACTTGCCGCGGCGGCCCTGGTCGCGGTTGTCTTAGCCCTTCCGGCGCAAACAGCTCACGCGCAGGATCCTGGGCTCGGTCCCAACCCACGTCATGAAGCGGCTCGCATAATCGCCGCCGAGCTCGCGATGGACCAGGCCTCTGCAGAGCTCGCCGCGATCGGGGCCGAGCAACCGTCGGGCGTGATGGAATCGATGCGCAAGGAGCTCGCGATGGATCGGGCGGCCTATGCGTTTCGGGCCGCCGCTCGTCAGGAAGAGCTGCGGGTCTACGAGCTCGCGGGCTACGCGAGCGTGGAGGGCGCCGTGCTGCCACTGCTGCCTCCAGGAGTACGAGCTCCGGTGCAGAACTCGATCGCCGCGCTGCATTCGCTTTACATCCTCGGCGGGATCGACCAGTACTACCTGGTCAACGTGCATTTCACCCATCCCTATACCGACGCGAAGCCGGTGAGCCTGTTGCGCTCCTACTACCTCGAAGCGCAGCGCCTCTACGGCGTTGACGCGAGCTACCTCGCGTCGATCAATTACATCGAGAGCAACTTCGGCCGCATCAACGGGCCCTCATCCGCGGGCGCTCAGGGGCCGATGCAGTTTCTTCCGGGCACGTGGGCGAGCTGGGGCAACGGCGGCGACATCAACGACCCACACGCTGCGATCCTGGCGGCGGCGCGCTACTTGGTGCATTACGGCGCGCCGTACAACATGCGCCTGGCGATCTGGCACTACAACCTCGATTACGACTACGTCGATTCTGTCGAGTCATTCGCGCGGGCTTATCGCACGGATGCAGGCTGGCTCGATCGGATGTACTACTGGAACACGTTCGGATGAAATTCGTGAAGCTCACGCCGGCCCTGGCGATAGGGCTCCTCGTTGCCGCTGCGTGCACGACTCACCCGCTCGGCAGTCGCACATCACCAACTCCGAGTCCACTTGCGAGCACCAGTCCCGTGGTCACCATTCCTGTCGCGAGCCCCGCGCCAGTTGCGTCCAGCGGTTTCGATCCGGCTCGCGTCGTGCAGGTGCTGGGGCCGGCGGTCGCCGAGCTGATCGTGACGCAGACCGGCGGCGGCGGCATCGGCAGCGGCTTCGTCATCTCGCAGCAAAACGGCACGAGCTTCCTGGTCACCAACAACCATGTCGTCGCCAATGCGAGCAAGGTGATCGTGCTGATGCCTGACGGCCGCCACTTCACGGCGACAGTCCAGGGCACCGACCCGATCCAGGACATCGCGGTCGTGAAAGTGAGCAACGGCTCTCTTCCGCTCGCCCAGTTCGGCGACTCGACCAAGCTCGCGGTCGGACAGCAGGTCGTCGCCATTGGAAGCCCGCTGGGCAACCAGAGCACGGTCACGGCCGGGATCATCTCGGCCCTTCACCGCACCATCTCCGCGAGCACCGGCGGATCGGCGAGCGAGAGCCTGCCCGACGTGATGCAGACCGATGCGGCAATCAATCCCGGTAACTCGGGCGGCCCGCTGGCCGATGCCAACGGCAACGTGATCGGCGTGAACACGGCGACGAACGCCGCCGGTCAGGGGATTGGCTACGCGATCCCAAGTCTCATCGCCAAGCGGATCGCGCAGGACCTCATCGCGGGCCGCAAGCCCGGCCATCCCTACATTGGCGTTTGCTATCAGGCGGAGGACGCTTTCCTGGCCGGCGGAACAAATCTCGCGGGCTACGGCGTGCTTGTGACCGCCGCCCTCCCGGGGACTCCCGCCGCGAAGGCCGGGCTCAAGTCCGGCGACCTGATCGAGAAGGTCGACGGCGTAAATCTGAACAACGGCCAGACGCTCGGCGGGGCCATCCAGCTACACGGCCCTGGCGACACCGTTCAGCTCACGGTGCTGCGCGCAAACAGCACGATGATCGTGTCCCTAACGCTGGCCGACCGCTCGTCGGCATCAACCTCGGCCAGCTGTCCCGCGACGCCTCCCACGCCCTGAAGCCACGCCACCGGGAGATCATTAGAGTAAGTACTCATGGAGTACCGGATCGAACAATTGGCGCGCTCGGCGGGCGTCGCCGTCGACACCATCCGGTTCTACCAGGGCAAGGGACTGCTTGAGGCGCCGCGGCGAGAAGGGCGCGTCACCTGGTACGGCGAAAACCACCTGGAGCGGCTGCGCCGGATCAAGGAGCTGCAGCAGCAGGGATTCACGCTGACGGTGATCCAGCGCTTCCTGACCGGGGAGCTGGAACCGTCGGATGAGGCGCTGGTCGCGGCCGTGACCCGGCCGGCTGCCCCTCAGACCCTCACTTTGGCCGAGCTCGCCGAGCGCAGCGGGGTGGCCGAGCCGCTCCTCATGAGCCTCGAGCAGGCCGGGCTTCTGGTGCCAGTCGACGGCGGCGACGAGTCGCTGTATCCGTCAGATGACCTGGAGGCGATCGCAGCCGGCATGAAGCTGATCGGCGCCGGCGTTCCGCTGGGCGCATTGATGGAGCTGGGCAAGGAATACGCCGCCGGCGTCGACCGCACGGCGCGACAGGCCGTCGATCTGTTCGACCGATACGTGCGGGAGCGAATCCAGGCGGAGGGTGGTGCAACCGAAGCTGCGGAGCGCCGGCTGCTGGAGACGTTCAACGACCTGCTTGAGGCGAGCGGCACGCTGGTCCGGCATCACTTTCAGCGGACGCTGCTCCGCGCAGCGAGAGAACACATCGAGAAGCGATGATCACCGCTTCGTCGGTTCGTACCTGGGAGCTGGATCGCACACCGGACCTCATCGACCTGGTGGGCGCCGCGCGAGACAACGGCCATGAGGTGTTGCTCATCGAGCGACCGATGCCTGATGCGGTGAGCGTCGCCGGACTCGGCAAAGCCTTCGACATCGTCGCCGCCAGAGGAGGCGTCGCGCTCGAGGACGCTGCCGGCAAGGTCGTCGACTTCGAAGCCGGCACCGACAGGCTGACGGCGGCATCGCGGCTGTGGCGCAGGCTTGCCGATTCGCTCACGGGACCCAGCACCGCATCGGCGCTCAGAGGCCCCATTGCAGTTGGCGGATTCGCGTATCGAACTGATCGCGAGCCCGGCGGGCCGTGGTCCGGCTTCCCCGCGCTGCTCCTTCGAGTGCCCGCTCTGTCGGTGACGCGGGTCCGTGGCCGCACCTACGCAACGGCCGCATTGCCGGATGCCGAGGCGCTGCTCGAGCTGAACGTGACAGGCTTGCGCGCGCCGGCGGCACGCAAGCTCACGGTGACCGCTGTGCGCAATCCTG
>DASYVJ010000076.1:0-2035 GCA_035937155.1 Candidatus Dormiibacterota bacterium | reverse complement strand
CCGGCCACGGCTCCGGCGACGATGCCAGCCAGCAGGCCACCAGCGATAACCGGCCCGATGCCGGGTATAAGTACGGTCGCCAGGGCGCCCAGCAGACCGCCGACGACACCGCCTGTGAGCGAGCCGCTGGCCGTGCCCGCCAGCGCGCCGGCGGCGTGGTCGGTTTTCTCAGTGGAGACAGGGTCACCGTGCCCCGCGAAACCGATGTGCTCGTGCGTGAATCCGGCCTTCTCGAGAGCCACGACCGCTGACTCGGCGGCGGTGCGGTCTGTGAACACGCCAACGATGCTGATTCTTTCCATTCCTGTACCTCAGTGAATACGGTTCGGTTTGGGACGCTTCCGATTCCGGTATCGACTGATCTAGGCCTTCTTGACGCACTCGTCGCAGTGGCGGCGACTGGCTGTCCCCTGCTGCTTGTTCTCCGCCTTGATCCGGAGTCCGTTCGAACAGTCGTCGTGATCGTGGTAAACGTTCTTGTTCCGCTCGTCTTCCATCAACGTCGAGTGATACGGGGAAACTTTCATTCCAGTAAATCTCCTAGATGTTCGTTTTCTGAGGGAGCCGGGGTTGCAGTCACGCGTTACGTACGTCCTCTTTGACGTCAAGGACAGTGCGCTTGACCTTGCCGACCTGCTGTCTCAACTTGCCCTTGGTCTCTTCGGTACGGTTGCCGGTGATCTTGCCCTCGATCTCTTCCGCCTTGCCACGAACCTGATCGTTCATTAAGACCTCGTTCGAAATCTGATTCGGTTACGCCAACGTCGGTGTCGACGACTGGAACGAGGACCTCGCCCTACCTGGTGGCCAGTGCAGCGCGCCCGCCCTGGGGCGGAACTGCTCCGCCGAGCTCGTGTACCCGAGCCTCCCAGTAGCCGAGGCGCTGACGAAACCGTTCGGCCTGGGCGACGACGACCGGAACGTTGGTGAGCTCGACCTCGCGCTGTCCCTCCTCGGATTGACCGACCATCAGCTTGCGGATGGTGGCCAGGACTTTCTCCTCCATGATCAGGATCTCGGTGTAGATCTGCTTCCAGTAGAGGGCCTGCTCCATGGTGGCTCCGCCGGGAACCCCCTCGTGTTCCATGCGCTTGCTCCAATCGCCGCCGCGCTCCGCTGCGGTGATGTCGGGGCGCCGACGTTTCGTTTTAACTTTTGCCATATCCCTGTTTTAAGGGGGCGGGCGTAAGAAGATCAGCAACTTTGTGGGCCAACTTGGCCGGTGTCTGAATACATGCACCCAACAGCCTCCTACTGGCGTTCTGTTCCTATCGCTCCTGTCGGCCTCGCTGACACTGATCGAGCACAAGCAGGGCCGCCACGATGTGGTTGATGCCCGAGGTGCGATCATGGGAGCAGCCGCGCTGATCGCCTTCGCCATCGTGGCCGCCGGGCTGTTTGGCCGGCTAATCCCGTTTGTCAATCGCCGCCGCAGGTCTCTGGATGGCGGCTGCCTTCGTCCTCTACGTAGCCCTTGTCAGGCGCCCACGCGCCGCGCGAGACTGCCGGCCACCGCCACGCCGAAGAGCAGATAGATGGCCCCTCGCTGGCCCGCAAACGTGGCACCTTTGGGGCTCCGGTGCCAAGCGACCGGAACGGAGACGGGCGGCGCCATAACGACCATGGCGTCGCGCGCTCCGTCTTAAGCAGGGCCACAGGCGTGCTGGCGGGCGAGACGAGAGTGGGCGGAACCGGTATCAGTCGACCGGGGGCAGCTGTCGGACCAGACTTGGCACGTTGAGTTTCGGCATCGGGACCCTCGGGTTCATGGCCCGCAGGGTTTCCAGCAGTATCCGCGACACTGCCCAATCGCGGAACGGCTTGTCCGCCGGGACGATGTACCAAGGGGCGGCCGGCGTCGAGCACCGGGTCAAGAGCATGTTGAAGGCCTCCTGGTATTCATCCCAATGACTCCTTTCTTTTATGTCATTGAGGCTGAACTTCCATCTTTTTTCGGGGGTGTTGAGGCGAGCAAGTAGCCGCTGACGCTGCTCCTCGTTTGAGATATGGAGGCAGATTTTCACGGGGATCACGT
>DASYVJ010000075.1:0-6249 GCA_035937155.1 Candidatus Dormiibacterota bacterium | reverse complement strand
CCGCGCTCGGCGCACGAGCGTGGCAGCCTTCTGTCGGCCTGGTGACACGCAGAGGCGACGATTTTCCCAAAGACCTTAGTCAAGAGCTCGCAAGCCTGGGAATCGCTGGCGCCGGCATCGTGGCCGTGCCCGGCCCGACTGTCAGGAACTGGGTCGTTTACGAAGCGAATGGAGACCGGCACTGGATCTACCGGACGCCGCGAGAGCGGTCGGTGGAAATTGCCGTACAGGCCGGTGACCTGCCTGATGCCTGGCTTTCCGCGCGGCCCGCGCCATTCGTCCACGTGGCGGCGATGCCCATCGACGCGGCGGAAGCGGTGGTCGACACCGTGCGTCGCAAGGCGCCAGAGGCGCTGATCTCTCTCGATACTCACGAGGACTTCGTCGCCGCTTATCGATCGAGGCTGCGGGCCCTGGCCGCCCGCGTCGATGCGTTCCTCCCCAGCCGCTCCGAGCTCGCAGACCTGGTCGGCTATGACGACCCCATGCGGGCGATGAACGAGCTGAGTCAGCTGCCGACGCCGATCGTCGTCGTCAAGTTGGGGGCTGACGGAGTTCTGGTGTGGGACAGGCGCCGCGGCGAACTCAATGCGGTACCGGCAGCAGAAGGGAAGGTCGTCGACGTCACCGGCGCCGGCGACGGATTCTGCGGCGGTTTTGCCGCCGGACTCTCGCTCGGCGACCCACCGGTCAAGGCCGCGCAGCGCGGGGTCATTTCGGCTGCCTATGCGGTGGCGTCATTCGGGTCCTTGGGTCTGTCGACCATCCGTCCCGAGGAGGCCGCGGCTCGCCTCAAGGCCGAGTCGCCACCGCGGACGTTGCCGGCTCCGGCGCATGACGAAGTCAGCGCGGTGCCGGGAGCCGATCGTGGCATAGCGAGTGCGACGGACATCATGCGCGAGGAGATCGCGATGATCCCGCAGCTGATCCAGACACAGCTCGAAACTCTGGCTCGGCCTCTCAGCGAGCTCGCCAGCGTTCTCCGGCACGCCGAGGTCGCAAACCTGTTTCTCACCGGCTGCGGGGATTCGATGTTCGCCGCCGCAGCTTCGGCACTCGCCTTTCGACGGCACAGCGGTCTTCACGTGGAGGCCGTGGAAGCGCTGGAGCTTGCGCGGTACAGGATTCGCTACCTCCCGCCGGCCAGCGCCGTGGTGTGCATCTCGTTTTCGGGCAAGGTCGGCCGGACTATCGAAGCGGCGATACAAGCGCGGCGGTTTGGACACCGGGTCGTGGCGCTCACTGGCGATGTCGACTCCCCGCTCGCCCGTGAGGCGACGCACGTCCTGCCTCTCTCAGTACCGACCCTTGGCTATTCGCCAGGAACCAGCACGTACCTCGCGCTGCTCCTCGCTCTCCTGCAACTGGCGGTGCTTTGGAAAGAAACAACCGGGAAGGGCACGCTCCTCGAGGGCACACCCGAACTTGCTCGAAGGACATTGGATCTGGCCGCCGTGCCGGTGGAAGCCCTGGCCAACCGGGTCGCGGAGCGAGCCAACATCGCGTTTCTCGGAGCCGGCCCCAATCTCGCATCGGCCGCCTTCGGCGCCGCAAAGCTGTTCGAAGGGCCCCAGATGCCGGCGACGGTGACAAACCTCGAGGAATGGGCGCATGGCGAGTACTTCATCACACGGATGCAGGACCCGGTCATCGTAGTGGCTCCTACCGGGGCATCTTTCGACCGCGCTGCAGAGATCCTGTCGGAGCTCGCTTTCATCAAGGCCGATTCGATTCTCGTCAGCGATGCCGTCCCAACCATCCGACCCGGCACGCTGATTCCGCTCGCGCCAGGGCTGCCGGAAGAGTTCTCCCCTGTCCTGGCGGCACTTCCGCTGAGCCTGCTGGCATACCACCTCACTCAAGCGCGAGGGCAGGAAAGCTTTGAATTCCCGAGTCGCGAAGCCGCCCGCGAGCACTACGAGACGATCCATCGGGCAACGGTGGGAGAACCGGCTTGAGTGACCCGAAGATGGCGACCAACCAACCGTTGGCCTCAGTCGATGGCGAGGCGATGCGTCTACTGGAAGCGGCAGTCCGGGAAGGGCTCCCGCTGCGCGTCCTCGGCGGCGTGGCGATTGCGATTCTCGCCCGCGGCGCCATTCCCAAGCCGCTGCAGCGGACTTACGCCGACATCGACCTCATCGTCAACCGCGAGGATGGTCCCCGAGCTCGGTCCCTCCTCGTAGCCCTCGGCTATGAGGCTGACCGGGGCTTCAACAGCCTTCACGGGAGCCGGCGCCTACTGTTCTACGACCTCGCCAACAGCCGTCGCCTGGACGTCTTCGTCGGCGTCTTCAAGATGTGCCACGAGCTCGACCTCCAGGACCGCCTCGAGTTGGTTCCATATACCCTCGCGCCGGCCGACCTGCTCCTGACCAAGCTGCAGATCGTCGAGCTGAACCAGAAAGACCTGATCGACATCGTGTCGCTGCTTCACGTTTGCGGGATCGGCGAACGGCCGCGACCGGACACGATCGATCTGCCACGCGTCACCCTGGTGACCAGCGCCGACTGGGGGTGGTACACAACCGTGACCGACAACCTCGGGCGCGTCGCACCCTTTGCGACCCAGGTTTTGATTGAGGACGTCGCCGCCGTGGTGGCGGGTCGCGTTCAGGCGATCCAGCAGGCGATCGAGCGTGCGCCCAAATCGCTGGGTTGGAAAGTGCGGGCACGCGTGGGTCGACGCCTCCAGTGGTACGAGCTGCCCGACGAGGTCGCCGGATGAGCGGCGCGGAGCACGTATTGGGACCGGAGGTCGCGGTGCTCGGCTCGGCCAGGATCGAGCAGCCCGACCCTCGTTGGGACCAGGCGCGCGAGTTGGGCCGACTTCTTGCCCAGCGTGGATTCACGGTCGTGACGGGGGGCTATGGCGGCCTGATGTCGGCCGTGAGCCAGGGTGTGTCCGAGGGTGGGGGGCGGGTGGTCGGGCTCCCGATGCGGCACTGGGACAAGCTGGAACCGAACCGCTGGAACGCGGAGCTACGGTGGTCGGACGGCTATGGCGCGCGCCTCGATCACCTGCTCCGATGCTATGCCGTGGTGGCTTTGCCTGGCGGCGTTGGCACGCTGTCCGAGGTGTCCGTGATCTGGTCTGCCGCCCAAACGGAGGCGACTCCACCGGCGATCGTGCTGCTCGGCGATGGCTGGCCTCCGCTGATCAAGGCCATCGGCGAAAACCTGGTGGTCGGCCCTGAGGACTTGAAGCTACTGCGCATCGTTACCAGCCCGGAGGAGGTCATGCGCGCGCTGGCGGAACCCGCCGACCGCAGCACCAGGCCAGGCCCGCGTGGCTGACCTCGAACCAGGAGCCGGCGCTTGAGCTTCAAGGCTTATTACGCGTCGGACATCCACGGCTCCGAGCTGCTCTGGAGAAAGTTCCTCAACGCCGGCAAGTTTTATGGAGCCGATGTCTTGATCATGGGCGGCGACATCGCAGGCAAGGCGGTGATCCCCATCGTCCGGCGCGATGGCGCCCTCTACGCTCCCGAGATCGCCGGCGATAAGGCCTTTCGCGAGGATGAGCTTCCGCAGCTCGAGCGGCGCATCCGTGATCGAGGCCTGTACCCGCACCAGATGACGAGCGATGAGCTTGATTTGACCCACGGCGACCAGGACGCCACGGCCGCCCTCTTTCTCCACGTGATGGAGTCGACCCTGATGCGATGGTTGGAGCTGGCCGCCGAGCGGCTGAGTGGTTCGCGAACCCGCCTCTACGTGATGCTCGGCAACGATGATGATCCGGCGCTACGCGAGATCCTGGCCGCGTCGCCCGTTGTGGTGGATCCAGAGGACATCGTCGTCGACCTGGGCGAGGGGATTCAGATGATGTCCTCCGGATTCGCCAACCCCACGCCGTGGCATTCACCGCGTGAAATGTCGGAGGAGCTGCTGCGCGCGCATCTCGAAGGGTTGGCCGCTCAGCTGGACGACCCGTCGCGCGCGGTCTTCAACCTCCACGTCCCGCCGATTCGAACTTCGCTCGACACAGCTCCAGTGGTGAGCGCGGATTTGGCCCCCGTGATCCAGGGAGGATCGGTGCTCATGGGATCCGCCGGCTCTGAAGCCGTGCGGGCAGTTATCGAAACCTACCAACCGCTGATCGCGCTCCACGGCCACATCCACGAATCGCGGGGCGTCGCCAAGCTGGGCAAAACCGTGTGTGTGAATCCCGGCAGCGAGTACAGCGAGGGCGTCCTGCATGGAGTGTTCCTGGAGCTGGACGGGAAAAAGGGCCTGAAGAGGTATCAACTGACGTCCGGCTAGCCGCCAGGCCGGCCGCAGGGGCCAAAGTCATTGACGCGATGGCGATGCCGGTGATACAAACGCCCTGTCGAAGACGCTACTAGGGTTCCGCCGGCATCCGCCGGGTCCGGTCCGAGAGTAGCGAGCACGGACGCGTGCCGCACGGCGGGAGAAAAGCCCGGGAGACTTCGCCTCAGCTAGGAGGTGAGTTTTTCCGATCAGCCGCCGTAGAGAAAAGACCGTAAACGAACGCTCGTTCATACGACCGATCACGCCGTCAATCGGGTTTGAGGAGAGGAGTTGGCCAGGATGGAGGCAGTGAATGCGCCGGCGCGGAGCGCGTCAGACCAGTCGATCGTCGCCGACTACACCGAAGCCGTCGTTCCCGAGGGCGCCAAGCGGTCGAACTTCAGGGTCTTCCTTGCGTTCCTGTCGATGCAGCTCGTCTTCGGGGCGGTGCTGGTCGGATACGGCGCCCGCTTCCAGGGCCTGACCCTTTCGCAGCTGATCCTGGCCATGGCGATCGCTGCGACGACGATGACGGTCTACTGCATCGGGTCCGCCAACGTCGGCGCGGTTGTGGGTCAGACCCACGCCGTGACTACCCGGAGCATCTTCGGCAGGATCGGCAGCGGTCTGGTTTCCCTGCTGCTCGTCATCGACGGCATGGGCTTCTATCTCTTCACCGTGCTCTTTGTGATCACGCTCGGCCAGGCGCTCCTGGGCACCCTGCCCGCCGTCGGTCTGCTGACCGCGATCCTGGCCCTAGTCATGATCTTCAACAACTACTTCGGCTTCACAGGCCTCCAGAAATTCGCCCAGTACGTCGCGGTCCCCGTGATGATCGTCTGGGGTGTCTACGCCCTGATACGTGCTTTCACCTCGGTTTCCGGAGACACGCTTGCCGCCGTACCGCACTCCAGCAACCCGGCCTCGATTCTGTTTGTGACCGGTGCGATGGTCGGCCTATCGACCTGGGGCAACGAGCCCGACGTGTTCCGTTACGCGAAAGCTCGGGGTGCGTCGTCGTGGAACATTCCGACGATCGCCATCTCCTACTTCCTGGGCGCCTTGCTGTTCCCGATCCTGGGCTATCTGATCGCCGCCATATCGAATGCGCCGGACTTCGCTCCCAGCATCCGCTACTTCGCCAACCTGACAGCCTTTGGCCTCGCGGGTTTGATGATGGTGATCCTGCTCGTCAACCAATGGGCGGTGCAGGACGGCAACCTGTATATCGCCATCAACGGCGCCCAGAACCTGCTGTCCTGGATCCCCGGTTGGCGCCGGCAGTACACGGTGGTGGGCCTGGGCCTGATCGCGGCTGCCCTGACGTTCATCCTGCCGAGCCTGCAGCAGACTTTCAACATCGTGACCGGCATCGGCGCGGTCACCGTGCCCGTGGCCAGCACCATCATGGCGATGGACGTGTTCATAGTGCCGAAGCTGTTCGGGCTGAAACGACCGCTGCACCGGGTGGCATCGTGGTCGGAGCTCGCCCTGGCGAACTGGCCGGGGATCGTGGCACTGTTGCTCGGCACGGCGGTTGGCGCCTACACGGGTGGGCTCATACCTGGCACCGCCGGGTTCGGGACGACTTACATCGGTTTCCCGGCCCTGCAGGCCTGGGTGACGGGAGCCGGTGCCTACCTGATCATCGTCGCCCTAGTCGCCCGGAGCCCGCGAGCAAAGGAGCTGCTCGGCTACTCCACCATGGAAGAAGTCGTGTCGTCACTTGCCCCGGCTGCTGCGAGGGGGTGAGTGGCCAAGGACTTCGACCTTGTCATCCGGGCCGCCCGTGCCATCACCAGTCAGAGCAATGAGGTGGCTTGCACGATTGGTGTCAGTGACGGACGGATCGCTGCCGTCGAGGCGGCGGGCGCCAATGTCACCGGGACGCGCGAGATAGAGCTCGCCGGCGACGTGGTCTTGATGCCCGGGCTGGTCGACACGCACGTGCATGTCTGCGAGCCGGGCAACACGGAGTGGGAGGGATTCGACACC
>DASYVJ010000074.1:0-43594 GCA_035937155.1 Candidatus Dormiibacterota bacterium | reverse complement strand
TATTGGCCGCGTGGCGGCGTCCCGGGAACCAGAACTACAACCACAGCGCGCAGCGGAGCTCCTCGGCAGGATCGAGGAAAACGTCCATCGCGTCATCGTTGGCAAGGAACGCGTGGTTCGCCTGGCCGTCACCGGTCTCGTCGCCGGCGGCCATGTGCTGCTGCAGGACTTACCGGGCACGGGCAAGACCATGCTCGCTCGCGCACTTGCCACATCAGTCGGTGGAACCTTCCGGCGCATTCAGTGCACGCCCGACCTGCTGCCCTCCGACATCACGGGCTCGAGCATCTTCAATCAGAAGGACCTGAGCTTCGAATTCATACCCGGCCCGATTTTCGCCAACATCGTGCTGGCGGACGAGGTCAACCGCGCCACGCCGCGCACGCAGTCGGCGCTGCTGGAGGCGATGGGGGAGGGCCAGGTTACGGTCGAGGGCGCGACGAGGACCCTGGAGCGGCCTTTCTTCGTCGTCGCCACCCAGAACCCGACGGAGTTTCACGGCACGTACCCGCTGCCCGAGTCGCAGCTCGACCGCTTCATCCTGGCGGCCGAGATGGGCGCGCCAACAGACGCCGAAGCGATGGAGGTGCTCGCCCGACGCGAACACGGCGACCCGATCGCCGAGCTGGCCAGTGTGGTCGATCTGCGCGAGGTGCTGGAGCTGCAGGACGCCTGCTTGCGCGTCGTCGCGGCGCCGGCGATCCGCACTTACATCGTCGCGCTGCTCCAGGCCATCCGGGCTCGGCCCGACGTGCTGTTGCCCGCGAGCATGCGCTCAGGCGTGTATCTGCAGCGCGCCGCCCAGGCGTGGTCTCTGTTCGAAGGTCGCGACTTCGTTCTGCCTGACGACGTAAAGCTGCTCGCCCTGCCGGTGCTCGCTCACCGGCTGAGCATGCGCGGCCGGGCCAAGGCGGAAGAGGCGATCCAGGAGCTCTTGGGGTCGGTGCCCATTCCACCGCTGAGGCAACACTGAGGCTGATCAAGCTTGGGTCGCCCCCCACCCTAGCCCTCCCCCTGCGGGGGAGGGAATTTATTAGACCAACCCCTAGATTTTGGGGGGCGGTCGGCCTTGCTGCCATCGTCGAGTACTACGGCAGCACCTCTGAGGTGTCTTGGCTCTTTCTTCTCGCGAGCTGGATCGCCGCGCTCATTGCGGTATCGGTCGGTTACGCATGGTGGAACCGCGCCGGGCTTCGCCTCCAGCTGCGAATCCACGGAAGCACCCCAGGACCGGGGTCGCCCGTGGAGGAACTGCCCGAGCACCTGTTGCGCAACGCGCCGCTGCCGGCGCCGATCTTCGAGGGCGACGGCGTCGACATGGAGCTGGGACTCAACACGACCGGCGCGCCGCGAGGCCCCGCGCGCCTGTTTGGGTTCATCGGTTCCGACCAGCTCAGCGCCGGCACCGGGCTGGTGCCCAGATCGGGATGGAGGCACGAGGTCAACCTGCCCGCGCTGCGCCGCGGCCCGCTGGGCGCGCACGCATGGGTGATGGAGTCGAGCGACCTGCTCGGGTTTTTCCGCGGCCGCCGCACCAGCCCTGACTCGGAGGTTGCCCTGGTCCTGCCGCGGTTCGCCTCGCTGGCCCACCGCCCGATCTCGCGCGAGCTGGAGGCAAGCGTGGCCGCGCCGCGCGCGGGATCTGGCACCGAGCTGTTTGGCATCCGCGAATACCGGCCTGGCGATTCCCTTCGGCGGATCCACTGGCGCTCGAGCGCGCGACGCGGCGAGCTGGTCGTCCGCGAGTACGAGCCGCCGGGCGTGCAGACGCTGGGCATCTTCTGCGACCCCGAGCCAGGTGGCGTCGCGGTCGCCGACCAGGTCGCACGCATCGCGGCGTCGGAAGCCTGGGACTGTGTCCGCAACGGGGGACGAGTCGTACTGTGGGGTCCCGGCCTGACGCCTAGCCTGCCCGAAGATGCGCGCTCGTTTTGGGCGATGCTCGAGTGGCTCGCGCGCTACCCGTCTCGGGCCGCCTCGGGCGAGGACGCCGACCCGCCGATCGTGAGCGAAGCCGTCGCCGTGATGGCCGGAGCGCGACTGGAGATCGGCGAAGCGCTCGAGATGGTTCACCGGCGAGGCGGGGCGGTTCGCGCTTGGGTCGTCGGCGATGCGGATCTTGACCTGGACGGGCCGGTCCAGCACGTCGGCACGGCGTGGCCGCTGTGAGGTTGCCCAGGCTCAGACTGCCTGCATCGCCTGTCGAGAACTCGCTCGAAGGCCGGGCGTTCGTCTTCTCGGCGTTCGCCGTCGCGGTGCTGGCCATTGCGCTGTACGGACAGGATTACGTCGTGCCGGCCGTCGGCCTGGCGGCGACTGCCCTCGGCCACATCATCAGCTACCGCGGCCGAATGCTCAAACGCACCTTTACCGGCCAGGTGGTGCTCGCATCGCTCATCTTTGGGGCGCTGGCCTACTTCATCGCCGACTCGGTGCTCGCGATCTTCGGCGGAGTGCTGCCCCAGGCAAATTTCGCGATCGCGCTGGTCGCTGTGACGAGCTTCGACCTCAAGACGCGCCGCAACTGCTACTCGAGCCTGTGGATCAGTCTCGCGATCCTCTACCTGGCCGCGGTGTACGCGTGGGACTACGTCTTCGGCGTGCTCGTCGCATTGTGGGCGGCATACCTGGCCGGGTTCTGGATGGCCACGCACCTTCGCCGCATGGAAGCGAAGCTGAGCGCGCCGCCGGCCGCCCTCGCGACGCTTGTGCTTGGCGCGCTCGCAGCCGGCGTGGTCGGCTTCGTCCTGATTCCGCAGCCAGGTGCTTCGTCGCCGACGCCGCTGGTCGTTTCTCTGCCGAACTTCGTCAGCTTCAAGGGCCAGCTCGAGAATCCGGCCCTGCCGCTGGTCCAGATCAGCGGTGATCCGTCCGGCGCGACCGGCAGCATCGACCTTCACTTCCGCGGACGCCTCGGCGACACCCCGGTCATGTACGTCCGCACCGGTGCGCCGGCGTACTGGCGCGGCCTTGTGTTTGACACGTATCGAGACGGGTCGTGGACGGTTGCCAATCGGAACTTCGTGACTTTCCAGCCGTACATTCCGACGAGGCTGCTTCCCCCGGCGCCGCCGAATAACCTCGGCACCTTCGTCCAGGTTTTCCGGGTGCTGCGACCGCTGCCCGGCGTGATCAACGCGGCCTATCCGATCCAGAGCCTGTATGCGCCTGTCGCGGCGTTGCGCGAAGACTCTTACGGGACTTTCCATACCCCCGACGTGCTGAAGCCCGGCCAGACCTACTCGGTCGTGTCCTACCTACCCAACCTGTCTGCCCAAGAGCTGCAGAAGGACACGTTCGCGGGCGGCACCACGGGCGTGGCTCGCGCATACCTGGACACCGGCGGGCTCTCTGCGCAGGCGCGCAGCCTGGCGGTTCAGGCGGTGGCCGGCCACACAGACAACCAGTTCGACACGGTCATGGCACTTACCAACTATCTCCAGTCAAATTTCCAGTACTCGCAGCAGCTGGGGCACGTGCCTGCCGGACGCGACCCGGTCGACTGGTTCCTCTTTGACGCCAAGATCGGCTACTGCGAGCAGTTCGCCACCGCGGAGGCGCTGATGCTGCGAAGCCTCGGCATCCCCGCGCGGCTGGCGACCGGCTACTCAACGGGCCAGTACGACTCGGTGCTCAACCAGGCGACGGTTCGGGAGCAGGACGCGCATGCGTGGGTGGAGGTGTGGTTTCCAAACCACGGATGGGTGCCGGTCGACCCATCTCCCGGCTTCTCGGCACTGGCAGCGACGCAGTTCCCTGACCGCTGGGCCGCGGGCGGCGTCGCGCAGCTGATCCCTCGCCTCGAGCTCGGCGCACCGCTGGCCGCGATCAGCTCGCTTGGCATCCTAGGAGTCATCCCGCCCGCGGTGGCGATCGCGCTCCTGTTCGTCATCGTCTGGGCCTGGTTCCGCAAGCGGCGCTGGAGGGGACGGGTCAAAGCGCAGCCGGGCGAATCTGAGCTGCTCCGGCTCTACGAGCGAGTCCAGCGGCGGCTGGGCCGCCGCCGCGCCCCCCCCGAAACCCCCCTCGAATATCGACACCAGTTCCGCTCTGCGCTGTCCCCTCCCCCGCCAAGGGGAGGGCTAGGGAGGGGGGCGGTGCCTTTGGAGTCATTGCTCGAAGAAGTCACCGCGGCGGTCAACGAAGGCGCCTACGCCGGACGGTGGCCCGACCCAGATGCGGTGCGAGAGATGGCGAACCGCTTATCCTGACCGGCCATGGCACAGGCGACTAAGACGACAGGCGCCGAGAAGGTTCGCTGGGATCTCAGCGACCTCTTCAAGTCTCCCACCGACCCTACGCTCGAGACGAAGCTTGCCGCAGCACTGGAGCGTGCCAAGGAGTTCGAGGCGAAATACAAGGGCAAGGTGACGACTCTCGAGTCGCCCGAGTTTGCAGCGATGATGCACGAGCTCGAGGAGAACGAGGAAGAGGCGACTAAGCCAGAGGTCTACGCGTACTTGCTGCACAGCCAGAACACGCAAGACCCCGCCGCGGGCCGCGTACTGGCGCGGGTGCGCGAGGCCGCGGCAGAGCGCGGCAGCCACGGAGTGTTCTTCTCGCTCGAGCTGGCGCAGATCACGGATGAGCAGGCGGCAAAGCTGTATGGACACCCCGAGTCGGCTCGCTATCGCCACACCATCGAGGAGGCGCGGAAGTACCGGCAACATCAGCTGTCTGAGCCCGAGGAGCGAGTGCTCACTGAGTTCAGCCCGGTTGGGGACTCCGCGTGGAACAGGCTGTTTGACGAGCTGTGCTCAGCCATCCGAGTCGAGGTGGACGGTCGCGAGCTGGCGCTCGACGAGGCGCTGACACTGATCCGCGAGCCTAACCGCGAGCTGCGGCGCAAGGCCAGCCACGCCGTCACCGAGGCGCTCGGCCACGACATCCGGACGCGTGGCTACATCTTCAACGTGATCCTCGGGGAGAAGGCGATCGACGACCGGTTGCGCCATTTCCCGTCGTGGATCTCGTCGCGAAACCTCGCCAACGAGACCTCGGACGAGGCGGTGCAGGCACTTGTCGAGGCCGTCACCGGCCGCTACGACGTTTGCGTCCGCTACTACCGGGTCAAGAAGCAGCTCCTCGGCGTAGGGGAGCTGCACGAGTGGGACCGATACGCGCCGATCGACCAGACGACGCGCGATCTGTCGTGGGAGGACGCCAAGGAGCTCGTCCTCGGCTCGTTCCAGCGGTTCTCGCCGCGCGCCGGCGCCCTCGTCGAGGATTTCTTCACCCACGCCTGGATCGATGGTCCGGCGGTCGCGGGCAAGGCCGGCGGGGCGTACTGCATGCCCGTCTCGCCACGCCACCATCCCTACGTGATGCTCAACTTCAATGGCAAGCTGCGCGACGCGCTCACCCTTGCGCACGAGCTGGGACATGGCCTGCACGACCGGCTCGCATCGAAGCAGCACATCTTCGACTTCCACCCGCCGCTCACCCTGGCCGAAACGGCTTCGGTGTTCGGTGAGGCGCTGACCTTCGACCGCATCATGGCCCAGGAGAAGGACCCGAAGATCCGGTTGGCGATGCTGTGCAGCCAGGTCGAGGACGCTTTCTCGACGGTGTTCCGGCAGGTCGCCTTCAACCGGTTCGAGGACGCGTGCCACACGGCGAGGCGGACCGAGGGCGAGCTGGCCGTGGATCAGCTCGGCGAGATCTACCAGGCGAAGCTGCAGCCGATGTTTGGCGACGCGCTGACCCTCACGGACGAGCACAAGGTGTGGTGGAGCTACGTCAGCCACTTCCTCCACACGCCGGGCTACGTCTATGCGTACGCGTTCGGGAATCTCCTGGCGCTGTCGGTCTATCACCGCTACCTGGAGCAAGGCCCCGGCTTCGTGGACGACTACCTGGAGTTCCTCGCCGCGGGCGGATCGACGCGACCGGACGAGCTCGTCCGGCGCATCGGTATGGACATCACAGACCCTGGCTTTTGGGACTCGGGGTTGAAAATCCTAGAGGGGATGGTTAGCGAGGTCGAGCGTCTAGCGAGGCTTTCCTAATCCCCTCCCCCGCAGGGGGAGGGTAAGGGTTGGGGGGAGGTGGAGCCCGGATTCCCCAAAGTGCGGGAATGCGAGAGGGCTTTTGAGATCACCTCCAGGACGCGATTGGTTTGAGTTCGGACCTCAACGTTAGTGAACCGCAGGACGCGACAGCCTCGGCTCACAAGCCAATCCGTCCTCCGAGCATCCAGGGCTTCATCGTGGTGCACGCCATCCAGTTCGATGATGAGGCGCGCTTGTAGGCAAGCGAAGTCAACGATGTAGTTGCCGAGTGGAACTTGTCTGCGGAACCGGTGGCCATCGAGCTGCTTGCGGCGAAGGTGGGACCAGAGCTTGTTCTCGGCGATCGTCATGCCTCGCCTCAGCTTGCGAGCCCGGTCGATCATCAGTGGATCGCGGAACATGGCTCGATGTTTCCGCAGATCGACGCGACTTTCTACGGTCTTAACAATGGGCTCGGGTCGCCCCCCAACGGTCGATCTCCCGCTAATTCGGGAGGGGAATTCTCTTGCAGCAGAGCCATAGGCACCGCCCCCCACCCTCGCCCTCCCCCTGCGGGGGAGGGGATTTCTCTTGCAGCACAGCAATAGGCACCGCCCCCCAACCCTCGCCCTCCCCGTGCGGGGAAGGGGATTTGCTGAGCCTGATTAGACTTACTGGTACATAGCTGGGCCCGCCGGGGCGGGATCTCGCCACTCTTGAGTGGTAGGGAGTGAGATGACGGTCACCACCGAGACGCTAGCCACTACCGATCTCGAGTTTGCCCGCCAGCTGGGGCAGCAGCTGCGCGTCGACTCCATCCGCAGCAGCACCGCGGCCGGCTCGGGCCACCCGACCTCATCCATGTCCGCCGCCGACCTCATCGCGGTCCTCATCGCCCGCTACCTCCAGTACGACTGGTCCAAGCCCAAAGACCCGAACAACGACCACTTGATCTTCTCCAAGGGCCATGCCTCGCCGCTCTACTACGCGATGCTCAAGGCGGTCGGCGCCGTCACTGACGCCGAGATAATGACGTTCCGCAAGTTCGGCTCCCGTCTCGAGGGACACCCGACACCAGCGATCCCATGGGTGGACGTCGCGACTGGTTCGCTCGGCCAGGGGCTGCCGATCTCGGTCGGCGTCGCGCTCGCCGGGAAGAACCTGGACAAGCTCCCGTACCACGTCTGGGTGTTGTGCGGCGACTCGGAGCTCGCCGAGGGCTCGATCTGGGAGGCCTTTGACAAGGCCGGGGTCTATGAGCTGGCCAACCTCACCGCGATCCTGGACATCAACCGACTCGGCCAGCGTGGCCAGACTGAGTTTGGATGGACCACCGACGTCTACCGCCGGCGAGTGGAGGCGTTCGGCTGCTTCCCGCTCGTGATCGACGGGCATGACGTGACGGCGATCGACCGCGCCTACGGGCAGGCGCTGTCCGGGACCGGCAAGCCGACGGTGATCATCGCCAAGACGATCAAGGGCAAGGGGTTCTCCGAGATCGAGAACAAGGACGGCTGGCACGGCAGGGTGCTGCCGCCGGACATGGCGGAACGCGCGATCAAGGAGCTCGGCGGCATCCGCCACCTCAAGGTCAAGACGGCCAAGCCTGAGCCGAGCCCACGTGCCCCCAAGCGGCCTGAGCCCGCGCCTGTCGTGACCTTGCCCACGTATACGAAGGAAGACAAGGTCGCGACCCGCAAGGCGTACGGCGACGCGCTCGTCGCGCTGGGAGCTTTACCCGAAGTGGTGGTGATGGATGCGGAGGTGTCGAACTCGACGCATGCCGACGAGTTCGCCAAGGCATATCCCGAGCGGTTCTTTGAGATCTGGATCGCTGAACAGCAGCTGATCGCCGCCGCGGTGGGGATGAGCGTCCGCGGCTACAAGCCTTTCGCCTCCACGTTCGCGGCCTTCTTCAGCCGCGCCTTCGACTTCATCCGGATGGCCGGCATATCCCAGGCCAACATCAGGCTCGCCGGCTCGCACGCGGGCGTTGAGATCGGCCAGGACGGCCCGTCCCAGATGGCGCTCGAGGACCTCGCCTCGATGCGCGCGATCATCGGCTCGACGGTGCTCTATCCGTGCGATCCGAACCAGACCGCAAAGCTGACCCGCGTGATGGCAGACACGTCCGGCATCGTCTACATGCGCACCACGCGCGGGGCCTACCCGACCATTTACGGTCCCAACGAGACCTTCAAAGTCGGCGGCTCGAAGGTAGTGCGCGAGAGTCCTAAGGACAGGGTGACGCTGATCGGCGCGGGGGTGACGCTGCACAACTGCCTCGCAGCCGCCGACGCGCTCGCGGCGAAGAAGATCCCCGCTCGCGTGATCGATCTCTACTCGGTGAAGCCTGTCGATGTGAAGACACTGCGCGAGGCGGTGCGCGTCACCAAGGGCAAGCTCGTCATCGTCGAGGACCACTACCCGGAAGGTGGCCTGGGCGCGGCCGTGATGGAAGCCCTCGCTGCCGACGGACTTCCGCGCATCGTGCATCTCGCCGTTAAGGGCCTGCCAACGTCAGGCAAACCTGACGAGCTGATGAACGCCGCCGGCATCTCGGCCAAGCAAATCGTGGCTGCGGCGACCAAGCTGCTGGCCAAGTAACGAATGGCGACGAACACCGCGACGAAACACAACCCGGTTCAAGAGCTCAAGAAGATCGGGCAGTCGCTCTGGCTCGACAACATCCGCCGCCAGCTGATCAGCTCGGGCGAGCTTGCGCGCCTGCGTGACGAAGGCCTGACCGGGGTTACCTCCAACCCGACCATCTTCGAGAAGGCCGTGAGCGGCTCAACCGACTACGACGAGGCGATGGTGCAGCTGGTCAGGGAGAAGGCAAAACCATCGGACATGCTCTGGAGCCTCATGGTCGAGGACATCCAGGCCGCCGCGGACGTGTTCCGGCCGGTCTATGACAAGACCAAGGGCAAGGACGGCTTCGTCAGCATCGAAGTCTCGCCGACGCTAGCGAAGAACACCCGCGGCACGATCGCCATGGCGGAGGATCTGCGCGACCGGTGCCGGCGCCCGAACGTCATGGTCAAGATCCCGGCAACCAAAGAAGGTCTGCCCGCGATCCACGACCAGATCTCCAAGGGCCACAACATCAACATCACGCTGATCTTCGCCGTCGACCGCTACGACGAGGTCGTCGAGGCGTACCTGTCAGGGCTCGAAAAGCTGAAGGACAAGGGAGGCGACCTCAGCAAGGTCGCGAGCGTCGCGAGCTTCTTTGTCAGCCGCGTGGACACGAAGGTCGACAAGCTGCTCGCCGACAAGATCCAGAGCATCGCGGATCCAGCCAAGAAGCGAGAGCTGGAGCCGCTATACGGAAAGGCCGCGATCGCCAACTCAAAGGTCGCGTACGAGCACTTCAATAACCTCTTCAGCGGTGCGCGATGGGACAAGCTGCGCAAGGCCGGGGCCCGCACGCAGCGCCCGCTGTGGGCCAGCACCTCGACCAAGGACCTTCGTTACCCCGACACCTACTACGTCGAGGAGCTGATCGGCCCGGACACGGTCGACACCATCCCGCCCGCCACGCTCGCGGCCTTCCGCGAGCACGGCGAGGTCCGCCGCAGCCTCGACGACAACGTGGACCTGGCGAAACGCCAGCTGAAGCAGCTCGCCGAGGCCGGCATCGATCTGGACCAGGTGACGCAGGAGCTGGAGACCGAGGGCGTCGAGTCCTTCACCAAGTCTTTCGAAAGCCTCCTGGAAGCCCTGTCGAAGACGTCAAAGGAAATCAAGGCGGGGAATGGCCCGCGGCAGTGGCACAGCCTTGGACCGCTGCAGCCGGCCGTCGATGCGGAGATCGCGAAGCTGCAGAAGGACGAGGCGCCGCGCCGGCTGTGGGCGAGGGACACGACGATGTGGAGCGCCGACCCTGCCAAGCGAAATGAGATCCTCGACCGGCTCGGCTGGCTGAACGTCGCCGGGAAGATGCTCGAGCGCGCTTCGGAATTTCGGGAGCTTGCTAGGGCCGGGAAAAGCTACACCGACGTGGTCCTGCTCGGGATGGGAGGCTCAAGCCTCGGCCCGGACGTGCTGCGCAACACATTTGGCCCGGTGAAGGGCCACCCGCGGCTCCATGTGCTGGACACGACCGACCCGGCCACGATCTTGGCCACTCGGCGGAAGATCCAGATCAACAAGACCCTCTTTATCGTCGCGTCGAAGTCGGGCGAGACGACCGAAACGCTCTCGCACTTCGCCTACTTCTGGGAGCAGGTCCAGAAGAGCGGGAAGGGTGGGAAGGCAGGGCGGCAGTTCGCTGCGATCACCGATCCGGGCACATCGCTCGAAAAACTCGCCAAAGACCACGACTTCCGCTGGGTCTTTCCGAACCCGCCTGACATCGGCGGACGCTACTCGGTGCTGAGCTACTTCGGCCTGGTGCCGGGCGCGTTCATGGGCGTGAACGTCGTCGAACTGCTCGAGCGCGCGATCGAGATGGCCAGCTCGTGCGCGGACTCGGTGCCTGCCGAGAGCAACCCCGGTGTGTGGCTCGGCGCCGTGATGGGGCGGCTAGCGAACATGGGGCGCAACAAGCTCACGCTCATCGCCTCGCCGAAGGTCGCGACGTTCGGCTACTGGGTCGAGCAGCTGCTCGCCGAGAGCACCGGCAAAGAGGGCAAGGGGATCGTCCCGGTCGAAGGTGAGCCGCTGGGCAGACCTCCGGTCTATGGCGCCGACCGGCTCTTCGTCTACATCCGGATGGATGCCGACGCGCCAAACCGCGCGGTGACCGCGCTGGAGAAGGCCGGTCACCCGGTGGTGACGCTAACGCTGCGAGACAAGCTCGATCTCGGCGGGGAGTTTCTACGCTGGGAGATCGCTACCGCGATCGCAGGCTCAGTCCTGGGCATAGACCCCTTCGATCAGCCCAACGTGCAGGAATCCAAGGACAACACCAAGCGCGTGCTGGCGAAGTTCAAGAGCGCGGGCAAGCTGCCCCCGGCGGAGTCGACCCCGGCAGCTAAGGCACGAACCGGCGTCAAGGGCTTGCTCGCGCGGGCCAAGCCCGGCGCGTATTTCGCGATCATGGCTTACACGGGGCGAACCGCGACGTCGGAGGCGGCGATCTCGGCGATCCGGACGGCGGTCAGAGACAGCAGTCGCATCGCGACCACCGCGGGATATGGCCCGCGATTCCTTCACTCCACCGGCCAGCTGCACAAGGGCGGCCCCAAGACCGGCTTATTCCTCCAGGTCGTGCAGCAGGACACGCAGGACGTGCCGATCCCCGGGCAGCCGTTCAGCTTCTCGATCCTCAAGCAGGCCCAGTCGCTGGGCGACCTCCAGTCGCTCAGCTCGCGCCGCCTGCCGGTGCTGCGCGTCACGCTCGGCCGCGAACCTGCGGCGGGGTGGAAGGCGCTCGTCGCAGCCGTCAGATCGGCGGTCAAGTAGCCATGGAAATGGGGATGGTCGGCCTGGGCCGCATGGGCGGCAACATGGTCCTGCGCCTGCTCAAGCGTGGCCACCAAATGGTCGCGTTCGACCTCTCGCCCGATGCTGTCAAGCGTCACGAAGCCGCTGGCGCCGTGGGTGCCGGCTCGTGGGAGGAGTTCGTCAGCAAGTTCACCACCAAGCCGCGCGTGATGTGGGTCATGGTCCCGGCCGGCGATCCAACGACTCAGGCGATCGACAAGCTAATCGAGCTCGGCGATCCCGGCGACATCATCATCGACGGCGGCAACACGAACTGGAGGGTTGCCCTGCAGGATTGCGCGCGGATCAAGGCGAAGGGCATGCACTACATGGACGCCGGGACCTCGGGCGGTATCTGGGGACTGGAGTACGGCTACTGCCTGATGGTCGGCGCCGAGCAGGAGATCTACGACCACTGCCTGCCGCTGCTCAAGGACCTCGCGCCTGACGACGGCGGCCTCGTGCGCACTGGTCCGGAGGGCTCAGGCCATTTCGTGAAGATGGTTCACAACGGTGTCGAGTACGGCCTCATGCAGGCCTACGCGGAAGGCTTCCAGGTCATGAAACTCTCGAACTCCTTCCCCGGCATGAACATGCAGGCCATCGCGGAGGCCTGGCGGACCGGCAGCGTCGTCCGGTCATGGCTGCTCGATCTGATCGCGCGAGGCCTTTCGCAGGATCCCGAGCTGTCGGGGATCAAGGGTTACGTCGAGGACACCGGCGAGGGACGCTGGACCGTTGAGGCGGCAATCGAAGAGTCCGTGCCGGTGCCGATCATCGCGGAGTCGCTCTTCGCACGCTTCCGGAGCCGGATGGAAAACACGTTCGGCGACCGAATGCTAGCGATGATGCGCAACCAGTTCGGCGGCCACGCAGTAGTAACCGACGCCAAGGGAGAAGCTACCCGCAAGTGAGGGCGGTATTCCCCTCTCCCGCGAAGCGGGAGAGGGCTAGGGTGAGGGCCGAGGGGTAGATGCCAACCATCGCCCCCAACCCTCTCGCCGAGGGACTTCACGACTACCGCGTCGGCGAACCATGCCTGATGGTCATCTTCGGCGCGACCGGCGACCTCGCCGGCCGCAAGCTGCTGCCCGCCCTCTACAACCTCGCCAAGCAGCGCCTGCTGCCGGCGGGCTTCGCCGTGGTCGGCGCCGCGATCGATGACCTGACCGACGAGTCGTTCCGCAAGCACGCGTCGGAGAAGATCACGGAATTCTCCCGCACCCAGCCCATCGACCAGCGGGTCCTCGACGCGTTCCTCAGCGCGTGCTTCTACGTGAAGGTCGACTTCTCAAAGCTCGACGAATTCAAGAAGCTGCAGAGCCGCCTGGGTGAGCTCGACACGAGCCGGCATGTCGCGGGAAACCGGATGTTTTACTGCGCGACCCCACCACCCACGTACGAGACGATCGTCGAGCAGTTGAAGGCGGCCGGCATGGCCTCGGGCGCTGGCTTTCACCGCATCGTGGTCGAGAAGCCGTTCGGCTCCGACCTCAAGTCCGCGCGCGAGCTGACGAGCATCCTGCAACGCGTCTTCCATGAGGATTCGGTCTACCGCATCGATCACTACCTCGGTAAGGAGACTGTCCAGAACATCGTCGCCTTCCGGTTCGCCAACTCGATATTCGAACCGGTGTGGAACGCGAACCTGATCGACCACGTCCAGATCACGGTCGCCGAGGAGATCGGAGTCGAGCTGCGTGGCGCCTACTACGACAAGGCGGGCGCGATGCGCGACATCGTGCAGAACCACGCGCTCCAGCTGCTCGCTCTCGTCGCGATGGAGCCACCGCTTGCGTTCGAAGCCAACACGATGCGGGACGAGAAGGTCAAAGTCCTGCGCGCGATCAGGCCAATCACCGACGAGCAGGTGGCTCACTCCACGATCCGCGGGCAGTACACCAAAGGCTGGGTATTGGGCGAGCAGGTGGCGGGCTATCGCGAAGAGAAGAACGTCGCCCCGGGCTCGCTGACCGAAACATTCGCGGCGCTCAGGCTCTACGTCGACAACTGGCGGTGGGCGAACGTGCCGTTCTACATCCGGGCCGGCAAGCGCATGCCCAAGCGCGTCACCGAGATCCGAATCCAGTTCAAGCGCCCGCCGCACATCACTTTCGGCCGCGACGCCACTCGAGAGCTCGACCCCAACGCAATCACGCTGCGCATCCAGCCCGAGGAAGGCATCTCGCTGAAGTTTGGCGCCAAGGTGCCAAGCGCCGGCCTGAAAATCCGCAGCGTGACGATGGATTTCCAGTACATGACCGCGTTCCTGGTCGAGACGCCGGAGGCTTACGAGCGCTTGCTGCTCGACTGCATGATCGGGGACCCGACTCTGTTCACGCGTGCCGATGAGGTCGAGGCGGCGTGGAAGCTCATCGATCCGATCGAGGCGGCGTGGCGAGACGGCCGGCCGGCCCTGGCGATGTATGCAGCCGGCACGTGGGGTCCGACTGCCGCGACAAAGCTCCTCGAGCAGGATGGACGAGAGTGGCACCGACCGTGAACCTAGTCAAAGGGGGAGGGTCGGCAAGTCCCCTCTCCCGCGCTAGCGGGAGAGGGTGAGGGTGAGGGCGGCGGGAGAAGTTACGGCGGTCAAGCCCGAAGCGGATGTCGCGTGGAGCGGAGAAGACGTATCCGTCGGCGACGTGCTCGAGGCGGTGACCAACATCCGCAAGAAGTTCGCAGTCGCGGAGGCACAGGACGCTGAGCTGCCGCACCCTCGGCCCTGCGTGATGACACTGGTCGCTGTAGCGATGACCGACGCCGAAGAGCGCAGGGCCCAGCGAGCGACGAGGGCGATCGGAAATCACCACCCCGCACAGATCATCGTGATTCGCGACCAGCCACGCCTGCGGCCCGGGCGGATCGACGCCGCGATCACCACAGATACGCTTCGATCGGAATCGGCCTGCTCAGTGCAGTGCGAGATGATCACGCTGCGCGTGCGCGGGGCCGTCGGCGAGCATCTCGCGGCACTCGTCGATCCCCTGCTGCCGAGCGGTGTGCCGACGTACCTCTGGTGGCTCGGCACGCCGCCGTTCGGCAAGCAGGAGCTGACCGACGCGTTGAAGATCTGTGACGCGCTGGTGGTGGACTCATCGCGTTTCGACGCGCCGTACCGCTCGTTCCTGGAGCTGACCCACCTTGCCTCGAGCTCCCACCAGAACCTCGGCGTCGGCGATCTGCAGTGGTGGCGGCTCGAGTCGTGGCGCGAGACGATCGCGCAGTTCTTCTCCCCGATCGATCGGCGACCTTTCCTGAACGGCATCTCAGAGATCGGAGTCGACTATGCGGGAGATGGTCGCGGCAACCGAGTGGCAGCGGCGCTGCTGATTGGCTGGATGGCCTCAACACTTGGCTGGAAGATGCAGCGGGCGGCCGCCGGCGGCGGCGGAACCGTCGTCGTGCACTTTGCAGCCGAAGGCTGGCGTCCGGTGCAGGTCGCGCTGCGCTCGGTGCCCAAAGAGCACCTCGCGCAAGGGGAGATCAGCGCCATCCGGTTTGCCGGCGCCGCCGGAGGCAAGACGTTTCAGCTCACGGTTCTGCGGGATCCGGATCGCGCGCGACGCCCGGCGCCGGATATCGGGGCGGGCGGGTTCCAGTCGCTTGTTCCAACCGGTGGCGAGGATGAGGCCGGCTTCGAGATCGCGCAGCGCAAGGCCGCCTGGCATCGCGACGTCCTGCATCAGAACCTCGACAGCCTGCACCACACTGCCACCGGCGATCCGCCCGGTGAGAGCCGGCCACCCCACCCGGCCGTTTTCGTGCGAGACCGGCGGCACGAGGAGAACACCCGCGTGCTGCTGACACTGATCGACATCGGTGGAGCGGAAACGCTGCGGCACGTGCAGCACGTCGAGCCGGAGGACGAGGCGACGCTCCTGCTGGGCTTGCTCTCGCACGGCACCCACGACCCGGTCTTCACGCGCTCCCTGGCCGCCGCGGCCCAACTAATGAACGCGATTTGATGCAGCAGATCCCCTCCCCCGAAGGGGGAGGGTTAGGGTTGGGGGGCGGTGTCTTGTGAGTGACTTCACCGTCCTCGAGTCGCCCGAAGACGTCGCGTTCGCGGCGGCTGCTGACATCGCCGAAGCGCTGCGTGATGGCGCGCGCACGCTGGTCCTGGCGGGCGGCAGCACGCCCCAGCGCTGCTATGAGCTGCTCGCCAGCATGGATGTCACGTGGGGTCGCGTGAGCATCCTTTTCGGCGATGAGCGCTGCGTGCATCCCGACCACCCGGAAAGCAATTACCGCATGGCGCGCATCGCGCTGCTGGATCACGTCTTTCCGGGCACCGTCTACCGGATGCCCGCCGAGCTCGGACCTGACGAAGCCGCGGGGCTCTACGCGCACACCGTCACGGCGGTGGCTCCGCTCGACGTGGTTGTGCTGGGAGTGGGGGAGGACGGGCACACCGCCTCGTTGTTCCCCGGCCACCCCGCGCTGGAGGCGCCCGGGTTGGCGGTGGGCATCCGTGACTCGCCCAAGCCACCACCACAACGCGTGACGCTGACCCTCAACGCCCTGCGGACGGCGCGGCGCGTGATCATCCTCGCGACAGGGGCGGGAAAGGCCGACGCGGTCGCGAAGGCAAAACGGCACGAGGTGCCATCCGGGATGATTGCGGGCGCACGATGGTTGATCGACCGGGCCGCAGCCGGGCAACGATAGATGTGGAGAGAGGATCGACAAATCCCCTCTCCCGCGATAGCGGGAGAGGGTGAGGGTGAGGGCGACGGGGCGCGAAGTCCCCTCTCCCGCGCTAGCGGAGAGGACAAGGGTGAGGGCGACGGGCCGAGAAGTCCCCTCTCCCGCGCTAGCGGGAGAGGGTTAGGGTGAGGGCCTCCGGGCGGGAATTTCCGCGTCACATCGAAATAGTTCCCTCAATCCTGTCCGCGGATGTCGGGCGCTTGGCCGAACAGGTGAAGGAAGCCGAGGCCGCCGGCGCGGACCGCATCCAGGTCGACGTGATGGACGGCCACTTCGTGCCCAATCTCACGTTCGGACCGCTCGTGGTCGAAGCGGTGCGTCGCGCCACCAAGCTCCCGATCGAGGCGCACCTGATGATCCAGAACCCGGAGCTCTTCATCGAAGCCTTTGTCAAGGCTGGCGCAACGCTGATCCAGGTGCAGGTCGAGTCGACGACATCCCTGTACCGGACGGTCCAGTCGATCAAGGACCTTGGCGCGAAAGCCGGTGTCGCGATCAACCCGGCGACGCCTCTAGAGCACCTTCGAGAGATCCTTCCCTACATCGACCTCGTCAACGTCATGACGGTCGAGCCAGGTTTCGGCGGCCAGAAGTTCATCGCGCGCAGCCCGGAGAAGATCAGCCGTCTGCGAGCGATGGTGCCAGACATGGAGATCGAGGTCGACGGCGGCATCGACGCTCGGTCTGCGCCGCTGGTCGTGAGCGCGGGCGCGACGGTGCTAGTCGCGGGCAGCTCGGTGTTTGGTTTCAAGCAAGGCGTGGCCGCGGGGATTAAGGCGATCCGCGAAGCCCTTGACTGAGGAATTAAAGAAGGCGGCAGCCGAGAAAGCCCTGGAGCTCGTGCAGGACGGAATGCTGCTCGGGCTGGGCAGCGGATCGACGGTCAAATACTTCACGGAAGGGGTGGGTCGCCTAGTGGCACGTGGCATGAAGCTGCGTGGCGTACCAACGTCGCGCGCGACCGCCGAGTTGGCTGCGGCCCTTGGAATCACGATCGTTCAGGAGCTGGTCGGCCCGATCGACCTCGCGGTCGACGGTGCGGATGAGGTGGACCCCACGCTCAACCTGATCAAGGGTGGCGGAGGCGCAATGACGCGGGAAAAGCTGGTGGCCGCCGCCGCGAAGCGCTTTGTCGTCGTGGTGGACGAGTCGAAGCTCGTCAAGCAGCTCGGCACGGGAAGGGTGCCGGTCGAAGTGCTGCCTTTCTTGTGGCGCACGACGGCTGAGAGGTTGACCGCGCTGGGGACGAGCCTGACGGTACGAGGTGGGGAGGAGACTCCTTACATCACGGATAACGGGAACCTGATCCTTGACCTGATGGTGGAAGGCGGGATCAAAGACGCCGCGAACTTTGATGATGCGGTGAAGACAACAACCGGTGTCGTCGAACACGGATTGTTCGTCGGGATGACCGACACGCTGATCGTCGCCGGCCCCGACGGACCCAGGGTAGTCGGCCGGTCCTCAGGCGGAGCCGCGTAACCGCAACGCCTCGCCCACGTTCGACGGGATGTGAGGTTCGCGGCCGCCGCTGTGCTGCTGACGATGTTCACCGTGGCGTGCCAGGGCACCGCGGGAGAGGTCGCGTCGAGCGTTCGCACTACCCCTTCTCCGTCACAGGTGACAATGTCGACCAAGCTTTACTGCGATGCGCATATCGGCGCCACCGCGCTGGCCATCTACCAATTCGCCACGACATCCCCATTCGTGGAGATGTTGGACGTGTCGAATCCGCTCAAGCCCTCGATCGTCTGCAGGATGGACCCGGCCTACGGCGCGCACCTTATTTCCAACACCAAGCTGGCCTTCTGGATTGGTAACGAGCTAGGGACGGCCGACCTCGCCTCGGGTGCCATCACGCGGACGGCCCGCCTTCCCGCGGTCGCAGGCAAGGGCGCCTTCAGCGCCGATGGCACGAAGTTCGCGTACCGCTCTTACGACGCCGCGGGCGGGATGAGCTTGCATCTGTATGTAGCCGGCTCGGACCGCACGCTCTATGTCCAGGAGCCGATGGGAGGACATGGTGGCCCGGGACCGAGTTTTGGCCCGTTCGACCAGCTCGAGTTCTCGCCTGACGGCAGTCTGCTTCTGGATGCCGGCGTGTTCAGACCACAGTCCGCCCCAGCCACCTTCATTGTGTTCAGATCCGATGGCTCGATCGCGTTTCAGTCGAAGACCGCTTTGAATGGGACGTGGAGTCGAGCGGGGAACATCCTCTTTTTCTTCAGTCAGAGCCAACCGGGGCCGATTGGTGAGCTCGACGGCATGATCGTGGGCGGTCAGCGGGAAGTCCTCGCAACGGGAATTAGCGGTTTCTTCTGGCCGCGAATGAGTCCTGATGGCCGCAGCATCGTCTACAACGCATCTGACAGCTCCGTGCCAGATTGTGGAGGGGTGCCGCATCTATGGCGCTTCGACATCGCCACGGGACGTACGACGCAGCTCTCTAAAGCGATCAGCTCGGACCCGTTCTTCGTCCAACCAAACGTCGTTTGGTCCGACGAGCAGCAACTAAGTCAGTGCGGCCTGGGTGGCCCCAGCTCTCTAGATGGTGTGATCCTCGCCCACGACCTGAGCACGGGGGTTGATACGAAAGTGGACACGACCCTCTTGCCCGCAAGCACAGGACCGTGGAGCACATTCAATTTGCTCGACACCTGGTTCGCACCTGCTTGAGGCTCCCCGCTGGGCTAATGACGGTGGTTGCTAGAGTGTCCGGCGGAGCGGTCGCCTAGCTCGGTCGAGGGCGCGGCACTGGAAATGCCGTAGGCCCGTAAGGGCCTCGAGGGTTCAAATCCCTCCCGCTCCGCCATTGATACCCGTGCCTCACGCGGGCCCCGCGATTCCAAGTTGTCGCATCAAGTCGCCGTAGCGCGCAACCGTCCGGTCCCAAGAATGCGGGTCGGGATAGCGTCGTCCTACCAACTCCGGAAGCCGCCGGAGAGCGTCTCGTAGCGCTGCTGGGTCGCGCGGGGGCACCAGGATGGCTCCTCCATAATCTGCGACGGCCGCCGGAAGCCCCCCGACGGCGGTGATCACCAAGGGCAGGCCATTGCTCATCGCGATATGGGCCGGACCACTCGCCGAAGAGCGCCGATAAGGTAAGACGACGGCGTCGGCGCCCGCGAAATGGGCGGTAACTTCACCGTCGTCCACGAAGCGGTTGACCAATGTGATCCGCGCCCGGTGACGGCTGCTGGCGATCCGCCGGATGGGCTCGTCCCAGCCCTCCCAGGTTTCGCCGACGACCGTTAGCCAGTAGTGCTTCACCGCTTCGTCGTCGAGCGTTTCGAACGCCTCGATGAGATCTTCGAGGCCTTTGAAAGGTCGGATGATGCCGAAGTAGAGGAGGTTGACGGTGTCGGGGGGCGCAACGCGAACGACTGATGCCGACCCTTCCGCGGGCTCCTTGGATACGTGGTGGTCGAAAGGGCCTACTGGGATGACGACGCAAGGCCGTGTGCCGAGCCGATACCGTCGCTCAAGTGGTCCTCGGTCAGAATCGGAGTGGATCACAAAGGCTGCTGCCAGCCGGAAGAAGAGGCGTCCGATGAGGTTCACATATGTACGCGCTAACAGGAGCCGCTCCTCGCCCGTGTCGAGGACCTCGTGGAACTCGACGATCACGGAAGCTCCACGTAGACGAGCCAGCAAGGCGATGGCCAGGTAGGTGTGGAGCACCGTCCCAGTCCACCACTCGAAGATGACGATGTCGGGACGCCATCTCGCGAGGTCGATCAAGTCCCCGAAGATATTTGGTGCCCAGTACCAGTCAATTCCTTTCAGCACCGTGACCCCAGGGTCGTAATGCAATCGCGTTATGGCGGTCCCAGCGCGCGAGCGTCCCGGATACAGGAACGACGGCATGAGTTGCCGCATCGGAATGGCAGCAACCGGGTAGCGCGCAGCCAATGCGTTGGTGAGTCGGATGGTGTAGTAGCTCATGCCGCTCAGAAGACGGGTCCCGGCGCCCACCACGGCCACCCGCGGGGTCCCGTCAGCCGGCCGACCGCTCGACGCCCCCATCAGATGCGCTGCCGTGCCTCTGTCACGCCTCGTCGGCGTAGCGCGTGCGGATACCGGCAAGCACCGATGCCGCAATCGTGGTCGCTCCAAGCGTCAAGGCGAGCCATTCCTGAGACAGCCCCATCGGGGTGGTGCCGAGGAGCACGCTGACGTATACCGTCATCGCGAGGCTGGTGCCTACACTCGCGAGCAAGCGTTCGCCGGGCGAGAGTTGCGGTCCAGGAAACAGGGCGCAGAGTATCGCGAAGCCTGGCAGCACGAAAACGATCAGTACCCCAAGCGCGATCCGCAGCGCCTGAGGGACCGGAACGTTTGCCGCCACCACGGTGAGAGCAGCAGCGAGACCGGTACCGGAAAGCAGGAGCAAGCGTCGCCTTTTCACCCAGGACTCCTGTCGTTTCGAGCCGCACCGCTTAGCGCTGGAACGCAGGACCCGTTCTCGATAAGGGTGACGTCGAAGATCTGGATGGACCCGGTGTCGTAGATCAAACGCGTGCAGGCGGCGGAAGCGAACTTTTGCAGGGCTCCCGCGGAGAATGCCTGCTTGTAATTCCCAGCGTGTGGTTCGTAAGGACTGAAGTAGTAGCCGGGGGTTGGTGGTACGCCTCTTATCATTCGCCAGTCGACGAGGAGGTAGCGCACACCCGTCGACCTGATGCTCTGCACGACTGTCGCATCCATTGTGTCGGCGAAAAAGATCGGCCAGATGTAGTTCTCGTTCACGGTGTCCTGCTCTCCATAAGTGGCGAGTGCAGACGCGTCGATCCAATTGGCAGCGAATCGCTGGTTGATCCCGAGCTGGTCCCTCGACCACTGCGAAGCGCTCACCACATCGGGCTGTACCGACCACGGATAACCTGGCGGATTCGCTGACTCCGGGAGCCGTTCGTAGAACGCGGTACCGATGGTTACGCCTCCAACAAAGACAAACGTTGTCAGGGCAGCAGCCACTGCCACCCAGCGCCATCCGAACCACCTCGTGCGAGCAGCCGGTACTGGTCGCAAGCGGCGCCTGGTCCTTCGCCACCAGGTTGCCTCCGCGGTAAGGAGCCCTAGAACGCACCCGAGCCCGGCGAAGACATACTCCGACGACCGGCCCGATATCGCCACGCCACTCGGAGCGAGTCGTGGCAGCAGGGTAAATGGGTAGATGACGGCCACACTGATGGCAACCGCCAAGGCCGGGCGGGGGCGCTGAGTCCATGCCAGGTAGAGCGCAAGCGGCAACGCGAGCAGCAGCACGCTGATGGCGCCGAAGCTGGCCACGATCTCCCACGCGGGGGAAACGTGTCCACCGCTGGTGAATAGGTGCCTTGGCGGAGTGCGCCCGGTCAGCACAGATACTGTTTGTTGCAGCTCCGGGACCAGGTTGTTGGTGAAGAGATAGGACTGTGCTGGTTTCGCGACCAAGAGAAGCCAGCTCAGCGCCGAGACACCGGCTACCGCAGCCATGAATCCCACGTTGCGCAGCTCCGCACCCGAGCGTCGAATGACGAGTTCGGCCAACCACCACGCACTCAAGAGTGCCGCGAGCGCGAATCCGGCCACATGGTGCGTGACGGTCACGGCGACAATCGCCACGGTCGCGACGATCTGCGGCCCTGGACCGGCCTCCTGGCGGACGCGACCAAGCCACCAGATAACGAATGCTGCCAGTGGCAAAGCCAGGTTCTCGTACGCGAACGTCGAGCTCCAGAACAGGAACAACGGATTGGCGGCATAGACGAGGCTGGCGCCGGCGGCCGCTCGAGCGGACCCAGTGGCTCTCTCGGCGACCAAGAAGAAGCAAGCCGAAATGAGAATCCGCCCCGCCCCGATGATCAAGACGCCCGATACGAATGGACTGAGACCGGTGAGATCCGCGAGGCCCGCCGTGGCCGCCCCTAGCCCGGGGTAGAAAGCAGCCGTCGGGAGAAGCGGATTCGAGTTGAACACATGCTGTGTGCGCAGGATGTCCTGGGTATTCCGCAGATGGACGTACTCGTCAGTGCCTGTGAACGCATCCGGAGATCCCAGAAGCTTGGCGACATAGAGGGCAACACCGAGGAGCACGACAAGCGCCAGCTGTTCATGTGGATGAACGTTGTTTGAAAGTATTCGAAAGGCGATTGGCGCGAAGATGAGAAGCAGGCCAACCCAGAAGAACACCGAGGTTATTACGTAGTCCCCTCCTTGACGGCTCGCTGCGTCAGCGATTGCGACCGAGCCAAGGCCCATCGCAGTGCACAGCGCAACCAACGACACCCACTTGAATTGGATGTGACTGTCCTCGTGGCCTTGCGGCCACGCAACTGGTCGTGTCACCGGAGCAGAGACCCGTCCCTGAGGCTCGCTGGAGGAAGAGCCTCGTGCGAGGCGAGGTGGCGACGCGACGGCAAGGAATGGCGGCCCATCGCCCGTATCAGCCATTCCATGTCGGTCCTGCCGGCTGCTGACAAGAGTCCGAGCACGCCCACCGCTCGGGTCCGCAATTCCCCGGTGCGCAAGAGCTGCGTGAAGACTCTCGCCGCCTGGCCCCAGCGACCTTCTACGAGCGCGAAGCGCCCGTGCGCGATCGCAGCCTCCTCGCGTTGTCGAGATGGATCACGACGGATCGACGCTGCCAAAGTCGCCCTCATTTCTGGGCTCAGCAGACTGAGAGCTTCCGCGGCGACGCCCTGCAGGTAAGCGGTTCTGTCTGGAGTGGTTTCGAACCAGCTGGAGGTCGTCACTTGCCCGGCGTATCGGCGCCAGTGACCGACGACGTGCTGCGAACGGGCGAACGTTCCGACAGTGCCAAGTCGAAGCCAGGTTGGATGATCGACGTATGGAATACCGGTGGGCTGCAGAAAGCCGCCGATTCGCTCCAGGGCTTGGCGGCGCACGATCACGGTGGCGGCGACAATGAAGTTGACGCGGATCAGGCTTGGAAGGATTGTCCCGACAGGATCATTGCGGGCGATGGGGCCGCGAGGCGCGTGCCAGAAGTGAGCGTAGATGCAACCCTTCTCGTCCATTAGTCCCGCCGGGCCATAGGCGAGGACAACAGCCGGGTCCTCAAACAATGGAAGTTGGTCCTCGAGCTTGGTCGGCGGCCAAGTATCGTCGCCTTCGAGGATAGCTACGAACGGACTTGTGGCTTTCGCCATCGCCAGCGCATAGGCACGGCCAAGTCCGGCAACCCCTTCGTGTGGTCGGCGAAGGACGACAATCCTCGAGTCGTGGAAGGACTCAGCTATGTCGGCAGTTCCATCATCCGATCCATCGTCGACGATGACCATCTCCCAGTCCTGCCAGGTCTGAGCGAGCAGGCTGCGAATGCAAGGACCGATGAAGGCGGCATGGTTGTACGCGGGGGTCAACACGGTTGCTCTGGTCATGCCTACCAGTCAGTTGAAGACATGCGGACTGCTCAAGGTGACGGGACCGAAGAGAAAGCTCCAACAACCTCGTCGTAGACCCGCTCCACTCGTGGAATAACCACGCTTGCAGAGAATTCAGCCGCACGCTGGCGACCGGCCACTCCCATGTCTTCGCGGCGTCCAGGATTGGTAAGCAACTGCTGGATGGCCGCCCGCAGCGCCGCAACGTCTCCTGGCGGCACGAGGATGCCAGTCGTCCCGTCCACTACAAGGTCCGCGAGCCCACCCGCGGCAGAGGCGACCACGGCACGGCCCGCCCCCATCGCCTCGAGCGCGACCCGGCCGAATGGCTCGGGCCAGCGGGAGGGCACCACGGCGAAAGTGCAGTGCGCCCAGGCGCGTAGGACGTCGGCGTTCGGCACGTTCTCCGCGACGGTGACGCCATCAGGAAAGTGGTGCGGCGTGTCCTCCCGCCGTATCCCCACAAGGACCAGAGGGATCGCCACGTCAAGTCCAGCCCACGCCTCGAGCAGGACGTCAAGCCCCTTATGTGGGCCTAGCGCCCCGGCGAACATCAGATACTCACCCGTGGCCGGCACGAACTCGGGCCGTCCAGTGTCGCCGGACGGAAAGCTGTCATCAGGCAGGAAGGGCGGGATGACCTCAATAGGTGGTCGACCAGGCCCGCCCAGGGATGCGCAGGCGCGAGCCACGGCGGTGCTGACGGCCATGTATCGGTCCACTCGATGATGCCAGGGCCGCATCAAGGTCAGCCCGGTCGTGAGGGCCACCGAGCGCAGCGGCCCGTACTGGCCGCTGGCACAGGCGATGCACTTGGCGAACCTCGGGCCCGTGCACACCCCGGACTTGTACACAAACGTGTTTTTCGGGCAGACCAAGCCGTACTCGTGCATCGTGACCACCAGGCGCGTCTGCTCGGACGGGAGGAACGCTAGAAGAGAGTGGACGATCCACGAATGCGCGTGCACCACCTGAGGTCGGCGTTCTCGCACGAGGGCCGCGAGCGAACGGACCATACCCGGGTCGGGAACCGTCGGGTGGTACGGCTGCTCGGGGTTAGCGTAAAACGGGTTGAGTACCCGACTCCACCCGGCGATCCGGTGCACCGGAATGTCCCCGTCGAATTCGGTCCGGGTGCCACGTAGCCCACCCAGCGTGACAACTTCGACTTCGTGACCGCGCCGAGCGAGCTCATGAACGAGCAGGCGGACGTGCAGATCCCGCCCACCTACGAGGGGCGGCGGGTAGCAGTCCGTGGCTTGAAAGATGCGCATCAGTGGGTCACCTCAGCGCGTCGCTTCTTCCGGAATGAGATGTGGCTGGCGGTGGGTGAGGTCGAAGACAACGAACGCACAGCCGCTTAGCTGCATTGCCAGCCAAGCCCAGCCGACCGCGCTGATTCCGAGCATGGGGAGAAGCATCCAGGACAGCGCCAGTATGCCGACGCCCATGCCGAGGTTGAGCCCGGCGGCGGTGCGGAGCCTCCCCTGCACGCGCAACACAGCGACATACACGTTGGTGATCACATCCGGGATTGCGGCAAGCACGACCACGTGCAGCAGCCCGAGAGAGTGATGCGCGTAGGCGGGGCCGAATGCCGACAGCAGGACCCCACCCATCACGAGAATTACCAAAATGCAGGGTGCGATAAGTACGGCGATGATGGTGAGCGCACGGCGAGCCTTCACGAGTACGTCGTGCGGGCTGTGCGCGCCCTCGGCGAACAGCGATTGGGATACTGCAGGCGCGATAATCAGAAAGATTCCCGCCATCATCCAGGTCGTGTAGAAGTACGCGTTGTCACTGGCGGACAGGCGTGCCGTCACCAACAGCGGGAGCAGGTACGGCAATAACGCTGCCCCCATACTGACGAGCTGGTGCCCCACGAGGCGCGAGCGCAGCCCCAGTGCCCTACGTGCGAGCGCCGATGGTCGCGGTAGATGCAGGAAATTGACCCGCCGGATCAGCAGGCCTGCGCCAAGCCCGAGCCCGACCGCGGCGGCTAGGGCCCAGGCGCCCAGGAGCGCCAAAGCGTTGTGCCCGGCCACCACCGTAAGCAGAAGGGTTGCAAGGAGCTTGCCGACCGCGACGGCGGAGTTGCGGCTGAGCATGTTCCCCGCCGCGCGCTCGGCAAGGAACGAGTAGTCGAGAACAGCATTGACGGTCATAGCTACCGTTCCGACAGCTAAGACTGCCGCGTACGCCGGGCGATGAAGCACGCTGAAGTCACCGGAAACCAGCGGCAGGACCAGGAATACTCCGCACCCGATTACCAGGCTCGTTGCGACCGCGGTTACCATCCCGGCCCAAAACGTCAGCGACCAGCCCGTGGAACTTCTCTGCTCGGGTAGCGATTGGATGAGGGTCGCTCCGACGCCCAGGCTGGCCAGAAGGGCGATGATCGTGCCGGCGGCCATAAGCGCCGCGGTCACGCCAACGACTTCCGTCGGAAAAAGGCGCGCCGCTACCACCCAGAACGCGAAGCCGAATCCCGAGTTGACGACTGTGGTCGTCATGATGAACAAGCTGTTCCGAAGCAGCGAGTCACCGCGGACGTGGCTCATTAAGTCGCCGGGAGACCGCAGCGTCCGGAGCAAGCCACGAGGGCTGAGGCCGGCGGTCGCCACAGCCGTCACCTCAGGCTCAACCACTCAGCGCATCCCGGTACCGACTGCCCCGCCACTGAAGGCACGGATGGTCACGCCGAGCCGCTTCAGCGGTTCACTCCCCGGTACTGACAGGGCCGTGTGCACGAGTCCCAGCAGCGAGTCGGCACGGAATGGAAGCCCGATATCGACTACGGTGATTTTGAGATCCTGGCGACGGCTCAGAGCGAGCGCGGCACTGGCAGCAGCAGGTCCGGAACCGACAATCAGGGCGGTGGTCATCGGAGTCGTGGCATGCTGGGGACGACACTTACAGAAGTGTCAAAGGCCCCTACACACCACGCCGTGCCGATGTGAATCGACCAGAAGGCCTCCCTTCTCATCGGCCTCTAGGCGACGCCGGGAGTAGGTCCTCTGTCTGGAAATTCGCCAAGGGTCGCCGAACAGCTTCGGCGAGGCCGACGCTGAAGGGAGTGGTCGCCTCCCAGCCGAGGGTGGCGAGAGCAAGGCTTGCGTCGCTCAAAAGGTGGAAATGACCGTTGGCATGTATCCGCGCAGCATCATGGCGCACGAAGGGTCGCCCTAGAAGTCGCTCGAGCGTCGCCACAACAGTCGCGCCGTCGACAGCGCGCCCACTGCCGAGGTTGCAGAGAAGCCATCCTCGCTGATGACTCGAGCGCGCAAGCATCATCAGTCCCTTAGCGACGTCATCGATATAGACGTAGTCATGCTGCGTTGAGAGGTTGCCGAGCGTAATGACACTGCCGCCCTGTGCTTGCATGATCACGGAGGCGAGGTGCGGGTTTGTGTCCCCCGGACCGTACACGTTGAAGAGCCGTGCGATTCCGATGGCCATCCCAGTACGCCGATGGAACAGACGCAGCAGCTGTTCGCCCCACAATTTCGTGTGACCATAAACGTCGATAGGAGCAATTGCCGCGGCCTCATTGACAGCGTCGGCGGCTGGGGCGTACACCGCGGCGCTCGACGTGAATACTATCGCCGAGACCGAAGTACCTTCGCATGCGTTTAGCACCGCCTGCGTGCCGCCGACATTGATAGACACGCACTCCAGCGGCGCCTTCTCGCACGCCGGGGCGTACTGCATGGCGGCGAGGTGGAACACCGTTTTGACCCCATTCGCAGCGATCACCCGACGCAGCGCGCGTGCGTCGCGCACATCGCCCCTCTCGAGCGCGACATTGGGTACACCTGCCGCCATCGCGCCATCCACGCCCGCCCGACTGAGGTTGTCATATACAAGCACTCGTCGGCCGTCGGCAGCCAGGAGGGCGCTGAGGCGCGACCCGATGAACCCGCAACCGCCAGTCACCAAGACAGTCTCCCTGCTTGCCCCTTTGATCGATGCCTCTTCCATCACCACCGGTTTGGATGACAAATCCATCGATGCCTCTTCCATCACCATCGGTTTCGATGACAGATCCGAGGTGGCGGGCGGTTCGTGAGCTTTGTCCAGTCTTTCGTGGACGATCGTGCGAAGCACCCGCCAACCATCTCGGATCACGCGAAGGCCGCTGGTGCCGTGTAACCGCGTAGATTCGTAACTTGGTACCTCGACCACCGTCAGGCCGCGCCGGGCCGAGCGGATATTGATCAGCGTCTCAACCTCGAAGCCGTCGCAATCGACTTGCAGGAGCGGGAGGCAGTGCCTCCAGAACGCGTTGTACCCATAACAGAGGTCGGTGTACCGGGTCCCGTATAGGGCATTCACAAGGCGGGTTAGCGCGCGATTTCCGATGCGCCTCAACGTGGTTATGTCGGCACTGCCTCCGCCCGGAAGAAAGCGTGAGCCCTTTGCAAAGTCCGCACCTGATCGGAGAGCGCCTATGAAGCGCGGGATCTCTTCGGGGCTCGTGGAACCGTCCGCATCGAGCATCACCACTATGTCGCCGCGGGCTCTAGCGAAACCCTGCATGAGGGCATTGCCCTTCCCCGCGCCGGTCTGGTGAATGACCTGAATGTCAGGCCGCAACGCCCGCGCTACTTCGACTGTGCGGTCAATAGAGTGACCGTCCACGAGGATGACCTCGTACACATCGTCGGGAATCTCGACAAGTACATGGGGCAGGTTCGATGACTCATTTGTCGTGGGGATGACCACGCTGATGAGCGGTTCGCGCTCAATGAAGTGCTCGACTTCGTTGACGGTGCACCCATCAAGCTTGTCGTCGCCCGAGATGAAGGTGACATCGATCGGAGGAGGGCGCGCGACGCCCAACACAGCGGCAAATCGACTAGGTGTCATGGGTCCCCCTTACCTAAGCCCGGTGCGCACGGCCGAGGCGTGGCCGCAGTCAGACTGGGTCTACCCCGTCGGCTATACGCAGTCAATGGGACATTTTGCCCCATCCGCTATTACGTAGTATCCCGGCGAGTCATGTCTTGGCGTCTGCGGAAGTGCTACTAAGCGCTGACTCCTCGCGTCGCACCCGTGCCCCCTATTCGAAGTAGGGCGGGAAAACCGTTCATCGCCGAACCCGAACCAAGGTAGTGACACCCACGACGATGGCAAAGACGGTGACCAGGATCTGGATTCGCCGGACGCTAGCGAAGGATCCGATCGCAAGCATGATGCGGGTTGAGAGGGGGAGTGTAGCGTGGACCTCGGCGAAGTTGAAGTTTTGCACGAAGTTCGGAAGGACGAGGACGACCAGCACCGTGCAGACGACCACCGCCAGTAGGAGGATGTTGACCGTATAGACAATCGCGGTTGGCCGCTTCTTCATTTTGCTTCAGTTGCCTGCGCCTCTTGGAGCTGCCTCCAATTCTACGGTCGTTGTGTCGCCCGCCTTGAGACGGCGGGTCGGTCACGATCCATCGTCGGAAGCTGTTCGCACCTACGCCAGGCCTGTGAACACCATGAGTAGCCGAGGTGTCAACTCCCTCCCGCTCCGGCAATTTCGACCTCGATTCGCTACATGATGTACGCCGTTGCTTTATGCGAAATTGAAGCTAAACAGGGACATTTGCCCACCCAAAGAACCCAATACCTATGGAGTCCCAGCCTAGACGCGGGTGTAGCCTCGGCGGCAGGGCGTGGTCGCGTCCCGACAATGCCGTGGGAGGGAACCGATTCAAATGGACCAACCGGGTTACGAACCTACTGGAGCTGCAGTCTTCGATATCGTAGGCAGCAGGCGAGTCCGCGTCCTCGATCGCGGTGACGGGCGGGCGAAATACCGCACGCTGGCGGTGGGCCGACGAGCACTGAAAACACTCGCGAGTACCGGTCTGCTGGCGCTCGTGATAGCCGTGCTCGCATCTGTGCCCGTGCAGGCCGCGTCGACCGCGACTATCACCGGTGTGGTCACCGACTCCGGCACGAGCGCGCCGATCGGTGGGGCGCAGGTCGTCACACAGCCGGCGAGCTCAACCGCGACCACCAACTCAAGCGGTGCCTACACCATCACCCTTGCGGCCGGCACCTATGACGTGCTGATCACTGCGGGTGGCTACAACGCCAACTTCGTCGGCGCAGTGAACGCCCCCGCGAGCGGGACGGTAACCGCGAACCAGACACTCACGCCTGTTCCCGCGAATGCGGCACAGGATCTGTTCAGCCGGCCCGACCAGAGCGGCATTGGCACTGCTTCGGACGGCCACACCTGGAGCAACGACCTCAACGTCTTTCCGAACGCCACGGTCAGCATCGTCAGCCGGCAACTCCACGTTCAGAACCCAACCGCGAATTCAGACCATGACACCTGGATGGGCATCGCCTACCGCGATCAGGAGATCACTGGTGACATCAACATGGTCAGCGTTAATGGTGGACGGCTCCTGGCCCGTGTCTTGGGTTACGACAAGTGGATTGTCCTCGCGCTCAACCCCAACAACAGCACCCTGACTATCTGGATCGACAACGGCGGCAACTGGGCTCAGATCGGCTCTGTCTTTCATGCCTTTTCCACCAATGCCTGGTACCACGCCAAGATTGATGTGATCGGCGGCGTTGCCTACGGCAAGGCTTGGGCCTTTGGCTCGGCTGAACCTGCGTGGCAGGTAACTGCCTCTGGTATTCCGCCGGGACTCATGTCGCCGGGCGTGGGCGGTTTTCGGGTCGGAGGCGCCGCCGACGTCTACTTCACCAACTTCTTGGAAACGCCGATCACGCAGATCACGGGAAAGGTGACGGACGCCGTAACAGCCGCAGCAATCGCTGGTGCGACGGTGTCACTCAACAATGGCGCGACCACCACTACGGATGCGAACGGCAATTATCTGTTCGGTGGCTTGGCGGCAGGGACGTACACGGTAACCGCGTCGGCTTCAGGCCACAGCCCCGGCTCAGTGAGCGCCACCGTGAGCACGGGCCTGAGCGCGTTTGGAGTAAATCTGGCGCTCGCGGTTCCCTGGGTAGCCGGCGCGGTGGGTGCCGGTAACGGATTGTTTGTTCTCCACTCAGGATCAGCGAGCTTCACTGGTGATGGCGGATCGCTGATCGGGGCACCGGCGGTCGTCGCGATTCCGCAGACCAGTGGTCCCGCGAGCCCCATCTACATTGCAACCGGAAGCGATCACGCCCTCTATGTGCGTAGTGACACCAAGGGATGGCAGAGCTTGAGCGGCGGTTCAATCTACTGCCTCGACAATCCGGCAGGTGCGGTGATAGCTGGAACGCTGTACGTCGCTTGTGAAGGTGGGGATCATGCCCTGTGGCATGCGGAGACTCAAGCGCCTACAGGAACCAATCTTCCAACGCTGAACATCAGTAGTTGGCAGTCGTTGGGCGGCGCAATGATCGCCGGTCCTGCGGTTGGCAGCGTAGGCGGAACGCCGACCTACCTCGTGGTCGGAACCGATCAGCACATTTACTCCAGAACTTTGTCTACGAATTTCACGCGCTTTTCCTGGGCGGCATGTATCGGCCATCCGGCATTGGCCTCTTTCGGTTCGACTTCGTATTTTGCCTGTCACGGTACTGATGACGCCTTGTGGTATGCGACCAACACCGGAAGTGGATGGTCCGCGTCGCAGTCACTAGGAGGGACCCTGGTTGACGGCGTTGGGTTGGCCGCCACATCCATTGGACCGGTCTTCTTTGTCGAGGGAGTGGGCGGCGCGGTGTATCACAGGTCGATTAGCACTGGTTGGATATCGGACGGCGGCCAGGTGACGCTAGGAGTTGGTGCTTGCGCACTGTGAACGTTGGACGGTACGATCGTAAGCAGACCCTGATTATTGAGTCGCCGCCGACCGCAACAACTGAAAGAGGATTTGCGACCGGATGATGCAATGAGGCCGTACGGTTGAACCTGAAGGTTGCCGTTGGGGTGGCATTCACGCTCAGCGCATTAACTGCGCTGACCGGGCCGTCAGTCGCGGCCGACTCTCAAGTTCAAGCTACAACCCCAGTCGGCCAAGTAGGCCAGTCCCAGACAGTCCATGGGGTCACAGTAACTCTGCAGGAACTGCGCAGCCGGCAGGAACCGGCGAAGGGCAAACCGCGCGAGGCCAGTCCGCGACGGACGGCCGGCGCGAGAGCCAATTCAACTCCCAGCGCAGCTGCGGCTCCGCCTGCTTCGGTCACCTCTGGGCGAAATTCGCCCCAGTCCCTCGTTGACGAGATCCTCGGCCCGCAGTTCACCGACACAATCGGATATGTCCCACCCGACACGATGGGCGCAGTCGGCCCGACGCAGTTTCTGTTCTCAGTGAACGGACGCTTCCGGGGGTTTGACAAGAACACGCCGCATACCCAAGTATTTGACTTCGATCAAGCGGTCTTTTGGGGGTCAACCGCTGATCCCTCAGGCGTGTCCGACGGGCATGTGCGTTACGACCGGGCTACGCAGCGATGGTTTATAACCGAGATCGACGTCCCGGCCGCCAACAACCACATCCTGCTTGCGGTCAGCAGCGGTGCTGATCTCACCACAGCCAGCTGGACGCAATTTGCCATTCCAACGACCGGTGGCACCATCGCAACGGATTCGGGTTGCTTTGCGGACTACGACACGCCGGGCATCGATCAGAACGGGATCTATATCGGGGAGAACATGTTCGGCGGAGTCTCGCCCTGCACTGGAACTAATTACAAACACTCGAACCTGTACGTCATCCAGAAGTCGTCGGCGCTCACCACCACGCTCCACTTCACCCCGTTCTACAACGTCGTAACGGGCCTGTTCGCTGTCGAGACGATCCAGGGTGTCGACAGTGTGGATTCGCTGGCGACCGGCTATGCGGTCGCGGTCAAAGAGACCGAGAATCCTAGCGCGCACCTAAGCGTCTGGACGATCACCAATCCTGGCACCACCGCACCAACTCTGTCTGGCCCGACTGACGTTGCGATTAACGCTGAGACAGGGCCGCGTGGCGGTGTCTTGTCGGCCAACAACGTAGCTTCCGCTCATCCGACCCGCCCCATGGACGATCTTGACGATCGGCTGTTCTCAGCCGTGATCCGCAACGGCCACCTGTGGACAGCGCACAACGTCGGCGTGGACTCGACCGGTAATTCCAACGCCACCACTCTCACGCGTGACGCGGTGCGTTGGTACGACGTGACCGTGGCCGGACCAACGTTGAATCAGTCGGGGACCGTTTTCGACAGCGCTGCGAGCGGTTTTCAGCAGTACTGGATGGGTACGGTCATGGTCTCAGGGCAAGGCCATGTCGCCATGGGCCTGAACCGTGCCAACGGCACGACCGTGGTGCAGGCCGGGGCAGTCGGCCGGTTGGCCGGCGATGCACTTGGCACGATGGGCGGCTTCAGCATCTTCCAAAGCAGCACGTCCGATGCATATGACGACTTTGCTGGGACACCTGCCAATCGCTGGGGCGACTACACCTACACCAGTCTCGACCCGTGCGATGACATGACGATGTGGACGGCACAGGAATATGTGGCGGGGTCGGCACCCCCGAGTGCCGACTGGGGCGTCGCGGCCGAGAGGCTGCAAGCGCCGGCGCCGGCCACGCCGACTTCAGCCAGCCCGAGCTCTTTACAAACCGGCCAGGCGAGCGTGAATGTCGCCATCACGGGAACGTCGGCGAGCGGTTCCGGCTTCTACGACACACCCTCCACTCTGACCGACCCGTGCCGCAAGCGCATCGCTGCCACAGTATCGGGTGGCGTGATCGTAAACAGCATCACGTACACCGACCCCACCCACATTACCCTCAATCTTTCAACGGTAAGCGCCAGCTCCGGTCCACAAAGCCTGACGGTGACCAACCCCGACGGCCAGGTCGTGGTCGCAAACAACTTCCTCACTATTCAAGGTCAGCCGTATGTGGTCGGATTGGTTGGTACCGATAACGGGTTGTGGGTACTGCACTCAGGATCACCGACTTTCACAGCTGACGGGGGAGTGCTGATTGGAGCGCCGGCGGTGGTGGCGATTCCGCAGACCAGTGGTCCCGCGAAGCCGATCTACATTGCAACGGGAAGCGATCACTCTCTGTATGTGCGCAGTGACACCCTGGGATGGCAAAGCTTGAGCGGCGGTGCAATCTACTGCCTCGACAATCCGGCAGGTGTGGTAATTGCCCTAACGCTGTATGTCGCATGTGAAGGTGGCGATCATGCCCTCTGGCATGCAGAAACAGCAGCGCCTACAGGCACTAATCTCCCAGCGGTGAATCCGAGTAGTTGGAAGACGCTTGGTGGGGTGCTGGGCGCCGGTCCAGCGGTTGCGAGCGTGGGTGGTACGCCGACCTACTTTGTATTAGGAGCGGACCAGCACATTTACTCCCGAACTCTGGCGTCTTCGAACTACACGGGCTTTAGCTGGACATGCATGGGCCATCCGGCTGTGGCCTCATTCGGATCCACGTCTTATTTCGGGTGTCACGGCACCGATGCTGCCTTGTGGTACTCCACAAATACTGGCGGTGGATGGTCCGCCCCGCAGTCACTTGGAGGGACCCTGGTTGACGGTGTTGGTGTCGTCGCCACGTCGACCGGGCCCCTCTTCTTCGTTGAGGGAGTCGGGGGTGGGGTGTATCACCGCTCAATTAGCACTGGGTGGATGTCGGACGGCGGCCAAGTGAAGCTGGGTGTTGGTGCGTCTTCAATGTAATTGGCCTGTTGAGAGGGGTTTAAGCAGTTCGACTTAACGTGTGGCCCAGATGATCCCTAGTGAAGCGTCAGGCCGCTGGACGGTGAAACCCGCCGACCCGAGTATTCGATCGAGTTGGCTGACGTCGTGACCGGGCTCCGGATGGTATTCGCAGGCAATCGACTTGATAAGGCGCAGTTGATCCGGACGGATTGTTTCAAATACCTCATATTCCATTCCTTCACAGTCCATCTTTAGAACATCCACTGCATCCATACCCGCGTCCGCGAGTAGCTGCTCCAGTTTCTGCACAGTGACGGTTGGAGAGCCCGTGCGACTGCGTGCAAGTCTCGTTCCTAGTGAGTGTTCGGTCAGTTCTAGTTCCGCCACGCCTGAACCTCCTCCGACGGCAGAGTTGACCGCGGTTGCTCGATCCTGCAATCCGTTGTCGAGCAGGTTCCGCAAAAGTATGGGATACGTTTCGGGGTTGGGCTCGATGGCGAGCAATTTGGCCATTGGAGAGCGCAATGCCGCCCAAATCGTGAAGGAGCCGACATGGGCACCCACGTCGACAATGGTCTGAACCTTGGACCAGTCGAGTCCAGGTATGTCGTAATCACGGTCGACATGTACTGAGAGCAATCCGCCACCGTCTACAATTCGGCAGCTGATTCGTGATCCGTCGCGCATGTTGAAGCGCATCCGATGACGAGCCAGCCCAGTCGATACCATCCATCTTTGGAATGAGGGCGGGTGGGACTGTTGTCCGCTATTGCTGGCTTCGTTCGAGCTCTCTGAGCTAAGGTGGACTCTTGTTCCCTGCAGCTTGGAATACAAGTAAACGCAAGAGAGCACAGCAGTGGTCATTGGGCTTCCGGAGCTGGCTACTACTTTGGCCAATCCACTGAGCGCGGCCATCACTCGCGCCAGTGACGAGTCCAACCTGCGGCTGACGGAAGAGCCAGGCCGTAGCCTGGCAAGAAAGTAAGCCGGCATCGGCGGACGTAGTGAGGCCAGATGGTGTCAGACACCTTGTACGAGCCGCGAATCGTGGCCGGACATGCTCTACATCTCCTAGCTTGTTTGGTTTCCTAAGTATCAGTGTGACCGAGGGCCCTTAAGTACGGGTGATCACGTTAAGGGAGCTCCAACCTCTAAGTATCCTGAGCGGTGTGCGGCGCGTGAGCGCGGCATCTGGCATCGCGCTGTTGCTTGCTCTGGCCTTGGTTCCGGAAGGAAACACTGCCAACCGCCTGGCTCTTATCGCTTTGATCGCGCTTGGTCTCGCTACCGCGACGGGATGGCTCCAACTCGTATTACAAGGTCACCCTCGGTATCCAAAACCAGCATCGGTCATTACTTCGGGTTCGCGAACGTGGTTATTGGTGGCAATCGCGGTCGCGACACTACTGGGCCTCGTAGCCCAGACGTGGTTTAGACCAGCAACCACGATCGCCGGCGGCGATCTGGCACTGCCCACGGGAACTGCCTGGATCGGCCGCCTATTCGAGTCGTGGACTTGGGGTGGTTCCACCTTGGGAGAACCATCTCAACTGCCGCAGGCACTGCCGTGGGCCGTGATTCTCGGCGTGGTTCATGCTGTCGGCGGCGACCCCGGAACAGCTCAACGAATATGGTTGACCGCGCTTTTCGTAGGCACCGGTTTGTGCGCACTCGGTCTTCTTGCCTCTCTACGAATCAGCCCAATCGGAGCGTTGGCTGCGACCGCGGTCTATGTCCTCAACCCCTATGTCCTTACGTGGGTGAATACCTATGACGTTTGGATCGTTGCTATGCTCCTGCTTGCTGCGATTCCAGCGGCCCTCGTGGCGGCCGGAACCGGCCGGATTTCCGTGCTTTGGGGCGCAGTACTAGTTGCTGCGTCAGCGCCGCTCGTGGGCTATGCCTTCTTCAACCCACCCTTGGTGGGGATGATCTTAGCCGCCGCGCTGGCGGCGCCATTACTGGTGGCCTGGGTTGAGGGGAGGGCCGCGGCTCGTCGAAGCCTCCGTACGCTCTTGCTAGCCACACCCATGCTTTTGGGTGTTTCAGCGTACTGGGTCGTTCCGGCCGTTCTCCGGGTCTCTCAAATTGCGCCAGGCCAGTTCGCCGGCGTAGCCGGCTGGCTGTGGGAGGAGCCTCGCGCCTCTATCCGCAATGCGTTCTGGCTAAATACGCACTGGGGCTGGCCTTTCCCGGAGTACTTCCCATATGCCGGCGCGTATGACCTACCTCCATTGTCGATAGCTAGATTCGTCTTGCCGGCGATTGCGTTTGGGGCACTTGCAGTCGCGTCATACGGACACCGAAGGGAACAACTGGTTCGACGCAACAGAAAATTGCGGCTGGCAGTCGCTGCGGCATCGGTTGCCCTATTCGTGATCGTCCTCAGCACTGGCACAAACCCGCCCGGTAACGCGATTTTCAATCCCCTCTATGGCCTGCCGTTTGGATGGCTTCTTCGCGAACCTGCACGGTTCCTGATGTTGGCTGCACTCGCGTATGCCGTCCTAATTGCGGTCTCTGTTGATGCGCTTCTCGATGGTTTCATGAGTGCCCAACGCATCACGGTGCCCGCCTTGCGCCTATCGATCGCGCCACTAGCTCTCATTACCGCCGTACTTCTCGCATTCCCGATGTACACAGGTGCGTTTGTACCGGACAATGGCCCAACGCTCGCAAGCTGGGCCATCTCGTCGAGACCAACTCATGTACAGATGCCAGCCTACTGGTCGGAAATGGCTCGATTTGCTGATGCGTCTCCGATTGAGGGCGCAGTTTTGGTGATGCCTTCCGACGATTGGTATGAGATGCCGTACACGTGGTACTACGGCAGCGATGATTTCATCGCCAAGCTCTTCAAGAGGCGCGTGCTTGTGCCCAGTGCGTCAGGGTATGCACCTGCGTCCGCTGGGCTGATTGATGCCGTTACATTGACAGGCCGAAGCATCGTACGCAGGGACTGGCGCCAAACCGAAGTCTTGTTAAAGGCATTGAACACGCCGTTCATATTGGTCCGGCGAGACATCGAAGCGCCCTATCCCAATCATTCGATTCTTTCTCCGGATGATCTTGCATCGGCCCTACACGCAGCACCAAATATCGTGTTGCTGCGCCGAATTGGCTTGTTGGACCTATATGTGTTACGCGACACAGTCGCTGAGACAGAGAGCGGCGTTGGGTTCACGATGGTCGACACACTGACACCGGATCTGCGGCTCCTCCCATTGCTTCCTCCAAACACGGCATTAGTCTCTGGTGCGCCGCAAGTAGGCGTACCTAACGTCATTGAAGCTCCTGGGTTGGAGAACTGGCAGGACCAAGGGGATAAATTGGTTTGGCATCCCCCTGTCCCAGCCGGGTGGACCTACCGTCTGGCCGATGTGGAGTCTAGGAAGGTGGTGCAGCTTGATCGTGCAGGCACTCTTAAGTCCGGTAATTCGGACGCGAGTGTTGCGTACGCGCCGGACTTGGCCAACCATACGCTTGCGGTATCGCTGACCGGACGTACCGCCATTTCAAACGGAGATTTCGCCAAGGGGCGATGGGAACCCGTTTACGACTGCTATCAAGTGAGCCCGACCCAAGCCGCACCGTATCTCGGCGCCATTGTCTTACCAAACTCCGCACCCGGTGGCCTGCCTGCTCTCCAACTGTCGGCTTCGTTTGATAGTGCCTGTGAGCGAAAGGCGCTCAATTGGCATGGTGGTTCGCTAGTACTAAGCATGATGGTCAACCACCTTCAAGGTGATGCTCCCCGTGTTTGTATTTGGCAGACCGGACCAGACCTCTGCGCAACTGTCCCAGCAATCAAAGACATGACTGGTTGGTCGACATACCGGGCAATTGTCAGCCCAGACGCGCGATCTACAGGTCTAACTCTCTACTTGTATGCCGATGCCTTAGCACCGGGCCATCGCACGATTAACCAGTACGCAAACATAAGCATCGTGGAGGTGTCACAGTTACCGAATCTGGCTCTCGTGGCCGACCCTGACCCTGCTAATGCCTCGTCGGCCCAACTTGTCGTCAGTCACAGCAGCTTCTCGGCGGACTGGCAAGGACCCATTGGAGCCAAGCATGTGTTGGTCGACGGCATGCTCAACGGTTGGCTCATCCCAAAGGGATCGAATACGTTCTCTGCTTACTACACGCAGGCCAATGCGTTTCTAGCGGCGGCCCTGGTGTCGCTGGCGACTCTGTGCGTAATTCTCATAATCGTTGCATGGAGTTCGGCCAGCCGCTGGGTCCGCCGCAACTCAGCCGAAAGCTAGCAGCGAGGTCAGTTTGACCACGAACCTATACCACGTGCCGAGACTCGGGAACGTGAATAAACGAGCACCGATTCAGGCGACCGAAGCATCGACTGTCGCAGGACGGCATGACCACAATCGGCCGAACAGGTGAGACATGCGGCCTGACGACAATTGGATGGACTTAAGTTCGGCGGCTACCCTTGTTTCGGAACAATTGTTGATAGAGATCAATGTACCTGTCACACATCAATTGCCACGTATAGTGCTCGAGGATGCGGGTACGAGCGGCTGTTCCCAGAGCCTCCCTTAACCTAACGTTGGCCAGGAGTTCGACCAGGCGGCGCGCCAAGTCCTCGTCGTCTCCAACTTTGTGGACAAGCCCGGCATCGGCAACAAGTTCTGGCAGTGCTCCAGCCGATGAGACCACTGTAGGTAAGCCGCTTGCCATTGCTTCGAGCGGTGCAAATGGCACGTTGTCGGAGCTCGCAGGATGACAGAAGATCTCAGCCGAATGAAGCATCGCTGGCAAATCACAGCGCGGGATGTTTCCAGTAAAGGTTACTGAATCGCCGATCTCTAGTTGATCGACCAACAACTTGAGGGACTGCTCCTGCGGTCCAGAACCGACAAGCAGCAGGTGTGCCGTTCGATTGGTGCGCACGACATGTGCAACCGCGCGAATAAGGACGTCGTAGCCCTTGCGAGAAATCAGCCTGCCAACTGCGACTATTCGACCAGGTACAGGTTGGATGGTGGTGCGAGGCTGGAACTGAACAACGTCGATTCCGGGCGGTATTACAGCGACATCCCGAGTCCCGATCGGTACATTCGCATCGGCCTCGACTGTAATGGCATCGGCTCGACCCAATGTTCTGTGCCACAGCCACCCAGCAGCGACGCCAGCAGGGCGTGCGACAATTTGGCTCAACCGCACCTGAGCCGGGGTCACATCGGGAGTGCGTAACCACGATGACCACTCGTCGTCTCCCACATTGTCGAGTGGAAGCGCAGGCAACGGGCCGTACACGAAAGGAACTGGGAGCTTGCCAATCAGACTTGGTGACTGGTCTCCACACGGCCCGAGGTGATGAACGACCAATGCGCGGCCCGAGGCAACTTCTCGGTACGCCGTACGACGTGCGCGCCAATAGAGGTTGGCTCTGTCGAATATCTTTCCAACGGGGGACGTCGGTGGAGGCCCTGCGGGATGATCAAGTTCAACGTTCGGGCCAAGATCCTCGATTCTCTTCGCTTCTCGAGCCACAACAACAACTCGGAGACCACGCTTGGCAAGTCCCTCCGCCAGTCGCCATGGCCGCTCGTAATCTGATCCTATGTCAGGGTCCAGCAAGTATCCAGCTGGCGCGAGGACTACCGTATCCAAACCATTTGCGTTAGTACTGAGCACCCTAGTATCCGGACTACGAACCGACCATTCTTCTAGACACTGAGTGCGCAATCCGAACAAACCAACGCGGTATGTAAGGCCAAAACGGCGTTGCGTGCAACTTGAGTCGGAGCACGGTCCTTAGTTCTATGAGGGCCACAGCGTCGCGGGACTCCCAGGACTGGCCACGTCGAAATGTGAAGACGAGGGTGTTCTGAATCAGAGATGGGCTGCGATAGGTGCTGCGGGGTTTCAACACAAGCTCCCGCAGTGCGCGGTAAACACCCGGCGCTGTCGGATCATTAAATGCAACAGCTGACTCATCCTTCAGTGCGGTCTGCCAATCGGTTATATCCCTCACGACATCCTCATATTCATGCGAGCCATCGATGAAAAGCAGATCTACTGACTTCGCGGCGAACTTGGGGCGGGCAGCGTGCGATGTGGTGACCAACAGCTTGACTAACGAATCGACCCCCGCGGCCGCAATGTTTCGTTGAAAGTCAGTCGCGGTGACTACTGGTCCTACGGCGGTCGTGCCTGGTGATCCGGTGTGTGGATCAATCGCAAATACCGTTCCGCCTCCTCTTGCCTTGATTCCCAGTGCAAGTGCAACTGTCGAGCGGCCTTTCCACGAGCCGATCTCGACTGCCGTTGGAGGCTGACCATTTGTCTTCAAGTTCCGGATAGCCTCGTGAAGGGCCCATGCCTCATCAAGGAAGAGCCAGCCTTCCACATCCACCAGTGCTTGCTCAAGCTTGGACCTTAGGGCAACAAGCTCCACGTCCCCTTCCATCACGGTGACGAGGGATCGGTCGCCCGCCGGGTCTTGCTATGAGCCCGTACTTCTACGATGCCGGAGAGTGCAGCCGCCGCTTCCAGGCTCTTCAGAGTCAGAAAGCCGACAGTCAAGACGGGATGACGAAGCAGTCGCCGCCAGCTTCGCAAGAACGCTGGTCGGAAGACCAGATTCGCCTGACTGAATGTGGATCGCCCGTGCTTTCGCCAGTAGGAGACGGATGAGGCGGCGTAATACCGCTTCTTTTGCAAGACAGCGGCAAGACGCAATCTGCCCTCGTCGTGTGAGATCTGGCTCGCCGTTCGAGGAAGGCTACTCCCACCAGCAACTCTGATCGACAGGTCCCAGTCTTCTGGGCCAGTTAAATTCTCGTCAAATCCACCAGCGGAGTCGAATGCTTCACGAGTGAAGAAGCGCGCCGCCTCGATGTTGTTATCGCCTGCGTAGCAGCTGCGTTCGAGTGCGCGACAGCGAGCAAGAAACCCTTCGCCCACGGAAATCTCAGGTATGACCACCGCCGGCGCTCCCGCTAGCCTGACTGCCTCCACGCAGTCGCCCACGACACCCTGCGACAGCGTCATGTCGGAATCAATGAATAGCAAGTAGTCGCCGTGCGCGACTTCGGCACCTCGATTTCTCTGGGCGCTTCGTTCGGGACCGTAGGACTCAACCACATCGGCGTGCCGGCTTGCGATTCCGAGCGTTTCGTCGGCAGAACCGTTGTCGACGACAATAAGCTCGATTGGGCTGTAACTCTGTGCACACAAGCTTATCAAACACGCTTCAAGTGTCCTTGCCGAGTTGCGTGTCGGAACCACGACCGACACGAGCGCCCGATCATCACTCACGCTGCCAATGTCCCTTCGAGCGCTAGCCCAAACAGCCGGGCTGACTCGTCAAACGAGAAAGTCTCGCTCCATCGTCGGCCCCCGGCAGCTAGACGGTCGTAGAGCTCAGGATCGGACGTAAGTCGAATCATGGCGTCGGCGAGACTGCGTGCCCGCGCAGGGACAACCAATCCGGTGGAATCGTGCCGAACCGAATCGCGCAGGCCGGGTACGTCGTAGACAATGGCTGGTGTGCCGGATGCATTAGCCTCCGTTACCACAAGCCCCCAACCTTCGCGCACAGAAGTGACTAGCAGAGCATGGGCCTGAGCCATCAAACGATGTTTCTCCTCTGCGGAGACTCGGCCGCAGAAGTGAACTTTGCCCGCAATGTTCAAGTTGCGGGCCCGTTTGAGAAGTGAGCTGCGGTACCTCTCAGAGCCACTTCCCACAAGCCAGAGGGAGCCGCTTCCAGCCTCACGCCGGAATTTAGCAAACGCCTCCAATATGTCTCCAATCCGTTTCGAAGGAGCCAGACGACCGACATATAAGAACGTAGGTTCCGTGCATTTGGAAGTCAGAAATTGCCCCATGGTTTCGATCCCTTCCGGGATGATCGTTATGAGCCCCTTGAACCCCATCCGCTCGAGGTCATTCTTGGTCGATTGCGAAACTGTGACGACAGGAGCCTTCTGGTAGAGCCGCAGGTAAAGAGGTTCGGCTATGTATCCGATGGCGCTAATCGGAAATGGCGACTCGTACCACCAGACCTCTCGCGCAAGCTGATGGATGAACATCACCGTCGGAATCCCCGACCAGAGCGGCGTGAAGAATGGGATTGTGTTGACTTCGTCCACAACTACGTCGAATTGCTTCGACACCACCCTCCGATAGCGGCGGAATGCGGCCCAATGCACAGTCCACTGGCGACCCGTTCGAATAATGCGAACTCCATCGAGCGTTTCTTCAGATGGTCCGCCCGGAAAGGAGGCGCTGAACCACTCCACATAGTTGCCTTGCTGCACCAGGCGCCGGGCGATCTCGAACGTGACCAACTCTGCGCCGCCGGCGCTTGGATTCTTAGGGCATCGCCAGTTAAGGATCAGGATCCGCAGGTCAGCCCCCGGAGGTGACTCCGGCCGCCGCTTCCTTCGCCGGTTCCTCCGCGATCAGTTCCCGTCGCCGGCGCTGGTAGTACCGAAGAATGCGGAGCCGGTAAAAGATCGCGGCGGTGTCCCACAGGACGTCAAATGCTGATCGTAGGTTCACGGTGCTTTCGAACTGGTAGTCGAGGCGGATCGGAGCCTCGCAAATCTTTCGATATCCCAATTGGTGGGCCACCACGAGCAGCTCGAGATCGAAGGCGAACCTCTTGATGGCGAGCAGAGGGAGGGCATCTGCGAGAACCTGTTTGCGAAACAGCTTGAGCCCGGTCTGGGTGTCGCGGACGTTGAGGTTGAAGAGAACGCGCACCAGCACTTGGTATACAGCGCTCTGAAACCTGCGAAACGCAGGGTATTCGACCTTTGACATGGGGTGGCGCTTCGAACCAATAACGGCGTCGCAACCATTTGTTCGCATCAGGTCGATGAACACCTTTATGTTCGCCGGATCGAGTTCCATGTCCGCGTCGATGAAGGTCACCAGGTTGCCGACCGATTGGTCGACACCGCAACTCAACGCAAATCCCTTGCCAATGTTCATCGGATAGCGGAATACGCGAACGGCTGGCGATCCCAGACGTTCGGCTTCGCGAACAGTGGCGTCCGTGTTGCCGTCGGAAACCACCACCACTTCGTAAGCCACATTCAGCTTGTCCAGCTCGCCGACCAAGCGCTGGAGGTTGTCGTGGATGCGGCGTCCCTCACGATAAGCGGGGACAACCACGGATAGTTCTACCGCTTTCGTTGGTTGGATAGGAGCCGCCGGCCGGTCAGCCGTCATGGTTTGGGCTCTCATCGACTCACCTGGATCTGGGGAGTGGGGGAGGCAGTCGCCGCGATCGCTTTGGTGGCGGCGACGCGACCCGACTGCGCCAACCGCTGTTGCATCGTGAATTGGATTGCAAGTCCGGCCAGAAGCAACCCCATCGCCAGGTCGAGGACTTGGATTAGCTGCATCAGGTCTCGATGAAATGCGGTTAACAGCGCGGGCTCCAGCAACGTGAGCGG
>DASYVJ010000073.1:0-1581 GCA_035937155.1 Candidatus Dormiibacterota bacterium | reverse complement strand
ACGATTACGGGAGCTGGGCTCTGGCGAGGCAGGCGCGGACGCGTGCGGTGAGCTGTGGGATCGAAAATGGCTTTGTCACATAGTCCGTCACACCCGCTTCAAAGCCGGCGCGGGTGCTCGGCTCATCGGTCATGGCGGTGAGCATCAGCACAGGCAGGGCCTGTGTTTCGGGCTTGGCGCGGAGCGTTTTCATGACCGCCAGGCCGTCCATGCCGGTCATCTTGTAATCCAGCACCACGAGGTCCGGCATGTGTTTGTCGATCATCCGAAGCGCCTCCGGGCCGCTTGTCGCCTTGCTGACCGCGTACTGATCCTCCTCCAGCGCGCGAACGATCATCGTAAGCGTGTCCGGCTGGTCATCAACCACCAGGATGTGAAAGCGGCGCTGCGCGACGGACGCCTGGAACGGGGCCGCCGTGACAAACGGCTTCAAGGTGGAGCGCGGCTCCAGGACGAGTTCGCAGCCTTCATACGCGCAGAAGACATCGAGTCCCGTCCCGCGTTGCAAGGCCAGGGCGCGGGCCTTGCGCTCGATGTCCGCGACGAAGTGGTCGTTGTGGCTCGGATCGTGGTGGGTCAGGGCGAGCCGCTTTACGCCGGCCGCCGCGGCAATTTGCACCACGTAGTCGTACGGGCTGTGTCCCCAGGTTTTCTTTGAGCCGTACTCCTCGGGCGTGTACTGGGCGTCGTGGATCACGAGATCGGCATCGGCCATGAATAGGGCGTGCCGGCGGTCTCCCTCGTGCAGGATGGACTCGATGCGGCCCGGCTCGGCACCGGCGCGCCAGAGCTCATCGGAGAACGGCTCGTGGTCCAGAAGGTACACCACCGCCACGCCGTCGGCTTCGACTCGGTAGCCCACCGTCATGACAGGGTGATTGAGAAATTGCGTCGCGACCCGCGCGCCGCCGATGGTGTGGATGCCCTCGGTCAGGTCGTAGTAGGTGATCGCGGCCGGCAGCTGGTTCAAGGTGATGGGGAAGTAGGAGTACTCCATCTGACCGCCCAGGACTTCATGCAGCGAGCCGCGGCTGCCTTCCGGACCATAGATCGAGGCGGAGTTCCCTTTGATAAAGGCCGGGGTGAAGAACGGAAAGCCTTGAATGTGATCCCAGTGCGTATGTCCGAGGAGAATGTTCGAGTCAATGGCTTTCTTGCCTTGGGCCATCAACTCGGCGGCAAGCCGGTGCGCGCCGGTGCCGCAGTCAAAAATCAGAAGGTCGCCTTTGGCAGTGGTCAGCTCGACGCAGGAGGTATTGCCGCCGAAGTGGTTCGTGCCCGGCCCGGGGGTGGCGATCGACCCCCTCGTTCCCCAGAAACGTACTCTCATGAGTCTGCGGCTCCCTTGCGTGCGGCATCGACCGATAGGAAATTCGATCCCACTGTTCTCGCGCGTCCCGCCCATTGCGGCGGCTGCGCGCATACAGGGCTTGCTAGGTCTGCGCTTTGGGATATCTTGCCCTCCGGCCGCTCGATTCGCAATGCCCGCTACGGCAAAATGGCCACAATGCCGATCGATCCGACGTGCAGGCAGTGCGTTACGCGATGTCGGGCACAGGATGATCCGTGAGCTTGCGTAGG
>DASYVJ010000072.1:0-72120 GCA_035937155.1 Candidatus Dormiibacterota bacterium | reverse complement strand
GAGCAAAGGTCTCATAACCTGCGAGGCGAATCGCTGAACTGATCGCACTTCTGTACCACCGACGATGAAGTGTTGGAAGCCGGCGCTCCGAAGTCTCCCCAGGTGGTCAACGGCTTGGTCGGGCGTACAGAACATCGGAATCCGCTCGAGGAATGCGATCATGCGGCTCCGAGCGCGCCATCTGAATTCCGAATCCGATCCGTTCGGCGTGGCTTGCGATCCACGGGTGCGCGAGGTTCGCGTTCGTCATTGTCCGATTGTCCTCCTCTGGTCGCGAGTCAAGAGATACTGAGATCCCGTTGGCCGACATCACGCCTAGCCCGAAGCTGCAACCGGCCCCGGACATTCCCAACCGCGTCCTGTGGGCGCTGCTTGCGCTTGGCCTGCTCGTGCTCTTTTTCATCCTGCCGCACGGGATCGAAGGCGACGGCCGGCTGCGGTTTGAGGCTCTGCAGGGGTGGCTAGAGGGTCGGGGCATACCGAATACGAAGTTTCCCCTCATCGGGTCGGTGCCTTCGATTCCGCTGATGCTCCTGGGTCATCTCGGCGACTCAGGCGAATGGTGGGTGTCTCGCTACAACGTCATCGTCTACGCGGCCGGCCTCGGCCTGCTGTACCTGCTGCTTCGTGGACGCTTGCCCAACGACGTGCTGGCGGCCTTCCTGTTGCTGCTCGGAACGACCGCCATGCTTCCGAACTCCCTCACCGGCTTCGGTGCCGAGACCTTCAGTGCGATGACAGTTGGTGCCGGTCTGGTGGCATGGTCGGCCGGCCGCTGGAAAACTGGGACGGTGCTGCTAGGCGTCGGCGTCGCCAACCTGCCGGCGAGCTTTGTGGGCCTTGCTTTTGCAATGGGTTGGTGGGCATGGCGCATGAAACGAATCAGGGCGTTGGCGCCGCTTGTTCTGAGCACGGGTCTCTGGTTGCTCGAGAGCACGGTGCGCCGTAGATCTGCTCTCTTCACGGGCTACGAGAACGATCACGGATTTCAGACGCTCCTGCCTTATTCGGGACTGCCCGGCTTCAGCTATCCGACGTTTTTTGGCGTGCTGTCGCTGCTTTTTTCTTTCGGCAAAGGGCTGCTCTTTTTCGCACCCGGGTTGTTCCTTGCATTCGGACGCGGCCTCGAGGCCTTGCGATCCGTCAGGCAAGTCCTGGTTCTGTGGATGCTGTATCTGGCCGGCATGGTGCTGGTCTACGGCAGCTGGTGGGCGTGGTACGGAGGCTTCGCGTGGGGGCCCCGATTTCTGACCTTCGCCTCGTTGCCGGCCTCGCTTCTGCTGGCGGCTCAAGTCCGTCGCCCGCCTCGAGCCTTTCTCGCAGCCACAGCTGTGCTTGCAGCTCTACTGCTCTCGCTCTGGGTCGGGATCGATGGTCAGACTTTCGGCCAATTCGCGCAGACCACCTGCACGATCAACCACTACTACCTGGAGTCGTTCTGCTGGTACATACCGGAGTTCAGCGTGCTCTGGACGCCCTTTGTATTCAGTAGTCGACTTTCCTGGGCGGACTACGTACTCATCGCTTACGCGGTGGGCGTGACTGTTTACGTTGCTTATCCACTGCTCCGGCAGTGGACACTTATCGCCTGGCGTGACCTGGGACTTGCGTGGGCTGCCTACGGCCGCCGAGCGCCTTGGGGATTTTGATTCAGGGGTTGCTCGTCTCCTCTCGGCGCAGGGCATCCGTAAATCGCGTCATCAGCGTCGCGAAGCGCTGCAGTGGCACATCGCCAGATCGATAGCGGGCACTCACGAGGTCGCGTCGTCCTTACGATCGGCTGACCCGACCGTAAAGAGTGGCCGCGCGCGACCAACGCTCTAGTCGGCTCTGACGATTGGCGGATCGCGGCGTGGGACCGGTGATGCGTTGATGATTGAGGTTGTCGTCTCTCCGTAAACCAGGAAGCGGTCGAGCAGGGTGCTGAGGTCTTCGATCGAGCGCAAGTGGACCGTGAGGTAGAAACAGTCTTCACCCGTTATCCGGTGACACTCACCGACCTCTGGAATCTGATTCGCCAGCTCGGGAATCTTGGACAGCTGTCCGGCCGCCGGCTTGACGCGCACGATCGCCGTCAGGCTGTACCCCAGCGCCCGAGGATCTATCTCTGCTCGGTAACCGGTAATCACTCCAGCCCGCTCAAGACGTTGGACACGCTCGGCAATCGCAGGCGAGGATAGGCTCACTCTCCGTCCCAGCTCGGCCATTGGGACTCTACCGTCCACGGAGAGCTCAGCGATGATTTTACGGTCGATTTCGTCCAGTTTCAATAACCGCTGGCCTGTTGGGCTACTAATTCCTTTCTTCATAAGGTAAATCGAGGATACTACCTTTGATCGTCTATGTCGCCGAGTGGACTACCTCCTCTACGCTCCCCCCATGCGAACCGACGTGGTGCCGCCCGCCTACTCGCGGGCTGTACCACCGCACATCTACTTCCTTGTCAGCGCGGTCTTCCACTACCTCGGCCCGTCCTTCGCAGTGCTGCTCTTCGCCCATCTGGGCGTGCTCGGTGTCGCCGGGCTGAGAATCATCAGCGCTGCGATCGTGTTTGCAGCCTGGAGGCGACCGTGGTGGTTCTTTCGCAGTCTGCCGTCACGCGACCGGTGGGTGCTGGTTGCACTGGGTGTCGTCCTGGGACTCATGAACTCTTGCTTCTATCTGGCCATCGCCAGGCTGCCGCTCGCCACCGTAGGCGCGATAGAGTTCATCGGCCCCCATCGGACTCGCCGTCATCGGCCTGCGGACAATGTGCAACCTTCTCGCCTTGATGCTCGCGGTTGCAGGGGTCTATCTCCTCACCACGGCTCCAGGGTCAGCTGCTTGGTTTCGTATTCGCATTCGCAAACTGCGTGCTGTTCGCCCTCTACATCGTCCTCGCACATCGAATCGCCCAGCGAGGCCCGCGAGCTGGGATCGATGGGCTGGGGGCCGCGATGCTGATTGCGGTGGTCGTGGTGATGCCCGTCGGCATCGCTGAGGCCGCGCCAGCTTTCGTCAGCCCACTCTTGCTCGCGGCCGGTATCGGTGTTGGAATCTGTTCGTCGGTGATCCCGTACGTGACGGACCAGCTGGCGATGGCACGTCTACCGCGCGCGACCTATGCTCTGCTCCTCTCGCTCTTGCCCGCGACCGCCGCGGTCATTGGCTTCGTAATCCTCCATCAAGTGCCGAGTATCGCCGACGGCGTAGGTGTAGCTCTGGTCGTGGGCGGAGTGGCAGTGCACCGCGAATCCGAAACCAACTGAGGTAAGGAGCCCCTCCGAATTTGCGTTCCGGCGCTCGCGTCGATGACAGCTTTAAGTGCCCGCCGCTCTCCACAGCGGCTTGAGCAGGCCGTTTTCAACCAGGTCGAGCTGGGCGGCGTAAACCCGGTTCCACTTTTCGTACAGCTCACCGTACTTGCGGTGAACCTCGGGATCGGGGTCAAGCGTCGCGTCAAAACTGACGACCTCCCGCGCAGCGGTGGCCACATCGGGATACACGCCGGCACCGATGCCGGCGAACATCGCCGCGCCAAGCGCAGTGGATTCCTTCACGCGGGGCACGCTGACCGGGAGCCCTAGAACGTCAGCCAGTATCCGCGGCCACAGCGTTCCCTTCGAGGCACCCCCCGTGAAGACGGCGTGGTCGATGGATCGTCCGGTTGTCTCTTCGATGACCTGGAGATGGGCGTAAGAGACATATGCGGCGGCCTCTTCAATTGCGCGGATGCATTCCTTCCTGCCTGAGCTTGCGGGGTCGCCGACGTTGAACTGGACGAACGCGGGCGAGGCGTGGATCCAGCGGCTGGCCACCATGCGGTTGGAGAGAATCGCCATGACGTCGTTCGAGCCAGGCGGCACTCCCATGGCCGCCTTCTCCATGAGCGTGTAGGTGTCCGCGCCGGTCCGCTCGGCTTCGAGCTTCTCCAGATCACAGAACGCGTCGCGGAACCACCTCATGGACAGCCCGCAGTAGAAACCGATGCCCTCCATCATCCACTGGCCCGGCAGCGCATGGCACAGCGTCCGCAGCCTCGCCTTCGGATCGATCATCGCTTCGGAAAGCCCGACCGTCTGCTGCCAGAAAGTACCGCCAATGACGGTGAAGCGGCCTGGCTCGACCACGCCGATTCCGACCAGCCCGAGCTGTGTGTCTGCTCCCCCAACGACCACCGGCGTGCCAGCCCGCAGCCCGGTGGCAGCCGCGGCACCGGCGTTCACCACGCCGGCGATCGTGCCGGGCGCCAGAACTGGAGGAAAGATGTCCATTCCCATACCGCAGATGTCGACCACGCCGGCGGACCAGCTCCTCAGAGCGAGGTCGAACATTCCGGAGCTCGAGCCGATGGACGGATCGGTGACGAACTCGCCAGTCAGCCGGTGCGTGATCCAGTCGGCGAGCATCGTCAGATGCCGGACCTTGTCGAAGAGCTCCGGTTCATTCTTCTGGATCCAGAGCAGCCGCGCCGGCGCCGTGATGGCGACCCAGTCCCCGCCCTGCCGGTAGATCGTTTCGGCGAGCCCTCGCTCGATAAGGTCGGTGGCCTCGACTCCGGCGCGGGAGTCCACGTTCGGGCACGCCCACAGCTCGCGCCCGGACTTGTCGTACAGGACCATCCCTTCGCGCATGCTGGTCGTGCTCAGAGCACGGATCTCGGAGGAGTCCACCCCGGACTGGGCCAGCACCTGCCTGACGCATTCGGCGATGAGCTTCCAGTTGCTCTCGGTGTCGAACACCTGTGAGCCGGGCACGCCCGGCAGCTCTGCATGCGCCCACTCCCGCTGCGCCATGCCAACCTGGCTGCCATCGAGCGCGAACAAAACAGCCCGGCAGCTGCCGGTGCCTGCATCAAGCGCGAGAAGCAGCTCTCGGCTCATGCCCCCACAGCCGCCCGATTGACAACCGCGCGCAGAGGTTCGCCAGATACGAATCGCTGGATCTCGACGGCCACCATGGTCACGCCGCGAAGCAACGTCTCATGCGTCGCGCCACCGATGTGGGGTGTGATCACCACGTTTTCGTGCCTCAGCAGAGGATGGGGGCCGCCCTGAGGGCGCGGCCGCACCACGTCAAGGGCAGCTCCGGCGAGGTGACCGGACGCGAGAGCGGCATCGAGGGCGACCTCGTCGACGAGCGACTCCCGAGCCGTGTTCAGGAAGTAGGACCCGGGCTTCATGGCGGCGAACTGCATCATGCCGAAGAGGTTTTCGGTCTCTGGCGTGGCCCTCGCATGCAGCGAGACGAAATCCGACCGGGACAGGAGCTCGGCGAGCGTCGAGACCTGCTCCGTCGATTCGAGCTCGCCAATCTGCAGGTAGGGGTCGTAAACGACGAGGCGCATGCCGAAGGCAAGCGCACGCCGGTGAACTCGACTGCCCACGTTGCCAAATCCCACCAGACCGAGCACGTGCCCAGCCAGGTCATGCCCCAGGAACCGTGCACCCTCGAACGCGGACTCGCCGAGCGTGCCGCCCTCGATCAGGAAGCGCTGGGCCTTGGGGAATCCACGCGCGAGCATGATCATGAACGCGAGAGCCTGGTCCGCCACCGATTCCGCGTTCTTCCCGGGCGTGTTGACGACAGGAATCTGCCTGGCCGACGCAGCTGCCACGTCCACATTGACCGGGCCGCCGCGAGCGCAGCACACCAGCCTCAGTCTGGGTGCAGCGGCGAGCACCTCGTCGGTTACCGGGGCGCCGTGCACGATCAAAATCTCAGCGTCGCGCACCCGGTCCACGAGCTGGGCCGGCGTGCCCAGGTATTCACGGATGGAGCATTCCGAGGCGCTGATCGGCACCAGCTCTTGAGACTCGTCGAGCTGCAGGTATTCGAGCCGGTGCGCACCCTGCAGGCCGGCAAGGCCACGTTCGAAAACCGGAACGGGCACGAACGAGTCCCCGACGACCAGGAGTTTCATGCTGCGCTCAGCGCGGGGTCACGGATACACCCGGCTGGGCTTCAAATCCACCGCGTGCCCGGTACCGGACTCGAAGATTACCTTCAACATCGGCTCCGTGTCGAGGTAATAGAAGTGGATCGTCTCGCCGATCCTGCCCTCCATGAGGACCTTGGCGCCGAGGTCGTCGAAATGCTGCTTGGTCGACTCCGACTCGGCCGGCGTCGGACGCATGACGGCGATGTGGTGGAGGCCCTCGCCGTGGGCGTCAAGCCATTCCTTGTATATGCTCGGGCCCTCCACGGGCTGCAGCAGCTCGACGACGATAGGACCCACGTGAGTTTCGGCGCCGATCATCGTGAAGTCGGTCGCCTTGCCGTGAAGAAAGGTGTGATGTAGGGCCGGCGGCTTGTGCTCGTACACGTTCCACGGGCCCCACCCCAGCGCCCGGTGATACCGCTCAAGCGCCTCGTCAATGTCGCGGACGACGATGGCGATCTGGCTGATGGGAAATCCACCGGCGGGGATGGCCATCTCCTTTGAGTGCTCGCTGTGACTTTGCATTCGTTCCTCCTTGTCGTTTCGGATGCCGGTCTAGAACAGCGCGATCGGATTGAACGGCGATCCGGTGCCCCCGGGGAGCCGCAGCGGTTCAGCCACGACCATGAACTCCCACCGCTTCTCTTCTTCGCATGCCGCCGCCACGTCCTCGAGGTTCAGGCTGTCCGTGGCGACCATGCCCATGGCCACGATCTGCAGCGGGTGGATGGGATAAAGGATCCCGTCGACCGTGCTCGGGACCGTTTCGCCATCTCCGTCCGGAAGAAAGGCCGCTATCCGCCGCTCGTGCATCCACGGAATCGCGTCGACGTGCAGCCCCGCCTTGCCTTCGCCTGCGTAGCCGTTGTCCCACGACCCGCGCTCGAGGCGCCGGCGGTGGTGCCCAGTCCTGAAAACCAGGATGTCGCCTTCGCCAAGGCGGACGCCCTCGGCCTGTTCGGCCGCCTCGAGCTCGGCCCTGGTCACGGCCTCGCCCGGTTCCAGCCAGCGCGTCCCGCGAAGGCGGGGAATGTCCAGCAGCACGCCCCGTCCAACAATTCCGTTGGCGTAGGCCGTGATGTCGAGGGCCGTGCCACCGTGACTGGTGAGCAGCGACTCCGGACGCCCTCCGTACACGTGGCCGCCGTAAGCGATGTGGCACAGCGCGTCGATGTGCGTGTGGCAGTCTCCATGGCAGCTCATACCCAGGAAGTCCATCCCGAAGCGGAGGCTGGTCGAGTCGATGGGTAGGTCGAACATCTGGGTCATATGGTGGATCGCGGGGCTCTGGTTATCCGGTCCGGCAACTTTGTTGATCGGAATCGCCATCGATACCGAGCGGCCCGACTTGACCAGGGCGGCGGCACGCCTGACGTGCTCGGGCGTGAGGTAGTTGAGCGTGCCCATCCCGTCGTCGGGGCCCCATCGACCCCAGTTCTTCACCGCCTCGAACATGGCTTCGAACTCGGCCAGCGAGATGTTCGGTGCACGCTGCTTCGTTTTCGCCATCACCGAACAGCGCCTGGGAGCGGCGTGTCCATCTCACCCGGTTCCGGGAGGCCCGCCGTCATCGCCCCGTCGACCACCATCAGATGCCCGGACAGATACGACGCGTCGTCCGAGCACATCCAGAGGATCGGCTTCGCCATCTCCTCGGGTTCGGCGAAGCGGCCGATCGGGATGCGGTCGAGGAAGACGCGCGACTGCTCCGGGTTGTTGATGACGAACCACGAGAGGCGCGTGTTGATAATGCCCGGCGCGATCCCGTTGACACGAATGCCGTGGCGCGAAAGCTCGAGAGCCGCCGTGTGCATGACCGCGACCTGACCCGACTTTGATGTGTTGTAGCCAAGGCCTCCTGCCTCCGGTTGAAAGGCGTTGGTTGACGACGTGATTACGATCGCCCCGCGGGTGCCTGCGCTCGCCATCGCCCGCCCCGCCTCCTGCACGAGGTACCACGTGCCTCTGAGGTTGACGTTGAGGATCCGGTCCCAGCTCTCATCGGTGAACTCAAGGAAGGGCACGAAGTCGGCAATGCCGGCGACCTGGACGGCCGCATCGAGATGGCCGTAATGCGCGACGGCCAGCTCGATCGCCTTGTGGACATCCTCGCGGCGGCTGACGTCACCGACGACCGCTTCCACCACACCTCCCGACGCGCGGATGGCGGCTGCGGTCGCCTCGAGCACGTCGGCTTCGTTGTCGAGCAGGACGACCCCGGCTCCCTCGGCGGCGAATGCGGTGGCGACGGCACGGCCGATGCCCTGCGCGGCACCGGTGACGACCACGCCCTTGCCCTCAAACCTCATCGCCGGGGCGCTCATCCGATCAACCCGCCGTGGCCGGGACCTCGGGGGATCACCGGCCACACGTCGACAACCCGATCGCCCTCGACCACGTAATAAACGTCATACCAGTTGACCGTGCCGGGCGCGTAGCCGGGCACCAGCTCGACGACATCGCCGACATGGAGCGGGTAGCTCGCCTCCGCGACGAAGATGCCGTGCTCCTCGTCGACACGCATGACTGTGAGGTCATGGCCGCGCATGGTTGTCAGGGTCGGCGCCCCGAGGGACTTGTTACCCGCGTCGACGATCACGCGGTCGGGCGGGCGGCTGATGACGGTGGCGAGGACGGTCAGCGCCTTCTCGAAGTCGCCTGCCATGGGGGAGTGAAAATTGTCCATGACCGCATAAGACCCCGCCTGGATCTCCGTGACTCCCGGGGTGGTGGCGGTCCAGTCCCAGGTAGCCGTGCCGCCCGCGGAAACGATTGGGCTGGGAAAACCCGCCGCCCTGATCTTTTCGGCTGCGTCTACCAGCAGGTCCATTGCCGTCCGCTGCCTCTCTGCCCGCAGGTCGCGATCTGGGGTCAGCGAGCAATGACCTTCGTATCCAGTCACACCCAGGAGCTTGACGCCATCCAATCCAACGAGCCGGCGAGCAAGCTCGACAGCCTGCTCGGGCGTGTCCACGCCGGCGCGGTCCATGCCCGTGTCGACCTCGATGAGGAGGCCAACAGTGCTTCCGGCGGCTCGAGCCGCGGCCGCGATGTCGGCAGCGTTCTGCGCGTTGTCCACGGCGATCATCACCTCGGCGTCGCGCGCGATGTCCGCCAGGGCGGCGAGCTTCTCGCGGCCCGCGACCGTGTTGACGACGAAGATGCTGTCGAGGCCGCTGCGCACCATCACGATTGCTTCCCATACCGTGGCGGTCGAGATGCCGATGGCGCCCGCATCCACCTGCATCCGCGCGAGCTCGGGGCTCTTGTGAACCTTGATGTGCGGACGGAGCTTGGCCGGCATCGTCTTCAGCCGGTCGGCCATCTTCGCGATGTTGCGGCGGGCCGCCGGCAGGTCCAGGACGAGCGCGGGGGTGACCAGGTCGCGCGGGTTCCGCCCGATGGCTGAGCCGTAGGCGCGCTTCACGCGATCCCGTGTTTCCTGGATCGTGCCGGCCGCGGGTGCGACCTCAGGCATGGTGGTCCGCCGTGCTCGTGGTGAGCGCGTCAACCCGCGCCGCGAACGCATCGATGGCGGCCGCGCCGTCCAGCACCCCGATCTCGAGGTCATATGTGCGCGCCTCGCCGGGAGCCAGGTAAGCGAGCTCGCCGCGCTCCCTGGCATCGTAGCGTCCCGCGTCGCGATTGGTGGTCGGTTCCATCGCCACCCCGTAGGTGCCTTCGCCGAGCATGCGCCACATCGTGTGGAAGGGGAACTGGTCCTTCTTGTAGACCTGATAAGCGCCGAGCCCCAGGTCGCGGTTCACGATGGCCACAGGCACCGTCCCGCCGGACTCCGGTATCACCGCGTGCTCGTAGCACTCCTCCGGAAAGCCCTTGTTGGGCTCTGTGAGACGCCTGTAATCGCGCGTCGGGTACTCGGCAACCGGCACGCCGGGCGGAGCCGGGATCAGGTACTCGGCGCCCTCATCGACGACAGGCCAGCCGACGTTCACGTGATACAGGTACATATGGGTGGTGGGATCGAAGCCGACATTGACTACTTCGTCCTGAACCGTGAAGCGGCTCTCCCCAACCCGGGCTTCGATCCGCCGGCGCAGCTCCATCGTCTCGCCGTAAACGGCCGCCTGCCGAACGACCCCCTCAGCCCACAGAACACACTCGTCGCCATCCCAGCGCTCGCCATAGCCGCTCAGGCGCGCAGGCATGAAGCCGATCCGGCCATGCAGTCCGTACTCCTCAGTCGGCTTGACGAGCTGGTGGAAATTCGAGGCGTCGTCGACCCCGCCGAGGAGGGTGTGATCGAGGCCGCATGTCACCAGCATGCCGCCGCCCCAGCTCCGAAACCAGCCAAGACCCATCGGCTCGGTGAGCCACGGGCCGACGACGCCGGTCGGCGAGAGCCAGGTGAGCGAACGTCCATTGAACTCGCACCGGCCGACATCCATCGACCGGTCGACGAGCACGTCGAAGCTGTAGCCGGCGCCGGTCCGGAACTCGAGCACACGCACACCGCGCTCGACGCCGTCGCCGAGCGTGACCAGCCGAACGCCCGCGAGCTGTTCGAGGCGACCGACCCGGCGCATCAGATCGCGCCGGGTCAGCCCCTTACCGTTTATCGACGGCATGGTATCCCCCGATTGAACCTAGACCTTGGCGGTCGCCCCCGGTCCGACTCTCGCCATCGCCATGTCGTCCTCGCTCTCTCCCAAAGCGGCGCCCGCGGTGCCGATCCATTTGTCGCGCTTGCTGACGTAGAAGTACACGAGCACCAGGATGCCCAGCAGGAGCCAAATCCCGGTGACGATTGGTGCGGAGGAGTTGGGCAGCGCCGGGCAGTTCTGCGGCGGGCAGAACGGAGGGAACGATTCCGCCAGGGCGTAGATCAGGACGGCGCCGGAGACGACCGGGAAGATGAAGTGAAACAACCAGTTGAACTCCGACTTCCGCTCTCGCCAGTAGTAGACGATCACTCCGACGTTCGCCATGAGGTACACGAACGAGACCCCGATGACGAGGATCAGGCCGCTGAGCAGGAAGAAGGCCACGTCAGAGCGCCAGATAGCTCCCGCGATAATTCCGCTCCCAAGGGTAAGGATCGCCTGCGCGTAGATCGCGTTGGTCGGCGTCTTGTGGACCGGATGGGTCTTGGAAAACAGCTTCGGAAATGCTCCGTTGCGGCCCAAGCTGTACCACATGCGGGTGCTCACGTTGGCCGTCGCCAGAGTGACCGCGAACGTCGAGGACATGAACGCGAGCAGAATCAACCACCAGCCGCTGCCCCAGACGTTGCGCGCGAGCGCGAGGCCCGGCAGGTCGGGCGAGTTGACAATGCCCTTGATGTTGTCCACCCCGAAGCCGGTGATGATGCCCCAGTAGGTGAACACCAGGAACACACCGAGAATGCAGATCGAGAGCAGGGTTGCTCGTGGAGTGTTCCTCTTGGGGTCGACGGTCTCCTCAGCCAAAGGCGCCGCCGCCTCCCATCCGGTCAGGCCCTGAACTGCGAGCACGATGCCGAGCGTGAAACCGGAAAGGCCAAGGGCATTGCCGCTGACGTTGCCGGGGTTGAAGACTCCGACCGAGAATCCACCGGGGCCCGCATGGGTGAAACCGGTCACGGCGAGGGCGAGCACGATCAGGATCTCGGCGCCGCCGGCGATGAGCAACGTTCGTGCCGACAGCTCGATGCCGCGGTACTGCAGGAAGGCCACCAATAGAGCGAAGACGACCACGCTCACCCACCACAGCCAGGGGACGTCCCATCCGTAGCTCGTCTTCAGCTCACCCGCCACGATGAAGCCGAAGAAGCCGCAGACCACCCCACCGGCCATCGGCGAGTACAGGATGAACATCCATGAGGTCAGGAAGCCGGCCCGCGCGCCGAGCGCGCGGCTCACGTACGTGTAGTAGCCCCCTGCCGAGGGCAGGTGGCGCGAGAACTGGATGAGAGTGTTGCCCAGCATGAGCACGAGCAAGACGGCGAACACGTAAGCCAGTGGCGAGGTCAAACCCGCAAGGCTGACCAGGAACTGCGTGAAGAACAGGGCGGCGATAGCCGGCGCGATGTGGGTGATTGCCTGCATGGTCACGGCCACGAGTCCGAGCGCCTCGGGCTTCAGATCGGTCTGTACGCGCGCCGTCGAATCAGCCATTACGGGTGTCCCCCTCCCAATCAAACCGGCCACCGACTGCAAGATCTTGCAGAGACCCCACGATCGTGGAGCAGTATGCGGACGTACGCGAGTTTGTCAATAGGCGCCCTCAGCTAGGAACGGCCGGTATGAGTCGATGTACTGCTGGATGCCATCCCGCAGCGATGCGTATCGCGGTGTCCACCCGAGCTGCGCTTTCGCACTCGCGATGGAGATGACCCCTCGGAACGAAGCCTCGACCTCGTCCTCAGGAGTCATCGCATCCGCGACCTCCACACTGCTGCCCGGCAGCCGCTCCCCCACGAGGCTCGCCGTCTGCTCTGCCGTCACCAGGGGCCGGCCCGTGGCCGCATAGAAGATTCGGTCGGCGCCGTCGTCGCAATCGACGACCCGGACGGTGAGCGAGGCAACGTCCTGCACGTGCGTGTAGTCGCGCGGAAGCCGCCCTCCGGATTGGACCCGGACCTTCTCGCCCCGCACTGCCGGCTCCACGAACTCCTTCATGTAGTTGGAAGAATGCCACTGCATCCCGAACCCGTACACGGCCGAAGGCCTGACGATGCGGACGTCGAGGCCGTAGGCCCGCTGGTAGGCGAACGCGAACAGCTCGCCCGAGGCCTTGGCCGCTCCGTAGGCGCCGCTGCCCGGACCCTCCCGCGCCAGCATGATTGGGTGCGCGGCGTCGATCGGCTCGTACTGGATCGCCGGGAGCACGCCGATCGACGAGATGTCCACCACGCGCTGCACACCTGTGCGGCGCGCGGCCTCGAGAACGTTGAGCGTCCCAGTCACGTTGGTCTGGAAGGCCGGGTACGGGTCGCGAAAGAGCTTCGCCACCTCCACGTTGCTGGCGGCGTGCACCACCGTCGCCGGTCTCACGCGCTCGAACGTTGCGAGCAGGGCGGGCAGGTCTTCGACGGACCCGATCTCGGTGGCAAAGCGCTCCGCGTGATCTTTCAGCACATAGCGCATGCCGGGCGTGGAGGACGGACCCCTGGTGAGGACAGTCACCTGCCGCCCGAGGTCGACGAGCTCGCGGGTTACGTAGCCGCCGATGAAACCGGCGCCGCCGGTGACGAGGGCCGGGCCGGCCGCTCGGCCCGGCGTCAACCCCGGGCCGCGCCCTTGAGCACCGCTCGCGCGGTCGACTCGTCAGTGATCAGCACGTTCATGCAGCCGGACCGGAGGGCGCCCAGGATCGCATCCCGCTTGTCGACTCCGGCCGCCATCGCGACGACAAGAGGGATTCGCTTCAGCTCGTCCCATTCGACCGCGATCAAACGGTCATCAAGCACGTGGACAGGGTTTCCATCCGGGGTGAAGAATCGTGTGCACATGTCCCCCACCGCGCCGGCAGCGAGCAATCGCTTTCGGTCCTGCCGCGAGATGTGGCCGTAGCGGATTAGCGGCGCGCTCTCATCGAGCGTGCCGATACCGACGAGTGCGAGGTCCCTCGACGCCGCCGACTCCAACGCCGATCGGATGGATCCGTCGCGGAGCATCGCATCCTTGATGTCGGGCGAATCCACCAGCACCGGAGCGTGCAGGTAGTGGACCTGGCTGTGCGGGTGCAGCGAGGCGATGTGCCGTGCAAGCTCGACGCCCTGAATGCCGGCCCCAGCGCTGCCCACGCCACCGTGCAGATTGGAGACGTCCAGGTCCGACACCGTGCCCGGCGGCAACATGTGAATTGCCGCCGAAAGCATGCGCCCCCATGAGAGGCCGATGCGCATGCCGTTGAGGAGTTGGCTGTTCACGTAATCGGCAGCCGCGCGGGCGACAGCCTCGACAGCCCCTGGCTCGGAATTCCCGGCTACCACGACCGCCCGCTTCAGACCGAAGCCTTGCGCCAGCTCCAGTGCCAGGTCACCGTGGAGGCTGCGGGGGCGCTGGATCTCGACCCGCACGATTCCCTCATCACGCGCCCGCTTCAGGTAGCGGGAAACCGTCGAAGCATCGAGACCGACGCTGCGCGCGATCTCGATCTGGCTCTGGCCGGTCAGGTAGAACCGCGTGGCGATATCGATGAGCTGGTCCATGGTCGGACCGCCTGCAGACGGCAACGATTTACTCGAGATTCGTGTGGCGGGCACGCATTCCCTCCATGGTCTGGCTCGTGCGCTCGCGCAGCACGATGGAGGCGATGTCGAAAAAGACCAGCATCGCCGCTTCGTAAAGGCTGCCCATCGGCAAGACGCTCGCGCCTCCTTTGTCGTCGGCCATCGTCTGGGCACGGAGATGGATCACCGTGTCGGCCGCGCTGGGAACCTCGCCTTCAGGCTGGGCGGTCACGGCGGCGGTCCGCGCTCCGGCCGAATGAGCCACCCCCAGCAGCGCCTTCACAGTGGAGAAGGAGCCGGGACCGGCGCTGACCACCAGCAGGTCACCCGCGCCGAGCGCAGGGATGGTCATGTCGCCGACCATGTGGGCGTCCAGGCCAAGGTGCATGAGTCGCATGCAGAGCGCGCGCATCATCAGGCCTTCGCGCCCCACGCCGTAGCACGCGATGCGGCGGGCATTCAGCAACTCGGCGCAGAGCTTGTCCACCTCGCCGGCCGCACCCGCCTCGAGCACTCCGCGGATCTCGTCGACGGCCCCCGCGAACAGCCTTTCCGTGTCTCGCGCCTTCATCGCACTCCGCTCGTGACACCGGCGCGGAGCTGCCGCAGATTGGCGGCCGCATCTCCACCATCGAACACCGCGCTCCCGGCCACGATGAGGTCCACGCCCATGCTGGCGATGGAGCTGACGTTCTCGCGGGTCACGCCGCCGTCCACGCCGAGCATGATGCTTCTCCCGCTCTGGTCGATCAGCTTCCTTACTGCGGCGAGGCGGCGCTCGGTACCTGGCGCAAAACGCTGACCACCCCACCCGGGATTCACCGCAAGGATCAGCACGAGCTCGGTGTCGTCGAGTAGGGGTTCCACGACGGCCACCGGAGTTCCGGGGTTGAGCGCGATCCCCCGTGTGACACCAGGCCCGAGCGCCTGAAGGACACGATGCGGATGTCGCGTGGCCTCGACGTGGAACGTGAGCATATCGGCGCCGGCATCGACGTAAGCGCGAACTTTCTCGAGCGGCTCCTCGATCATCAGGTGCACGTCCTTGCGCAGCTTGGTGTGCAGTGCGCCGATCACCGGCGGTCCCACCGTGAGCTGTGGACAGAAGCAACCGTCCATCACGTCGACGTGGACAAGATCAGCGCCGGCCGATTCGAGTCTTTCGAGCTCGTCGCCCATATGCAGCCAGTCCGCCGACGTGATGCCGATGCTGAGCAGGGGCCTGGAGTCAGCCCGCGGAGCGATGCCCAACCGGAGCTCCCTTGGAAGATCGATATATCTCCAACGCCTCCTCGGGTGCCTTGCCGTCGTGTACGACGGCGGCGACAGCCCGCATCATCCCTATCGGGTTGTCGCTCTGGAAGATGTTCCTGCCCATGTCGACTCCCGACGCTCCTTCGTTGATTGCTCGGTAGGCCATGGTCAGGGCGTCGAGCTCGGGCAGCTTCTTGCCTCCGGCCATGACGATCGGGACCGGGCACGAAGCCGTGACGGTGTCGAATCCATCGGCCACGTAGTAGGTCTTCACAAACTGGGCGCCGAGCTCGGCGCAGATGCGGCACGCGAGGCGAATGTACTTGGCGTCGCGCGTCAGCTCCTTGCCAACCGCGGTGACCCCCATGACGGGGATCCCATAGCGCAGGCCGAGGTCGACCAGCCTGGTCAAGTTGTGGACCGATTGCGTCTCGTGCTCGCCGCCGATGAATACCTGGACCGCAAGAGCGGCGACGTTGAGCCGGGCCGCATCCTCGATGTCGACGGCGATCTGCTCGTCGGAGAGCTCCTTGAGGATGCTCGGTCCTCCGCTGGCGCGAAGCACGACCGGCGTCCTCGAGCTCGGTGGAACCGTCGAACGCAGGATGCCGCGCGTGCACATGAGGGCGTCGGCCAGCGGCACCAGCGGCAGGATGTTCAAGTCGACCCGCTCGAGCCCGGTGGTCGGCCCCTGGAAGTAGCCGTGGTCGATGGCCAGCATCACAGTCCGGCCCGTGTCGGGTCGGAACACGCGAGCGAGCCGGTTGCTCATGCCCCAGTCGAGCGATCCGGATCCCTTCAGAAAGAATCCCTGGCTCGGCGCGGGCACGTCGGCATGGAAGTTTTTACCGTCACCGTCCGCTTCCGGCATCACACTCTCCTTGTCTCACCAGCCTCGCTGCCAATGCGCCCGGCGGCACAATCTTGCAGCCCCGGCACGATCGTGGGGCCATTCTGTGTGCGGCCACCGGCAATGTCAAGGCTTGGCCGGGGAACACATCCGGCGCTTAGCGACGCGCGGTCTTGCTGGCCAAAAACGCGTGCGCATCGACGGCGAGCTGTTCCTCGCTGTCGAACAGCGGTCGCCAGATTCTGGTAGCTGCCGCGAGGTTCGGCAGGAAGTTGCCGAACGCCTCGACGGTGAGCCATCCGTCGTAGCCGATGTCGCGCAGCGCGGCGAACGTCGCGTCCCAAGCCACGCTGCCTGTGCCCGGCACTCCGCGGTCGTTCTCGGAGATGTGGACGTGAGCGATCCGGCTGCCGGCGCGGCGGATCGCAGCCGCGGGGTTCTTCTCTTCGATGTGCGCGTGGAACGTGTCGAGGTGGATCTTGCAGTTGGGGTGGTCGACCTCATCTACGAGGCGTATCCCCTGGTCGAGCGTGTTCAGGTGGTACAGCTCGAACCTGTTGACTACCTCCTCAGCCAGCACCACGCCCTTGTCCGCCGCGTAGTCGGCGACGCGGCGCAGGTGCTCGACACTGCGTTTCCATTCATCGTCGGTAGCGCCCTTTCCCGTGAAGACGCCGAGGGCGACCTGGTGCGGGCCGCATAGAATCGACGACCCCACGGTCGCACAGCTGTCGACGACACCCTGCATGTGCCGATAGGCCGCCTCGCGAATCTTTGGATCCGCGCTGATGGGGTTGTGCTCGGGGGCGATCACCGTGTTGGCGGTGCGCTCCAGCCCGAGGTCGTCGAGCCGCCTCGCCCACAGCTTCCACTTCGCCTGGTCGAGATCGAAGATCGGAACCTCGACGCCGTCGTAGCCGATCTGTTTCAGCTTCTCGAGCACCGGCATGAGGCCGTCATGCATGTCGTCGGCCCACAGGTACAGGTTGATCCCGTATTTCATCGTTCCCCTTTCTCCGATCAGTGCATGCCGCGGCCGCCGGCCACTATGAGCAATTCCCCGGTAATGAAGTCAGCCTCCTTGGAGGCCAGAAATACGGCCGCGCCTGCAACGTCGTCGGTTGTGCCCCACCGCCGGAGCGCGGTCTCGGCGAGGATCGCCCGCTCGACCTCCGGATCTGTGTCCTCGACCATCGCCGTCTTTATCCATCCAGGACAGATCGCGTTGACGGTGATGTGCGGACCAAGCGCCAGCGCGAGCGCCTTGGTCAGGCCGTTCAGGCCCGCCTTGGACGTCACGTACTCGGTGAAACGCATCGCAGACGGGTGATAGAGGCCGGAGTTCGAGGACATCATGATGATCTTGCCCGTCTCCTGGCGCAGCATGATGGGAGCCACCTCTTTGGCGCATAGGTATGCCCCTTTTAGGTTCACGTCGATGGTGCGATCCCAATTCTCCTCGGTGGTCTCGAGCACCGACTTGGTGTACATGACGCCGGCATTGTTGACGAGGATGTCGACGCGCCCGAAGCGGTCGACTGTCGCGCGCACCAGTTCCTTGACATCCGCGGACGAAGAAACGTCAGCGCGCACCGAAAGCGCCTCACCACCACTGGCTTCAATCGTGTCGACGACCGACTGAGCGTCGCGCTCTCTGCCGACCCAGTTCACGATCACCTTCGCGCCCTCCGTGGCGAACCGTTCGGCGATTGCCCTGCCGATTCCGCGCGACGAGCCGGTCACAATCGCGACCTTGCCATTCAGGCGCTTGTCGTTCACGGCATCTCCCTCAAAGCTCGGCGTTGACGATGAAGCCGGCGTCGGCAAGCACCGTAGTGCAGGTCAGGTAACTGGCGTCGTCGCTCAGCAGGAATGCGATCACGCTCGCCATCTCCTCGGGTTTGCCGACGCGGTGGAGGGCGATTCGGTCCTCGTAGTACTTGAGTGCAGGCGGGTCTTGCAGCAAATAGGCCGACATCGGAGTGTCGATGGCGCCGGGTTCGACGGCGTTGACCCTAATGCCGTGCTCGCCCAGCACAGCTCCCAACGCTTTGGCGAGCATGCTCACTCCCGCCTTCGTGCCGCAGTAAGCGACCTGTGAAGGCGACCCCACGTGCGCTGAGAGGGAGCTCGTGCAGCAGATCGCGCCACTGTGGCCCTCCTTGACCATCTGCTTCGCGCCCTCGGTGCAGACAAGCCACGTGCCGCGGAAGTTGGTCTCCGACAGCGCATCGAAATCCTCGATCGACGTTTCATCCCATTTCATCATTGGATTGATCGCGGCATTGGAGACCACGTAGTCCAGGCGGCCGCCGCGCCTCGCGACCTCTTGCACCATCGCCACCACCTGCGCCGGATCGCGCACATCCGCGACTACCGGGAAGGCTTCGCCTCCCACGTCTTTTATGCGGCGGAGAGTTTCAGTCGGATCATCAGATGGACGTTGATTGACTCCAACCAGGGCTCCTTCGCTCGCCAACCTGACGGCCGTCGCCTGGCCGATGCCGGTGGTGGCGCCGGTCACAAACGCGACTTTGCCAACGAATCGCTTTTCCATGCCATCCCTCCGGTGGATCTGTCTTGCCGGCGATCGGACGTTGGGGCGCCGGGCGGGGAGACGAACGGCGCGCCGCGATGTTAGCTCGTACCCGGTAATTCGATCACCGATGCTGAAGAACGCTCTAGACCGAGGCCCCGTCGAGATCGGGCGGTGCGTAACCCCGCCCGATGGCGTCCTTCATCCCGACCTCGCCGCGACGCATCGCGGATTCGTGGTTTCGCACGAGCAGCCGCCGTCCCCCGATCCTGGCAGTGAGGTTGATCAACGGCCACTTTGTCTCGGTCTGTTCGTGCAGGGTAAGCCTTCTGTGGTTCTGAGCAATCTGTTCCAAGCGCCAGTCGATGTCGCCTTCAAAGAAGCCTCGGACGCGGGTCTTGACGTAGGTGGGCGGCTGGTGCGCGAGGACCGTGAACTCGAAGTCAACCGTGTAGGGCAGGTCAGACTTGACGCTGACGTGCCATCTCGTACCGGGCCCGTGCCGTACGTCGGAGACGATTTCCGCGAGGCGGTAGTCCGGCCACCACTTCGGCCAGCCGGCGACGTCATCGACCATGCGCCACGCAAAATCGATGCTTGCGGGAACGGTCCAGACGTCGGTGAAGTCGTACTGTTCGCCCATTACGGCCTAAATCATCCAATACCCTGATCGAAGATGACAGAGAAGTCGCCGTTGACCGAACCTGAGGTCTTTGTGCTCGCCGACCACGCACTGAATGACGTGGTCGCACAGATTAAGGACGACCAGTGGGCGATGGAAATGGCGCCCAGTTTTGCCACTCGCGTGACCGATCATCGTCCGACTCTGCGCGAGATCATCAACTACCACGCGTACGACGATGCCTGGGTGCCGGACATGCTGGCGGGCAAGGCGATGGCGGAGCGGGAATAGACACGATCACCTTGGCGATGTCGTGGGCACGCGGGCCTCGTAATAAAGCACCGGTAGCCTGCTAAAAGGGTGAGACCGCACGTGCAGCCTCACCCGTCAGAGATCTAAAACTCTCACTCAGCCGGGTCGGTTGGATTCCCGTCCCCGCCCGACGTTCTCGGCCTGTTCAGAGGCAATCCATTCTCGCCGACAAAGACCTTTAAAACCTTCCAGCGATCGGGGCTCTCGACCGGCTGAATGTCCGCGTTTGTCACGAGCAGCGACTGCCCCATGAAGGCGAGCCCCCACGGCGAGTCGAAGAGCGGGCTGGAGATTCGGCGTATTTCGTTGCCGGCTGGATCCAGGACGGCGACCTGGTTGGTGCCGATCAGGGCAACGTAGATGTTGCCTGACCTCGCGAAGGCCAGACCTGTGGCCTGAGGCAGCTGCTGTCCGGGGATGACTGGGAAGCGGTGCACCAGTTGGAGGTCGGACGCAGATGGGTGGTCAACGAGTGGGAGCCGGTACACGACGGCCTCTCCCGGGAACGCCGCCGAGATTGTGATGGTGAAGTAGAGGAACTTGCCACTGGGGTCGATCCGCCCTCCGAGTGGCCCTCCAGCAAAGCCGAAGAATCCGGTGAGCCTCGGGTCCGTGAACCAGATCGAAGCCTGCCCGTCCGGAGTAACTCGCCACAACCGTGGCTTGTCGTCGGTCATGAACAGATTGCCAGCGCGATCGAAAACGAGGTCGTTCCACATCGTGACCATCCAGCCTCCGGCCAGCGGGGCCTTGGCGAACAGCACGGGTGCGGCGTTCTTCTGGTCGAGTGAAAGGCGGAGGATCCGCCCGTTCATGTCCGCTATGTAGAGCTGGTGGTCTGGGTTACGGTTGCCGTCAAGGGCGAGGCCAAAGAGGCCCATGTTGGAGTTCGGCATGGTTGCGATGCTGGTCGTCGTGACTAGATTGCCTTTCTTGTCGTAGGCAAACACCCGCTCGCCGTCCGAATTGAGATGCCCACCCGTCGCCGGGTCGGCAAAGAAGTCGCCGGCGCTCGTCGAGATGTAGACTCGGTTCTTGTCGATGGCAACGCCGAAGGGGTGCCCGGGCGCGGGCACGCTTGCAAAGACCGTCGTGTTGCCAATCGCCGGATGGTTGGCGGTTTCATAGGCGAGGGCGGGATAGACACCTGGGCCGAGCCCGATCGTTCCCAGCACTACAACCGGTCCGACTGTTGCCCACCAAGGCCGCACCCGACGGGCTCCCGCACGTTTCGCGAGCGTGTCCGCGAGCCAGTTGATCTTCATGTTCATCGTCTGTCCTCCTGATCCGTGGCCAATGCATTTCGGGCCAGTGGCAGGATCTTCGACGGTTAGGTTTGGAGAATCTTTGGGACTGTCTAGTTGAGGTTGTGCCCTTATCGGCGAGATGCACGTGGAACATGGGGCGGAAGTGAGCTGCTCTGTTAGACCTCGTCGAGTTCGAAACCATGCTGCGGACACCCGCGCTGGCGAAGTTGGGAACGTCATCGGCTGTCGCCTTGCCTTCGGGTGATTGAAAAGCAAGTTTGAGAGCGGTCACCTCGTCCCGGTCCAACTCGGCGATCAAGAAGTACGGTTCGCCGCCGCGGATCCGGAACGGATTTCGACTGAGCGCGTAACGGCGAAGGCCGGGTAGCTTCTTGGTGAGTGGCACGTGAACTTCGCGATAGTGACGTTCGAAGGCCTCAATGTCCTGAGGAGTGTCGTAAAGGACGAGGAACCGAACCATCGGGCCAGTGTTCTATGGCTGGCTAGGCACCTCGACCCCTGGCGCGATGAGAGACAGCATTGGCCATCGCCTCGAGCTCATCGAATTTCGCGGCATGCCCCTCGCCGAATCCGGCATCAAAGACCTGATCGTCCAGTCGCAACCGGGCAGCAGCGAGGTCGCCACGACGAACCAGCTCGTCAGCAGGCGGAAGCACGGTGTGCCTTGACTCCAGCATTCCGTCGACGGCCCCAAACAACCGGACCGCTTCCGTCAGCTGATCCTCACGCAGCGCCACGCCGGCCATTCCCGCGAGCCCCGCGGCGAGGTTGGCGCTGGGCCCCGACGGCCATCGAAGCAGGAGGCTCTCCCGAAATCGTGCTGCGGCCGCTGACAGGTCACCGGACTGCAGCCCGACGTGCCCCAGGTTGTGGAGCGCCCACGGGACAACCAGTGCATCGTCGCCCAGCCCCCGACCGTATGCAAGAGCTTCGTCGAAAGAGCCCGCCCCGCGAGCCGGATCGCCTTCGCACCGCGCGACCTCGCCGAGGCTGATGAGCGCGATCGCGATCGTCCACGGGTTGCCGACGTCGGGCTGCATGCGGAGCGCAAGGCCCTCCTCGATGAGAACGCGCGCGCGGGCGTAGTCGCCGTCGACGCAAGCGATGCGACCCAGGCTCAAGAGCGGGTTGGTGCTCAAATGGAGGTCGCCGACTTGCCTGAACAGCGCCAGGCTCTCGGTGTGGCCGCGGCGGGCTGCATCGTAGTCACCGCGCTCGAGCGCGGCATCGGCCGTGATGAACAGCAGCATTGCAACTCCCCAGTGGTCGCCGAGCTCTTCGAAAAGCGCGCGAGACTCCCTCTTCGCACTCCCCGAGGAGTCGGCTCGAGCCAGGCTCATGAGCGCAAAAGCGAGCTCGCGCTTGTTGCCTAGCGCGCGGAGCAATTGGACCGCCTGCATCGCGAGCGGGATGGCGACTTGGACCTCACCCTGCATAGCCGCAAGCATCGCCGCAGCCTGGAGGGCACGCGCGCGCCCAAGCGTCTGCGCGGCCGGATCGCTGCGCGACAGCGCCGCTGCCAAGATCTGCCGCACCTCACCGATCCGACCTTGGGCCGAGTTGGGACTGAGCAGCGAACCGGCGAGGAGCAGCTCTTGGTCGGTGCTGTTCGGCTCCGCCCTGATCCATTCGAGCGCAGCACGCATGTTCTCGTACTCTGTCCCGCCACTGCGTACACCTCCAGAACCGGTCGATAGCCACGTATCGACCGCGTATTGGAAGAAATGCTCGAAGTGTCGCTTGCGGAGCATGGGAGCCTCACCCGAGTCGACCAGCTTCTCGCGGCCGTACTCGCGGATCGTCTCGAGCATCCCATACCGCGCGTCCCCGCCGCGGTCCAGCCTCCCGACCAGCGACTTGTCGACGAGGTGCGCGAGGAGCTCGAGGATGCCCTCGCGCTCGATGCCTTCACCGGCGCAGACAGCCTCCGCCGCCTCGAGCGACCAACCCCGAACAAAGATGGATAGTCGCCGAAGAAGGACACGCTCCGAGTCATTGAGAAGGTCGTAGCTCCAGTCGATGAGCGCACGCAGTGTCTGCTGTCGCGCGACAACGGTTCGTCCGCCGCCAGTGAGGAGACGGAATCTGTCGTCGAGCCGCTGGGCGACCTGAGCGAGCGATAGAACTCGTACCCGGGCCGCCGCGAGCTCGAGCGCCAGAGGAACGCCGTCGAGGCGGCGGCAGATCCGCACGATGTCGGCCGCGTTCTCCTCCGTAAGGGCGAACCCCGGCTGGAATGCAGAGCACCGATCGACGAACAGGCTGATCGACTCGTACTCGCGAAGCTCATTGAGCGGCCGGAGCCTGTCGCCGTCGGGCACGCGAAGCGAAGGCACGGGCATGAGCGCCTCGCCCGGAACGTTCAGGCCCTCGCGGCTTGTGGCGAGGATCGTCAGACGCGGGCACGAGCGGATGAGTGCATCGGCCAGGTCCGCGCACGCGGCGATGAGGTGCTCGCAGTTGTCCAGCACGATTAGGAGCTGCCGGCTTCGGAGCGACGCGCTTATCGTGTCAACGGTCGGACTACCAGGCCGCTCGCCGATGTGGGCGGCCGCGGCCACCATCCGACCCACCCCGGCGGGATCGGTGACGGGCGCGAGCTCGACCAGCCACACCCCGTCGGGATAGCGGTCGAGAAGATCGGCTGCGAGGTGGAGGGCGAGCCGCGTCTTTCCGCTCCCGCCCGGGCCGGTCAGCGTCAGGAGACGGGTCTTGTCGAGGAGCTCAACGGCGCTCGCGAGCTCACGCTGTCTCCCGACGAACGTCGTCGTCTGCGTGGGAAGGTTGTTTGGAGTCGCATCAAGGCTCCGCAGTGGGGGGAAGCTCTCAGGCAGCCCGTCGATCAGTAGCTGATAGATGCGCTGCGGTCGCACGAGATCCTTGAATCGATGCTCCCCCAGCCCCCGGAGCGTGAGCCCTGGGGCGAGCACCTCGCGGACGAGTGACTCAGTCGTGTCCGACACAAGGACCTGTCCGCCGTGGGCTGCTGCTGCGATGCGAGCGGCGCGACTGACTTCGAAGCCCACATAGTCGACGCCGCTGGCGACGCTGGCCGGGCGAGCCTCGCCCGTGTGAACTCCCATCCGTACGCGCACGGGAGCCTGGTGCGGCCAATCCGCTTCGCTCAGGCCACGCTGCATCGCAGCCGCCGCGGCTATCGCTGCACTCGGACTGGTGAAGACAACAAAGAAGGAGTCGCCCTCGCTGCGGACCTCATACCCGCCGTGAGTGGCCAGCGCTTCGCGAATGATGCCGGTGTGATGCTCGAGGACGGCTTCCCACTTGTCGGCGCCAAGTGTCCGAACCCCGTCGCTGGAGCTCTCGATGTCGGTAAACAGCATGGTGACGGTTCCCGCCGGCGCCGCGGCGCGGGTCACCTTCACGGACGCATTCTAGGTTGGGCCGGACGACGTGGCCTCTGAGTTTGCTGCTATGGCTGTCAACTTGCCTGTCACCCGCCCAGCATTTGGCGGGGATGGAGATCACACCTGATCGCTACCATTTCGCCATGGACTCGCGCGCGACCTGGGCTCGTGTCGGCTACCAAGGTGAGCCTGGCGCTTACTCCGAAGAGGCGACACTGGCGATCCTGCCCACCGCGGTTACCGTGGGCTATCCCACCTTTTCCCGGACCTTCGATGCGGTCGCCGAGCGCGAGGTGGACGCCGCGGTCCTGCCGGTGGAGAACTCCCTCGGCGGCATTGTGCAGGAGGTGAACGACCTGCTGTGGGAACGCGCGGGACTGCGTATCAGCGGCGAGGTCATCCACCCGGTGCGCCACTGTTTGCTCGGCCGCGGCGAGCCCGTTGTCCGGGCGCTGTCGCATCCGCAGGCCCTGCTGCAGTGCCGGCGTTTCCTGGAAGCTCGCCAGATCCAGGCGGTCACCTACCATGACACCGCAGGCGCGGCTCGGGCGGTCGCGGAGGGCATGGTCGTCGGCAGCGCCGCGATCGCAAGCGCCGCCGCGGCACGCCGCTATGGCTTGAAGATCCTGGCCGAAGGGATCCAGGACGACGATTCCAACCAGACCCGGTTCCTGATCATCGACCGAGGGCCGGCCGCACGACCAGGACCCGCCGGCCTCACCAAGTCCTCGCTCGCTTTCATCGGATCCCACAAGCCGGGCAGCCTGGTGGCCGCGCTGCAGTGCCTTTCGGAACGCGGAATCAACCTGACGCGTCTGGACTCCCGGCCGATGCCGGACCGGCCCTGGCAATACCGGTTCTATGTCGATTTCGAGATCGCCGATCCAGCGGTAGCGAACGCAGCATTGGACGCGCTTCGTGGAGAGACGACTGAGGTCAAGCTCTTAGGTACCTATCCCGCGGCCGGCGAATAAGCGAGACTCTTGTGCCGGTGAACACCAAAAAACAGGCGAAGCGCGTACCCAACCTATTCGATTCGAGAATCTTTCCGGTCGAGAGGATTGAGCTCGATGGCGTGGAGGAGAGCTTTCTGCGGGGCGGCCGGAACCTGTTCCCCCTTCTGCCGAAAGCCCTGGCCGGGATTTCGCAAATCGGCGTCATCGGCTGGGGATCGCAGGGCCCGGCCCAGGCGCAGAACTTGAGGGAATCCTTGCACGGTACGGGGATTCGCGTGACGGTTGGACTTCGAACCGACTCGGAATCGTTCATCAAGGCCAAGGAGGCCGGCTTTTCAGAGGCGGATGGCACGCTCGGCGAGATGTTCAGCGTGGTCGCGGCTTCAGACCTTGTCATCCTCCTCATGTCGGATGCCGCCCAGGCTCAGCTCTACAAGAAGGTGTTCGAGGCGCTCAGACCTGGCGCGACGTTGGGGCTCTCGCACGGTTTCCTGCTCGCATACCTCGAGGCGGTCGGAGAGCGCTTCCCGGCGACGGTCAACGTCATCGCCGTCTGCCCCAAGGGGATGGGCCCTTCCGTCCGCAGGCTTTACGAGCAGGGTCGAGAGGTGAACGGCGCCGGCATCAACACCAGCTTCGGTGTCGAACAGGACCTCGACGGACGAGCGACCGACATCGCACTGGCCTGGTCGGTGGCGCTGGGTGCGCCATACACGTTCAAGACGACTTTGAAATCAGAGGTGGTCTCAGACCTTTTCGGCGAGCGAAGCATTCTGCTTGGCGCCGTCCACGGGATCGTCGAAGCCTTGTATCGGCGCTACCTCGCCGAGGGCGCCAAACCCGAGGCTGCTTTCGATCGTGCCTGCGAGTCGCTGACAGGTCCGATCCGCCAGACCATCTCGCAACACGGGCTCGTCGGACTCGACGAGCACCTCGACACAGACGGGCGGCGCGACTTCCGCCGCGCTTACGACGCCACGTACGCGTCGTTCAAGGGCGTGATGGCCGAGATCTACGACGAGGTGGTGTCCGGCAACGAGGTGAAAAGCGTTGTCATGGCTGCAAGCCGCTTCGGCGAGTACCCGATGACGACCATCGAGGGATCGCCTATGTGGACCGTCGGCGCGGATGTTAGGCGCCATCGCGGTCAGATCAAGACCGCTCTCGACGGCTTCACGGCCGGCACCTTCGCGGGGGCAATGATGGCCCAGGTCGATATCCTCGAGGAGCACGGCCACCCGTACTCGGAGATCGCAAACGAATCGATCATCGAGGCAGTGGATTCACTGCTCCCTTACATGCACGCTCGGGGCGTCGCATACATGGTCGACAACTGCTCGACCACGGCTCGCCTCGGGACCCGCAAGTGGGGGCCCCGCTTCCAGGCCATGCTCGAGCAGGTCACGTTCCCAGCCATGATGGATCGCGAGGCGACACCCGACCAGATGCCCGAGCGCTTCCTGACCCACCCTGTGCACGAGGTGCTGCACAAGCTCAGCGAGATGCGACCCGCCGTCGATATAGCGGTTACGTGACACAAGGCAGGCCGCTGTCCAGGTAGGCGTTACAGGTAGGTATCGGTCGTTAGGTTGTAGAGCCTCGGGTTGAGGCCAATCACCTGGTCGGCGTCGATCGGCACGTCGACGAGGATCGAGCGACCCGAACCCGCGTAGCACGCGTCCAGTATCTCGTCCAGGTTGCCTAAGTCCGGTCGCAGTTGGAAGCCATCCCACCCGTGGGCCTTCGCGGCGGCCACGAAGTCGATCGGGCCGAGCCGGCCGTGGTAGCGGCCCTTGTCCACGTCTGGGATGACCACCTCTAGGCCTTTGTCCACGATCGCATAGGTGCCGTTGTTCACGATGAAGAGGTTCATGCCCATGTTGGCCGCCTCGGCGAGCGCCCCACCGTACAGCCGCCAGCACCCGTCGCCGGAGAAGACGAATGTGTGCAGGCTTGGATCCGCTGCCTTGGCACCCACGCCGAGTCCGAAAGCGCCCCCCATCGCTGAGCCGTCATGGACGGTGTGGAACGGAATCGACGGGTGCGGTCGCTGCGTCACGTACTGGCGGTCCTTGTAGGCGGTGCAGACATCGTCGAAGCCGATGCTTTGCGGGCGCCACGACCGATACAGCTCTCCGTAGAAATCGACCGCGTCGACGCACCCGTCGCGTACCTCGCGCGAGATCGTCCGGGTGTTCAGGTCTCGCGGCAAATCCACTTTGGGTCGCTCTCCGACCCTGCCCTTGAGCCGGGGCAGCACCTCCTGGAGGGTCTGCTCGATGTCGCCGCGCACCACGCGATAGTCGCCCGTCACCCGATGCCTGAAATCGCCGTCCTTATGCCCGTATGGCTCGTTCCATGCGGTGAAATGCCAGACGTGGCCTGCCGCGATCGAGCCGAGGTTCAGCGAGTACTCACCCGAGTCGAAACCAAGGCTGATGACGATGTCGTCGGCGGTGACGCTCCGCCACAGCTTCATTGCCTCGTCATTGCCGCCGAAGGAGATGTAACCGAAGCCGTACGGGTTGTCGCGCGAGATTGCGTTGGCGCCGTTCACCGACCAGACAGTTGGCGCACTGAGCAGCTCCGAGAGCTCTGTGGTGAGCTTCGTGATGCCTGGGCATCGCGCGGCTTCGGCTCCGGCGTAGATGATGACTCGGCGTCCGTGCACGAGGCCCGGAAGCTCATGCACGAAACGATCAGCGTCGACCTGGTCGAAGCCGCGCGGTCGCTCGAGCTTGGGCACATCGACCTGCATCTGCTGGGAAAGGATGTCGGGGTGAAATGCAATGGCCACGGGCTTAGACTCCGCCAGAATCGACTGCGCCTGTTCGAGCTGCGACTGCAGCTTGGAGATGTCCTCGACCACGATGCAGCCCTCGCCCAGTTCTGCTCGAAGCTGGGGAATCACGTTCATGCCGTGCTCTGAGACGTCCTGCAGCGGTGAGAGGCCGATGGACAGCGTCGAGTTGAGCGCGATCACGTAGACGGCCGGGATGTTGTGCAGCTTGGCGTCGGTGATGCCGCTCGAGCCGAGTTTGGTAGCCGCGCCGGTGGTAGTCAGGCAGCCCGCGACGCGGCCCGATGCAAGGTAATACCCCAGAGGAACAAATCCGGCGACGTACTCGCCCATCGTCTGCATGCGAGGCGTCCCGTCGCCGATCTGCTCGAGGCCAAGGAACGGCTCGAGGTGCTTGGCCACATGGATCAAGCCCCCACCGTTTACTCCAGAGAAGAATGTGATCCCCCATTTGCGCAATGTGTCGACGAGCGCGAAGTTCCCACTGATTTGCTCCAGCGCGGTGTCTGTGCGGCGGCTTGTGACGGAGCTCACGAGTTTTCTCCTTGTCGCTTCATTTGTTGTGAAATCTGGGCGCCCACCGCCGACCCAATGACCTCGGGCGCTGCGCCTGTCCGGGCCGGAAGCCTGTTGGCCGCGCTGACCACCGCCCTTAGCGATGCGGTGAGGATGTTCGAATGGAGGCCCACTCCCCACACCGGCGCACCTGTCTCGCCCGCCGCCTCGATGTACGCAACGGCTGTCGCGTCGGATCCGGTGCCAATCGCGTGCTCGACGTAATCCACCACGCGCAGCCGGATGCCACATTCACGGGCAAGGGCGTCCGTGAGGGCGGCGATAGGACCGTTTCCGCTGCCGACGACGGTACGCACTACCCCGCCGGTTCGAATCACCGCCTGCAGCTTCGTACGGTCGGCGCCGGTTCCGGCATGGTCGCTGGTGTCGGTCTCGACGAGCTGGAGCGCGGGCATCGGGGCGAGGTAGGTGCTCTCGAAGGCTCGCCAGATCTCCTCTGGTGTGATCTCCTTGCCGGTCACGTCGGTGATGCCCTGGATCACCCTCATGAACTCGATCTGAAGCCGCCTCGGCAGGTCCAGGTGGTAGTCGTTCTTGAGAATGTAGGCGACCCCGCCTTTCCCCGATTGGCTGTTGACTCGAATAATCGCCTCGTAGGTGCGCCCGACATCGTGGGGGTCGATAGGTAGGTAAGGCACCTCCCAGAGCTCGTTCTTCGACGCGGCGAGCGCCTCCATCCCCTTCTTGATCGCGTCCTGGTGTGAGCCCGAGAACGCTGTGTAGACAAGGTCGCCGACGTAGGGATGGCGTGGGTGGACCGGCAGCTGGTTGCAGGCCTCCACGGTCCGCCGGAGCTCGTCGATGTTCGAGACGTCGAGGTCGGGCTCTACGCCCTGGCTGAACAGGTTGAGCGCCAGGGTGATCAAGTCCACGTTGCCTGTGCGCTCGCCATTGCCGAACAGCGTGCCTTCGACTCGTTCGGCGCCCGCCATGAGCGCCAGCTCGGTGGCGGCGACGGCGGAACCCCGATCGTTGTGGGGGTGCACGCTCAGGACGAAGCTGTCCCGCCTCTTGATGTTTCGATGGCACCACTCGATCTGGTCCGCGTAGATGTTCGGGGTACTCATCTCCACCGTCGCCGGCAGGTTGAGGATCATCTTTTGCCCGGGGGTGGGCTGCCAGATTTCGATGACTGCGTCCGATATCTCCTTGGCAAAGTCGAGCTCGGTGCCCGTGAAGCTCTCCGGCGAGTACTCGAAGACAAATTTCGTCGTCCTTTGGTCGGACGCCAAGCGCTTGATCAGCGCGGCTCCGCGGACCGCGATCGCGACGATGCCATCCCGGTCGAGGCCGAAGACCACCCGGCGTTGGAGGGTCGACGTCGAGTTGTACAGGTGCACGATGGCGTGGCGAGCACCCGCCACGCTCTCGAAGGTGCGCTCGATCAAGTCCTCCCTGGATTGGGTCAGGACCTGGATCGTGACGTCGTCGGGGATCAATCCCTCCTCGATGAGCAGGCGCACAAAGTCGAAGTCGGGCTGCGAGGAGGATGGGAAGCCGACCTCGATCTCCTTGAAACCCATCCTCACCAGGACTTCGAAGAGGCGCCTTTTGCGATGGACGTCCATCGGGTCGATGAGCGCCTGGTTGCCGTCGCGCAGGTCGACGCTGCACCATGCCGGTGCCGTCGTGATCGTATTCCCCGGCCAGCGTCGATCGGGCAGGTCGACCGGAGGAAATGGTCGGTATTTTCGGATCGGCGTTCTCTTCATGGAATTTACAGCTCTCTTCCTGTTTGCCTCGTGTTTTTTGATCTGGGGGGAAATGAAAGACCTCCTGGGTCGACTAGACGCAGGAGGTCTCGCGAGCACCCACCCGGGGGCGCTCGCCTACGTAAGGAGCAGCTGGCCGGCTCGTCGAGCCAAGCTCATGGTGCGCCTATGGTGCCGTGAATGGCTTCGTTTGTCCAGTCGCTCAGCCACAAGCGACCGGGCCGGGCTCAGTCGGCGAGCACCATGCTGCAAGTTCAATTGACGGCGACCCTCCACAAGGCACGCTATCCACAATGGTCCTTCGAGATGCGCTGGCTTGGCTGTCATCTTGGCTGTGGGTCGCCGACGACCCGCAGGCTCGAGGCTCCTTAACAGCCGATCAATGCACCTGGAGCGGTCGGCATGCCGCCGACTTCGAGTTGAAAGTGAAGATGTGCGCCGATCGACAGACCCGTACTGCCGACATAGCCGACCTTCTCGCTCTGCTGAACTTCCTGCCCAACAGCTACGGACACCTGCGACATGTGGGCGTAGACCTCCACCAGGCCGAAACTGTCGGTGACCTCAACCCGGATCCCGAAGTAGTCTGCGGGCCCTGCCGCAGTCACTTTTCCACCGGCAGCCGCGACGATCGGCGTGCCGTAGCCGGCCAGTAAATCGACCCCGGTGTGGAAATGGAGATAACCGCCGAAGGGTGGCTCTATCGCGAACGATGTCGGTCCGAACTGCTGGATGATCTGGGCGCCAGGAATCGGACATAGGAACCGGCCGGGGTGGACCGGGTCGGCCGGCGCACCTATGCTGAGGTTCGGCCCCTGGGCGGGATCGACTGGAATCACAAGCACCGAGCCGGGCGTTAGCTGCGGGCCCCGAATTCCATTGAAGCCGAGCAACGTGCTCACCTCCACGCCATAGGCGGCGGCGAGGCTCGCCGGCGTATCCCCCCGCTTGACGAGGACTACGACGCCAGGTACCGGTGCCACGTTCGTGGGTTGTCCCACCTTGAGCGGCATGCGAAGGCCTGGATTCGACCACAAGATGTACCTCCACGGGAGGTTGAACTGCCGGCCGATACTTTCAAGGGTGTCTCCCTGCACGACCATGTGCACGATTGGAGCGCGGCTGACGAGCGGCGCTGTCGGAATGGAAAGCGGTTTGATGATGACGCTGTCACGGCCCAGCGAAACGTCGCCGACCGCAACTCCTTCGTCCGCGGCGGCAGCGGTGACTGCAGCTGCGTGGAAGGTCGGAAAGAAGCTTCGGTCAATGGTGGCGTAGCTCGACATAGCAGCAGCAATGGCGAGGACCACGGCATGAGTCATGTAGCGATGGATGCGCAACGCCTACCCCCACGGTTTCTTTTCGCGTGCCCCCGACGCGGAAGACCGGCGCCACCCTACCAAGCTGCGGCAAGAGTGTCAACGTGCGCGATCGTGTCGCAGCCCGTCCACCGGCGCTCGAGAGCTCCTGATAGCAACGGATTATCAATAGGCAGGCCAAGGGGCCGTGGCTGTCAACTTGGCTAGCACGACCCGGCTGGGAATCGAACCTACCCAGGACGCCTCAACAGCGCCCCCGCAAACAGTTTTGAAGACCGCGGGGCTGCCGTCCAGGACCGTCCACAAACGTGCGCTGCCGATCGACCGTGCGCATCAGTAGTCCGTGATCGAGCGCCTTGTCCGCCTGCGGCCACCTGGTTGGCTGTCATCTTGGCTGCCATCGGACGCAGGAGAACTCCCCTTGCAGAGTGAGGGTTTGTAAACGGTGGTCTGTCTGAGATCGACAAGCGGGCCAAACGGGCCTTGTGACCAGCTGATTAAGAGCAGGCTGGACAGCACCATGTGACGCTCCGTTCAGCAGCCGCCAAGCCATATGGATCGGCGTGTCAGTCGTACAGGAGCGCTCCCCATTGCTCGCCATCGAGGTCGAGATCGAGATGCTTGAGCGGGCCGAGCCCGCGGACCGTTAGTCGAAAGCGTGATGGTAACCGAGCCCCCGCGCGGGGATCGATGCCAATCCTGGTGCCGTCCTTCATTACGGCCGTGGCGTAGGTGCTGATATCGTCGCGGCGCGACTGCTGTCGCACCTGCACATCGCAGATCTTTCCGCCGCCGCAGCAGCGATGGACTTGGTAGACGATGACGCGAGGCTCATCACCAGGATGGGAGTCCACCCAGGCGCTTGTCGCAGTATCGAGCTCTATTTCAGAGTCCGGACTCGGCGGCATCACCTAACCCAAGGTACCGCAACAAAGGCGGAGCATCAGCCGCCATGTGCGTGCGGCTGGCGCATCGACTGTCCCACGGTACGCGTTTCCGAAGATCGCGGGCGGGTTAAGTCCCGGCTCAGCGGAGCTACGGCCATTTTGTTCGGCGAGGAGAGCGCGCAGAGACAACTTGGACTTTCTCCTGTCTCTTGCGGGGCAGGCCAAGAATGACTTACGGGATCAGTCCGGTCTCAACCGAAAGACGCGCACGCCTCCGCCAGCCACCCCGTCAGGACGTATTCGGATCGGAACGCGATCGATTTCATCAAATTCAATTCGCTTCGACTTGCCGGAAATCAGGTCTGTCAGCCGCAGCTTTCGTGCGTGCTGGTATCCGAACCTTTCGAGCGAAGGAGCGCAACGGTATGTGATGGCAGCCGACGTGTCGTTGGCCAGAACGATAATGGCGTCCTCGCCAGGTAAGTACCTTGCGAATGGAACTAGAGACGAGGCTCCATTTCCAGGGACTCGTGTAGTTAGAGCCGCACCTGAATCGCCATTCAATAGGTGTGAATTATCGTGCCGAACCTTGAGCATGGCAGCCGCGTCTTTGACCATGGCCGCGTTCAATGGTTGGTCGAGCTGGGACCATTGGAGTTGATTGCCATATAGCCAGCCTCCGGGGCCGCCGGTTCCGAACAGACCTTGTTTAAGGTTCGGGAGCCCGACTGGCGTTGCGTCAAATTCTTCGCCGGAGAACATCAAGGGGATATGGGGACTTAGAAGTGCTCCGTACCCTAGTTTTGCCCGCGATCCACGAATCACGTAATGATTGCCGGGCAGAGCTTCCCAGCCACGATCATGCGAGCTTATTTGCATTGTGTAGAGGCCCGGCCCGTTTACGCTCGAGTGGCGAAGGTCGACCGTGAGGTACTGATCACTGCTGAAGTCGAATGTGTCCTGTTGACTGAAGTGGTAGCGCTCTACTTCGGGGAAGACGACTATCTCCTTACCCGCCTCGCGCAATCTGGATGTGATTTCGTCCCAAAGCGTTGAGTCGCCGAGAGCTATGTCGATCCGAAATCCGTCTATCTCGTAGTCAAGCGCGTAGCTCATCCACAGGTCGACCCACCAGCGTCGAAACTCGGGATGCTGGTAGTAGTAGTCCGCCATGCCCCAACTCGACCCCCTGAACCAGGCAGGGTGCTCCTGTACGAGGCTGCTGTGTGCCAGGACACCGTGCGAGATCACGTCTAGGAAGATTCGGATGTCGTTAGAGTGAGCGGTCTTTACCAACTCCTTGAGGTCGGTGGGTGCGCCCAACGCTGGCTCGATGCGATCGGGCCTGTCGGCCGCATAAGCCGACCAGATGCCGTAGAAGTGGTTGGTTGCCTGGCTGTGCCCGGCCATCCATATGGCGTTAATGCCAAGGTCACGAAGGTATGGGAGCTTTTGGCGAAGTGACTGGAAGGTGCCGCTGCCGTTGCCATTGCCCGCTCCGTTCGGGGAGGTGAATCCGCGGGGATTGAGCTCGTAGATAACGAGGTCCTTGGCCCAGCCGGGTGCAGGCGCACGCTGGTATTCGGCAGTCACGTTCTCGCCCTCAGAGCGCTCAGCTCGTGGCGAAGGAGAGGGAGTTCAACCTCATGCGACGCGATCGAGCTTGACCATGAACACATCAACAAGGAAGCTAACCAATTGTCTGATCGCAGATGCAGGCGAGGACCAAGAGCGCCTGGCGTGGTAGCCGACGACGAGCTCAGCCTGCTTGACCTGACGGGATATTTGCACCCGAAAGGCTCAGGTTCGCCGACGCACCGATGCAGCAACTCGCGAACTGCTGACACGCAGGCGACGTCCGACCGCCTTCATTCGCGCTGCCAAGGTCAACCTATGTGCTTTCGCGACTCCCCAAACCCATGGCTGCAGCTCTCGCATGCCCGCGCGTTCGAAAATCTCAGCAACCTTCTGGGAGAGTTCGGGCGACGCTGGCATGGGGCGCAACTCGATAGTATTGTCGTCGAGCAGGCGAGGACGGACGCCGCCCAGCGCCGCCAGCTCCTCCATTACGTGTTTGACGTTCTCGTTCATTCGTTTAGTCTGTGAAACGACGGTATCTAGCCTTCCTTGCGTAGAGGTGGGTTTACGAAGCGAGGGCAGCTCAACGACGATCTCCACGCTCAAGGTCGCCGGTATCGACAAAGGCCAGCATCCTCAGGGTCCTTGGCTAGCAGACAACGTCGACCTGGATCTAACTGGTGTGCTGCCGCTTCGCGATGGAGAGTGGCACACGATCACGCTGACGCCGGCTGGCCAGGGACGGAACGCTGGCGGTTCTTCGCCTTGCGTGAGTCCTCTACACGGAAAGAGCGAGCGGCGTTCAGATCACGTGGAACAAGAAGTGGAGTATCAAGTAGACGACGATAAGCAGGACCACGATACCGCCGATGTTTCTCGCATTCAAGGCTTCCTCTCCTGAATATCACACACTAGTAGACCGATCACGGACAGTATGGCACGCGATATTGCCCACCTTTAGCCTCCTCTTTCCGCGATCCAACGGTGTCCGGTCGCCATTGAACGGGAGCTAAGAAGCCCCTTAGAGACCGTGCATCCTCTACGAAGACGAGCATCCGAAGAAGCGAGAGGAACCACCGATCGGCAACGCATAAGAGAGGACACGAGGCCGAGCTGAGGGGTGTCGGGCACGCAAATTCGTCATTACGATCGACTGGTCATTCCCGAGGTGGGGACAGCCGATAGCTTTGGACGATGGGTCGGTTCCGACACCAGTCGAGAACCGTTGGCAGCCCTGGTGCGAGTCGGGTTCACGCAGTGGCCGGCATCGGCGCGCGCGAATATTCGCGCAGGAGCCCGCCAAATCTCTCATCGCACGTCACCGGTCCCAACGTCACGACCGGATCGGAGCGCGCAATCGGAGTCTGCAGATCGAGCCTGCGGTGAGGCCGAGCCTGGTTGTAGTGCTCGAGCCAGTCAGTCAGGACGCGCTAAAGATGCCGACGATTGAGAATCAGAAGCCAGTCGAGACACTCGCGCCTGGTCGAGCCAATTTGGCGCTCCATGTGTGAATTTGCCCTTGGATGTCGGCATCGAGACCTGGCCGACCCGGTATGCACGCGAGGTTCCTATCCACGATCATGATGACCCCCACAGCCAGATCGCGGTCGGATACGCCGGCGTGGTCGACATTTCGGCATTGGAAGGGGGGACCGTCAGCCGACTTAAGGTCGCGTCAATGCACAGACGTGGCGGCCAAGTTAGTTCGCCAGAGAGTTCCAACGTCCGCTGCTGTGGCTGTCATCTTGGCTGTCACTACTGCTGGAATTGGCGGTGATGGATGGGAATCGAACCTACCCAGGACGCCTCAACAGCGCCTCGCAAACGGTTTTGAAGACCGATGGGCTAACGCCTACACCATCCTCGATAGGCAGCCGCTGAAGTTCAGTCGGAAGCGTCGGCCATTCGCCATCCTCCACAGGCGTCAGCTTGGCTGTCAGCGACTCCAAGACGTGGGACACTAATCGCAAGGCCGCTCAATGGAAAGCCAGATGAACCAGTTCAATTTGATAATCAAACACGATGAACAGGATGTCGAAGCTGCCGAAGTTTTTGTTGACGGAACAATCGGCGCCAATGCGTACCGTTTCCTTCTTGATACCGGCGCGGCAAGGACCAGCGTCATATTGGACGGTTACACGTCCAAGTTCAACAGCACTGAGAGGAGTGGCTCATCAGGACTGTTTGCAAACAGCAGCGATGATTTGATTACGGTGCCGAGTATTGATGTTGGGCCTGTCTCAAAGGAACAATTCACGTTAGTGCGCGTGGCAGACAAGGATCCAAGCATAAGCAACTTAATCGGAATGGATCTCCTCAAGGACTTGTGTTGCCACTTTCTCTTCGATGAGGATCGGGTTTTGGTTGATGCGAATGATGAATTGAGAGATCGCTTCGCGTTTCAAGAGCTGATGTTTGACAATAGGTGTCACCCGTATATTGATGTTCAGTGCGGAACATTGAATGCCAAAGCGGTGTGGGACACGGGCGCAAGTATTACGGTTGTGGACTCGCATTTTATCCAGAAGCAGCCTGCTTGCTTTCAGGAAGTAGGTGGATCCACTGGAACAGATTCGACAGGAGCAAAAATGGAGGCGCCGATGTTCATCATGTCGGCGGCCGTGATTGGTGACACATTGTTTCCCCCTCATAAAGTTGCTGGAGTCGATCTGTCGCACGTGAACTCGACAATCGAAAGACCCATGGATCTAATTCTTGGATACAGCACGCTGAGCAAAGCGAACTGGTTGTTTGATTTCCCCGGCAAGAGGTGGGCCATTTCAAAACGGCTGGGCGTTCAATGATGTTCGAGTTGGTCGAGAAGTCGACGCGCATCGGCGCGTTTTTCCATCGGGAGTGCGTTCTCGTCGGCAAGCGTTTCGAGGGCGGCGCGGTGGGCGACGATAAGCGCGGTGGCGGCCGGCACCGGGACGTCGGGTTGGACGCCGATCGCTTCCCAGTTGGTTCCCGTAACCGGATTCACTGAGCGGGCGACAGGCAGCCGTAACTCAATGTGCTCTCCAAGAGAGACGACTTCTGAAGGGTGCGCTCCGCCACGCGTCGTCTCGCCGACGATTGTCGCTCGTCCCAACGCTTTCAGATCGTATGCGACCTCTTCAGCGCCGGAGAACGTGCTCGCACTCGTCAGCACATAGATCGGTCGGTCGAGGTAGCGAGGCCCGGGGACGTACGAGTAGGTCCAGACCTGGCGGGTGGGCCCATCCGGCCCTTCGATGATGTCGTTGAGGTGGACGTCGCCGTCGGAGAAGAAGTAGCTGCACAGGAAGGCCACGCCGTCAGGGGCACCGCCGCGCGCTTCTCGGAGGTCGAGGATCAGAGCGTCGGTGTGATGCATGAGCTGCATGGCCGCGGCAATCGTCGGGCCGGCCGCTGTCGCCGGCGGGATGATCGTCAACTCGATCACACCGATGTTTCCCGGCAGCTGCTCGACGCGGCGCATGCCGTAGTTCTCCCGGCGGAACTGCTCGAGCAATTCTGCCTCGAGCCCAGCCTCGTCGCGGCTCGCCTCCGCGGACTCGTGCCAAAGCAGCCGCAAGTGCTTGTCGGCGCACGCTTCGAACAGATCGGCCGACACACGCTCGCACAGATCCAGGCCCTCGGGAAGATCGTAGGCTCCGGCCTGGCACCTCGCGCGCAACAGACTCGCCGCACGCGCGGAGCGATCCGGGAAGATATAGGCGTCGGTGATGCGCTTTATCACCGCCTCGACCAACGCGGTCGCCTGTACGCGGCGGCTCATGAGATCGTCCAGCACTGTCGGGTATTATTCGCCGCTGTGGCTGTCAGCTTGGCTGTCACCGCCGCCGAATTGGGCGGGGATGGATGGGAATCGAACCCGCCCAGGACACCTCAACAGTGCCCTTGAAACGGTTTTGAAGACCGCTGGGGGGCGTCTGCGAGTCGCGATCTGATTCCTAGCGGCCGCGGTCGCTTACTCGTAGCGAAACAGCGTTCGCCAACGCCTCGAGGTCTTCGAACTTCGCGGCATGTCCTTCGCGGAATGCCGCGTCAAAGGCCGGGTCGTCCAGTCGCGAGCGGATGGCGGCGAGATCGGCGCGGCGGACCAACTCGTCCGCTGGTGGAAGCTTCATGTGCCTTGACTCCAGCATTCCGTCGACGGCCCCGAACAACCGGACCGCTTCGGTGAGCTGACCCCCGCGCAGCGCGACGCCTGCCATTCCCGCGAGCCCCACGGCGACGTCGACGCCCGGCCCCGCCCGCCAGCGCAGAAGGAGGCTCTCCCGGAAGCGTGCGGCCGCCGCTGCGAGATCGCCGGAATGCATCGCGACATGCCCCAGGTTGTGCAGCGGACGCCTGGGTCACATCCGCCCGAGCCGGATGCTCACGAGGAAAATACGTCTGCACTCACGCCAGACCAGATCGTCGAGGTTCTGCCGGCCAACCTGGTGCCCGAGAACGCTGGTAACACCAATGCACTCGTCCAGTTCAACCTGTCGGGAAGGTGGGCGGTAAGTGGTGGGTGAAGGTCCACGACGGGATTGCCGAGTCCGCGAAAGGCGATCCACCAGAAGCCGCAAACGTGACGTTTCTCGCCGACGCCGGCGACTGGGTGAGGATCATGACAGGTCAGCTGGACGGCATGACAGCCTTCAGGCAAAGCAAGCTCAGGGTCAAGGGCGACGTTGAACTGGCGATGAAATTTCAGACGCTGTTCAAGGCACCCACCGAGAGCGACTGAGCTTCGAGGCCAACGTGACCATGGTCGGCACTACGGGCTGAAATCTAACCGGACGCCGGCGCGTCAGCCGGTGCCGTCGCACGGAGTCAAGAGATACTGTGTCCCCGTTGCGACACGACGCCCAGGCCGCAGTGCGTCATCGTGCGATTGTGCTCCTCAAGCTGATTCCTGGCTACCGCTCAAGCCTCCTCGCAGCGAGACAGCGTTGGCCATCGCGTCGAGGTCCTCGAACTTCGCGGCGTGGCCCTCCCGGAATGCGACCTCAAAGGCTCGATCGTCCAGGTGCGAGCGTAGGGCTGCGAGGTCACTCCGGCGAACCATTTCGTCGGCGGGCGAAAGCACTCGGTGCCTTGACTCCAGCATTCCGTCGACTGCGCCAAACAGCCTGACGGCTTCGATGAGCTGACCTTCGCGCAGTAAGACACCCCCCGTTCCCGCCAGCCCCCCCGCGACATCGGCACCCGGCCCGAACCGCCACCTCAACAGGAGGCTATCCCGGAACCGTGTCGCAGCCGTTGTCAGGTCGCCCGAGTGCAAAGCGACGTGCCCCAGGTTGTGTAGCGACCACGCCACGATCATGTCGTCGCTCAGGCCACGACCGTAGGCCAGGGCTTGCTCGAATGATCGCAACCCCCGAGCCGGATCGCCTTCGCACCGATCGACCTCGCCGAGGCTGACGAGCCCGATCGCGATCAGCCACGGATTGTCGAGCTCAGGCCGCTTGCGGATCGCCAGCGCCTGCTCGATAAGCGCGCGGGCACGGGCGTAGTCGCCGTCGACGCATGCGATTCGAGCGAGGCTCACGAGCGGGTGGGTGCTCAACGGGAGATGACCGAGCTGCCTGAACAGCGCAAGGCTCTCGAGGTGACCACGGCGCGCAGCTTCGTAATCGCCGCGCTCGAGCGCGGCATCGGCCATGAGAAACAGCAGTAGTGCAAGTCCAAATTGGTCACCGAGCTCCTCGAAAAGCGCTCGAGACTCACTTGCTGCCCGCTCTGAAACAACTAAGTCGGGGAGTGCCCCGCGCGCCACGCCCAGCAGCGCGTAAGCCAGCTCGTGGTTCTCACCGAGCGCGCGAAGCAACTGGACCGCCTCCATCGCAAGCGGAGCAGCGACCTGAACATCACCCTGCATGCCCGCAAGCGACGCGGTAGTCAGCAGGGCACGGGCCCGCCCAATCGTCCGCGCGGCAGGATCGCTCCGCGCGAGCGCAGCTGTCAATACCTGGCGAAGCTCACCGATCCGACCCCGGGCTGCAGCCGGACCGTACATTGACCCGGCGAAGAGGAGCTCTTGGTCCGAACTGTTGGGCTCCCCCTCGATCCATCCAAGCGCGGCAAGCAAGTTCTCGTACTCGCTCCCCATGTCGGCCGACGCGCCGCCCCCAAAGCCGGTCGACATCCAGAGGTCCCCCGTGAAGAGGGAGTAATACTCAAAGTGTCGCCGGCGAAGCGCGGGGGCTTCACCGGAGTCCACCAGCTTCTCGTGGGCGTATTCGCGGATCGTCTCGAGCATCGTGTACCTCGCCGCCCCGCCGCGTTCCAGCATCACGACGAGCGACTTGTCGACGAGGTGGGCGAGGAGCTCGAGAATGGCGTCGCGTTCGATGCCCTCGCCGGCGCCGACCGCCTCGGCCGCCTCGAGGGTCCAGCCTCCGACAAAGATCGACAGTCGCCTGAAGAGGACTTGCTCCGCGTCGGTGAGTAGGTCATAGCTCCAATCGATGAGTGCGCGCAGCGTCTGTTGTCTTGCAACCACGGTACGTCCACCGCCGGTAAGGAGCCGGAATCTATCGTCGAGCCGACTGGCGACCTGAGCGAGCGATAGAACTCGGACCCGAGCAGCAGCGAGCTCGAGGGCGAGCGGCACACCGTCCAGACGGCGGCAGATCCGCACGATGTCGACCGCGTTTTCCTCCGTGAGGGTGAAGGTCGGCTGATACGCGGAACACCGATCGACGAACAGGGCGATCGCCTCGTTCGCCCGCAGTTCATCGAGCGGTGGGAGTGTGTCGCCGTCGGGCACGCGAAGCGAAGGCACGGGCATGAGCGCCTCGCCGGGAACGTTCAATCCTTCGCGGCTGGTGGCAAGGATCGTCAGGTGGGGGCAGGAGCGGACGAGTGCGCTGGCCATGCCTGCGCAAGCGGCGATAAGGTGCTCGCAGTTGTCCAGCACGAGCAACAGCCGCCGGCTTCGGAGCGATGCGCTGATCGTGTCCACTGCCGGGCGGCCGGGGCGTTCACCGATGTGCGCGGCGGCCGCGATTGTTGGGCCCACGCCTGCGGGATCGGTCACTGGCGCGAGCTCGACAAGCCACACCCCGTCCGGGTAGCGATCGAGGACATCGGCGGCGAGGTGGAGGGCAAGCCGGGTCTTTCCGCTGCCGCCGGGACCGGTCAGCGTCAGCAGCCGGGTCTTCTCGAGGAGCTCAACGGCTTTCGCGAGCTCACGCTCTCTTCCAATGAACGTCGTCATTTGCGTCGGAAGGTTGTTTGGAGTCGCATCCAGGCTTCGCAGCGGCGGAAAGGTGTCAGGCAGGCCTTCGATCAGGAGCTGGTGGATGCGCTGCGGCCGCACGAGATCCTTGAATCGGTGCTCGCCGAGGTCTCGAAGTGTGAGCCCAGGCGTCAGCAGGTCGCGGACGAGGGACTCAGTAGTGTCCGAGACGAGTACCTGCCCGCCGTGCGCCGCCGCGGCGATGCGAGAGGCGCGGCTGACCTCGAAGCCGACGTAGTCGACACCGCTGGCGGCACTAGCCGGACGCGCCTCGCCGGTGTGGAGTCCCATCCGCACGCGCACCGACGCCTGGTGCGGCCAATCCGCCTCCCTCAGGCCGCGCTGCATCGCGGCCGCCGCCGCCACTGCTGCGGTCGGACTGCTGAAAACGGCAAAGAAGGAGTCGCCCTCGGTGCGGACCTCAAACCCGCCGTGGCGGGTCAGCGCTTGGCGAATGATGCCGGTGTGGTGCTCGAGGACGGCTTCCCACTTGTCGGCGCCGAGCATCCGGACCCCGTCGCTGGAGCCCTCGATGTCGGTGAACAGCATGGTGACTGTTCCTGCGGGCGCCCCGGCGCGGGTCGCCTTCACGGACGCATTCTAGGTTGGGCCGGACGACGTGGCCTCTGAGTTTGCTGCTTTGGCTGTCAACTTGCCTGTCACCCGCCCAGCACCTGGCGGGGATGGAGTACCGATCGCTCCGGTTGTCGCCGCAACGCTCCCTACCGTCTGACACTGGCCTTGGGACTGGCGAGAGCATCTTTAACCGCGGCTTGGGGATCCATCGCAAAACCAGCGTCCCATGATCGATGCCAGCGCTTGGCCGTGACGGTCCTCTCCATGGTCCGCAAAAAGCGCCCCGGAATCGCAACGTCAAACGGTCCGGGACGTGCGGCGATTGTCTCCCTGATGGCTGCCGCGGCGCCGGCGAGGGTGGCGGCCCGGTCCGGGTCGGAGCGCGCAGCGGCTACAGCAGCGAGTGTATGCAGTCCGTCCGCGATACCCTGGCGCTCTCCTTGCTGCGCCGCCGTCGAGAGCGCTTCGCGACCAAGTCGATCGGCTACCGCAATGTCGTTTCGGGCGAGGGCGGCGTGCGCCATCGTGTTGTTGATGCGGGCAGCAAAGATGTCATCGCCCAGCTCGCGATAGACACGGAGGCCCTCCTGCAAGGTCGCCAGAGCATCACCAGAACCGGAGTGCAGTTGCGTGGTACCAAGGTTCAAGCACGAGGTGCCGAGCTGCCAACTCACCCCAAGCTGGCGGCAAATGGCTACCGATTCGCGGAAGGGTTCCAGAGCGTCCGCGTAGCGGCCTTGGAGCATGGCGACCATGCCTTTGATCGTGAGCGCGTTGCGGCGATCCATCGGGTCTTCGCTGTGCCTCACGAGTTCAAGGCCCTCAGCAGCCAGGGCGTCCATACGTGCATGGTCGCCTTGCGGAAAAGCCAGAGCAGAGGCCGCCCAAAGCGCCTTGGCGCGGAGCGACGCGTTCGCCGTCCCTGACATCGCCAGCGCCGCATCCGACCAGCGACGGCCCTCTGCGAACTCACCTAGTTGCCGCCAGTAACGCCACAGCGCAACGGTGTATCGGAGCGCCAGCACCGTCTCGCCACGATCGATCGCCCAACCCATGCCACTCCGCACGTTGCCGCGCTCGACGTGGAGGCGACCGAACCAAGCTTCGTGTCCCGCCCGCACGAGGTGGGGCTCGGCCTCCTCAGCCATCTCAAGGTAATAGAGCGCATGTCGTTGGGCGATCTCCTCGCTCTCACCCGCCTCGACGAGTCGCCGGGCTGCGTACTCCCTAACAACGTCGAGCATGTCGTAGCGCGCGTCGTTACGGATCCGATCAAGGACGATCAAGCTCTGATCGACCAGCGCACTCACGCCTTCGAGCGCGGTCCCGACTTCTACCTCGGTTCCGCAGATCTTCTCGACGTCGCTCAGGCGCCAGCCACCTGCGAATACGGAGAGACGACTGAAGAGTTTTTGAGATCGAGGAGCAAGTAATTCATGACTCCAGGCCACCGTGTCACGGATGGCGCGCTGGCGCAGCGGAAGGTCGCGTGGGCCGCCAACCAAAAACTCGAGCCGATTCTCGAGCTGCTCGCTTATGGCGGCCAAGGGAAGGTGCTTGACTCGCGCGGCTGCCAGCTCGATCGCCAAAGGGAGGCCGTCCAGCCTGCGACAGATCTCGAGCACCCGCAAGGCACTCTGCCGATCAAGTTCGAGATCCGGCATCAGCGCCTGTGCGCGCTCCCAAAAAAGGCTGGTGGCCGGCCATCGCATGATGTCTCCAGCCGGGTCGTCGCCAAGCTGGGAAGGCGACTCCAGCGGCGGCACCGGAAACTCGTGCTCTCCGCGCAACCGCAACGCGCTTCGACTCGTCACCAGGAACGTGGTGTCAGGGCAGCTGAGCACAAGCGAATACACCAGGGGCGCGGCCGCCGTCAGGTGCTCGAAAGTGTCCAGCACGATCAGGAAGCGCCTTCCCGCCAGGTGCTTGGTCAACAGTTGCTCCAGACCGGGCCCTGTCTCGACGACGCCGATCGTTTTGGCGAGCTCGGGCGCGACAAGGGATGCGTCCTTCACCTCGCCTAACGAAACAAAAAAGCAGCCTTCAGGAAAGGACCCCTGGATCTCACGTGCGGCTTCCAGCGCAAGTCGAGTCTTTCCGATGCCACCCGGCCCGGTCAGTGTGAGCAACCTGACTCGGCCGGCCAGAAGGGTCGACTTGATGCTTTCCAGCTCCCGTGATCTACCGCGGAACGGGGTCGGGTCGGGCGGGAGCGCGCCTCCGGGGACGGCCGAGGGATTCAATCCTCGCCCACGCGCGAGCGCCTCAAATTGGCGGCGCCGCTCGTCGTCGAGCCCCAGGGCGGAGGCGATCCGCTTCGCCGTGTCGTAATGGACCATTGTTCGCAGTCCGCGCTCGAGGTCACTCACGGTGCGCGCACTGATGCCGGCTCGCTCGGCCAATCCTTCTTGCGTCAACCCGGCCGTCGTACGCAGGCCCTTGAGAGCGGCGCCTAGGTTCTCATCAGTCAAATCGGTGACCTAAACGGTGAGTAAGTTTCATGGTGGGGCCGGCAGCCAGGGAACATCATCGGTCTTGATTCCAGCGGACGCCATCATCCACCCGATTCAAGGAGGAGTTTCTGTGACGAAGTTTGAGGACGAGAACAGGCGGACGGTCGTGCAGCTCTATGAGGAGGTCGCCAACAATGGAAGGCTCGAGCTCCTTGATGAGATCGCCTGGCCAGACCACATCGAGCACAACCCGTTCCCGCAACAGAGCCAGGGAGCTGAGGGCCTCAAGCAGCGCATCAGCATGGTCCGTGCAGCCTTCAATCCCCGCTTCACTATCGAGCACCTGGTCGTAGAAGGCGACAAGGTGGCGGTCATGTGGTCCAACGATGGCACGCATGTCGGTGAGTGGTTCGGTTTTGGACCGACCGGAAAGAGCGTTACCACCCACGGGGTGGACATCCACATGCTGCGGGACGGCCGGCTTGCCGAGCACTGGGACGTCGTCGACATCACCAACTTCCTGGCTCAGGTGGGCGTGCTTCCGGCTCCGGCGGCACCAGCAGCAAGCCAGCGTTGATCCTGGTTGCCGGCGGCACTGGCCGGCTCGGAACCAAGGTCGTCACTCTGTTACGGCGGCGGGGCATTGAGATTCGCGTGCTCACGCGCGATCCCAGCCGGGCTGCCCACCTTGCCGGTACGGGCGTCGAGATCGTCGAAGGCGACGTTCGGGATTTGGCCGCGGTTCGGCATGCGGTCGACGGCGCTCGGACCGTGATTTCAGCGATTCAGGGATTCGCCGGCACCAAAGATGGGAGCCCAGTCACGATCGATCGCGACGGCAACCGCAACCTCATACTCGCTGCGCGCGAGGTCGCGGTCGAGCAGTTCGTGCTGGTGTCAGTCAAAGATGCATCGCCGAATCACCCGGCGGAGCTAATGAGAATGAAGTACGCGGCAGAGCAAGACCTCAAGGCCAGCGGCCTCGCGTGGACGATCATCAGGCCCACCGCATACATGGAGACCTGGTGCGATGTGCTCGGCCGCCCGCTGCTTGATAAAGGCAAGACCCAGGTGTTCGGCCGCGGCCTCAATCCAATCAACTGGGTTTCAGCCGCTGACGTTTCTGAATTCGTCGCATTGGCCATCCTCGACCCGTCCATGCGGGGCGAAGTGATCGAGGTTGGCGGCCCAGAGAACCTGACCATGACAGCGTTCGTCGATATCTTCCGAAAGCAGATTGGATCGAGAGGAAACGTTGGCCATATCCCGCCGGTCGCCATGCGCCTCATGGCGGTTGTGATGAGTCTCGCGAACCCTGGCATGGCCAGACAGATCCAGATGGGCATAGTCATGGACACCCGCCCGCAGGCTTTTGACGCGCTAGAAACGCGTCGGCGTTATCCGACGATCCCCCTCACCAGTCTCGACGAGGTTGTCAAGCGTGACTATGTCGACGCGCAGGGCGCAGCTCATGGCTCTATTTCGGATGCTCACGCTTGAGGCAAACGATGTTGCGAGCTCAAACGGTCTAGCGCGTGGACGTCCTAGCGGGCATTTTCGCGGCGGCCTTACTGCAGGATTTGTCCTACACGTCGAAAACCATGCTGGTCAGCCGCGGCAATCGGACGCTGGCTGTCGCGGCCGACATCAGCGCCATGGTTACCTCGTCGATTTACCTGATTTTGACCGCTTCAGTCACGATGCGCTCGGGTCTCTCTTTAGCGACCGTCGAGGCCTTTGCGGCCCTCGCGATCGGCGGAGCGTGCGGGACCTTTGGCGGCATGTTCGCGATGGAGCGGCTGGAGCGACGCTTGGCTCTTAGCACGGCTGTGGCTGTCAACTCGGCTGTCATTGCACTGAAATCTGGCGGGGATGGATGGGAATCGAACCCACCCAGGACGCCTCAACAGCGCCCCGCAAACGGTTTTGAAGACCGCGGGAGGCACCAGCCCCCGTACATCCCCAGCGCAGTTACATTAACGACGCGCGCGATGTAACCACGATGCCGGGGGAGGCCGCGCCGGGCCCTAGACCGCCGGGCTGATCAGCGCTTCGAGCTTGGCCTTCAGGTCGCCTTTCATGTTCGGCCGGTAGCCCACCGTCCGCTCGGCCGGCTTGCCGTCCTTGAAGATGATCACCGTCGGGATCGACATGATTCCCAGCGACATCGGGGTCGCGGGATTTTCGTCGATGTCCATCTTCATGACCTTCACCTTGTCGCCGAGCTCGCCGTGGATCTGCTCCACGATGGGGGCGATCATGCGGCACGGACCGCACCAGGTCGCCCAGAAGTCGACCAGCACGGGAATCTCGGACTTCAGCACCGAGTTTTCGAACTCGCTGTCGGTAACCGCTTGAATGTTTGACATCTAGGAAGCTTTCTCCGTCTTGGAATCTGACTTGGGCTGTGGCTTGCTTTCCGACTTCGACTCCGACTTGCTATCCGATTTCGACTCCGACTTCGTCTCGGGCTTACTTTCGGAACCCCCGTCCTTGCTCGGCGAGGCGCCGTTGCTCGAGGACTCGGAGCTCTTGCCCGAACTCTTGTAGTCAGTCGTATAGAACCCGCTGCCCTTGAAGCTGATTCCGACCGGGTAGAGAATCTTGGCGAGCTTCCCCTGGCACTTGGGGCACGTCTTCAGCGGCTCATCGGAGATCCTCTGAATAATCTCGAACTGGTGGCCGCAATTGCCGCAGCGATAACCGTAAGTTGGCATCTGGTTCTTCTGAATTCCTAGCTTAAACGCGTATTTGGGTCAAGCCTAAAAACCACCATTCCCGAAGGCGGTTTGGGGTGGAAGTATGTGCTCTTCTGAGGAAGAGTCTTCCCTTCCTGGGCCCGCTTCAAAACCAGGCGCAGATCGGGAGCGTCCAGGAAGAAGGCGGCGGAGCCGACCCCCTCGTCTACCCACCGCACCGCCTCGGCCGGGTCTCGCGTGTACAGGAGGAAGTCTTCAGGGTTCCGCTTGCCCAGGATGTTGTCGATCACCTGAGCATGCAACTCCACCACGGCCATCTCCCCTTCCAACGGAAGCACCTGGAATCGATGGTCCCGGTAGGTTCCGGCCGCCACCCGGCCACGAAGAGCCGCCAGCGTCTCGTCGAGCGACTGCTTGTCCTCGCCCCCGGTGACGGTCACACCCGCCTTAACCACCCGGTGGGTCGGCAGAACCTCCAGTCCGGGGTCGTCCAGGTCGGTGAGAAGTGCGAGCGTGAAGCGCGAGGCTGCGTCCCGGTCACCCCCGAGCTCCTCGGAGTGCGCCAGCGCGGTCTCGTAGCGGTGGTGCCCGTCGGCGATCAGGAGCGGCAACGTCTCGAACGCCGCGTGCACGGCGGCATGAAGTGTGGGATCTGAGATGACCCAGAGCTGGTGCTCGGTTCGTTCAGGGCCTTTGAACGTCACCGCCGGAAGGTGACGGCTTACGTCTTCGGTGATCTGCTGAAGAGCGGTGCCGCGGCGCTCGTAGAGAAACCAGAGCGGCTCGAGGCTTACGTTGGTGGCACGCAGCAGCGCCAGCCGGTCCTCCTTCGGCCCCCGGTGGGTTCGCTCGTGCGGCAACACCACGCGGTCCTCGTACGGCTGAAGCCGGAGCGCGGCGATCAGATCCCGCCGCCGCTTACCGTTGAAGCGCACCTCATGCACGTACATCGACGGCGGGTCAGCCTCGAGGATGCCCGCCTTCAGCCAGTCCTCGAAGGTGCGGGCGGAGCGGTCGTAATCATGGCCAGGTCGGGTCAGCCGGACGATGTTGTGGGGCGAAAGCGCCTCGTAGCGCGGCAGCTCCGAGTCGGGGATCACGTCGTAAGGCGGCGCCACCAGGGTGCTTGGATCGCCGGTCGGCGCTAGGTGATACCGGATGCCTGGCAGGGCGCGAATGTCAGCGATCGGACTCTGACCCGCCCAGCTCGACGTATCGCAGGTCCGACATTCCGTCGACCTCGCTCAGCCTCGCCAGCACGTCGTCTGCGACGCGGTCGTCCACGGCCAGGATCATCATCGCGTTGGCCCGCGGGGCGTCCCGGCCGACCTGCATGCTGGCGATGTTCACATCGTGCTCGCCGAGGATCGTGCCGAAGCGCCCGACCACGCCGGGGCGGTCCTCGTGCCGGCTGACCAGAAATCTGCCTTCGGGCACCAGGTCGACGCGAAACGAGTCGATGCGAACTGCCCGCAGCTCGCCCATCAGGACGGTGCCTGCGAGCTCGTGGCCGCCCATGCGAAGCGTGACCAGGCTGGCGTAGCTGCCGTGGCCCGGGCTCCGACGCTCGACCAGCTTCACCCCGCGGCTCGAAGCGATCAGGCGAGCGTTGACCGGGTTGATGCGGTCCTCGGTGAACGGCTGCAGCACCCCCTTGATCGCCGAAGCGACGAGGAGGTTCACGTCGTGCTCGGCCAGCTCGCCTTCAAAATCGAGCTCGATCGAGCTGACGCGGCCGCCGAAGAGCTGGACGTGGAGTGCCGCCAGCCGCTCGGTGAGAACCGCGAAGGGCCGGAGGTAGGCGAGCTCTTCGGGTGGCAAAGACGGCGCGTTGACGGCAAAGCGCGGCAGGTCGCCCGCGAGCACCGCCGCCACCTCCTCGGCAACGTCAAACGCGACCGAGACCTGCGCCTCGACCGTCGACGCCCCGATGTGCGGCGTGGCGACGAAATTGGGCAGCGTCAGCAGCGGATGGTCACCCGGCGGTTCGTTCTCGAACACGTCTGCCGCCGCCGCTGCGAGGCGCCCTGATTTGAGCGCCTCGAACAGGGCTTGTTCGTTGACGATCCCACCGCGAGCGGCGTTGATCAGGCGAGCGGTGGGTTTCATGAGGGCCAGCTCCGGCGCGCCAAGCAAGCTGCGGTTCGCCTCGACGAGCGGTACGTGAACGGAGACGAAGTCGGCCCGCTCCAGGAGGTCATTCAAGCTGACCAGCTCGACGTTGAACAGCTCCGCACGCTCGATGGAGACGACCGGGTCGTAAGCGACGACCTCCATCTCCAACCCATGGGCCCGTTTGGCCACCTCGGATCCGACGTTGCCGAGCCCGATCACGCCCAGCGTCTTGCCGCGGATCTCGGTGCCGATGAACTTCGCGCGTGTCCACTCCCCGCGCTTGACCGAAGCATCTGCCTGCGGCACCCAACGGGCAAGAGAGGTGAGCAGCGCGATCGTGTGCTCGGCGGCGGCGATGATGTTGCCGCGCGGGGCGTTGACCACGAGGATGCCCTTCAGCGTCGCCGCGGGGACATCGATGTTGTCCACTCCAACACCGGCGCGACCGACGACGCGCAGCTTGCGCCCAGCGTCTAGGACCTTCGCGGTGACACGCGTCTCGCTCCGGACCACCAGCGCGTCGAACTCGGGGATCTGCTGGATCAGCTCCGCTTCTTTCAGCTTGCTGACCACCGTCACCTCTCCCGCCCGCCGGAGCCGTTCCAGGCCGTCTTCGGCCAGCGGATCGGCGACCAGGATCCGGGGCACTAACGTGCCGCGGCGGCCACGCCCTGTAGTGACGCGGTGACAGCAGCCACGCCGCGTCCGTCGGCGGGCGCGATGTCGAGCTCTTCGAGCGCCTGCTCCATGGCCCAGAGGACCTGGACTACGTCGCCCTCGGCGACCGCCCCGAGATGGCCGACGCGGACCATCTTGCCGGTCATCTTGCCCTGGCCACCAGCGATCACGACGCCGTATCGGGTGTCCAGCAGCTTCCGGAATGCCGCGACGTCGAGGCCCTGCGGCGGCACCGCGGACGTGACGGTGTTCGAGCGGTAACCCTCCCGCGCGTAAAGCTGGAAGCCCAGAGCTACGAGCCCCGCCTGCGCTGCCCGCGCCAGGCGAGCGTGCCGCTCGTAGACGGCGTCCAGGCCTTCTTCCTCGAGCATGTGCAGTCCTTCCTGGAGCGCAAACGCGACGCCAACGGCCGGCGTGAAGGGCGTCATCCCCTTCTCCGCCCACGTCTTTGCCTCTTTCCAGTCGAAGTAGAACCGCGGTGAACGGGCCTTGGCCTGCTGCGCCCACGCGCGCTCGCTCACGCTGACGAGTGAAAGTCCGGGCGGAGCCATCCAGCCTTTCTGCGAGCCGCTGACCGCCACGTCAATGCCCCACGCGTCGGTCTCGATCGCGATCGAGCTGATGGAGCTGACGCCGTCCACGACCACGATCCGGTCAGCGTCTCGAGCGACGCGCGCCAGCTGGCGCAGAGGGTTGGTAAGGCCCGTCGAGGTTTCGTTATGAGTGAGTAGGACGACTTTGGACTTCGGGTGCTGCTCGACGACTCGCGCGAGGTCATCGGGCTCAACGGGCTGGCCCCACTCGAACTCGAGCCGCACGACGTCAGCCCCATATGCAGCCGCGAGCGCGGCGAATCGCTCGCCGAAGTTGCCGCACAGCGCGACGATCACCTCGTCGCCAGGCGACACGAGGTTGGCGACCGCCGACTCGAGGCCACCGGTCCCGGAGCACGTGAGCAGGAGAAGATCGTTCGACGTCTTGAAGACACGCTTCGCGCCGGCGGTGATCTCCGAGAGGATCGCGGCGAACTCGGGGCCGCGATGATCGATCATCGGCCGGGTCATGCTGCGCATGACACGCTCGGGAAGGGGCGTCGGGCCGGGGATGCGAAGCTGGGTCTGGAAGGTCATGGGCGCGCTCCGTTAAGAGATTGCGGCGGCACGGTGAATTCTAACGGGGCTCCCCTTCCGGCCGGGCCCCCGATGGGCCGGGCCGGGCCAGACCGCCTCTTCTCTATCGGGACTCTGTCGTGTAGGGCAGCAGGGCGATCGCCCGCGCGCGCTCGAGCGCGGTTGTGAGCGGGCGTTGATGCCGTGCGCACGTGCCGGTGACGCGACGCGGAAGGATCTTGCCGCGGTCGCTCACAAATCTCCGCAGGCGGGAGATCTCCTTGTAATCGATGTAGCTGATCTTCTCCACGCAGAAGCTGCAGACCTTGCGGTGCTGGCGCTTCGGCCCTCTGCCTCCGCCGCCGCCGCTGGACTCACGTTGTGGACGGTTGACTGCCATCTATGACTCCTAAACCTAAAAGGGGATCTCGTCGGGGTCGACGTCACGAGGAGCGTCGTCCGGCGCAGGGATGTCGTCGTGGGATCCGCCGGCGCGAGCCGGGGCTGCGGAGCCGCCGGCGTTGCCGCCACCGCCTGCACCTCTCGGCTCGAGGAACTGAACGTCGTTGGCGATGATCTCTGTCACCCGCCGCTTCTGTCCGTCCTGGCCCTCCCATGATCGGGTCTGGATGCGGCCCTCGACGAAGACAAGCGCTCCCTTGCGTGTGTACTGGGCCACCGTCTCGGCCAGGTTTCGCTTGCCGATCGGGTAGGCAACGATGTTGTGGTAGTCGGTGAACTCCTTCTTCTCGCCGTCCGGCCCGGTCGACCACCGGTTGGTGGCGATGCTGAAGTTGGTTACAGCTGTGCCACTCGGCGTGTAGCGCATCTCGGGGTCCTTGGTGAGCCGTCCGATCAGCAGTGCCTTGTTCAGGTTTGACATCTAAGACTCCTCCTCCCGATCCGTACGAGCCACCGGTTCCGCCACCGCCTCCGATTCGACCGCGATTGGCTCGAGCACGACCTCCGCCGGCGGTGGCACAACGACGGTCGCGACAGCAGCTTTCTCTGGTTTGCGAACGATAAGGTGCCTCAGCACCTCCTCGGTGATCTTGAGGGCAGATTCGAGCTCGGGCACGCGAGTGGGATCGAACTGGAAGTCCTGAAGGACATAAGCGCCTTCCTTCTGGTGCTTGACCTCGTAGGCAAGCTTACGTTTGCCCCAGAGATTGGTGCGCTCAACTGACCCGCCCGACCGCTCGATCAGAGTGTTGACTCGCTTCACCGCGTCCTGGACCTTCTCGTCGTCGAGGTCGGCGCGGACGATGTAGAGAACTTCGTATTCCCGCAATGGGGACCTCCTTCCTATGGGTTCAGGCCTCAGACGATCGGTGGCGGAGTGCCCCGGCCGAGGCCAGAAAGGGTAGGTCGGTATTCTACCGTAGGTCATGGCGACTAAAACAAAGGCGCCCGTGCGCTCGGGCGCCGGGAAAGGCGGCCGGCGGCCGCCGGTCAAAGTCAAACGCGGCCGGGACGTTCCGATCCTTCCGATCGCGGTAGCGGTAATCCTGCTGGCGTTTGCGATCGCCGTGATCGTCTACTTCGTCGTCAACAACAAGTCATCTGCTCCGCAATTGGCGGGCAACATTCCCTGCGACCAGCTCGAGCACACGCAGGTGCACTACCATGCGGCGATCCAGATCGTCTACCAGGGCGTCGTGCACCCGATCCCCTCGAACATCGGCATCGTCACCGACTCCACCGGGGCTGTGACCTGTTACTACTGGCTCCACGTCCACGCCGCCAACCCCAACGTGATCCACATCGAGTCGCCCGCCAGTCAGACGTTCACGCTCGGCCAGTTCTTCACCGTCTGGGACACATGGAGCAGAGCGAAAGGTGATTCGGCGCAGCGCCTCGACGCCACGCACGTGTCCACCCTCTCCCTGACGCCTGAGCAGAAGCTGCTGATCTATATCGACAAGCAAGACGGCAAGGGCGCCCAGATCTATACGGGGGATCCGAAGGCGATCGTGCTCGCAAATCACGAGGTGATCACCCTGGAGATCACACCGCCCGGGGTCACGCCGCCGCCTGCCTTCACGTTTACGAGCGGTCTTTAGTCACCTCGAGCAGGACGCGCGCTGCCCGGTAGTGCTCCAGCGCATCTTGGCTTTGGGCCGCACGCTGCGCCTGGTCGGCGAGCCGCAGGTGGGTCTTGACCGGGTCCGGCCCGAACGTGAAACGCTCGCCACGCTCGACTGACCGAAGGCGCTGGAGCCTGTGGCGGTCGCGGTGCGCGCTGATGAGCGCTTTCTCCGCCGCGAGGATCTCTTGCGCCTCGGTTTCACGCCCGAGGGCTCTCAAAGCTTCCGCCTGGCAGAGCCGCGCATCGCTGCCCAGGGGCCACTCGGTGGAGTCGACAGCAGGTCGCAAGGCGACCAGCGCCCGGCGCGCATCTCCACGCGCCAGAAGCACGCGGCCTTTCTCGAGCGCCAGCTCCCGCTCGACACCTGGCAGGCGACCCTCCAGGAGATAGTCGACCTCCGTCCCAAGGCGGCCCGCGATGACCCTGAGCACGCGCGTCGAGGGCTGGCTGCGTCCCAGCTCGACCTGGTTCAGAAAGGCGCGGCTGAAGTCATCGCCGCTGACCCTCGCCAGGCTCATCCCGCGCTCCTGACGCACGCGGCGGATCCGTTGCCCGAGCGTTTCGTTCCGGGGCATTGTAAAGCCCTACTTTACAGGTAGTCGCGCGGATCCAGGCTTCGCGTCAGGCGGGTGAAGTTCTGGAACCCATCCCGGGTGACCATGCCGGTGTCCTCGATTCGCACGCCGCCCAACCCCTGCAGGTAGATGCCCGGCTCGACCGTGACGACGTCGCCGTCGAGCAGTCTGTTCTCGTCAGGACCACGCAGAGCAGGGTCCTCGTGCACGTCTAGACCGACACCGTGGCCGGTGGAGTGGTTCATCTTGGCGACTCCGTCTGGGCCCTCAAAGCCTTTGGTCGTCGTCCCGTATCCGCGATCCACCAGGACCTGGCACACGGTGTGGTGAACGTCGCGGCCGGACGCCCCGTCCTTGATCGACTCGATCCCAGCGTCAAGAGCCTGCAGCACTGCCGCATGCATGCGCCTGATCTCGTCTGGTATCTCGCCGACAACGACGGTTCGCGTGAGGTCGCCGTGATAGTGAGTGGTCCGGCTGGAGGGAAAGATGTCGATGATCACCGGTGCGCCGGCCTTGACAGGACCTTCGCCCCGAAAGTGCGGCATCGCACATTCTGGAGAGCCGGCGATGATCATGTTCGGACAGGTGTAGCCCTTCTCGCCGAGTAGCAAGGACGCGCGCGCGTAGAGGCGCTCCGAGGTGAGCGGGCTTTCGTCGAGCCACAGAGTCCCATCCCTGATGTCCGCCTGGGCGAGCTGACTCACGACCTCGACCAAAGCAGCTTCCGCGGCGCGCTGCGAGGCTTCGATGAACCGGGCCTCCTCCTGCGACTTGTGGCGGCGCTCGGCCTGGAAGAGGGTTCGATCGACTTCGACGTCGAGACCAGCGGCCCGAAGCTCCTCCAGGTAGCCGGCCTGCAGTCGGGGCGAAACGCGCGCCGACTCCATCCCTCGACTTCGCAGCAGCTTGGCGGCCAGGCGCGCATAAGAGACAAAAGTGCCGCGCTCCTCATAGCCGGCCTCTTCGAGCAGCAGATTGCGGCTCGCCTTGCTCTGCACGCGAGCGCGATCGATCTCGAGCGGGCTCGTCACGATCACGTCGTCGCCGGCGGCGAAGCGGATGTACAGGGCCGTCTCGACCGCGAAGCCGGTGGCGTACGTGAAGTCGGCGTCGCCGTCGCCGCTGGGGATGAGGACGACCGGTTTCACCGGCTCGCCTTCGCGTGGCGTTCGATGGCAGTCGCGAACAGCGAGGCGAGCGCTGCCGGCGCCAGCGAGTCAACCTCTTCGGTGACCTGGGCGGCCAGGCGCTTGGGGAGCTGCTTGCGGAGCAACTCGAGGTGCTGCTCGTACACGCGGCCGAGCGAGCGGTGGCCGGCGCGTCCCTCGAGGTTTAGCTTCTCCTGCACCTCATAGCCACCGGTGTACGCGACCTCGTAACCGAGCCCGCGGAGCTGCACGAGGTCACGCCGCAGGGTGCGCTCGGAGACGCCGGCGCGTTCGGCCAGCTCGAGGGGATTGAGCCCAGGCTCGGCGATGATGGCGGAAAGGATCCGAAGGAGGCGGGCGAGCCGGCTGGCTCGATTCACGCCGCGGCGGGAGTGTTAGCCGATTTCTTCCCAGGAAGTGGCGTTGCCCTCAAATGGGTCGGCCTCGGTCTCTTCCTGGTTCCCCACCTTCTGGTGGAACCTGCTGGCGATCATCTGGTATGCCATGGCCTTGGGAATTCCGAGCTTCGTGAGGGACTTGACCTCGTCGGCCATGACCTTGTCACGGGCAGCCTCGACGGCGGCGAGCACCTCTTCGACACTTGCCGTTCTCTTGACCATAGGATCTGATGATACCCAAGCGAACCTGCTCTTAACCGCGCCTTAGACTTGACCCTCGTAGCCTGCAGCGGCCCAGGGGTGTGGGGGGTTGGATGGCGACCGAGTACGCATCGGACAAAATCAGGAACGTGGTCCTGCTGGGCCACTCGCATGACGGCAAGACCATGCTCGCGGAGGCAATGCTCTTCGCCTCGGGCACGATCGCGCGAATGGGCGCGCCCGACCAGGCGACCGCGACGATGGACTTCGAGCCCGAGGAACACAAGCGAAAGATCTCGATCAACCTCGGGGTGGGCTTCGCGGAGCACAACGGGTTCAAGATCAACATCCTCGACGCGCCGGGATTCTTTGACTTCGCCGGCCAGGTGCTCAGCGGGCTGCGGGCGGCGGATGGCGCCGTGGTGGTGGTTGGGCCGGGGCCCCAGCTGGCCGTTGGCACGGAGGTCGCGTGGGAGCAATGCAACCGCACCAACAAGCCGCGGATTGTCGTGGTCAACAAGCTGGACAAGGAGAACTCCGACTTCTACGGCGCGGTCGCCGCGATGCGCGAGCATCTCTCGCCCCGGCCCTTCCCTCTGCACCTGCCGATCGGTTCGGAGCAGGACTTTCGCGGCATCGTCGACCTCCTTCACCTCAAGGCGTTCGTGACGACGCCGGACGGCAAGGGCAATGAGGTCCCGGTGCCGGATGACATGCAGAAGCTCGTTGAGGAGTACCGCGGCCAGCTGATCGAGGCTGCAGCAGAGAGCGACGACTCGCTGCTCGAGAAATACCTGGACGCAGGCACCCTGAGCGAGGAGGAGATCCAGCGCGGGCTGCGCGAGGGGATCCTCGCCGGAAAGGTGGCTCCGGTGGTGTGCTGCTCGGCGACCAAGCTCCTTGGCGTTCGAACCTTGATGTCGACCATCGGGGAGCTCATGCCCCCGCCGGACGCGGAACCCAACAAACCCACCAAGGCCTTTGTGTTCAGCACGGGCGGCGACCAGTTCGGCCGCGTCTCCTATTTCAAGGTCGTGTCCGGCACGGTCAAGTCCGACGCACACCTGCCCAACCTGACCCGCGGCGGCGAGGAGAGGCTCGCGCAGATCTTCTTTCCGCGCGGCAAGGAGCACGTCGCAACCACAGAGGTGCGAGCCGGCGACATCGGCGCGGCGACCAAGCTCAGCCACACGCTCACGGGCGACACGCTGGGTCTGAAAGACGGTGGGCCGCTGCCGGCGCTGGACCTGCCCGGACCCGCATACACGCTGGCGATCACGCCCAAGGCCAGAGGCGACGAGGAGAAGATCTCCAGCGGCCTGGCGCGGCTCAGCGAAGAAGACCCGACCTTACATGTGGAACGTGTCGAGGAGACGAAGCAGCTGATCATCGCCGGGCTTGGCGATGTCCACCTTGACGTCATCCTCGAGAAGCTCAAGCGCAAATACGGCGTTGAGGCGACGACCCAGGTCCCGCGGGTGGCCTACCGCGAGACCGTCTCGAGCCACAGCCGGGCTGAAGGCCGTCACGTCAAGCAGTCAGGCGGCCACGGCCAGTACGGGATCTGTGTCATCGAGGTCGCTCCCACCAAGCGAGGCGAAGGCTTTGTGTGGGAGGACAAGATCTTCGGTGGTGCCATTCCGCAGAACTTCAGGGCGTCGGTGCAGAAAGGGATCGTCGACAACATGGGCAAGGGTGTGGTCGCCGGATACCCCATGGTCGACGTCAAGGTGACGCTTGTCGATGGCAAGTACCACCAGGTGGACTCCAACGACATGGCCTTCCAGATCGCCGGGTCGATGGCGATCCGCAAGGGAGCGTTGGATGCGGGCCCAGTGCTGTTGGAGCCAGTCGTGGAGGCAGACATCCGCGTGCCCGAAAAGAGCCTCGGCGCGATCATGTCCGACATCAACGGCCGCCGGGGCAAGATCCTCGGGACCGAACCCGACGACGGCTACGAGAAGGTTCGCGCCACGGTGCCGGAGCACGAGATGCTGCGGTTCGCGCTCGACCTGCGCTCGATCACTCAGGGCCGCGGCAGCTTCCAGCAGAAGTTTTCCCACTACGACGAGATGCCCGCGCACCTGGCCAAGGCGATCATCGACGAATTCCAGAAGCAGCACGAGGCAGCGGCTCAGGCGGCCCATTAAGCTTCGGGCGTGATCGTGGCTTGAGCGCTCCAAGCGCTCACGACGTCTGCGTGATCGGCGGAGGCGTGACCGGAGCCGGCATTGCGCGCGACCTTTCTTTGCGCGGACTTTCTGTGCTGCTGCTGGAGAAGGGCGATTGGGGCGGCGGCACCAGCGGCGCGTCGAGCTGGATGATCCATGGCGGCCCGCGCTACCTCGAGTTCGACTGGGACACCACGCGTCTTTCGACGCAGGACGCGGGGTACATCGTGACGATTGCTCGCAACCTTGTTTACCGAGTCGTCTTCATCATTCCGGTGCTGCCGCACGACCGGAACAACATCGAGCGGATGGAGACGGCGATGGAGGTCTACGACCGCTTCCAGCCGCTGAAAAAAGCCCATCCGCACCGCCGGCTCAGTGCAGAGGAGACGCGACAGGCGGAGCCTGGGCTCACACCTGACGTGATCGGCGCCGTGACGATGGAAGAGTGGGGCGTCGACCCACACCGGCTCGTGTACGCAAACGTCGAGGACGCCGTCGCCCATGGAGCTCGCGCCCTGAATCACACGAAGGTCGTGGACCTGGTTCGTGATGGGGGCAAGGTGATCGGCGTGCGGTATCGCGCCGCCGACGGCGCCGTGACGGAAGCGCGTGCTCGAGTGGTCGTGAACGCGACGGGGCCATGGTCGCCCCAGATCAGCGGGATGGCCGGTCTTCAAGTACAGCTTCGTCCGGCGAAGGGAATCCACATCGTCTATCCACATCGCATATCGAACTTTTCGATCAGCGCCGAGTCTGTCGACGGCCGCGACCTGTTGATGGTTTCGCACGCGGGCTTCACGTTGCTCGGCACGACCGACGACGACTTCTACGGCGATCTCGACTCCGTGGATGTGGTCGAGGACGAGGTCGATTACCTGCTGCAGGCTTTCGAGCGAGTCTTCCCGTCGATCAGGTCGTACAGGCCGGTTCGCACGACGGCTGGTGTCCGCCCGACGCTGTTCAAGTGGCGGCGGTACGAGGACGAGCTCTCGCGACGCTATGAGGTGATTGACCACGCCGCAGAAGGGGTCGAGGGCTTCGTGACGATTGCGGGCGGAAAGCTATCGATGTATCGGCTGATGGCCGAGCTGACATCCGATGCGGTCTGCCGAAAGCTCGGCCACCAGGCCCCGTGCACGACGGCCACCACTCCACTGCCGGGAAACGAATCGGACATGGAACCGGCCGCTGAGCTGGCCCGTCGCCACGGCATACCGGCGCTGGCCGCGGTGAAGCTGCAGAGCAGGCATGGGTCGCGAGCGGAGAAGGTGCTCGAGGGTGCGCGCCCTGGCAGGCTCGTGTGTCGATGCGAACCGCTGACTGAGGCCGAACTCGCTTACTCGGCTCGGCAGGAGCAGGTGCGCTCGCTGGCCGACGCCTTTCGACGCGTCAGCCTGGCCGCGGGGCCATGCGCTGGCGCCGCATGCGTGTTGCGCGCGTCAGAGGTGATCGGTGGCGAGCTGGGCTGGAGCGCCTCACAGCGATTCGAAGCGGCGCGCGAATTCGTCCGCGGCGCGTGGTTGGGTCGAGCGCCCGTGCTGAGTCACGCTGGATGGGCGCAGGAAGAGCTTGCGCAGGGTGCGATGCGCGGTCTGTTGAGCTGACGGTGGGACGCACAGACTCGCTCGCCAAGCTTGCGTGGGCCTACGGCATGCACCTCACGCGCCGCCGCCTGACGCGTCCTCGCTCGCAGCTCGCTGATCTGTTCGAGACGTACGCACCCGATGGCATTCGCGCGTTAACGCCGTCCGAGCGCGAGCGACATCCTCATCTGGTCGGCTGCATCAACTGCGGTTTGTGTGCGCTGGCGGCGGGACGGATGGGCAAGACGCGCCTGCCCGATCTGGCGTCGTCCTACATGCGCCTCTACGCGCGCTTGAGCGAGGCATCCTCCGATCTCGAAGGCGATGAGCCGGACCTGGCGGCCGCAGCAGCGGCCTGCCCGGTCGGCGTGCCGCTGGAAGAGGTGGCGGTAATCGTGCGACGCATGACCGCAGGCTGAGGACGGGGAGCGACCCTCCAGGCGGAGACGCCGATCCGGATCATCGCTTCACGCGCTTTCGGCGATTTTCTCTGTGCGTGCGATACGTCCCGATGATCCAGACGCCTTCCCAGCGCTCGGGATGACCGCATCCGACCTGGCGATTTCGGCCACGCGCCGACCGGCTGCGCCGGCAGATTGGCCGCCACCAGGGGTTGCTAGTTATCCACATTCTGTATACAGTCTGGGGATATCACACTACATCTAGCGCCAATGGTCAATAGAGTCCTTCACCGGCTCCGCCGCTGGCCTGCTGTGGAATCCCTGCTGACGCGGGTCGCGGGTCAGTTCACGACCTGGCCGGCGGACGACTTCGGAAGGTTCGTCACGGCCTCGATCGGCACCGGTATGGCCGGCCCGATCGTGGCGATGCCGCCGCTTCTCGAACCGCTGCGGCCGCCTCCCCCAACCTCGATCGCGCCGGCGACATTCGAGATGCGCTTTATGAGGCTGCATGCGGAAGGGCGGTTCGACGAAATGTGGGACATGCTTGCGGAGGATGCACAGCGCGCGTGGGGAGGGCGCGATGTGTTCATGCGCGACATGCCGCGACTCGATGACGACGTCGAGCTTCTCGACATGCAGGTGGTCAGCGTCAAAGTGCTCGAAGACTGGACCGATCAAGCGCACCAGCGCATGTACAGCAACGTGGCGCAGATGGTCATGCGTTATCGCGTGCGCCAGCAGTGGAGAGAGTGGACATTCGATCGACAAGTCCACCTCGTGCCGGCCGCCGGCGGATGGCGCACATTGTGCTACCCGACGAGAGCTAGAACTGCGGTGGGGCGCTGATATAGTGGGTTGCACCCCATGCTTCAAGAGACGGTCGACGAGCAGCAGCGTGACCTGCGCTGGCATCGCAGGAGACAGCGAAGGATGACGCCACGCCGTCTGCTCCAGGAGTCAGATGAATTGCTCTTCTGGGTCGAGGAATGTCTCGTCCAGGAAATTCGCATCGTGCCTGGATGGTTGGTCGCCAGGCTGATGGTCGTACTTCGTCACGCACATCCCGAGCTACCCGGACGCCTCGGCCGCGAGCGGCGCCCTGAGCAAGTAATGGAGATCATCTACGACGCGCAGGCCGCGCTTATGGCTCAGGGATGCAAGAACCGCGGACCTGCCGAGGTGATCCCACTGTTTGCTCGCGCCCGCGAGCGAATGCTGAGAGAAGCCGTCACGCTCTAGCGGTAGTTCATAGGTGCGGGTCGACCTTCACCTTCACTCGCACTTCTCGCCCGACGGCCGTAGCTCGCTCGACGAGTTGATCCTGCGCTGTGGCGAGGTCGGCCTTGACCGCATCGCCTTGACCGATCACAACACGGTGGAAGGTGCGCTCGCCCTCGCCCAGATGGCGCCGGACTTGGCCATCGTGGGCGAGGAGGCGAAAACGCGGGAGGGTGAGGTGATCGGCTTGTTCATCACAGGGCTGCTCCCGCCCTACATCCCGGCAGAAGATGTGATGGACATGATTCACGGCATGGGCGGCCTCACCTACATGCCACACCCACTTGACCGTCGCCGGTCTAACTTTCGACCCGACCGCATCGTGGATCTGGCTGATCGGATCGACATCATCGAGACTTACAACGCGTGGTGTGAGCCGGCTGCCAACCAGGCGGCGGCGCGCCTGGCCGGCGAACTGGGAAAGGTCGCAGCCACCGGCTCCGACTCACATGCCGCGCACGAGCTCGGCCGCAGCTGGATGGAGATCGAGGACTACACAAGCCCGCAGGATTTCCTGGAGAAGCTGCGGTATGCACGACATGTCGTCACGGCGAGCAGTGGTACGGGCCGCCGTGCCTGACCAGCGACACCTCCTCGTCGCCGGTTCGGTCGCGCTCGACACGCGCGATGGTCCCTTCGGCAAGGTCGAGGAGACGCTCGGCGGCTCGGCCGTCTACTTTGCGCTGGCGGCGAGCTTGATCGTCCCAGTCAAGGTTGTCGCTCCGGTCGGCGTCGACGGAGCAAAGCGTGTGGCGCAGGCATTCAGCGGCCGGTCTATCGACATCGAGCAGCTGCAGATCCTCGAGGCACCCACTTATCGCTGGCGTGCGCATCAAAAGCATGGCCGCAACATCGACCTCGGCAACAGCGACAACATCTACGACAGTTGGGTGCCGTCCTTGCCCGGAGGGTTTGAGGGTTGGGCTTTTGTGGGCTCGATGCGGCCAGACCGCCAGGCGCAGGCCATGGAGATGCTTGGCGCCGCTGAGCTCCTCGCCGCCGACGCAATGCTGTCCTACGTGCAGGCCCGGCCTCCTGAAGCACGAGACGTCCTGCGGAGGGCGGGTTGGTATTTCTGCAACGAGGAAGAATTCGCCGCGCTCGGGGGTAAGGACCCGGACGAATTCCGCCGGCAGTGGTGGCTCAAAGGCCTCGTCATCAAGCGGGGAGCGCTCGGCGTCACCGCGTACACCGAGTACGGTGTTGTGCGTGTCCCCGCTGTCGCCGATCCGCCGCTCATGGATACGACCGGTGCAGGCGACGCATTGGCAGGGGGGATGCTGGCGCGCTGGATGAGCACAGGCGGCCAGCCCGCCGGACTGCAAGATGCACTTGTGTGGGGCGTGGCTTGCGCATCGATCACCATTTCAGCGATCGGTGTCAAGGGCATCGCAAGGGCCACGCGCAAGGAACTTGATAAGCACGTGGCAGTGGTCGAGGAATGTCTGCGCCGCGAATCGTGATCATCAGCGGTGATCTTGTCGAGCAACAAGTGGATGCGATCGTCAACGCGGCCAACAATGAACTGGTGCTTGGAGCCGGCGTCGCAGGTGCGATTCGCAAGCGTGGTGGTGCGGCGATTCAGCAGGAGTGTGATGCGCACGGTCCTGTCCGTATCGGCGAAGCGGCTATCACTGGCGCAGGAGAGCTGCCGGCTCACCACGTGATTCATGCGGCGAGCATGGGACTCGGAGGACGCACGACGACGCTTTCGCTCAAGTCATCGATGGACCATGCATTTGTCCTGGCGCGCGAACATGATGTACGGACCATCGCCATTCCGGCGGTCGGTACCGGCATCGCAGGGTTTCCGATGGACGAATGCGCGCGCGTGATGGCACGTGCGCTTCGGGATGCATTGCCCACTGGGTGGGCGCCTGAAGAGGTCCGATTTGTGCTGTTTGGGGAGGCCGCCAGGCAAACATTTGAGGGTCCTTTCAGGGCTGCATTTGACGCGGTTTGAGGCCCTCGGCGCTGAATTCAGTTTGAATTGGGGTTGTATTGGGGAAAGACCCACCCCTAGAATGGGCTCGTCCGCCCCCAGAACGGAATCTCGTATAAGGACGGTGACTACTTGGAAGGCTACTGTTTGAAGGACAAGAAGAAGGTCGAAATGAAGGACCCTCAGCCGATCACGATGAAGAACGGAAAGCCGGCGACAGTTGGCACATGCCCAAACTGCGGCACAAAGATTTACAAGATCGGCAAGGCTCTATAACCCGAAATCGATAAGGCGCCGCTCGAGAAAAGCGGTTCTTCTCTTTTCGGATCAAACGTAATTGGGATGGTGAAAACAATGGAAGGCTACTGCTTGAAGGACAAGAAGAAGGTTGAGATGAAAGACCCTCAGCCGATCACGATGAAGAATGGCAAACCGGCAACGGTCGGGACTTGCCCGATCTGCGGCACGAAGATCTACAGAATCGGCAAGTCTTCGTAATCAGGCTTTCGTAGAGGGCCGCTCCACGTGAGCGGTCCTTTTTATTTGTCGGGACTAAGTCGTGATCGGCGGCTCAAGCGCTCCGAGTAGGACGTCAGTGGCCGACACCGCCTCGTCAACGCCGAGCATCTTGAAGATGTCGACATTGGAAGGGTTGTTGACGCGTGCGACGGTCTTCTTGACCTTGAAGTGCTTCTTTGCCATCTGCAGGGCGATGAGGTTGTCTTCATCGTCGGCGGTGACCGCGACGATTGCGTCCGCACGTTCGATACCGGTCTGCGATAGAAACTTCACCTCGCAACCATCGCCCCGCATGACGATGCTCCCCAGCTGAGTCTCTAGCCAATCAGCCCGACGTGCGTCTCTTTCGATTAGGGTCACCTCGTGTCCGCGTTCGAGCAGATCACGCGACATGTAGTAACCAACTGTGCCACCCCCGACGACGATCACATACATCCGCGACTCACTTCTCCAGCAACGTCTTTTCGATGTGCTTCGCACCCTCGATCGTCGGACAGATCGTGTGGAGGCCAAGCTTTTCGTAAGCCTCGGCACGCTCTGGGTCATAGATGCGCGCAACGACCCGGGGTACTTTGAAGACGTGCTTGGCGACTTGCGCGGCCATGATGTTGCGGTTGTCTCCTTCCGTCACGGCGACGAAGCCATCGGCGTCTTCGATCCCTGCCCGGCGGAGGACATCCGAGTCCGTCCCGTTGCCGACGACCTGGTCGCCCTTGAAATCGGTGGTCAGCACGCCGCGCGACGCAGCTCGTGAAAACTGGTTGGGATCCCGGTCGATGATGACCACCTGGTGGCCGGACCGATCCATGTCAGCGGCGATCTGCGAGCCTACCCGCCCGCACCCCACAATCAGCAGCTTCAAAGCTGGTTGATTATAGGGAGGCCCTGGAAGGGCGCCTCCGCCTGGGCTTGTTAGGATTTGAACCCTTGCGGTTTCCCTTCACGTTTATGGGTCTCATGGCGCTGGGACTCGGCCTATGGGTGCTGGTCTACCTGGCCGGCCACCAGGAGCTCGAGCCTGCTTCGCGGGGGATCGCCCTGGTCACCGTCGTGCTTTCGTGGGGCTTCGCGGCGTACGTCCTGATCCGGCGGGTAAGAAGCGGCCCACAGCACTGATGGCCGACCATTCGCACCCACCGACTTCGAAGAAGGTCCTGGTCGCCGTCGGCGGGCAGGGGATCGATGCCGAGACCGTGCGGCTGGCCTGCCGGATGACCGACCCGCAGGGGGGGAGGCTTTACGGGGTCCACATCATCGAGGTGAACCGGTCGCTCCCGCTTGGCGCGGTGCTGGAGGATGTCGTCGAGCGCGGCGAGAAGTTCCTGGACGAAGTCGAGCAGCTGGCGGCGGAATCCCAGCTGCCGGTCGAGACCGAGCTCGTGCAGGCGCGCGATACGGGCCCCGCGATCGTGGACGAGGCCGTCGAGTGGGGCGCCGACCTAATCGTGATGGGCCTGCCGTACAAGAGGCGATTTGGCGAATTCAACATGGGTAAGACGGTGCCGTACGTGCTGAAGAACGCCGCCTGCCGGGTGATGCTGTTTCGGGAGCACCGCGAACACTCGGACTGAACAACCGGGCCCTGTCGGGGCCCTCCCACTCCCAGCGGCCCCCTGCGCGCCAAGCGGCGATAAGGATGGGACTTACTGATTGCCCCCAGCCTGCCGATCCTGACCTCACCGTACGGACCTCTAGCGAACTTCACAACCCAGCTTGTTAAGGTCAGCCCGATGACACGGGCGACCTCACGCCGGCCGCACTATCTCCGCCGTCTCTGGGCCGAGCTCGGAAAGATGGGCGGCCAGCACGACGCCTTCATCAAGGTCATCATCGTCGAGCGCATCGTCAAGGCCATCGTCCTGATCGGCCTGGCAATCGGCCTGCTCGTGGCCGGTCGGAAGGGATGGCTCAGCGAATGGTCGGAGTACGCACAGGACCAGCTGAACCTGGCGGCGGGGCACGGCCTCATCGCCCAGCTGCTCCTGCGCGTGCTCGTCCTGATCGCAAACTTCAGCCACGTCACGGTGCTTGCGATCGGTGCGATTGCCTACGCGCTGCTCGAGGGTACCGAGGGCGTAGGTCTGGCCATGCGTCGCCGTTGGGCTGAATACCTGACTGTGATCGCGACAGGAATCCTGATCCCGTACGAGGCCTACGAGGTGATTCGCCACGTGACCTTGTTCAAGGTCGGGGCGCTGCTCTTGAACCTAGCCGTCGTGGGCTACCTGACCTACCGCAAGCGCCTGTTTGTCGGCGTCTGAGGCCGGCGTCAGCCAGGCGCATTTGAACCCTGCGCGATGCGTCACGTAGCGGGCCAGCGCAGCGAGGGTCTTTAGTCCGTAGACGGTCGAGGTCCCGAAGCTGACCGAGCTAGCGTCCTCGTGGTACTTACCGATGGCGGGGACTTCACCGATCTTGAAGCCAAAAGCTGCGGCTTGAATCAGCACCTGCGTGTCGAAGACGAAGTCATTGCTGTTCTCGAGAAACGGAATCGCCTCGAGAAAGCGCCGCGAGTATGCGCGATAACCGGTGTGGTACTCAGAGATGTGCAAGCCGAGCACGCGATTCTCGGCCGCGGTCAGGAAGCGGTTGCCGATGCGCTTCCACCACGGCATGCCGGCCTTCGCCGGGTCGATGCCAAGCCACCTAGAGCCGAGCACGATGTCAGCCTCCCCGTCCTCGATGACACGACAGAGATTGGGGATGATTGCCGGGTCGTACTGTCCGTCCGGGTGGAGCATGACCACGACATCGGCACCCATCTTCAGGGCCTGGCCGTAGCAGGTCTTCTGATTCCCGCCATACCCGAGATTGCGCTTGTGGCGAATCACATCAAGCCTTAGGGCGGTGGCAACGCTGACGGTGGCATCGGCACTCGCATCGTCGACGAGCAAGATCCGGTCGGCGTGACCTTGGGGGATGGCGCCGACAACCTCTGTAAGGGTCTTGGCAGCTCGATAGGCGGGCAAGACGATGACACGGCGTGGACGCGGCCCACTCCACGTCAGCTCGCCCAGAGGAAGCGGATCCGGCCGCACCGACATTCGCTCAATGGTCAGGTAGGCGGCCACCAGCAGCGCTCCAACGGCCGCCGACCACAGGGTGATGGCAAGCGTCATGTTGATCGCCGCGTACGCGATGGCCAGAACGGCCGCTGCGGCTCGCGGCCAGCGCAGCTGACCGGCCAACGCGAGATCAGCCATGGCAAAACCGGGGATGACCAGGAGCGCGAGGTCGTGCACGTTTTGATGCGGGCTCAAGACAAGTGAGGCGGCGACCGCCAGGGCGAAGTCCAGCCGTGGCTTGTCCGGGCGCCAGCTGAGCGAGAGGGCCACGAGCGCCAGCAGGAGGACCAGGATGACGAGCGTCACCGCCTTGCCGCCGCCTGGCAGCGCTTCGAGGATGTTGCGAAGGGAGTAGACGGCGGTGTCGGTGTAGACGAGCTCGCCGCCGGCGGGCAGCCTACCCCCGATCGCCCATGTGCCAACCGCGCCCAGATAGGCCCAAACCGCGTTGAAGCCGAAGCCAACCACAGAGACCAGACCAAGCGCCGCGACGACCACCGCAAAACCAGCCAGTGCGCGCCATGCCCGGCGAGCCAGGAAAAGAACAGGGATCAGCAAGAGCAGCTGCGGCTTGGCGAGCGCCAGTGCGCTAAACACGCCGGCCCAGCCGTGGCGGCCGCGGGCCCAGGCTGTGTAGCCGGCGGCGAGCGGTACCAGGACGACCAGGTCGGACTGGCCCTGGAGGACCGTGACAAATAGCGGAAAGAAGCCGGCAATTATGGCGGCGGCCACGATGGCAGCCCTTCTGTGGATGCTCAGGCTGTACCGAACCAAGATCGCCACCAGCACGATGGTCAGGAGCACATTGAAGGCAGCCATCGCGTAATAGGCCTCTCGATAGCTCAGCGCGGCGAGCGGCGCAATGAGGAGTGTGTAGTAGGGCGGGTGAAAGTACGGAAGGACGATGAACCGATCAGCAGCCTGGCCAGTGACCTGCAGCTCGAACTGCTTCTGGAGCGCAAGGTCGTAAACGGCCGAGCCGCCCATGAGGACGTACAGCCGCGCGGCGGAATAGAACGAGAAGAAATCCGGCCCCTGGAGATTGCCGCGGACGAAGCTGAACCAGTAAGCCGACCAGAACGCGAAAGAGCCCACACCAGCTCCGGCCGCTGCGGCGTATCCGAGGCGCCGCCACCTCTGTGGGAGGCGCCGGCTCATCGCCCGGTTTCGAGTCGGAGTGCGAAGCGTTCCGGAAGCTTGGCCTTCCTGATCGCCCGCTGAGCGCCTTTGATGTCGTAACGCACGCGCCGGAACTCGAACGTCTCCTTGTCCGTGTCCCAGATGCCGTAGCTCGCGGTAGGGCTTCCGTCCCTGGGTTGACCGACGCTGCCAGGGTTCACCAGCGCGGGTCCCTTCAGGCGAAAAGTGTCGACACGGTATTCGTGAGTGACCGCGCCTTCGGCCATCCCGAAAATGCCCGGCACATGCGTATGACCGTGAAAACACAAACCACCATTGAGCAGCTCAAGGTTCGCGTGCGCCACCGCGGTGTCGAGCACGTACTCGTAGATGTGATCGCGCGGACTCGCGTGTACGAGGAGAACGTCTTGCTTGACATGGCTGTCCGGCAAACGGCGAAGCCACTCAAGACGGTCCTCACCCAAACCATCGATCGTCCAGCGGACGACGGAGGCGGCGTCATCGTTGAACCATTCGAGTATCTCGGGGTCCGTGCATGCGCGGTCGTGGTTGCCGACGAGGGTCAGCCAACCTCTGCGAATGACTTCGTCCACGCAGCGCTTCGGATCACCTCCGTAGCCCACCACATCTCCCAGGCACAGTGTCTCGTCGACCGGCGGGCAGTCGCGCAGCACTCCCTCCAACGCCTGCCAGTTGGCGTGGATATCCGAGAAAATCGCGATCCTCAAGCTGCCTTCTCGTAGAGCCGCGGGTAGATGTGGTCGAACAGAATGCGAAGCGTGGCGGCGATTGGGACCGCGACGAACATGCCCAGGATCCCTGCCCAGCTGAAACCGGCGATGAACGCGACGATGACGAGAATCGGCGGCAGGCGGACTGCATCACCCATCACTTTCGGATACACAAAGTTGAGGATGACGTTCGAGATCAAGAAGTAGATGACCGCAATCAAGAGTGCCTTGACGGGGCCGGCGGCCAGGCCCACCAGGATGGCGGGCACCGCGCCGATGAATGGCCCGAGGTAAGGGATCAAGGCGGTGATCCCTGCGATCAGGCCCAGGGCGATGGGGTCGGCAAGCCCTAGCGCTGCGCACGCGATTCCCGAGAGGATGCCGATCAGTCCCGCGATGATCAACTGGCCGCGCACGTACGCATAGAGCATCTTGCGCACCTTGCGCCAGATCTGGTCGAAGTCGGTCCGGTAGTCATTCGGCACGAGCCGGCGAAGCACTTTCCTCACGTTGGTCGCGTCAAGTGCGAGCAGGAACGCGACGATGAACATCAGCACGACTTGGAGCAGCGTGGTTAGCGCAGTCACGCCGATGGTGACGGCGTTTCCAAATTGACCCAACAAGAAGTCCTTGAGGTGCGTATTGATCGTATCGGTCGTAGCTTTCACGTCGATCGTCATCCCGAGGAACTGGACCGGCGAACCCTGCAGGCTGTTGATCGTGTTCTGGGCGGAGGTGGCGAGACTCGGTATCTGGCGCTGCAGCTGGCCGACTTCTTTGACCCCGAGCGGAACGATCAGAAGCACAAGGCCGGCCATCGCGACGATGATCACCACAAAGACAATCCCGATGGCCAGCACGCGCGGGATGCCGAGGCCTTCCAAACGGGTGACGGCCGGTTGGATCAGAAACGCGATCGCCGCTCCGAGTACGAAGGCGCCAAGAAAGTCCCGCATCAGATAGAGGATCACGATGGCGACGACGAGCGCAGCGAAGCCGAAGGCGATCTGGATGTACCGGCGGCGTCGCTTCGGATCGAGCGCCAAAGCTGAAACCACGGCTGCGGCTATGGGAGCCGCCTCCTCAGGATCGCTCCCGTGGGGGACCCCATGCGGGCTCGAACGCACGTTACGCAATCACCGCAGTATGACGAGGTAGCCCGGGCCGGGAGCCCGGTTAAGTCTTTGCCTGTGGCTGGGCAGACGTACGAAGTGTGGCCTCCTCGTAGGCCGCCCCATGGAGTGGATTCGTGGTGCTACGGCCGGCCGCGATAGCGTACATGGCCAGAAGCACCAGCCCGACTCCCAGGACCCCGTACGCAGCCAATGCACCGTACTGCTGCGTGATCAATCCACCCGCCGCAGTACCGATGATGCTGGCAGTCTGGACCAGGCCGAATCGTGTGGCCATCACGCTGCCCCGGTTGGACGAGTCAGCAGCCTCGAGAACTGCGGTCTGATTTGCGACCGCATAGATCGGATTGCCGATGGAAGCAATGAACAAGGCGATTGCGATCCACATCAACATTGGGCTCATAGGCAATGACGAGCTCAATGCAATAACTAGAGAGAAGACGCCAGTAAGAAACAATCCGGCCCCGACGGTGCGCATCGTCCCGATGGTGGCAAACCGTGAGACAACGAGGGAGCCGATGAATATTCCAAGCGACAAGACCAGTTCGAGGAAGGAGTACGTCTGACCCCCATGTTGGGGCGTCACCTGATAAGCCAAGGCGAGCAAAGCTGGAAAGCTGATTGGGAGCAAGAACGACGCAAGGGTGCCAATTACCAGATGCGGCCTGACTGAGACGATCGCCCAGCTGCGCCGGAGCGCCCCAGCCACAGAGGTCTTTGTAAGACCGCCACCCAGATTTGGGATTCCAACCAGGATCGTCGCAGCCAGAGCGAAAGTTGCGCCGTCAACGATGAACAGGGGGTCGGTCGTCTGGAAAGCAGCGAGGATTCCGCCGGCGAGGGCAAACCCAATGGCTCCCATCAGCATTGTTGTTGCTGCGACTATCGCGTTCGCTTTGCCTACTTGGCTTGGTGGCACCAGGCTTGGAATCGCCGCCTGCTTCGCGGGCTGAACGATTCCGTTTATCGAAGCCAGGCAGAACAGGATCGGAATGATCAACCACCAGCGGTGCCCCATCATCGCGGCCGGCGTGCCGACCAGGATGCCAGCACGAAGCAGCTCAAGTGCAACAACTAGTCCGCGCCTCGGGAGTCGGTCGGCCACGCCGCCGAGCACGGTGCTCATGAGAATGGTCCCTAAAGCCTGGCTGATGAAACCTAGGGCTACAAACCGCGGATCGTGCGTCGCCGCATAAATTGAGACCAGTGTTGCGACCTGTGTCAGGGGATCTCCCAGGGACGAGATGCCTATCGCGGTTATCAGATTGCCGAACCCTGGATTTGAACGAATTACACGCATAGACGTGATCCGGCGAGGGACCTCTGGTCGGTCCAAAACCTCAAGGGGTTTCAGTCCATGTAGTTCGCGAAGTGCGTCCACGACATTGGGGTCATACCAGTGGTTGGCGCGCCGGCTGATGTCCTCCACGCCTTCGATCGGGGTCATCATTGATGGTCGGTAGAGACGGGCGCCGGTGATGGTGTCAAAAGAGTCGGCCACCGCCAAGATTCGAGCACCGAAGGGTATGACGGCGCCCTTGAGACCTGCGGGGTAACCCGTTCCATCCCAGCGCTCGTGGTGGTGCCGGACGATCGGGGCCACCTCCTCGAGGGCTGAATGCTCCACGATCATGTCCGCCCCGATATCCGGGTGGCGACGCATGATCTCCCACTCTTGCTCATTGAGTGGTCCGGCCTTATTGAGGATGTCGTCGCGAATGCCTATCTTCCCTAGGTCATGGAGCGATCCGGCAGTTCGTATCAGCTCGACTTCCCGATCACCGAGCTCCAGATGCTCTCCCAATTTGCCCGAGAGTTCCGAGACCCTGATCGAGTGGGACTCGGTGTAGCGATCGCGAGCGTCAAGCGCCTGCGCGGCCAGGTCTAGTGTCTGGTCTTTAAGGATGGTCTGGCGCTGAACATCGGCGATAGTGCCTCGGACGGCCAAGACGAATCCGAAGAGTCCCGGTGCAATGATGTACCCGACTGGCTGCGGTTTCGCGGACAACAATAGGAACAGGATTCCGCCAGCGAAGCCCAGCGCAACTGTGGGAACCATGTCTGAGATCCCAACGTTGTCGAAGATCGTTGTCCAGAACGACTCGCGCCTTACAAGAGCCACCGCTAAGGCAGTGATGATGTAGTTGAGGCCTACAACTGCTACGACGTAAAGGATCGTCTGGACTGGAAGGACCCACCAACCGCCCGGGTTGCCAATCGACGCTACCGCTATTGATGGCACAACGTGGTACGTAGCTGATGCAGCTCGGTTAAAGAAAAAGGCCCACCAAGGAATCGCGCGACCAGGCACGCGCCCGTCGAATGTAGCCAGCAGTGCCACCAAGCCGACTCCCGCACCGGCAGAAAACAGACCGGTAGCTACGAGCAGGGGGTCGACTACGGTCTGGTGGCCCGTTTTCCACGGGATCGGACGAAGGGCGGCAACTTGGGTCCCTACGGCGAGGTAGAGGAGGGTACCAAGAGCTCCAGACGGAATGGGGTGGTAAAAAAACCAAGCGAGCGGAACGATACCCACGCCGAAGGCAATAATTGCGCCGGCATACACGCGGGCCGGCCAAGTCAGCGATCTGAATGGTGGCAAGACGGTCGAATTTTAGGCTTCGTGAATTCGGCTTGAACCTCCTAAGCGAAGCCGGCGAACGGGCCCGGCTCGCCGGACCCTTCAAATATGATCTATAGAATCCAAGTTCCGACTACCCGCGGCCGACTACCATTCCGAAGCAAACGCCTGAACATACG
>DASYVJ010000071.1:0-56826 GCA_035937155.1 Candidatus Dormiibacterota bacterium | reverse complement strand
GAGGCGGACCCGGCAATCTGCCCAATCTGGTCCTGCTCTGCTACTACCACCATCGGCTGGTGCCTGAAGGTGGATGGCAGGTGATCAAGTCAGGTCGAGAGTTCCGATTCCTTCCACCTGACCGGGTCCTCATGAGACGGGCGCGCGGGCCGGGGATGCGCTGGGCGGCCTGATCGGTCGGGGGTTTTCCTACAAGCGCTCGAAGCCGCGGATGCGTTCCCAGTCGGTGACCGACGATTCGAACGCGGCAAGCTCAATGTCCGCCCGGTGGACATAGTGGTCGACCACGTCCTCGCCGAAGGCGGCGCGCACAAAGTCGCTGGCAGCAAATAGATCACGCGCCGAACGCATCGTGTGGGGCACGTGCGGATGCGTTCCCTCGTAGGCGCTCCCGGTAGTCGGAGGCTCGAGCTCGACCCCAGCGTCCAGGCCGTGAAGTCCGGCGGCGATCATCGCGGCCACTGCCAGGTAGGGGTTTACGTCGGCTCCTGGCAGCCGGTTTTCGATGTGCTTGCCCTGGCCATGGCCAATCACGCGCATCGCGCATGTCCGGTTGTCGTGTCCCCACGCTACTGCGGTGGGGGCGAACATGCCAGGGACGTATCGCTTGTAAGAGTTGACCTGGGGCGCAAAGAGCAGAGTCAGGTCCCGAAGGCACGCCAGCTGGCCAGCCAGAAACCTATCGAACATCTGCTGGTCTGAGGCGAACGCGTTCTGGCCGTCGCCGCCCGCCAACGAGAGATGGACGTGGCACGAGCTGCCCTCGCGCTGGTCGAACTTGGCCATGAAGGTGATCGCCACACCTTCCTGCGCGGCGATCTCCTTGGCGCCGTGCCTGTAAATCGTGTGGTCGTCGCAAATCTTGAGCGCGCTGCCGTACCGGAAGTTGATCTCGTGCTGACCGAGATTGCACTCGCCCTTGGAGCTCTCGACGGTCATGCCCGCGCCCGCCATCGAGTTGCGGATGCGGCGGACCAGAGGCTCGATGCCGGTGGTATCGAGCAGCGCGTAGTCGACGCTGTACGGGGTCGCCTTCGTCAGGTTGCGATAGCCGGCCTCCCACGCGTCGCGGTAGGAACTTTTGAAGATCATGAACTCGAGCTCGGTGCCGACCTGAGCCACCAGACCGCGCTCCGCCAGCCGCTCGAGCTGCCGCCGCAGGATCTGTCGCGGCGAAACCTGGATCGGTTCGCCGCTTTCCACGAAGGCATCCGCGATCACCAGCGCGGAGCCGGGGTGCCACGGCAGCATGCGAAGGCTGGCCAGGTCGGGCTTGAGCATGAAGTCGCCAAAGCCGCGGTTCCAACCGGCCAGGCCATAGCCCTGTTGCGGCGACATGTCGACATCCGTCGCCAGCAGGTATTCGCACGACTCGGCCCCGTGAGGGACCGCTGCTTCAAGGAAGTGACGCGCTGTAAGCCGCTTGCCGACCAGGCGGCCTTCCATGTCGACAAGGGCGAGCACGACGGTATCGACAGTCCCGGCGGATGCGGCGCGTTCGAGGGCTTCGATGGTGAGGGAAGCATCCGCCACCTCTCCATTGGCCTTCGTTGAGGACACATTCCGCGTGTGAACGTCAGTCATGGCCCACCTCCAGTACCAGCTTGCCCTTCACGCCTCCGCGCTCCAGGCGGTCATGCGCCGCAGCTGCCCGCTCGAGCGGAAAAGTCTCATGCACGATCACTTTCAATGCGCCCGAACCTACGAGCTTCGCGATTTCCTCGAGCGCGTGACCGTCTGGTTCGACAAGCGGCTCCTCAACGCGCACACCGCCGCCTTTCGCCTCCGCCTTGACGCCGTCGTCAGCGCCATCGGCGACTGCAAGCAGAAGGCCTCCTTGCCGAACCGTGGCGATGAGCGCGCGCGTGTCCTGACCGCCCACCAGGTCAACCGCCACATCCACATCGCGTGTCTGGAGGGCGTCGCGATCATCGCGGCCTGTCGTCGAGATCACGTGCGCGCCGCGTGCCTTCGCGATCTGCACCGCCAGGTGGCCCACGCCACCGCCAGCCCCATGCACGAGGACGGTTTGCCCGTCGAGAATCTGCGCCGTGTCGACCAGGCACTGCCACGCGGTGAGCGCGGCGAGCGGAAGGGCTGCGGCTTCGATCGGCGACACACCCTCAGGTACCCGAGCGAACTGCCGGGAGGGCGCCGCGACGAACTCCGCGTAGCCGCCGCCTGCACGTGGAAATCGCGGCATGCCGAAGATCACGTCGCCCACTTTGAAACGGGTGACGCCGTAACCCGTCTTCTCGACGACGCCGCACACGTCCCAGCCGTCGATGAAAGGAGGGGGTCCCACCCAGCGGGCCACCGCTTCACCGCGTCGCGTCTTGCAGTCGACCGGGTTGACGCCCGCCGCGACAACGCGGACCAGCACCTCGGTCGAGATGAGCGACGGCCTCTCCACCTCAGCGGGGCACAGCACCTCCGTGCCTCGGAAGCGCGTGACCAGCACCGCCCGCATCAGGTCCATGCGCCAGCCGCTATGTGGTTGAGAGGAAGACGTTCTTGAGCTCTGTGTAGTAGTCGAGGGCATCCGGTCCCAGCTCACGGCCGTAGCCAGATTGCTTGAAGCCTCCAAAAGGAGTGGTGACGCGCACGGAGTTGTTCGAGTTGACCGAGATCGTTCCGCTCTCGAGCCCGCGTGATACGCGCATCGCGCGGCCCGCGTTGTTAGTCCAGATCGACCCGGAGAGCCCGTAGATCGTGTCGTTTGCAATGGCCAGGGCCTCGGCTTCGTCCTCAAATGGGATGACCGCGGCGATCGGACCGAAGATCTCTTCGCGGGCAGCGCGGTCGCTGTTCGACACCGGCGAGAGCACCGTCGGCGGGAACCAGTAACCGGCACCCTGCGGCGCTGAGCCGCGGAAGGCAACCTTCGCGCCATCCTCCAAATATGACGCGACCTTTGCGCGGTGATCCGCTGAGATCAGCGGCCCCATCTCCGTCTGGTCGTCCAGCGGGTCGCCTACGCGAAGCGCCTTGATCGACTTCTCGAGGGCCTGCATGAAGCGGTCCAGGGCCGACCGTTGGACGAGGATCCGTGACCGCGCGCAGCAATCCTGGCCGGCATTCCCGAACACAGCGAGCGGCGCCGATGCGGCGGCCCTTTCGAGGTCGGCGTCGGCGAAGATGATGTTCGCCGACTTGCCGCCAAGCTCCAGGGTGACGCGCTTGATCGACTGCGCGGCCAGCGCGCCGATTCGTTTGCCGACCTCGGTTGATCCGGTGAACGCAACCTTCGCAACATCGGGGTGCTGGACAAGCCTCTCGCCCACGATGCGACCTGCGCCGACGACGACGTTCAGGACTCCCTCGGGAAGTCCGGCCTCGAGTGCGATGCGCCCTAGCTCAACCGCCGTGAGCGGCGTCAGCCCGGCCGGCTTGAGGACGATGGTGTTTCCGGCGGCAAGCGCCGGCGCGACCTTCCAGGCTGCGATCGGGAGGGGGAAGTTCCACGGGACGATGAGCGCCACGACGCCGAGCGGCTCTCGAAACGTCATGTCGACGCCGCCGGCGACCGGGATCGTCTTGCCCACAAGGCGCTCGGGTGCTCCGGCGTAATAGTTGAAGACGTCCACGACCATGCCGACCTCACCGCGCGCGTCGCTGATCGGCTTGCCAACGTTCCGCGCCTCGAGCTGGGCCAGCTCCTCCGCGTGCTTGTCGATCGCCGTCGCGATTCGCCGCATCAGGTTCGCCCGGTCCTTGGGAGCGAGCGCCTTCCACGCCGGGTAAGCCGCCTTGGCCCGGGCTACCGCCGCGTCGGCCTCTTCAACCGTCGCTTCCTGCAGCTCGGCCATCACCTTTTCGGTGGCCGGCTCGATCACCCTCAGCGTCGTGGTCTTGGTAGCCATACTCCCCTCCCTAAAACCCCGGGTTCGGCGAATGGGCCTGTATGTGGTCCTTTGCAATGATAGTATCGACCTACTTCGAGTCTTTATCGCCAGAAGCGTGTGAGCGCGTCTTGGAGGGGGAGGCGGGATGGCCGGAGCCAGGGAAGCCGTGGTGGTCAGTCAGTCGACGCACGTCCTGCCCCTGGAATTCAACCGGCGCTATCCAGTCGTCGTGCGCGGCGACGGTGTGTGGGTCGAGGACGCTTCAGGCAAACGCTACCTCGACGCCATGAGCGGAGGGTCGATGGCCGCGACGCTTGGCCACGGCAGGCGCGACATCGTCGCCGCGGCGCGCGCTCAGGCTGAAAAGCTCTCTTATGTACACAACGAGCGCCTGACGAACCCACCGCAGGAGCAGCTGGCGCACGAGCTCGCGGGCCTGGCCCCAAAGGGTTTCACGCGCGTTCGATTCGTCACTGGTGGCGCGGAGGCCAACGAGATGGCCATCCAGATCGCCCGCCGCTACCACGTGGACCGCGGGCAACCGAAACGCTGGCAGGTGATATCTCCCGCGCAGGCGTATCACGGGCCAACCATGGCCACGCTGGCGCTGACCGGCAGGCCGGGGCTGAAGCGGCCTTTCGAGCTGTACATGTCCGACCACCCTCACATCCCGCCCAGCACGTGGCGCTTCGATCCCACCGGCGAGGCGGCGCTGCAAGCGCTCGATAGTGTCCTCGAGGCGGCCGGCCCCGATTCCGTCTCCGCCTATTTCTGCGAACCGGTGAGCGCAGCCGCCCTTCCCGCATATAGCCCGCCGAAGCGCTTCTGGGAAGGCCTTGCCGAGCGACGCGAGCGGTACGGCTTCCTGATCTGTTTCGACGAGATCGTCACCGGTGTGGGTCGAACGGGCCATTGGTTTGCCGCAGAGAGCCTGCCTCTCGTCCCCGACATCATCGCCACCGCCAAGGGACTTGGCGCGGGTTATGCCGCGATCGGCGCCGTGCTCTGCCAACAGCACGTATATGAAGCGATCGCCAAAGGGTCCCGGAAGTTCACGCTCGGCCACACGTGGGACGGTGCGCCCCTTTCGTGTGCAGTCGGACTCAAGGTCATCGACGTCCTCAAAAAGGAGGGCCTCATCGACCGCGTCCACGAACGCGGTCCGCGCCTGCGCGACGAGCTCGCCGACGCTCTGAAGGGAGTGCGGCTCGTGCACGAGGTTCGAGGCCGCGGCTTCTTGCTTGGCGTCGAGTACGTCGACCCGCGCGACGGCAAAGCGTTCCTCCCGCCGGAGCTGCGCACCGCTGGCAGGGTCGACGATGTTGCTTTCGAGAACGGCCTCATCACCTACTCGACGATGCCCACTCGCGACGGGTTCGCCGGCGACCAGACTCTGTTCGCGCCGCCCTTCACGAGCACCGACGCTGAGCTGGCGGAGATGGTGAATCGCTTCGCCGCCGCTGTGCGACAGGTCGCGGATGAGGTTGAGACCAAGCTCGAGGCGGGGCCGGCGTGATGGCAGGGCAGAAGCTGAAAGCCCTGATCATCCAGCACGAGGAGCCGACTCCCCCCGGTCTGCTGGGTGAGTGGCTCGACGAGCAGAACGCAGACATCGACATACTTCGCATCGACCTCGAAGAGAAGATCCCCGACCCGCGCGAGTATCAGCTCATCGCCTCGCTCGGCTCGGAATTTGCCGCCTTCGATGATTCCGTCGCCTTCATCGAGCGGGAGTCGCAGCTCATCCGGCAGGCCGCCGAACACGATGTGCCGGTGCTCGGCCTCTGCTTTGGCGGCCAGCTCATGGCGCGTGTCCTGGGCGGAAAGTCGTTCCGGTCAGACCGCCCGGAGATCGGCTGGCTCCCCGTGCGCTCAAAGGATCCGGACCTCATTCCCGAAGGCCCGTGGTTCCAGTGGCATTTCGACTCGTTCACGCTCCCGCCGGGAGCGAAGCTGATCGCGGACACAGAGGTGGGCCCGCAGGCGTACGTAATCGGAAAAAGCCTCGGCCTGCAGTTCCATCCCGAGGTCACGCCAGAAATCATGGGGAGTTGGGTTCGCGCGTATCGCCACGAGCTCGATGGCGATGGCGTCGACCCGGACGCGCTACTGGAGGAGACCAACCGGCGAGCCCCGGCCGTCCGCCGTTCGACCATGCGCCTGTTCAATCACTTCCTCGAAAACGTCGCGCGCGTGAGGTCGGGAGCAGCGGGTGGCCGTTAAGGAAGAGCGCCGCACGAACGGGGCGACTGCCTCGGCCCTGCGCTTCGAGCGCATCCACCAGCTGCGCGCGCACGAGTACGTGGCCGAACAGATCCGCCGCCACATCGCCCTGCGCCTGATCAAGCCTGGCGAGGCGCTGCCTGCGGAACGCGAGCTGGCGGTCATGTTCGGGGTCGGCAGGCCGACCATCCAGCACGCCTTACGGTTGCTCGAGGCGGCAGGGCTGGTCGAAGCGCGTCGCGGACGCACCGGCGGCACCTTCATCACCGGGCACGATCAGGATTCGCCCGCGGCCGACGACCTGATCCTCCGCGTGATGCGCGAGCGGAAGGAGCTCCAGGACCTGTTGGTCTACAGGCGGCTCATCGAACCGGCCGTGGCCAGGGTCGCCGCCACCACCCGCCGCGGCGCAGACCTCGCGGCGATGCGGCGCGCCATCCACGGCATGAAAGACGCCACCAGCGAGCCGGACTACATGCGCGGTGACACCGACTTTCACCTCGCCGTCGCCCGCGCCACCGGCAACGCCTTTCTGACGCGCGCGATCGAAGAGATCCGCATGCGCTTGAACGACGCGATGACGCTTCTGCCCGAGTCTGACGCTTGGCATACGCGAATCTCGGGCGAGCACGAGGCATTGCTGGAAGCCATCGAGAACAGCGACGGCGACACGGCGGAAACACTCATGCAGGAACACGTGGCCATCAGCGAGCAGGGCTTGCGGGCCGTACTCGCCGCCATCCGGCGGCGCGGCGTCTGGAAGTAGGGAGGAGTCAGTTGCTAGGGACCGTCCGCGCTGACGAGACCAACGTCTTCCCGCGCTTCCTGGACCTCGCGTATCCGAACATCGAGCGCGGAAAGGGCGTGTGGCTCGAGACGACCGACGGCCATCGAGTCCTTGACGCCTGCTCGGGCGGCGCGATGGTGGCCTGCCTCGGCCACGGTGTGCGCGAGATCGCAGACGCCGCGGCGGAGCAGGCCGAACGGATCGCTTACTTCTACAACCATCACTTCACGAGCCAACCTCAAGAGGACCTGGCGGACCGGGTGCTCGAGGTCGTCGCACCCGAGATGGCGCGGATCAAGCTCGCTTCAGGCGGTTCCGAGGCCAACGAGACGGCTGTCCGGCTGGCGCGTACCTACCACGTCGACCGCGGCCAGCCTGACCGCTGGCGGATCATCTCGCCGGCGCAGGCGTATCACGGCTCGACGATTGGCACGCTCGCGCTCACCGGCCGGCGGCTCTCGCTGCAGGCGCCGTACGCCGAGTACATGCCCGCCGGCTATCTGCACATCCCACCTTCGACCCCGCGCTTCGACCCTACCGGCGAGGCGGCGCTGAAAGAGCTGGACCGTGTGCTCATAGAGGCCGGGCCCGAAACCGTCTCTGCGTTCTTCTGCGAGCCAGTGAGCGCTGCGGCGCTGCCGGGCTACTCGCCCCCCGACCGCTTCTGGGAGGGACTGGCGGAGCGCCGTGAGAAATATGGCTTCGTCGTCTGCTTCGACGAGATCGTCACCGGCGTCGGCCGTGTCGGCAGCTGGCTCGCCGCCCATCAGATGCCGATCGACCCCGACATCGTGACCATCGGCAAGGGCCTCGGCGCCGGCTACACGCCTCTCGCGGCGGTCCTTTGCCGCGAGCACATCTACGACGCGATTGCTGAGGGTTCGGCGGAGTTCGACCTCGGCCACACATGGGACGGCGCCCCTCTCCCAAGCGCGGTTGGCCTCGCCGTGCTCGAGTACATCGTCCGTCACAAGCTCGTGGATCGCGTGCGGGAGCGCGGCCCGCGTCTTCGCGATCAGCTGCAGGCCGCTTTGAAGGGATCGCGAATAGTCGGAGAGGTGCGCGGCCGCGGCTTCTTGCTCGGTGTGGAGCTGGTCGATCCCCGCGACGGCAAGTCATTTCTACCGCACGAGCTCGACGTCGCGACGCTGGTCGACGACATCGGGTTCGAGCTCGGTCTGCTGGTCAGCTCGACGCATTCGACTCCAGACGGCTATGCCGGCGACGAAGTTCTTCTCGCTCCGGCCTACACGAGCACCGACGAAGAGCTGGATGAGATGGTCCAGCGGTTCAAGGCGACCATCGAGGCGGTTGAGAAGGCGGTCGCTGAGAAGCTGTGAGCACCATCGACGCGACCGCGAAGCCGGCGAGCCGCATGCAGGCAGAAGCCATGCCCGCCGGAGACGCCGGTGAGTTCATCCTCGTCGGCATCCCAGACGTCAACGGGTCCATCCGCGGAAAGGCCTTGCGGCCGGCCGCCTTCGAATCGGCGGTGCGCGACGGGACGGTGATGACCGACCTGCTGCTCGCTCTTGACCCAACCGACACGCCGATCAGCGACTACACGAAGTTCGGCATCCGCTCTGGCGCCGGCGATCTGCTGATTCGCCCAGAGGTCACGACGCTGCATGACCTGACGTGGCGGCCGGGCTGGAAGATCTGCCTTGCGACGCCAAGCTGGCCTGACGGCAGCCCATGCGAGATCGCGTCGCGTGAGGTACTGCGCAGGGTGCTTGGCGGCCTGTCCGAGCTGGGCTATGAGGCGGTCGCCGCGGTGGAGTACGAGCTGCGCCTTCTGGACGCGGATGGCAAGCCGCTCTCCAGCGGCCTCAGCTACAGCCTTGGTGAGCTCGGTGGATTCGATGCCTTCGTGCGTAAGCTCGCACCGGCGCTCGAAGCCCTGGGCGTCGAACTTTCCGCTGTGCACACCGAAGCGGGGCCCGGTCTCCTCGAGCTGAATCTTGGCGCCCGACCAGCACTTCGCGCGGCCGACGATGCAGCGCTCACCAAGATGGCGGTGAAGGACCTCGCGGCCACGATGGGGCTGCGCGCGAGCTTCCTCGCCAAGACCGCGCCCGGCGAAGAAGGATCGAGTGGCCACATTCATCTTTCGTGCTGGAGCGATGGGGCCAACGCCTTTCGTGCGTCGGACGCTAAAGGGCTGCCCGCAGTCTTCCGCTCTGCGATCGCAGGCGTGCTCGAGCACCTGCCGGCAGCCTCGCTGCTGCTGAACCCCACCATCAACTCGTATAAGCGCCTGGTCCCGGGCTGGTTCGCGCCGGTGAACGCAAGCTGGGGCGTGGAGAACCGCTCGTGCGCCGTGCGGGCCATCGTGCGCAAAGACCATCCCGAGCTGTGCCGCCTCGAGTGCCGCCGTCCGGGCGCGGACGCCAACCCTTATCTCGCGCTAGCGGCCGTCGTGGCGTCTGCCGCCGACGGCATGAAGCGCCAGCTTAGTCCGCCGGCGGCGATCGAAGGCGACGCCTACTCGCGCGAAGAGCTTCCCGAGCTCCCGGGCTCTCTCGAGAGCGCGATCCAGGCTTTCGAGGCAGACCCTGTTCTGCGCCAGGCGCTCGACCAGCGCTTCAGCGACTACTACGTGACCTCACGCGCGTGGGAGGTCAAGGCGTTCCGCGCGACGGTGACCGACTGGGAGCGCGATCGGTATATGAGGACGGTGTAGGCAATGTACGCACGGCTCATCTCCGTCATGGCTGAGACTGCAGGAGCGCAGCAGAAGGACCACCTCTGCGGGCCGTTCTGCGCCGCCCGTGTCCTCACCGAGTCCGGCTATTCAACCTGGGATGGCGAGCCGATCGATGAAGACCTGGTCGCGCTGCGCGCGGGCGCGTTGCTGCCAGACGACCCGGCCGTAGCCGGCGTGCCGCCCGGCGCCCTCAGCCGCGCGGCATATCGATATGCCCTGCCGACCGCCCCAGTCGAGCAATCGGGCACATCGGCACGCGCGCTGGCAGAGGCCATCGAAGCCGCTTCGGGTGACGAGCTGCGGTGCCTGCCGCTGCGCGGCGCCTGGAACGCGGACAGAATCGAAAGCCTGGTCGAAGCAGCGCGAGACCTCGGCGCACGCCTCATCGCCAACGTGGACACGGGTCGCCTCTGGGGCAGCCGGCCGCCGATCGAGGTTCTGCTCGCCGAGCTCGAGGGCCGCTCGGTGCAAGACCCCGCGGCGGATTGGGAAGTCGGGCACTTCGTCGAGCTCGAGATGCTGATTCGCGGCCCGCAGCGCTCGCTGGTCGTCGTCCACGACTCGTACCCATCGCTGGGATGGGACGGCCGCCACGTGCAGCCACCGCGGGTGCTGGCCGCGGCACTCCTGCGTGGCGACGGACGCGAAGGCGGTGTGCTCGCGATCGTGCCCAGGGCGCGCGCCGAAGCAGCGAGGGCGGTGGTCGCCGAGATCGGCCTCGACATACGCACTTGGAATAACGGAACCGGGAGTTGAAGCCATCGTGATCGCCGAGGAAAAGTCCGTCTCCGTCGAGCAGGTCCTCGCCGAGTGGAAGAAGCGTGGCATTCGCAATGTCCGATTCGAGCTGCCGGACATGCATGGCACGAGCCGCTCGAAGATCGTCCCCATCGACCACGCCGCCAGGTATGCGAAGACCGGCCTCAACATGTACGGGGGCGCGGCCGTACTGGACTCGAGGTCGGATGTCGTTCCGGGCACGCTGTACAACGAAGAGGTCGCGTACGCCGACCAGCTGCTGCATCCGGATCCTTCAACGGCCGCCGTCGTGCCGTGGGCGGAGGCAACCGCGAGGCTCATCTGCGACGCGTCGTGGGAGGACGGCCGGCCGCTGGCTGCGTCCCCCCGTCACGTTTTCCGGCGCGTGCTCGATCGCTGCCACGAGCTGGGCTTCGAGCCCTTGATCGGGATGGAGTGCGAGTTCTACCTGCTCGATCCCGAAACTCACAAGCCGCTTTTCAGCGGCTACCACATCTTCAACTCGGTCCGGAACACGTATGTGCCGGCGATCGAGCGGATCGTCGACCAGATGCGCGAGTTCGGCATCGACATCATCACCGCCAACTGCGAATACGCCGGCTCGCAGTGGGAGATCAACTACATGCCCGGCCGCGGGATGGCGGGGCCGGACCGCGCCTTCAGCTTCAAGAATGGCGTCAAGGAAATTGCGCGGCGAGAAGGATTGCTCGCGTCCTTCATGTCCAAACCGTTCGCCGACTCTGCCGGGTGCGGTTCGCATACGCACATGAGTCTCGTGCGTCTCGACGCCGGCAAGAACGCTATGTCGGAGGACGGCGCGGAGGCGGGATTGTCCGAGGTCGGGCGGCAGTTCATCGCCGGGCAGCTGCGCCACGCCGCTTCCACATACGCGCTGCTGGCACCAACGCTCAACTGTCTCAAGCGCCGCCGCCGCCACACCTTCAGCCCGACGAACGTGTCCTGGGGCCTGGAGGACCGTTCGGCCTTCGTGCGTGTGAAAGGTGGATCAACGGAGAGCCGGCACATCGAAAACCGCGCTCCATCGGGCCTCTCGAACCCTTACCTGGTGGGCGCGGTCCTGCTCGCGAGCGGCCTGCTGGGCATCGTCGACAAGCTCGACCTGGAGCCGCCCGCGCATCCACCGGCCGAGGAGGACGAGTCAAAACAGAAGCTGCCCACGACTCTCGAGGAGTCGCTCTCAAACCTCGAAGCGGATGAACAGATCAAGGAGTTGCTCGGAGAGGAGTTCGTCAAGGCGTATACCGTCATGCGCCGCTACGAGCTGCAGCGTTTCGCCGACCACGTGACGGACTGGGAGCTCCAGGAATTCCTGGAAATTTATTGATGGCCACCGTCATTCGGAAGCACAGGGAGGGGACGCAACATGGCTGATCCAGCGGTTCCGATTAGTGTCGCGCCGTCGATCGCGGCGGCGGACGCCGACATCTTCGATGTCTCGCAGCGGCAGGACGTCTCGACTCTTCGCAAGCACGCGGTCGGCTTGCCCGGGGTGCTGTTCCTGACCGTGACGGGCTCCGCGCCGATCTCGGCGATGCTGTTCAACACTCCGATCGCCGTCGGTTACGGCAACGGCCTCGGGACGCCGGCGGCGTTCTTGTTCGCCACGATCGTGCTGACGATCTTTTCCGTCGGCTATGTCGCGATGGCGCGCAAGGTCACCACAGCCGGTGGCTTCTACTCGTACATCAGCCACGGCCTCGGCCGTGAGCTCGGCCTTGGTACCGGATTCGCCGCAGTGGTGGCCTATTCGGTTTTCGAAGCATCGCTGGCCGGAGGATTCGCGTACTTCCTCCAGCTCAAGCTGAGCCAGGTTGGACCGGCCATCGGGATGAACTGGCTCGGCTATATCCAGTGGCCGTGGCTGGCCCTGTTCATGGTCGTCCTGATTTCGGTCATCACGTACTTTGACGTCCGCGTCTCCGTGCGCATCCTGGGCGTGCTCCTGGTCGGCGAGATCTTCTTCCTTTTGATCTTCGACGGGTTCATGTTCGCCCGCGGCGTTCCGCTCGACGCGATCAACCCCGTCAAGGCGTTCCAGGGTTTTCCCGCCACCGGCAACCTCACCGGCGGAATCGCGGCCGTCGGGCTGTTCTTCGCCTTCTGGTCATGGGTCGGGTTTGAGATGGCGCCGAACTACGGCGAGGAATCACAGGACCCGAAGCGCATCGTCCCGCGCGCGATGTACATCTCAGTCGTCGGGCTTGGGATCTTCTACATCATCACGAGCTGGGCGCCATTCGCGGGCTACCCGAACCTGGGCGCTGCGATCGCGCAGGCCCAAACGGATCCCGCCCACTACTACCTCGGTCCAGCCCAGACGTACATCGGTCTCGGTGTAGATCAGGCGTTGAGCATCCTGATCATCACGGGATCTTTTGCCTGCGGCATGGCGTTCCACAACACGGCCGCGCGCTACTTCTACTCGCTAGGTCGGGAAGGGGTTTTCCCCGCTGCGCTCGGTAGGACGCATGTGCGCTACAAGAGCCCGCACATCGCGTCCATCACTCAGACGGTGATCGCCGTTCTGATCATCATCGCGTTCGCGATCTTCGCGGGGCGGGACAACCCGACCCAGCAGGCGTACCTCGACCTTTATGGACTGATGGCCATCATGGGCGTCATCGTGATCCTTGCCGTCCAGGCCCTCGTCTCGGTCGCGATACTTCGCTACTTCTGGCAGCACCACGGCACCGAGGTGCACTGGTGGAGCACCGTTTTGGCGCCGGTCATCTCGTTCGTCGGGCAGGCGACCGTACTGTTCCTGCTGTTCCAGAACCTCACGTTCATCGGCGGCGGTCTTGGATTCGCCACTTGGCTGGGGCCAATCGACTTGGTCATCTTCGCCCTCGGCATCGGCCTGGCTTTCTACCTCAAGAGCAGCCAGCCCGAGAAATACAAGACACTCGGCCGGCTGATCCACGAAAACCTCTGAAACCTGAGCTGCCGGCAGGGTTTCCTGCCGGCAGCCCAAATACTCTCACCGGATTCCAAGGCGGTTTTGAGGTTGCGCCCGGACTATGGGGGGCATGAACAAGACCCGCACGCTCATTTTCGGATCCGCCATTGCGGCAGCCATGCTCTTCGGTGGCGTGATCGGCGCCACCGTCCTCGCGAAGTCGAGCAACGTCTCGGCCAACAGCGTCTTTGCCGCAGCGTCGCCGACCCCGACTCCGAAGTCGAACGAAGCCACCACACATGAGACCGGGGAGACGGCAGCCCAGGAAACGGCCGAGAACAACGGCACGGCGCATCACGGGGGCCCCGGTGGCGGCCCTTCTAAGGAAGACGCGACTCACGAGGCGACAGAGCCCGCAGCCCGCGAAGCCGCTGAGACGACTTAACCCTCGACAATAGGCGCCGTGGTAGGCGCATCAAAAACCAAAATTCGGGTCTACCTGGAGGTCGGCGGCAAGCGCACGTTCGCGAGTGCCGCTGACTGGCCAGGATGGTGTCGCGCCGGAAAGAACGAGCAGGCGGCCATCGAAGCTCTGGCCGCGTATGCGCCGCGCTATGCGGTGGTGGCAAAGCTGGCCAAGGCCGCGTTTCCGGCCGGCGCCACGGACTTCAGCGTCAGCGAGCGGCTGCCGGGCACGGCGACCACTGACTTCGGCGCGCCAGGCGTCCCGGCCAAGGGCGAGACGCATCCGCTGACCGCGGCCGAGACCAGGCGGATGTGCGATCTCGCCGAGGCCTGCTGGACGTATCTCGACCAGGTTGTCGCCAAAGCCCCATCCGCGCTGCGCAAGGGACCGCGAGGCGGAGGTAGAGATCGCGACGTGATGTTCGACCACGTGCTCGGCGCCGAGATGGAGTACGCGAAGCGGATCGGGACGCGCCTGAGGCAGCCAGACGGTAAAGATAAGGCGGCCGTCCGCGTCTTCCGCAAAGCGATTCTGGAGAGCTTCGGCAACCCGAACCGAGAAGAGAAGTGGCCGGTCGCCTACGCCGTGCGCCGGACGGCGTGGCATGCGCTGGACCATGCATGGGAGATCGAGGACCGAAGCAAGCCCTAGCGTCGTCCGTCTATCGTGGGGCGCTGATGGAAAACAAACCTGGCCTGTTGATCGTGATGGCCCATCCCGATGACGAATCCATGGGATGCGGAGGATTGATCCTGCGGCACACACGCGCCGGCATACCGGCCAACCTCATATGCGCCACTCGTGGCGAGGCAGGATGGGCGGGCAAGCCAACCGGCGCTAAGAGGGAAGACCTCGCGCAGATCCGCACAGGCGAGCTCGAGGAAGCCGCGGCTGCCCTCGCGATCAGCGGAGTCGAGCTCTGGGACTATCCGGACGGCGGGGTGAACACGCGCGACCAGCAGGAGGTCACGCAGCGCATCTGGGAGCAAATCTCAAAGCTGCACCCGAAGGCGGTTGTGGGTTGGGGCCCCGATGGGGTTTATGGGCATCCGGACCACATCGCGATAGGCGCTTGCACGGATTCAGCGGTCAACGCAATGGCCGAGGGCGATCGACCGGCGCTGTACCACCTCGCGGTTGACCAGCACGCAGCCAACTTCTATCGAGAAGCTCTTCGACTGACCGGCGATGATCACGCGCTGCCCCTGGCCGTCGCAGACCACGTCGACGTCGTCTTCGACCTGGACGCGGACGAGGTGATGATGAAATTGCGTGCCATCGACTGTCATAGAAGCCAACTCGAAGACTGGCGAATCGCAATCCGCGACAACGCAAGACTGATGCAGGAGGGATACGGGCACGAGCCCTACCTCGCGATCTCTACGCGCGCGACGGGCCTGACGGCCACAGGCTTGTTGGGAGAGTTCGCCTGAGCAACTCACTTCCTAATCGTTGCCAGGCAAGACTGAACAATGCTGTCTCCGAATCGCAGCCGTTGTCGGCTAACCTTTATCGCCTGATTCCGGGCCTGCTGCGGTCCGATCTAAGGCGGGGGTAACGAAAGCTCATGGACGTTCAGGACGCAGTGGCGGAAGGCAATTCGGTGGCTTCTGCCGAGGACAACGGCGACGGCAAGCGTGATGGGCAACGCAAGTTCACGATGGGCCCGAACGACAGCCTCGAGGGAAAGCTCGTCTATGACGGGCACGTGCACGTCGATGGCCGCGCCGAAGGCGAGTTCAAGGTCACGGGAAACCTGGACATCGCGCAGGGTGCGACGGCCAGGATCTCGATCGAAGCCGCGAATGTGACCGTGAAGGGTCAGGTCGAGGGCGCCGTCACGGCACGCGACAAGCTCACGCTGGCCAAGAACGCACGGCTCAGTGGCGACATCGTGGTCCGAAGGCTTCAGATCGAAGATGGGGCGAGCCTCAACGGCCACGTCCGCATGGGAGACATTGAGCAGAATCCGTCCGGCGGCTAAGGTCCGCAGCACCGAGCCACCGGCCAACGGGTCCGACGGCGATCACAGCTCAGTCGTCCTGGGCCCTCGCGACCGGTTGGTCGGAAGCCTGTACATAGAGGGCGACTTGCGCGTGGTCGGCACGGTGGATGGCGAGCTCGAGGTCACCGGCAGCGTCGAGATCGATGACGGCGGCAGCGTCACCGGACCGGTCACCGCGCGCGACCGGCTGGTGGTCGGCCGCGCAGGCTCGTTGAAGGGAGACGTGCGAGTGGCGCGTCTGGTCGTGCAGGACGGTGCGACGTTCAGCGGCAAGGTGTCGATGGGCCAGGCAGCGGTGGCGCCGCCAAAGGCTGTCACGCCGGTCATTGAGCCAGAGCCCATAAAGGCGCCGGAGGCGATAAAGGCGCCGGAGGCGATAAAGCCACCGGAACCGGCGAAACCGCCTCAGCCCGTCAAATCAACCCAAGCGGCGAAGCCCCAACCAACCCGGGCTCCCCAGACCAAGGGCAAGCGCCGCTAGCGCTTCGCCGCCGCTTTCTTCTTCGGCGTTTTCGCTGGCAGCTTGCGCGTGACTTCGAGGGCGCGCTTGATGAGCGCGTTCGGTGGCGTCGCGCGCCAGTTCCCCGGCACGATCACATAGCCGCCCATCTTGTGCCCGGCCATGGGCTCGAAATCCCGCCCGCCCTGCTTCTTGACCGCCGCGATCTCGTCCTCGGGAAGGCGGACGAACAGGTCCTCGCCGAAGATCCCGCAGAACATGTTCCCGTTCACGAAACCGGACAGCTGGCCGAACATCGGCCTCAGCGTGACCGCGGGTTCGTCGGGTACGAGCTTGCTGAATGCGGCCTTGCCCTCTTCGGTCGGTTTCGGCATCTTCATGCCTTTTGGAGCAGCCATCGTGCGAAATTCTCCTCCTCCTTGAGGATGAGATCAAAGATCGATCTCGCGGCCGACGACAAGGCGTCTATCAAAACTTACCGTGACGGTCATGGAAAACACCACGATCGTCGAGACCCACAGTCTCACAAAGCGATATGGCAGCGGAGTTCTCGCCGTCAACTCCGTTGACATGAGCGTGCGACGTGGCGAGGTCTACGGCTTTCTCGGCCCCAACGGGGCGGGGAAGACCACGACCTTGCGCATGCTCGTCGGCCTCATCCGGCCGACCTCGGGCACGGCCACCGTCGCCGGCCACAGGCCGGGCAGTCCCTCGGGGCTGGCGCGGATCGGCGCGCTCATCGAGTCGCCGGGCTTCTACCCGTACCTGTCAGGCCGCGAGAACCTGAAGGTCGTGGCGGATATGGCGAGCGTGAGCCAGAAGCGCGTCGACGAGGTGCTCGACATGGTCGAGCTCACATCGCGCGCCGGCCGGAAGTTCGGGACGTACTCAACCGGTATGAAGCAGCGTCTGGGCGTCGCGGGGGCGCTGCTCAAGGACCCGGACCTGCTCATCCTCGACGAGCCGAGCAACGGTCTCGACCCGCAGGGTATGGCCGAGATGCGCAAGCTAATCAAGGATATCGGCCAGGGCGATCGCACCGTGCTTATATCGAGCCACCTCCTCGGCGAGGTGGAGCAGATCTGCGACCGGGTCGGAGTGATCAGCAACGGCCGGCTCGTCATCCAGTCGACGGTGCAGGAGCTGATCGGTGAAAGGGGCATCGTCGTCAGGGCACAGCCTGCCGATCGGGCGGGCGAGGTCCTCACCAGGATGTTCGGACCGGAGGCCGTGGTCCGCGAGGATGGTTTCTTCCACCTGAAGACCGACCCGGGACAGAGTCTGGAAATCAACCGTCAGCTAATGGCGTCCGGTGTCGGGGTCAGCGAGCTGCGCCCGTATGAAAGATCGCTGGAGGAAGTCTTCTTCCAGCTCACAGGAGAGAAGCAAGGATCATGATCGCAACCATCAAGTCTGAATGGCGTAAGAATCGTTTCCGGCCGGCGTTCCTCGTTGGCTCCGGCATCGTCGCGGCGATCACCGTGCTGCTCTACGGAGTCAGCTGGTACCAGGCGCTTAACCCTGGAGCCGCCAGGCAGCCGGTGTCGCTGTTGACGCTCTACCCGGACCAGTTCGTCAACAACGTAATGGGGGCGGGCTTCCCGCTCGGAGCGGCGATCGCGATCGTACTCGGCGCCTTGATCGCCGGCTCCGAGTACTCATGGGGCACGATGAAGACATCCCTCACCCAGGGACCTGGTCGCATCACCATGTGGTTCGGTCGCGTGGTGGCGTTTGAGGCCTGGATGGGCATCATCACCTTGATCCTGTTCGTGGTCGGAGCGGCGTCAAGCGTAGTCGTGGCCTCGTTTCAGGGCCACACGATCGCGTGGCCGGCCATCGTCGACGTCGCCAAGGGATTCGGCACCATCTGGTTGGTGTTCGCGGTCAACGGTGCGATCGGCATGGCGCTCGGCGTCCTCATCCGGAGCTCGGCGGCAGCGCTCGGCGTCGGCCTGATCTACGTCCTCGCGGTCGAGGTTATCGCCGTCCGCTTCATCGATAGCATCAGCAGCGGCGCCTATAAGTGGATCGGTGACCTGTTCGTCAACCAGAACGCGACCGCGCTTACCTCGAGCTTCACGTCCCCGGCCTTCGGCCGCAGCCTCGCGCCTTCGATCGGCGCGGAGCAGGCCGTGGTGGTCCTGTTCGCCTATTTCGCCGGCCTGATCATCGTGGCCGCTGCCTTGATCCGGCAGAGGGACGTCACATAGCCCTCATCCAGTCATCACACGTGCGCGGCCGGCCATGGTCCTGGATCATGAGCCGGCCACGTCTTTTCGATGGGCTTGTGGTCGCGTTCAACGTGCTCCTCGGCCTGCTGGGTCTCGCGGGCAGCTACTACCGCTCGGGATCTTTATCGGCCGTGAGCCTCTTCGTGGTCCTTGTGCAAGCTCTACCCCTGTGGTGGAGGCGCAGCCACCCGGTCACGGTGCTCCTGGTCATAGTCGCGACCGAGGTCGTGAAGCGGGGGTTCGGGCTGTCCAGCGATCCGTCTGGCGCCTCCCTCGCCTTCGCCGCGTATGCGGTTTCAACCTATGACCGGTCCGCTGCGCGAGTCTGGGTGGCCGGTGCGGCCATAGCGATCATCGTCGCTGCGGTCGCGTTGCTCGTCCTCGGCTTTGTGCCACTCAGCCGCGACCTCATTCCAGTGGGTGCGGTGACACTTGTGGCCTGGGTCATCGGAGACTACGTTCGCGGGCGCCGTGCATTTTTCGCGGGCATCATCGCGCGGCACAGTCGCGAGTCGGAAGCGACGCGAGCCCGGGCTGTGGAGGAGGAGAGGCTGCGCATTGCTCGCGAGCTGCACGACGTCGTCGCGCACAACGTCAGCGTGATGGCGATCCAGGCAGGCGCGGCGCGGGTGTCTGGTGAGGGCACGAAAGAGGCGCTGCTCTCGATTGAGAGCACAGCCCGCGACACGCTCGCGGAGCTCAACCGACTGCTGGGCGTGCTGCGCAAGGACCCCGCTGCGCCTGCGCGAAGTCCGCAGCCCGGTCTTGATCAGGTCGAAGGCCTGCTCGATACGGCGCGAGAATCTGGGGTGGATGCCTCGCTCAAGGTCACCGGCGAGACGCGCACGCTGCCCGCGGCGCTCGACCTGTCCGCGTACCGCATCGTGCAGGAAGCGATCACCAATGTGCTCAAGCACGCCAATGCCTCGAGGCTCGAGGTGACCATCGGCTACGAGCCGGACGCGCTGGTGCTTGCGATCAGCGACAACGGAGGCGGCGCCGCGCGGACGACCGAGCCGTCCAACGGACACGGGCTGATCGGGATGCGCGAGCGTGTGGAGCTCTTCGGGGGCGAGATGGGCACGGGTTCGTCATCGCTTGGCGGATTCACGGTCCACGCTCGGCTGCCAATTAAGTGACGATTCGCGTCGCCCTGGCGGACGACCAGGCGCTCGTGCGCGCCGGCTTTCGGATGATCGTGCAGTCACAACCGGGCATGGAGGTGGCCGGCGAGGCCGCCGACGGGCAAGAGGCTGTCGAGCTCGTCCGTCGTGAGCGGCCGGACGTGATCCTGATGGACATCCGCATGCCGCGAATGGATGGCATCGAGGCGACGCGACAGATCGCCGGAACGACGAGAGTCGTGATCCTGACCACATACGAGCTCGACGAGTACGTCTTTGACGCGCTAGCCGCGGGCGCGTCCGGGTTCCTGCTCAAGGCCGCGCCGCCGGAGGAATTGATCCGCGCAATACACGTGGTCGCCGCTGGCAACGCCCTGCTCGATCCCTCCGTGACCAGGCGGCTGATCGAAGAGTTCGCCAAGCGCCCAGGGCCCGCGTTCAAGCGGCCGAAGGAGCTCGGCACGCTCACCGAGCGTGAGCTCGAGGTGCTGAAGGAGCTCGCGCGAGGGTTGACGAACGCGGAGATCGCGGCGCGCCTGCACGTCAGCGAGACCACCGTGAAGACTCATGTCGCGCACGTTCTCGACAAGCTGGGGCTCCGGGATCGGGTGCAGGCCGTGATCGTCGCGTATGAGGCAGGTCTGGCCGGCTCGCCCTAAGGTCGGTTTACGCTAGGCGCTTCGATGGCAATCTCGACCGAGGAGCGTCGTATCGTGACCGTGCTGTTCGCGGACATGGCCGGGTCGACCGCGCTCGGCGAAGACCTCGGCCCAGAGGAGATGCGGGGGATCCTGGCGCGCTACTACGCCGTCGCCCGCGAGGCCGTCGCTCAACATGGCGGCACGATCGAGAAGTTCATCGGCGACGCGGTGATGGCCGTGTTCGGGCTGCCCACCGCGCATGGTGACGACCCCGACCGCGCTGTGGCCGCTGCACTCGCGATGCGCGACCGCATCCGCGCGGACGAAAACCTCAGCAGCCGCTTCGCCATCCGATTTGGCGTCAGCACAGGCGAGGTCGTGGCCAGCCGCGATCAATCGGCCGGTGATTTTCTGATCACTGGCGACGCGACCAACGTCGCGGCGCGACTTCAACAGGCGGCTGAGCCCTGGGCGATCCTCGCCAGCGACCGCACGGTGCGCGCTTCGATCAACGCGTTCGAGTTCGGGGATGAGATCCAGGTGCCGGCGAAAGGCAAGTCAGTTCCTGTGCCCGCTCGCGAGGTGCTCGGCCCGCGCAAGACGAGGGCGCAGCGGCGCGTCAGGCTGCCGCTGATCGGCCGCGAGAACGATCTCGCGCAGCTGCAGCTGGTCGCGCGACGCGCCACCACGGAGCGGCGGCCGGCGATGGTCAGCGTCATCGCGCCGGCCGGCACCGGCAAGACACGCCTGGTCGAGGAGTTCGTCGACTGGCTGCCGTCGCTCGCGACGAACGCCATCGTGGCGACGGCGCAGTGCCTGCCGTACGGCCAGCAGCTCACCTACTGGCCCATGCGCCAGGTTCTCTTCACGCTGACAGGCTCCAATGACGAAGCCACGCCGGCGCAGGTGCGCGAGGCGATCGGGTCGTGGCTGCGCGATCTCGGGGTCGAGGACGTCGAGCGCGACACGAAGCTGTTGGCGGCGACGATCGGGGAGGCCGGCACAGAGGGGGTCGACAAGGATCAGCTCTTCGCTGCCTGGCGCTCTGCATTGGAGGCGGTCGCGCGGCGCTATCCGCTGGTGATCGTGTTCGAAGACCTCCACTGGTCGAGCGACAGTCTCCTCGACCTTGCTGAGTTCATCATGCAGCCTCGAGGCGAGGCGGCCGTGATGATGATCGTGCTCGCCCGGCCCGAGCTGCTCGACCGCAGGCCGGCCTGGGGTGGTGGCCGGCTCAACCACCTTGCGCTCGCGTTGGAGCCGCTCGGCGATACCGCGATCGCGGACCTGGTCCGGTATCTGCTGGACACGGACGCGCCTGACGTGATCAAGCTCGTGTCGGAACGGTCTGAGGGCAATCCGTTTTACGCCGGTGAGCTGGTTCGCTCGTACCTCGAGCGGGGCTCGCTGGAGAGGCTCCCAGACAGCGTGCAGGCCACCGTGCTGGCTCGACTCGACCTGCTGCCGCCAATGGAGCGGCGCGTGCTGCAGCTCGGCAGCGTGTTCGGTCGCGCGTTCCGAGCGGCAGGCGTGGCAGCCCTCGAGATCGGGCTGGCGGAGCAGGCGCAGGAGCTGTGTGAGAACCTCGCCGACCGCGATCTCATCCGGCCCGCGGACAGCGACCGCTTCGCCTTTCGCCACATCCTCATCCAGGAGGTGGCCTACAGTACCCTTCCTCGAACTGAGCGGGCGCGGTTGCACGCCGAAGCCGGTCGCTGGGTCGAGTCGGCGAGCGAGGGCCGCGAGGTCGCCGTGGCCGAGATCCTCGCCTTCCACTATCGCGAGGCCGCAGTGCTCAGCGCCGCGCTCGACCCGAAGTCGGATGACACCGCGCGGGCGAAGGCATCCGCGGGTCGGTGGCTGCTGAAAGCAGCCGACGTTGCCGCCGCGGCGGCCGCGACACCCGAGGCCGTTCGCCATATTCGCGCGGCAATGGCCTTCGTCGATCCATCCCTCCGGCCAAGCCTCCACGAGCGTATCGGCGACATGACGGGCGGCGACAGCGGGCTCGAGGACTACCGGCTGGCCCTCGAGCTGTACGAGGATTGCGGAGCGCCCGTCGACGACCAGCTCAGGGCGTTGGCGGGCATGCTGATGGTCACCACACGATGGTCCGGATCGGTGGGCGATCGTCCGAACGAGGAATGGATGGACGGGTTACGCGCGCGCGGGCGCGGCTTGTTGGCGCTGGCCGTTGAACCTCGCTCGATCGGACGATTTCTTGCCGCGGATGCCTTCTATCCGTTCTGGCTGCAGGGCATTCGGCAGCCCACCACTGACGAGCTTGCGCGCGCTGACGCGGACGCGAATCGCGCTTTACAGATCGCCAACGAGCTCGACGACGCGGACCTCGCAAGCCTGGCCCTTGATGCCGTCGGCGGCGGTGCGACCGCGCTCAATGACTGGGCGAGGGCCCGGGAGACCGCAGAGCGCAGAATCGAGTTCGAGGACAAGCTAGGCCTTTACGAGAGGCTGGACGCCCATTCGATGGTGGCCTGGATGTCGTATCTCATGGGCGACCTGGAGACCGCCGATCGCGACTCGGCGGAGATGGTGGCTCGCCTGTTGCCTGGCCAGGCGCCCTACCCTGCGCTTCATCTCTTTGCATGGCGCGCGGTCACGCTCTATGCATTGGGCCGCTGGGACGAGGCAGCGGTGGCGTTCTGGCGAGGCATCGAATCGTGGCACGACGCGGGCAGCCACGCCGCCGGCTATGGCCTACGGGGATTCTCGGTCGGGCTCGATGTCGGTCGGGCGCGCGGAGATTCCCGGCTCATCGGCGCGGCCACCGACGCGATGGAGTCGGTGCTGAGCCGGTTCCCGGCGAACCACATCAACCGGCTCTGGGTCGCATACATCCACGGCGAGGGTGGGTTCACGTCGAACGACCCCTACCTGGCGGGACAGACCCCGTATGAGTCGGTGGAAAAGCGCCTGTGCCTGGCCTCGGACCGGCGCGCGCAGCTGCCCAGGGAAATCCTCGAAGCGGGTCTTGACAGGGCGGTGAAAGTCGGCGTGCCCCTCCTCGAAGCCCAGGTCAGACGAGCCCGCGGGCTCGCTTATCGCGATGCGACCGAGCTCACGGCCGCACTCGCGATCTGGGATCGGATCGGCGCGGTGCCGCACCAGGGACGAGGGCTCGCCGAACGAGGCCTCATCACGGGCGATCGCAAGGAGACCGAGGCCGGCCTGGCCATCTTGAAGAAGCTCGGCGACGCCAATTATGTGGACCAGTTCGCCACAAGCGCCTGAACTGCCGACGATTCAAGCGACCGTTCCGTGGGGGACCTGCGTTGGTAGTTCGTAATGACGTGGTAAGAGGCCTCCTCCACCGGCTTGGCCTGGTCGGGGCGATCTTGATCGCAAGCGCACTGATCTTTGGGGCCATTGCCGGTGGAGTGGTGGTCCACCGTCTGCAGGCGACACCAACTGCTTCCAGCGAGCAGCAGCAGGGCGACCAGGGGGCCGAGCAGCGTCCAGCGCCGGCCAAGAAGAACAAGCAGGCGAGCCAGGGCCACCACGACTCGGCCGAGCAGGGGGATCATCAAGACAAGGACGCTTGACATACTGGCAAGCGTGCTTTACTATCCGTCGCGATGACTGAGGAAGACCCAAGCCCGAACCCAGAGACGCCTGTCGATCCGCTGGTTACCCACCCGGCGTCGCCGTTCCTCCAGACCGAGGCACCGGCGCCCGTGAACTACGCTTCACCGCCGAGCCCGCCGCCAACCCCGGCCATCTACTCAACGTGGGTGCTCTACCGCACGCAGATCGAGTTCGGGCTTTCGTTGCTGGCCTACCTGATGGTGCTGGTGGGCTCGGTTGTGGTCGTGCAGGCCAACCCCGAGGCGGACTGGCGTTATTTCGTGGTGGTGCTTCCGGTGGCGCCTGCGGCCTTTGTGATCTGGCTGTTCGTGCGGGCGCTGGCGCGGCTGGACGAGCTGGAGAAACGAATCCAGATGCAGGCGTTCGGCTTCTCCCTAGGGACGACCGCGCTCCTGACGTTTGGATACGGCTTCCTCGAGGGGGCAGGGCTGCCGCACTTGAACTGGACGTACATCCTGCCGCTGATGGCCATCCTGTGGGGCTTGGGGACCGCGATCTTCAAATGGCGGTATCGGTGAAGAACCGCCTGAGAGTGTTGCGGGCTGAGCTGGAGTGGTCGCAGGCGGACCTGGCGGAGCGTCTGGGGGTGTCGCGGCAAACGGTGAACGCGATCGAGACGGGCAAGTACGACCCGAGCCTTCCGCTGGCTTTCTCTCTGGCGCGAACGTTCAAGCGTCGGATCGAAGAGATCTTCGAGGCGGAAACAAGCCGGGCTTAGACTGGCCGCCGGACGGGCCCAGGTATGATCTTTCCTCTGGCCGAGCGGGAGTAGCTCACTTGGTAGAGCGCGACCTTGCCAAGGTCGAGGTAGCGGGTTCGAAGCCCGTCTCCCGCTCCACCTTCTGATCTCGAAATCGGGTGGAAACAGGCCGTTTGACCCCTACCGTGACCCCTACGGGTCTATGGGTTGATCTCGCTAATGCTCGTCTCGCCGATGGCCATGAACCAGGGTACACGCGCTGTGGAATGGCATGGCAGGGGCGTGCGCCCGCTCGAGAAGGGCCCGCCAGCGCTTCGACGATGCGGACGAGGCTGGCCACGATACGCAGCGACGCATGGTCGAGGTCAACATCAGGCCATCTGAGAGCCAGGAGCTCGCCCTGACGTAGCCCTGTCGTTAGTGCGACGGTCCCAGCAGCTGCGCCCCGTCGACGAATAACCGCCCCCTCGCAGACCCTTGAAGCCGGGCCCCATAACTGTTGGCCCCGAAATCTTGCTGGGTAATAAATCCTACTCAGGTCGCGGACGAGTCCCGGTCACCATGGGCGCTACGGGACTTACGCTGCTTGCGGGAATCAGGTCAAGGTGCTAGTTGAGGTGGACCGTCTAAATCGAGTTCCTGGCGTTCAGCCAGCGTCTAAAGGAGCCTGGTGCTGCGAACGTTGCCGTGCTGCAGCCACCCACAGCCTTGCGCGAAAGCAGCGCAATCTCGCAGCGGCCGGCTCCGACCGTCAGGAAAAGGTCACCTCTTAACCAATTACGGCCAGTCGGGTTCTCAACAAAGCGTGACCCCCGGCTGATCGGGCCGAGGGCCAGTTTGGGGAGGCAGGTGTGGCGAGCACAGAGACCATTTCGCCCTCTCCCAACTCGGGAGCCCATTACCCCCAGCGGCTCTGGCTCTAGAACCCTGTCCCCGCCGCGAGCATAGACCTGGCCAGGTGCCCTGTCCGAACTGGTTTACGCGGGTATCTTCAGAGCTAGATGAAGTTCTTCCTCGGCGGTGATCCTGGGCACGAGTTCACGGGAGATCACCTGGCGCTGATCGAAAGCCTGGGCGAGCTTCTCGGCTGCAAGGTGGACTACCTCCACGAAGCCCCTGGAGGCGTTAGATGGGTCGAAGACGCCGCCTACCCAGCCGGTGGCTACGAGCAGCACAAGCCCATCAGCAACACCGTCGGGCCGCGCCAGCGTCGGCATGAAGCCCTGCACGAAGGCGCTGTAAGTCTCGTTGATCAGCCGCTGCGAGTCCGCGGCGCTCGTGCCGAACACCAGAGAGCTCTTGCCCGAACCCGAGACGCCCGTGAACACCGTCAGCCGGCGCTTCGGGAGCTCGACGCTGACGTCCTTGAGGTTGTTCACGCGCGCGCCCTGCACGCGGATCAGATCGTGGCTGCCGACAACGTGCAGCGCAGGCGACTGCGTGTCCGTCGTCGTGGCCATTCTCATCGTGTCTCCATGCTAGGAGGGGCCGCCTTCGCGGTCTCCGTCCGCGTCGCCTGGCTCGATCTGACCACCTGTGCTTAGGGCGATTGCATCAGCCCGATTGCATTGCCATCCGAGTCTTTCACTTTCGCGATCAACTTTCCGCCGCCAACGTCCTTGACGTCCTGGTCGGTCACCGCTCCCGCGTCCAGCAGCTCTCGAAGCCTCGCCTTGATGTCCTTGACCTCCCAATAAGCCAGGGGTCCTGACGTTTGTGCATGGGGATCGAGCCCGATCTCCAGCTCGCCGGTCCTGAAGCCCACGTAGTACGGCGCGTCCGCGTATGGCTCGACGCCAAGCAGCTCGCGGTAGAACGCCTTCGCTTTGGTGATGTCCTTCACCGGGTAGACGAGCAAGCGCATTCCTTGATTCACGAATGACCTCCTTTTAGGTGCAAGTAGTTGAACAGCGTCTTCAGCAGGGATGACAGATCTAACGGCGGAGACGTGAACGGTGATGCCCATGGCGGTCATGCTACGTGCGGCTCGGTGACCGGCGCTTCTCGATTCCTGACCGGTCTGGTGACCTGTTTCGGCACGCTCGATGGCATCCCCGAGGTCGCGCGCGCCGCGTGGCGCCGGTAGGTGCCCAGCGACGAGCAGCCGACCGCGAAACGGACCTCGGTGACGCTGAGGTCGGTCTGCTCCGCTTACGTCCTCGACCTGTTCAGGCCCTGCGGTATCCGCCACTCGTCCCACGTCAACACGTCTCGTTGGCAGTCAACTAGGTCGGTCGGAGTTTGGGCTCGGAGCGGGCAGTTTCAAGGCGATAAAGGAACTCGATGCGCGCCTTGGTACCGGGGACGACAAACCCCGTCTCCCACTCAACCTTTGTTCCCCGGCATTTCAATGCAGTTCTAGTGGCCGGGACTCGCTACCAGAACCTGGTGAGAGAAGCGGTAGGCGCCAAGCGTCGAGTCGACCGTCCAGAGCCTCTTCACGCGGCGATCGTCATCAGCGCTAAGGAGGACGATCGCATCCACCCAAGAGAAAGTCTGGTCAACATATCGGGCCAGCAGGTCAACCGAGCGCCGATGAGATTCGCTAGGCATTCCTCGCATCTCGAATAGTTGTGAGTCCGCGGCGAGCAGGCCGAAGACTGTCAGGGCAGGTCGGGCATCGCCACGGCCACTGACACGGCGGTCGTATCGGAGCTTGGTATAGGCCTCTCCCGCGACGACCTCCAAGACCACGATGGGTGCCCGGAGCTTTCGCTGGGCCGCGATAACATTGACCGCCCAGCGATGGTGCCGATCATCGCGGTTGAGGGCGGCAATCAAAAGCCCGGTGTCGGCGAGAGAGTTCAGCCGCCGTACACCGTCTCGTCAATAGTTTCGGAAAGGTCTGGCGGTCCCTTGATGACGCCGACAAAGCTGAGCATGCGGTCGACCTGACTAGCCTCCGCGGCCAAGCCCGTCTCAACGAGCTGGACAATGAGCCCACTCTGGGTGGTACCCCGTTTGCGGGCTGCCTTGCGAAGCCGTTCATCAAGAGAGCGGGGAAGGGTGATGTTCTTTCTCACGTGCGTCGCCATTGGCGTCATTGTACACACTGGCCTTGCGACGATACACACTATAGCTCTGTGGGCGTGACCCGAGGTTCCGTCGCGAGCCGGTAGCCGTATACAGCACGATGTTTGGTACTCGGAGGGCCGGACCCCGTCTCCCGCTCCACCTTGATCTCGAAATCGGGTGGAATCAGGCTCGAACCTATACCGACTCCCGCTCCACCTCGGAGTCCATTGGAGTGACGGGCAAAAGAAAGCCTCGCGGGGGTTGGTCCGCGAGGCCCGAAGAAAAGAGAGAGATGTTCTATGCGTGAATCATTCCGCGGTGTGTCAGTGCTCTGAACACGACCAGGAGGATGACCGCTCCCACGAAAGCCGAGAGGAGCCCTCCAATCGTGAAGGTGCCAGGGCTTACCGGGAGACCGACGAGACCAGCCAGCCAGCCGCCCAGGAATGCTCCCAGGATGCCGACCACGATGTCCCACAACAGACCCATGCCTCTGCCGCTCAGCACTTTGCTGGCGACGAACCCGGCGATGGCGCCGACGATGATCCAGATCAATATTCCCATTTGTCCTTATACCTCTGAGGTTGCCTTGCGGCGATTGTTGGCGCGGTGTGTAGTGACTCCGACCGGCTCGTCTTCGAGGTCGATGCTGTCACCAGGTCTAGCGTCCGGATACTCGCTAAAACGCTTCATCTGTGATCGCTGAGAAATGACGTATCCGCCGATTGCCGCTCCTGCCACGAGTCCAAGCAAGAGCATGCCGAGCATCGGAATTGCGCGGGTCCGCGAGCTGCGCGGCAACGCATCGGAGATGCGCTCGAGTGCTGCATCGTTCAGATGCTTGCCCCAGGACCTCAGATCGCTCATCTCGATCAAGACGATGCCGGTTTGGTTCCGTGCGGCGCGGTGGCGATGCGGATCAGGACCACGATGCCCCAAGCGATCACCGCGTAGACGACGATCGCGACCAACGATGCGGTTTCAAACGTGTTGGTCCTTGATCCCGTGTCGCCGAAGATGCCTGTGAACGGCGCCACGATCGGCGCGCTGACGGAGTAGACGGCGCTGACGAAAGCCGAATGCGATGACGCTCCAAAAAGCTTGCCCAGGAAGCGGGCTGCGATGAGAACGTCAACCGCGCCGACGACGAATCCGACGATTGCCGCGGCCCGAAAGTTGTAGCTGCCGACTTCAGTCACCGAGGCGCGCTCGATGGGCGCGGAAGCGGGAGCGGACGTGGGTGCGGACGTGGGTGCGGACGTGGGTGCGGAGACCGGTGCGGATCCGGGTTGCTGAACTGCCATTTATTTATCCACCTCTTTGCGATCACCGTCGCTCAGAGGTCATAACAATGTCAGCAACTTCCCCCCACGGAGCCGGGTCTCAGACGACGCCGGAATAGCTCAGTTCGACCACCAGGCGCCTCGAATAGAAGTGGTTCTGATCGTCGAAATGGCCCGTGCAGGTGATCAGGGTGAGGCGCGGCGGCCCGTAGGGCTCGGCCAGACCAGAAGGGGCCACGCCAACGGCCACGGTTGACATCGACTCAACGAGGAACAGGCGCCGGCTCCCGTCGGACAGCACAACAACAACCTGGTCGCCCCGCCGGAGCGTGGCCAGCTTGCCGAAGATCATCGGCTGGTCCGGGTATCCCGCGTGACCCTCGATCACCGCGTCGCCTGGCGCTCCTGGGGTCGGGCCGGCTTTGTACCAGCCGGCGTTCCACCCGTTCACCGGCAGGTCCATGACGCCGAAACGATTCGTCCCGACTGCCTCGACCGCCCGGTGGACGTTCAGAGCCGGGATGAGCAGCTGCGCCGGCGGAGCCGTCGGTATGAGCGCCTTCGCGGTAACCGCGGCTCCGGTCGTCGATGCCCAATTAGAGAGATTCTGCAGCCCAGGGAGGGCCAATCCGAATGAGGGTTGTTGCACCGGAGATACCGCGAAGCGCACGTTGGGCCCGATCGAATCGTCGCGGCTGTCAACGAGGACCGCATCGTGTGGTGAGAAAGCAACCGCGCTCACCAGCAGGACACCAAGCACGACCTCACCTAGCACAGCCTCCGAGGAGTGGCGGTGGCGCAGCGACGAGGGCCGAGTCTTCACCCCCGGACGCGACCTACCTGCGGCGCCGACGGCACCCACGAGCACCACCACCAGCGCCGCCAGCACGGCTTGGCCCACAAACTGCGCCGACAGGCGGGCACGGCGAAGGGATGAAGGCCACGTCCTCACCATCGGCGCCAGCCTACGCTACGCCCTGCGGCGGCGCCGCCTTCGGCTGCTCATACCCATTGCAGCAGCGCCCAGTCCGGCCCCGATGCCGATCACAAGCAGCCAGGGAAACTGTCCGATGAGCTCCCAAGGCACGCCTAAAGTAGCGGGCAACAAGGTCCCGGGAGGCCCCGCGACAAATTCAGGGGGCGGATAGTTGGTCGTGAAGCCGCCGGCGCAGCCACCCGGCTGGATGATGCGGTTGGTGTCCAGGGTGACACCGGCTGTTCTGGCCAGGGCCCTTCCGTTGAGGGTTGCCCCGGTCTGCAGCTGGATGCCGATCTGGGCCATGATCGTGCCGACGAAGGTGGTCGAGGTGGCGATAGTCGCCGAGCTGCCGACCACCCAAAAGATGTCGCACGGCTGTGCGCCGTTGATGAGCGAGATGCGCGCGCCGGACGCTGTGATGAGCGTGCTGCCTGCCTTGAAGATGTACACGCCCCCGCCGCTGAGGGTGAGCGTTCCGGTCAGGGTCGGCGCGGTGCTCTGGTTGTAGACCCCTGGTCCAAGCGTCTTACCGCCGAGATTGACGCCGGTGTAGTCGACTGTCACCGGTTGACCTGAGGCGTTGCTGAACGCGTTTCCCAGGTCCGTCTGGGCCTGGATGTACACGGCATCGCCGTTGTGTTGAGGCCCGGCGGTTCCAGGAGGGAATCCCGTGATCCCGGCCGCTGCCCCGATGGCGCCGGTGATCCAGCTGGGCCCGGTGTTGGTCAGGCTAGTGCCCGTGCCGGCGAGCACCGCGAAATTGCCTGCCGTGCCTAGTCCCGGATCGGTTGCCGCCAACGCCGTGGCCGGCCAGATGAGTAGGGTCAGAGCTGCCAAGCCGAGGGAAATAACAGAGCGCCGCATATTAATCACCCCTTCATCCTGACGAGCGGGCATAACAAAATCCGCAAAAGTCTCTCATAAAGCTACGGCGGCGTGCACCTAAGGCTTGCGGTGGTTCGAGTTGCCTTTGTTGTGGTTAGAGTTGCCATCGAGCTCTACTATCCGCTCCTCCCAGTAGCCGAGGCGCTGCCGGAATCTCTCGGCCTGGGCGACTACTACCGGGACGTTGGTCAATTCGACCTCGCGGCGCCCTACGTCCGATTGCGTATGCATCAGCTGGCGGATTCGGTCGAGCACCTTCTCCTCCATAGCGAGGATATCGGTGTAGATCTCCTTCCAGTACAGCGCCTGCACGAGCGTTGAATGTTCCGGAGAACCCTCGCCAACCATGCCCAGGCTCCAGTCGCCGCCGCGCACGGCAGCCGTAACATCCGGCCGACTCTTATCGGCCTGGTTCTTCTTCATTAACCCAACAGATACAGGGTTGCGCATAAAAAGATCAGCAATATTCGCCGGGCGGGCCGGCGCCTGGGCCAAGCAGTTGCTCGGCACGGAACAGCAGCGAATAGCCGCGGCCTGGCTTGTTGACCAGGTCAGCGGGTATCGCCAGATCGGCAAGGATCTTGCGCAGCCGGCGTACGTAGTTGCGAACCTCCTCAGGGAACAGAGCCGGGTCGGCCCAAGCCTGACCGAGGATCTGCGTGGTGGTGAAAAAGCGGTGAGGGTGGTCGAGGAGGAATTGCAGGAGCTGGAACTCCCGCTTGGTCAGGGAGACCTCCTTTCCCTGGTGCCGGACCACACGACCGGCGGGATCGACCCAGAGGCCCTGGAGCTCCCAGATCCGTCGGTACCAGAGATCCAGCCGCTCCTGGTAGCCCTGCATCTGGGTCTCGATGATCTCTAGGTCTGTTGACGCCGCCTTCTGGGCCTGCGGGACGAGGTTGGCCACGTCGCGCCGCACCCGAGCCAGGATCCCCCGTTTGAACTCGAGAAGATCGGCGTAGATGCTGATCCAGTGGCGCGCGTCTTCCCAGCGTTTGGTCGTGAGGTCTTCGCCCTCGAGCGGCCTAGATGGTCCACCGAGGCTGGCGGGCTCAGCGGAACCCACCCCTGCTGTAGAAGTCGACTTCTTACCCCTCGTCACGTGCTTCTAAAGGATTTCATATACAGGAATCCGAGAGAAACTGAACGTTCTTATCTCAACTTTCAGGCGGCCGAGGGATAGGCAGAGCTATTCGGACCCGCGTGCCCGAACCTAGCTCGCTCTCGATCTCGAGCCTCCCGCCGTGGGCGGCCACGATGTCGTGGGCGATCGCCAGGCCGAGGCCGGAGCCATTCGAGCTTGCACCTTTCACGAATCGCTCGAAAACGCGGGGCAACAGCTCCGGAGAGATCCCTTCGCCGGTGTCTGTCACGGTGACGTCCACCGCGTCACCGATCGCGGTGACGGTGACTTTGACCGAACCCCCGCTTGGGGTGTGACGGATCGCGTTCGACAGCAAGTTGCCAAGCACCCCACGGATGCGGGCCGGGTCGACTTCGACCGTCAGCAGGTTGTCCGCCAGATCTGAGCTGAGTGTCACGCCCGCCGATTCCGCCTGGGTTTTGAAGGCGTCCACCGCATCCGCGGCCAGCGCGGCCAGATCGGTGGGCTCTTTGTGCAGGACCAGGTTCCCGGCGTCGGTCAGCACCATGGTTCGGAGATCCTCGACCAGCCGGTCAAGCGTTTGCGTCGCATCGAGGATTGGCGCCAGGTGCGCGGCATCGCCTTCGTAGAGGCCATCCGCTATGGCTTCCGCCTGGCCCCGAATCACCGAAAGCGGGGTCCGCAGCTCGTGCGTCACGTCGGCCAGGAAGCTGCGGCGCTGCTCGTCGCTGGCCTTGAGCCGTGCCGACATCGAATTGAAAGCACGCGCCACCGAACGCAGGTCCGGCGTCCCACGCTCGGCGACCTGCGCCGAATAGTCGCCCGCTTCGATGCGGTGAGCAGCCTCGATGATGCTTTCCATCGGCCTGGTCATCCGCCGCATGCCGCCGGCGGCGATCGCCACCCACGCGATCGCGAACAGGGCCGCCAGGGTGGCGACGGGCAGAAGCCCGAACCGTGCCAGCAAGCCTCCGGCTACCGCCCCCAGCAGCCCGGTCACGGCCAGGATGGCCACGAAAAAGCAGCCGATGCGACGCGCGAAGGCGGGAGGTCCGCCCCGGCCCCACCTGCGAGCTGGGGGAAACGCCTCGCCATCCGGCCACCACGGCGGGCGGCGGCGGGGCGGCGGACCCCAGCCTGACCTCATCTTTCGGCCGGATTGGCGGCCGGCTCGGCGAATCGGTAGCCGACGCCGAACACGGTCAGGACAAAGCGGGGCGTGCGGGGGTCTGGCTCGACCTTCTTGCGGATGTTCTTGATGTGCGCGTCGATCGCCCGCTCGTACGACTCGAATGCAACGCCCCGGACCGCGTCCAGCAGCTGCGCCCGAGTGAACACCCGGCCCGGTTGCCGGGCCATGGTGGACAGCAGCTGGAACTCGGTCTTTGTGAGATCGACGCGACGGCCGCCAAACCGGGCTTCCATCCTCGGCACGTCAAGCTCCACGTCTGGGCCGACGCGGATCACGTCCGATTGCGAGCGCAAGCCCTCAGCCCGGCGCAGCACCGCGCGCACCCGCGCCACCAGCTCCTTGGGGCTGAACGGCTTGGTCATGTAATCGTCTGCACCGAGCTCGAGGCCGATGAGCTTGTCCGACTCCTCGGTCCGCGCCGTGAGCATGATGATCGGGACCTCGTCGTCGCGCCGCAGTGCGCGTGCCACGTCCAGTCCATCGAGACCTGGCAAGCCCAGGTCGAGGACGACCAGGTCGGGCCGGCCGGTCCGCGCGGACCGTAGCGCCGCCGGCCCGTCGGACGCGACGAGCACGGTGAACCCACCGTGCTCGAGGTAGTCGCGAACCAGCTGGACGATGCGCGGCTCATCGTCAACCAAAAGGATGGTCGCCACGGCGACCATCCTAGGTTCACGCAAGGCTCTAGACCGAACGCTGGTCAGGCGGTGGAGGTGGCGTGGCGTCCGAGCCTGATGGCTGCTCGCCGTGCGCCCGCTTGTGCCATTCCTGCATCCGCTCGTCGATCGCAGGCGGCACGCCGTGACCGTATCCGCCCTTGTGGCCCCAGCCGCCGCCCGAACTTCCGCCCCAGCGCCGGCGTCCGAAGAACGCAAACCTGAGCAGCCAGAAGAAGGCGAACACGATGAACAGGAACCAGAAGAAGCCGAATATTCCGAAGCCGAAGTGTGGGCCGTAGCCGTAGTAGTACGGCGGCGCAACGGCCGTCGCCTCGGGCACGTGCGTAGACAGGCCGTCCGACCATCCCACGTTATAGGCGACCACTCCGACGATGGCGAGCAGGATGACTGTCACCACCAAACCGATAAAACCGAAACCGCGTCTCATGTGAACACTCCTTGTGAGAATGAGGTTGAAGCTGACGGATGTGATCCTTCCCAACACTTGTGAGCGCGGTGTGAAGAATTGACGAAGGTCTAGAAGCCGCCGATCTCCATCTCGACGAGCTCCGCGGTTCGCCGCCACAAAGCGGCCTGAATCGCCTCGTCCACCGCTGCCTTCGGCGGGTCGATCCGCCGGGTGCCCTTGAAAAACCAGCCGGTCGTGCCGGCATGAGCGGGCGAGATGGCGAGCTCGAGCAGGTCCTGGGACGCACGCTCCGGTGACGTTGAGACAAGCCGTGCAAGGGCACGGACGGGCCGCGCCGCTTCGTGCATGAGATCCGAGCGCACCAGTCCCGGGTGGAACGCGTTGGATCGCACGTCCCATCGCTTCGCGCGCCGCGCCAGCTCGAAGGTGAACATGAGGTCCAGCGCTTTCGTGGCGCCGAAGCTGTGAAGCGCATCGAATCGATTTTTCGCGAAGAGGCGGTCCATGTCGACACGTGTGTTCGACGGCGCAGTCACAGTGATCACGCGACCTCCCCCGAGAAGCCGGTCGCGCAGCAGGTTGGTGAGCAGGAACGGCCCGAAATAGTTGGTGGCGAGCATGAGCTCGAAGCCGTCGGCCGTCTTGTGGTAACTGTTTGCGAAAACGGCCGCCACGTTCAGCAGCGCGTCTATGTGACCGCCGGCCCGGTTGATCTCACGCGCCGCGGCGCGCACCGAGGACATCGACGACAGATCGACGGCCACGCTCGAGATGCGGTTGTCGGGCCCGTCCAGCCTCTCGATGAGCGCCTCCAGGCGCTTGGAGGGACGGGCAAGCGCAATGACGCGCACTCCGCGCCGTACAAGGAAGGCAGTGGTAGTTGACCCGATCGCTCCGGTCGCGCCACTGACCACGACCGTGGGATGCAAGGCGACCACGCCATAAGTGTCCCGGCAAGATGATGTGCGCTGCAAGCCATGAAGCCACTGATCAGCGCCCACCAGGGCGGCCTACAAGCGGAGGGGGTGTCTGCGGCGGAGCGCTACCGCCGTGCGATTGGGCTGGGTGTCGACTTCATCGAGTTCGACGTCCGGCGCACCAGAGATGGCGTGACCGTGGTCCACCACGACGACTGGACAAAGTCAGGTCGCGCCATCCGGGACTTCGCCTACCGCCAACTGACGGATGAGCTCGGCTCGGAGGCACTTACGCTCGATGAGCTGCTGGACGTTGCGGCCGGCCACGTCGGCCTTCATCTCGATCTCAAAGAGCCAGGTTACGAAGCCGAGATCGTCCAAACGATGCTTGACCGGTGTCCGGTTGACGAGTTCGTCGTCACCTCGGGAGTCGAGGAGATCCGGACCATCAAGGAAGCGTTTCCGCAGGTCAAGGCAGGGCTCTCGATCGGGGATGACCTCACCGGTGTCGCGCCGTGGCTGAAAGTGCGTCACCGCCTGAGAGAGCTCCTTCCGCGCCGCCGGATCGAGCGGTCTCGCGCCGACTTCATCGCGGTGCACCAGGACCTCGCCGTGCTGAGCGCGCTGAGGTATTGCGAGCGCCACCGCGTTCCGGCGTGGGTTTGGACGGTCGACGACGAGCGATCCATCGCGCGTTTCCTCGCCGATCGGAGGGTGACGACGCTGATCACCAACCGACCCGACATAGCGCTGCGACTCAGGTGAGCCGGATGTCCGTTTCGCAGCAGAAGAGGCCGAGGTCGGGTGACCAGCGGAGAATGAACGGTCTCGTCGCGTTGATCACGCGGAAGCAGATGTTGATCGGGCCAAAAGTCGCCCCGTTGCTGAACTCATGCCGGCTCCATGAGCCGCAGTTGGGCGCCTCGCTGACCAGCCCCGAGACATGGCGGCTGGCATCGATCAGCTGGAGGTCTTCTGGAGAGGCGTGCGTCGAAGGGCTCGAGTTGCGGAACTTGACCTGCATGCTCACCACGTCGCCGGTGACGGCTACCTCGGAGATCCAGAGCGTGAAGCCCTGGACGTCCGCGCACGGGCCGGGCGAGCAGTTCTCGGCGGTGAGAGGCTTGTCGCTTGATGACTGCAAGGGAGCGTGGAGCGCCTGATACGCGGTAACGCCAACCACCGCCGCCACGATGAGCCCGATGGCGATCGCGCCGACGGTGAGGAGACGCCCGATCATGACACGCGCATCCCGACAACACCATAGGCGACCGGCCCCCGATCGCCTCTAGGCTACTGGGACTCCACGATCGGCAACCTCGGCGGAGACTCGTTCATCGGCCAGGACCTTGCCGTCCTTGAGTCGGATCTGGCGCGTCGCCTGTGCGGCGATGTCCAGGTCGTGAGTGACGATGACGATGGTGACCTGGTCTTCCTTGTTGAGGCGTTTCAGGAGGTCGACGAGCTGCTGCGCCGTCTCGGTATCCACGGCGCCCGTCGGCTCGTCGAGCAGGATGAGCGACGGGCTGTTCACCATCGACCGGGCGATCGCCACGCGCTGCGCCTGGCCGCCCGAGAGCTCGGTCGGGCGGTGATGCGTACGGTCGCTCAGACCGACCCGTTCGATCAGCTCCACGGCGCGCGGCCGGCCGTTCTTTTTCCCGTCCTTCACGTAGCGCAGCGGCAGCATCACGTTCTCGAGGACGTTCAACCCCGAAAGGAGGTTGTACTCCTGGAACACGAAGCCGACGCGGCGGGCGCGCATCTGCGCCAGCTGGCGGTCGCCGAGCTTGCCGGTGTCGATGCCGTCGATGAGCAGGCTGCCTGAGGTTGGGCGGAGGAGGAGGCCCATCAGGTCGAGCATGGTTGTCTTACCACTGCCCGATCGCCCAACGATGGCGACGAACTCACCCTTTGCGATGTCGAGGGTCACGCCGTCAAGGGCGCGGATGACCTCGGCGCCTCGCTTGTAGTGCTTTGTCAGGTCGACAAGCCGTACGTCGGCCATCAGTGGCCAGCGCCGGGGGTGCGGCGCAAAATCGCTGCATCGGCGCCCGAGGTCAAGGCGGCGGCGAGCAACGCAGCGAGCATGCTGATCGGCCTGTAAGCGAGTAGCGGAGCCGCCAACGCGGACATCGGGCGCCTAGGCAGATGAGCCCGAAGGGTGCCACGGGCGTCGCGGAGCGACGACCCTGGCATTTGCGTCGCATCCCTCCCGGCGCTGGCCACTTACTCGTTCCTCAAGGCTGTGACGGGGTCGAGCCGGGCCGCCCGCCAGGCGGGCAGGATGCCGGCCACCGCCCCCAGCACGGTGGCGAAGCCGATCGCGAGGATCGTAAGCGCGGGAGTGATAAGGAACAGGGTCGACTGACCAGGAGGCGTGGTCGCATTTAGAACGATGGTGATCGACGCGCCGAGTCCATAGCCGATCAGTCCTCCGACCACGCCGATCAGCGTCGCCTCGAACAGGAACTCGCCCATGATGTTCAGCGTCGTCGCGCCCACCGCTTTCTTGAGGCCGATTTCGCGCACCCGCTCGGCCACGGCCATGAACATGGTGTTGACTACCGACAGCCCGCCGATGATGAGCGCGAGAAGCGCAGCGGCGGTGGTAATGGCCGTGAAGATGGCGCCTCCTGACTTGAATGCATTCACGATTTCGCTTGGCTTTGTCGCCTTCACGCCCGTGATCTGCGAGTTGATCTGCACCGCCACCTTGTCGAGGTCGCTGATCGACGAGCCCGGCTTGCCGTAGACATCGATCGCCTGGGCGAACTGCGCGACATTGAGCTGGTCGCGGATCGCAGTCGGGAGGCTGTCCTTCAAAAGCGACTGCCCGTCGGCGACAGTGAGGTAGGCGAACGAGTCAGGCGCCGTCCGGGTGATGTTGAGGATGCCGACCACTGTGAACGTGTGGCTGACGAAGTCGGGCTTGGCGTCGGGTGGTCGGACCGGAAGGTCGATGGTGTCTCCGATCTTCTTGCCGAACTCCTTGTCGATGGTCGAGCCAAGCACGACCTGGCCGGTCGCGCCTGGGTCCAGCGCGTGCCCCTGTGCGTACGTGATCTTGAGGGCTGCCCAGTCGTTCTCGGCGGGGTCGCCCGCTATTATCGAGTCCGGGACGCCGAAGCTGAACGACGGCGGGGCGCCCGGTTTGGCCTGGAACTGATAGGTCGGAAAGGCCGCGCCGACGCCGTCGACTCGTTTGATCTCATCGACTTTTGAGATCGGAAGCAACGGGGCGGACTGGCCGTCGGGCGGGCCGACCTGGATGCTCGAGCCGAAATACTTGACTCCTCCATCCAGCAGGGCGTTGAAGTTCTCCGCCAGCGCACCCATCGTGGTGAGCGCGAGGACGCCGATAACGATGCCGGAGATGGTCAGGAAGCTGCGCAGCTTGTGACGAGTGATGTTGCGGAGGATTTCCATCGGTCCACGAGGATACCAGCGACCTGATAAGTGCTGGGTTAAGGATTGACGATCCCGTTCAGGATCGGACGCTCTAGGATTTCGCGCATGAGAGACCGCGGTGTCCAGCCTGCTGCTCCGCGGCTTTGCGCTCGGGTTTGCGGTCGCTGCGTCGCCCGGCCCGATCTTCTTTCTCTGCCTTAGGCGGACTCTTCTTCGCGGCCGGCTCTGCGGCCTGGTCTCAGGAGTTGGCGTGGCGACCGCTGATGGCATCTACGCCGCGATCGCATCGGTTGGCATCGCGGCAGTCTCAACCTCCGCCGCCGGGGGCCGCCGGCCGCTGGCGGTGATTGGCGGGGCGGTGCTCATCGTCCTTGGTGCGCGAATCCTGCTCGAGAAGCGGCCAAACCCGACCGAGGCGGCTCCCGCCACCGGCACTGGCCTCGCTTTGGCGTACCTCTCGACGCTAGGTCTTACCATCACGAACCCGGCGACGATCATCTCGATTGCCGCGCTGGCGGCGACGCTGGGGCTGGGCGCCGGCGCCGGCCTCCTCAAGCCGGCCGTGCTGGTCGGTGGCGTGCTGCTGGGATCCGCCGCCTGGTGGTGCCTGGTGGCTGTCGGCGCGTCGTCGCTGCGTGGACGCCTGACACCGACCGTCATTCGCGGCATCAGCACCTTCAGCGGCCTGGCGATCGCGATTCTTGGAATGCTGGCGATCTACTCTGCCTTTTCATGAGCCTGAACAAGCGGTCGCTGACATACAGCTGGGCAGACCCGGCCGCGCTGCGGGACTCCGGCTTGAGCATGAGCGGGCTCGAGTTCCTCTACAACCCGATCGGAGTCGTGCATTGCGGCTACGCGATGACCATCCTGGATTCCGCGATGGGCTGCGCGGTGCAGACGACCCTCGCCCAGGGTGAGGGCTACACGTCGCTCGAGACCAGCGTCAACTTCGTGCGGCCCATCACGATCGAAACCGGCCGCGTCCGCTGCGAGGGCTCGATCTTGCGTCGGCACGGATTGCCACGGCCGAAGGCAAGGTGACCGCCGAAAAATCCGGCAAGCTCCTCGCGCACGGCACCACCACCTGCTTGATCTTCCGACCGTGAGCGTCGACCAACATATACGTCAGCGTCGACCTACATATAAATGACGTGGGCTATTCCGCTTTGATCCGCTGGGCGACGCGGTAGGCCAGGGCCATCACCGACAGCATCGGGTTTACGCCCGATGCGGTTGGAAACCCGCTGGCGTCGGCCACATAAAGGCCGGGGATGCCGTGCACCTGCCCATACGGATCGGCCACAGAGGTTCGCGGATCCTTGCCGAGGCGGCAGCTTCCCATCTGATGCGCGGTGAACAGTGGCAGCCGGTTGGGGGCGACGTCTCGGGCAGCGATGTCGCCGAGAAACCGCTCCAGCCTCGCCGCGCCGACCGACCCGGGGACGCCCGAATCGCTTTCCAGCCGTAGGGCCGGTGTGTGTGTGGTCGACACTGTGACCGCGCCGCCCGCAAAAGCGATCCTCGTGATCTCTTGCATACCCCGGACCAGGAATCCACGATCCACCCGGTTCGGCCAGTAGCTGATGACAGCCCGTCCGCGACGGTCCACGTGAACCCTGCCTTCGCCTGTGTCTCGCGTCAACACGAAGAAGATCGCAGCGTTTGCGGACTGCAGCATCTGTAGCTTGTGCTGCCGCCCGCCCTCCCACGAGGTGCCCATCGCGATGATGCCGGGGTGGGCTGGCGCCATCTCGAGCCGGAAGCCGTGCCCGCCCTGGAGCCGGGCGAACTGGTCAGTTTTGACGGTTTGCGGCGAACCCAGCCAAGCCTCCACCGGGTGGTCATAGAAGCCGGCTACCGCCGTCACGGGGTGCACCCTCAGGTGCCGGCCGATGTTGGGATTGTCAAGACCTGAGCGCAACAGCACCGCCGGCGACTCAACTCCCCCGCCGGCGACCACCACGATGGGCGCTCGCACGACCACGCGGTGCCGCTGTCCGGAATGTGCATCGGCCACCTCTGCCTCGACGCCTGCGGCCCGTCCTTGCCGGAAAAGAACTCGATCCACGCGGCAGCCGGAGATGATCCGGGCGCCGCGATTGTGCGCGTCCTGGAGAAAGGTCAGGAGCGCCGTTTGCTTGCAGCCGAACGGACAGCCGAACTGGCACCCACCGCACCGCTGATCGCATCCGGATGCGTTGCGTGGGATCGGGTCCCAGTGGTAGCCGAGCGCCTCGCAGCCTCGCTGGAGCACGGCGTTGTTTGCATTAGGAGCGCTGTCGAGGAGATTGACGTTCATCCGGCGTTCCACGAGCCCGAACGCTTGCTGGTAGGCCGATCCCGTAAGACCTTCGAGGCCGTGTTGGTGCTCCCACTCATCGAGCACGTCATCCGGGGTGCGGAGAGAGTCGCTCCAGTTGACGACCGTGCCACCACCCAGACAAGAGCCGGCCAGGACCACCATCCCGAGGTCAGCGGTGGAGAGCAGCCCGCGGCGCAGAAACAGCCGCGGCGTCATCTCGGCCTCCATTCCGGTGAAGTCCGCCTCGTTCAGGTACTCGCCCATCTCGAGCACGACGACGTCGGACCCGGCTGCCGCCAGCTCGGCCGCGACCACTGAACCGCCCGCCCCTGACCCGATGACGACCGCGTCGGCAGTCAGCTCGATGTCCGCCGTGACGGGCAGGGTCCTGATCGGTTTGGGGGCCATGGCCACGCGGGGCGGGCGAGTCGGCGTGTAGCCGAGGGCGGCCCAGTTTGGATTCGCGTCACCGACCGGCGCTGAGTAGAAGAGGAAGGTCGACGGGCGTTTGACGGCCTGGAAGGCCTGGCGCAGGACCGGGATCGAGCTCGTGGACATCCGCTGCAGCACGCGCTCGCGAAGGTTAGGGTCCAGGTCGGCAAACCCCCTGGGGCGGCCCGAAGCGAGCAGGCCGAAGCCGGCGCTTCCGAACATGCCTAGCAGCCGGCGGAACTGGGCTTGTGTCTCGGCCGGCTCAGCGGCGAGCACGTCAACGAGCAGGCGGGCTACCTGGAGGTCCGAGGCCGAACGGGACAGCAAGCCGCCGGCGTCGCCGGCTCCGTCGACCGGGGGCGTGGACGGCACCAGGGTCAGGCACACGGCTTCGAGCGTGCGCGTCTCCTGGCCGGAGAGGAACGATGTTCCCGCAGTGCCGGCTGGACTCATGCCGAAGACATTGCGCCCGTGGCGGTATCGAAGTCAGTCTCAAACCGCTCGAAAACGCGCCGCGACCAATTCTGAGACTCGATCGGTACTGACTCTGATACCTGCGAGGGGCGAGGCTCATGCTCATGCTCAGCCTTCAGTCCCGTCACCGCCTCGACATCCTCTTCCGCCATTTCGCTTACGCGCTCTTTGCCTCCGCCTGGGCGAGCGACGCCGATGGAATGAGCTCTCGGCTCGAGGCTGGCTGGTCGCCAGACGGCCGGGGGTTGGCGTGCCGTTCTGTTCGCTCCGGATTTCATCTACTTCTCGAGGCCCTCGCGCTGCCGGCGGGCGGTGAGGTCCTGGTCTCGGCGGTGACCCATCCCGACATGATCCGCATCCTCGAGGCGCACGGCCTGGTGGCGGTGCCGGTCGACCTCGACACGGCCACGCTTGCACCCCTGGTCGACCGGGCCGAGCAACTGGTGACTCCTCACACCGAAGCCATCTTGATCGCGCATCTGTTTGGCGGGCGAATCGATCTGGCACCGGTCTCCGCATTCGCGCAGCGTCACGGTCTGCTGCTCTGGGAGGACTGCGCGCAGGCGTTCACCGGGCCGGGTGACACCGGCGACCTGCGCGCGGACATTTCGATGTACAGCTTTGGAGCGCTCAAGACGTGCACTGCGCTGGGCGGGGCATTGCTCAAGGTCAAGGACACGGCCGTGCTGGACCGAATGCGCATGGTGCAGAGCCGGTGGCGCCGGCAAGGGCGACGCGCCTATGCCGCAGCGGTGCTCAAGTTTTTCGCCTTCAGCTTGACCACGCGTCCAATCCCGTACGGGCTCCTGGCGCGAGCGTTTGGGCGCGACTTCGACCGGGTCGTCAACAACTCCGTCCGGGCGTTCCGTCCCGGCCCGCTGCTTCCTCAGCTTGAGCTGCAACCGTCAGCGCCGCTGCTGGCAACGCTGGCGTACCGGCTGCGCACCTTTGACGCCGCGCGTCTCCGCCGGCGCGCGCGGGCGGGCGAGTGGCTCGCCGCCCACCTTCCCACCGACGTGAACCTGCCGGGCAACCGGATGGAGTCGCGCACTCACTGGCTCTTTCCCGTTGTCTCCGCCCAGCCTGATTCCTTGATCCGAGCATGCAGGCAGGTTGGGATCGATGCCGCCCGCGCCGCGTCCAGCGTGACCGTGGTCGATCCGCCCGCTGATCGGCCTGAGTCAGAGCCCGTGGCGGCGCGACGGATGATGCGCGGCCTGGTGTTTCTGCCGGCCTACTCCGAGCGGCCACGCAGGGCGCCGGCGAGGCTCGTCGCGGCGATCGGCGGCACTACGGCAAGGCCTTACGCGCCGGTTGAGGCGGCGCCTCGCGAAGTGAGGCACGCATGACAGCGTCACGCGCAGAGGCCTGGGACCGGCTTGCGCGAGGTACGTTCGACGTGCTGGTGATCGGCGGCGGAATCATCGGCAGCAGGATTGCTTTTGATGCGGCGCGAGCCGGCCTCTCGGTTGCCCTTGTCGACGCGGGAGACTTCGGCGGCGCGACGTCCAGCGGCTCTTCCAAGCTCATCCACGGCGGCTTCAGGTACCTGCCGATGGGGGATCTCGGGCTCGTGTGGGAGTCGCAACACGAGCGGCGAGCGCTCATGGGCCACGTGGCTCCGCACCTCGTGCGCCGGATGCCGATGGTACTGGCTGCGTACAGAGGGGGACCAACAAGTCCAGCTGTCGCCGCGGCCGGCGTTCTGGCCTACGGCGCCCTCTGCGGTTTCCGCGGCACGGGCGTTGGATTCAGGCGTGCTCGGGCGGCGGAGCAGCTCGTTCCCTCGTTGCGGACTGACGGCATAACGGTTTGCGGGCTGTTCGACGAGGGTCAGACGAATGACGCGCGGCTGGTTCTCGCCACGATCAAGGCGGCGGCCGGCCTTGGCGCGACGGTGCTCAACCACGCGCGCGTAATCGGACTCGACCGGCCCCGCGATCGACTTGCGAGCGCCTCGGTCCAGGGACGCGACGGGGAAGGCTTCGTCGAGGTCCGCTTCAGGTATGTCATCAATGCGTCGGTCCATGGGTCGACAAGATCCGGGCCCTGGAGGACGCGGCGCGCGAGCCGATGGTGCGTCTAAGCAAGGGCGTCCACCTGTTGCTCGAGCCGCGCTCTGTTTGGCAGGCGGGCCTGGTCGTGCCCGTGGAAGGCGGCCGCGTCACCATGGCGTTGCCCTGGCAGGGGATGCTGATGCTCGGCACCACTGACACAGCCTTCGAGGGAGATCCCGCCGACTGCGTCGTGACTCCGCAGGATGTGGCGCAGGTGCTGGCGGAGGCATCGGTCGCGCTGGCTCGTGAGATGGTTCGTCCCGACGCGGTCCGCTTCGCGTTCGCCGGGCTGCGGGTACTGCCGCTCGGTGGCGACACCACCGCGAACTCGCGCCGCGAGCACCTGGTCCGGACCGGGCGCTTCGGCATGGTGTCGATCGCCGGCGGCAAGCTGACCACGCACCGGCGGATCGCACTCGAGGCCCTGCGGCGGCTCCCGGAGCTCCGGCTATCGAACCTCCGGCTCGTGGACGAGCCGCTGGCTCGGGCTGCCGAAGCCTCCGACGGAGATGGCATCGATCCAGACATCGTCAAGCACATGACGGAGATCTATGGGCCCGCTTCCCTGGCCGTGCTGCGGCAGCAGAGGCATCGTGCCAACGCGCTAGAGCGGGTACATCCACAGGGCCCAGATGTCTGGGCACAGGTCTACCACGCGCTCGAGAGCGAGTGGGCGACGACGGTAGAGGACGTCGTGCGCCGCAGAACGACGCTCGCTGTGCGCGGTCTGGCCACCCCGGCCGTGCGAGCGGCCGTTGGACGAGCGATGGCCTAACCTCCGCGCGCTCTCTATAGTTGCGAGTGCAACTACTTTCACGGAGGATCAATGGCCACACACGCACTCGACTTCGCAGCGCCCGCCTCTGAATCCGCTCTAGACGAGCTCGCGGCCAATCTTCGCGAGCGCAATTTCGAGGTCCTGATCGTCGACTCGGCTGCGGAAGCCAAAGCAGCCGTAATGGCGCGGATTCCGGAGGGCGCGGAAGTCCACGCGGGAAAGTCGAAGACCCTGGAAGACGCCGGCATCTTCAAGGAGCTCATGGAGTCCGACAGCTACGACTTCATCCGCAAACGCACGATGAAGATGGACCGGCAGACGCAGGGCAAGGAGATCCGCAAGCTGAGCGCCGCTCCCGACTTCATGCTCGGCAGTGTCCAGGCCGTCACCCAGGCGGGACAGCTGGTTGTTGCCTCAGCCAGCGGCAGCCAGATCGGTCCTTACTCGTCCGCAGCCGGCAAGCTGATCCTGGTCGTGGGCAGCCAGAAGATCGTCCCCGACCTGGAGACGGCGCTGCGTCGCCTCCGCGAATACGTCATGCCTTATGAGGATGCGCGCCTCCGCGAGCAGATGGGCATCGGCACCAAGCTCACGCGGATCCTGATCATGGAGATGGACTTCAACCCGGGACGCACGACGATCGTGCTGGGCAGAAACCCGATCAGAATGTAGCCCTTGTCTTAGGCGCTCTGCTCTGGCTCGAGCTTGATCGAAGCCGAGTTGATGCAGTAGCGAAGGCCCGTCGGCTGCGGGCCGTCGTCGAAGACGTGGCCAAGATGACCTCCGCAGTTGGCACAGGTGACCTCGGTCCGGGTCATGAAGAGGCTGCGGTCGACATGCTCCGCCACGGGTGCGTCGTCCGCCGGGGCGTAGAAGCTCGGCCACCCGCAGTGGGCGTCGAATTTGGTCTCCGACTCGAAGAGCTTGACGCCGCAACCCGCGCACAGATAGGCGCCGGGCGTCTTGGTGTCCCAGTACTCGCCGGTGAAGGGGCGCTCGGTGCCCTTCTCGCGCAGAACGTGGAACTGCATGGGTGTCAGATCCCGCTTCCACTCGGCCTGAGTCTTCTTGGTCGCTTCGGTCTTCTCTGTCTTCTCCATCGCCTCTACTTTGCCACGATCCGAAACGCGCCAAACTAGTGGGCGTGCCTGACAAGCACGCGCAGTCCCGGCTCAAGAAGGACCTCGTCATCTGGCTTGCCACGTGCGGTCGGGGCGGCCGCCCCCACGCGGTGCCGGTGTGGTTCTGGTGGGACGGGGAGACGTTCCTCATCTACTCAATCCCCGGGCAGAAGGTGCGCGCCATCGAGGCCAACCCGAACGTCGCCCTTCACCTCAACACCGATCCCGAAGGCGAGGACGTGGTTCGAGTCGAAGGCAAAGCCAGGATCGATCCCAAGCAGCCGCCCGCGTACAAGGCGACATCCTACGTGCGCAAATACCGGGAACTGATCAAGGGCTACGACTGGACCCCAAAGGTCTTTTCGGAGCAATACCACATCGCCATCCGCGTCCGGCCGACCCGCTTTCACTAGGGTGGCGACCACTCAGGAGTAAGGTGAATGCAATGGCGCATCCACTGCGCTTCGGGCTGAAGCTCTCCGGCCAGGAAACCACCGTTCAGGCGCTGCGCGCCGTGTGGCGCATCGCCGATGAGTCGGGCTTCGACCACGTGTGGGACTTCGACCACCTGGCCTCGATCGGCGCAGGCGGCCCTGACCGGCCGATCTATGAAGGCTGGGCCCTGCAGGCTGCCATGGCCGAAGCGACCAAGCGCGTCCGGTTCGGCTGTCTTGTGACTGGCAACACGTACCGCAACCCGGTGCTGCTGGCCAAGATGGCGGTCACCGTCGACCACCTCTCAGGCGGACGCCTCGAGTTCGGCATCGGCGCCGCGTGGGCTGAGATCGAGCACCAGATGTACGGGATCGACGGACTCGAGCACCGCGTGGGCCGGCTGAGCGAGTCGCTGCGCATCATCCGGTCGCTGTGGACCGAGGAGCGCACCAACTTCGAGGGACGCTACTACCACTTCAAAGACGCCATCGGCAATCCGAAGCCGATGCAGAAACCATATCCACCGATTTGGATCGGGGCGTCAGGTGCGAGCACTCTCCGGCTCGTGGCGAGGTATGCCGACGTGTGGAACATCGCCGGTGGAGACCCGGAACGCGTCAAAGAGCTCGCCGCGATATTCCAGGAGGCCTGCGGCACCGTCGGGCGCAATCCGTCGGAGATCCGGTGGTCGATCCAGTTCGGCTGGGACGGCGACGATCGGGGTCAGCTGCTCGAGCTGTGCGGGCAGTACCTCGAGCTGGGCGTGACTGAGCAGGTCATCTACTTGCGCGGCGAACATCCCGAGGCGCTTGCCGTAAAGATCGCCGAGGCGCTGCCCGAGCTCCGCCAGCTGGAAGGCGTCGCGAGTACGCGAGAATAGTTACCTCCCCGCTCGCCGGGGAGGTGGCGCGAAGCGCCGGTCGGGGGAGCCAAGCCGGCATATGGGGAGGTAGCAATATGGCCGACAGCGTCTATAGGGTGACCGAGCTGGTGGGGACCAGCACGCAGTCCTGGGAGGCCGCAGCGAAGGCCGCGGTCGAGACCGCGTCCAAGACTTTGCGCGACCTCCGCGTCGCCGAGGTGGTGAGGCAGGACCTGACCATCGAGAAGGGAAAGGTCTCGAGCTACAGGATCCGGCTGAACGTCTCGTTCAAGTACGAGCCGACAACGTCGACGAAGAAAAGCACAACCCGAGCACGTCGCTAGGGGCGTCAACTAGCGTTGCAGGGGCGGCCGGGTTCTGCCCGGCCGCAACTTTGTACTGATCACTCCCAAGCCTGGCGAGTAGAGACTCTAAGAAAGTCCAAACCGTATACCGGAATGGGAGCAGCCCCTGCGGCGAAGCCGCACGGGCGATGAGGGAAAACCATCCGGGTTTTCCCTTATATCTGATTAGGGGGCTGTGGCTGCCTGTAGCGTGCAGCCCGCCTCCTTCATCTCCTCCAGAGCCTGCAGGCCGGTCGCCTCGCTGACCGCGGCGCAAAGGTTCACCAGGATGCGAACCTGGGGAAAGTTGTTCTTGCGCGCGTCGAGGGCGCTCGCGCGCACGCAGTAGTCGGTGGCGATGCCGCAGATGTCGATGTGGTCGATGCGGGCCTCGGTCAGAATGTCCAGCAGCGAGTGGCCACGCGTGTCAACCCCGTCGAATGCCGAGTAAGCGGCGTTGTGGCGTCCCTTGCTGACCACCGTGTGGATGAGCTTCTCCCGAACGAGGTTGGCGATCGGAGGCACGAAGGCCGCGCCCGGTGTGCCGATCACGCAGTGGGGCGGCCACGTGGTTACGAAGTCGGGCGTGGGCGAGAAATGGTCAGGCGGGTCTTCGTGGTAGTCGCGCGAGGCGACGACGAAGTGGTACTCGGTTTTGAAGTGGCGAATGTGCCGCGCGACCATGGCGGCGACCGGCATGCCGTTGGGCACGGGTAGACTGCCACCCTGGACGAAATCGGCCTGAAGATCGACCGCCAGCAAAGCGTTTCTCACGACCGCGCCCTAGCCTCCTTTTAGACTGGCCTGATGGCCTCCGTGATAGTAGCGGGCGCGCGCACGCCCTTCGGTAAGTTTGGGGGCGCTTTCAAGGACGTGCCGGCCACCAGCCTGGGAGCTCACGCCATCCGAGCGGCGCTCGACAGGGCCGGAGTGAAGGGCGCCGAGGTCGACTACGTGATCATGGGCCAGGTCCTGCAGGCAGGCGCTGGGCAGATCACCGCGCGCCAGGCGGCCATCGCGGCAGGGATCCCACAGGAGGTCCCGGCGATCACCATCAACAAGGTCTGCCTCTCCGGCCTCAACGCCATCGCGCTTGCCGACCAGCTGATCCGCGCGGGCGAGGTGGAGGTCGTGGTGGCGGGCGGCATGGAGTCGATGTCGCAAGCCCCATACCTGGTGCCTCAGGCCCGCTTCGGGGCGCGCATGGGCGACGCGAAGATGGTGGATTCGTTGGTGCATGACGGACTGTGGTCGACCTTCACCGGGCAGCACATGGGAGAGAGCTCGGACGAGGTCAATCGCGAGCTCGAGATCGGGCGTGAAGAGCAGGACGCTTGGGCTGCTCGCTCGCACCAACGCGCCGAGCGGGCGTGGACCAGTGGTGCGATGGCGGATGAGGTGATCCCAATCGCATTGCCTCAAAAGCGAGGCGACGCGGTCAAGGTCGAGCGAGACGAGGGCGTGCGATCAGGCACGACGGTCGATGCGCTGAGCAAGCTGCAGCCCGCGTTCGGCAAGGACGGAACGATCACCGCAGGCAACGCGTCGCAGATCTCGGACGGGGCGGCGGCCGTGGTGGTCATGTCGAGTGAGCGAGCGCGCCGGTTGAACATCGAGCCACTGGCAGAGGTCGTCGCTCACGGCATGAGCGCAGATCGATATTCGTGGCTGCATACGGTCCCGGCGCTTGCGTTGAGCAACGCGTTGAAGAAGGCCGGCCTCGAGGCGAGCGACCTCGACCTCGTGGAGTTCAACGAAGCGTTTGCTGCGGTCGCGCTCAACGCGACTCGAATGCTGGAGCTGGACGAGGAACGCGTCAACGTAAACGGCGGCGCGGTCGCGTTGGGCCATCCGATCGGGGCAAGCGGTGCACGCCTCGTACTCACCGTCGCACTCGAGCTCAAGCGCCGAGGGTTGCGCACCGGCGCAGCCGCGCTTTGTGGCGGGGGCGGCCAGGGCGACGCTCTGATCATCAGCCGACCGCATTCGTGAGCGAGCACAATGTCGCTCCCTATGGGTCATGGGCTTCGCCCATCTCCGTCGACCTTTTGCTCAAGGGCACCGTGCAGCTCCGCAACCAGATGGTCCGCTGGGACGGCGACGACCTCTACTGGTCGGAGCTTCGACCCTCCGAGGCTGGCCGCATCGTGGTATGCAGGCGCGCTGCGGATGGAGCCATCAGCGATGTCACCCCACCGGGCTTCAACGCGCGATCGCGTGTCCACGAATATGGCGGTGGGCATTTCGTGGTGGCCGGCGGGACAGTGTGGTTCACGAATTTCGCCGACCAGCGCCTGTACCGCCAGGAGGGAGGCGGGACGCCTCGGGCACTCACGCCCGAGGTCGACGTGCGTCACGCGGACATGGTCGTAGACGATCGCCGCGGTCTCCTCTACGCCGTGCGTGAGGACCACACCACAGGCGCGAGTGAAGCGGTGAACTCGATCGTTGCGCTCGACTCCACGGCAGGGCGAGACGCGTACACCGTTGCGGCGGGCAACGACTTCTACTCGTCACCGAAGCTCAGTCCCGACGGAGGCCGGCTCGCGTGGACGACGTGGAACCATCCCAACATGCCGTGGGACGGCAGCGAGCTCTGGGTCGGCGAGCTGGATCGCGATGGCCACGTGACTGCGTCGCGCATGATCGCCGGCGGTGCCAGCGAGTCCGTGCTGCAGCCCGAGTGGTCGCCGGCCGGCGAGCTGTACTTCATCTCGGACCGCAGCGACTGGTGGAACCTTTACCGCGCGCGGGGCGAAGGCGACGAACCTGTCTGCCGGAGGGCCGCCGAGTTCGGCGCTCCGCAGTGGGTATTCGGAATGCGGTTCTACTCGTTTGCCGGACCCGACGAGATCATCTGTCTTTATTCAGAGCGTGGCGGCACGAAGCTCGGGCGCATCGACGTTGCTGCCGACACGATGCAGCAAGTCGAGCTCTTTTACACGGGGCTCACCAACGTACAGACCAACGGCCGTACGGTGGCGTTCTTCGCCGCGTCGGCGACGCTGGCCGAGCGGGTGCTCACGATCGACCTCGACACCGGAGCTCAGGAGGTCGTCAAGGTCGCCAACCCGGCGCATATCGATCCAGGCAACCTTGGTATCCCGAAAGCGATCGAGTTTCCGACAGAAGGCGGCCTGACGGCGCACGCGTTTTACTACCCGCCAAAGAACCGGGATTTTGTTGGCCCTCCCGGTGAAAGGCCGCCATTAATGGTGCGATGTCACGGAGGACCAACGGGCTCGGCCGGCCCGACGTACACCTTCGAGTACCACTACTGGACCAGCCGCGGATTCGCGATCGTCGACGTGAACTACGGCGGCTCGTCGGGATACGGACGCGCCTACCGGATGCGGCTGAACGGCGACTGGGGTGTTGTCGACGTGGACGACTGCATCAACGCCGCTCGGTATCTCGTCGGTGAAGGGCTGGCCGACGGCGATCGAGTGTCGATCACCGGCGGATCCGCAGGCGGATACACCGTTCTGCTTTCGCTGACCAAGCGTGACTTTTACAACACAGGGGCCAGCCATTTTGGGATCGGCGATCTCGAGCTGTTCATCAAGGAGACTCACAAGTTCGAGTCTCAATATGCCGACACACTTGTCGGCCCATACCCCGAGCGCGCCGACCTGTACAGGGACCGGTCGGCGGTCTATTTCGCGGACAACCTCAAGTGTCCCGTGATCCTCTTCCAGGGCCTCGAGGACAAGATCGTGCCGCCCAGCCAAGCGGAGGAGTTCGTCGCCGTGTGCAAGAAGAAGAAGCTGCCGTATGCGTACGTCGCTTTCGAGGGTGAGCAGCATGGATTTCGCCAGGAGAAGAACATCCGGCGCTCCATCGAGGGTGAGATGTACTTTCTATCCCGGATCTTCGGTTTCACCGTCGCGGACAAAATCGAGCCCGTGGACATTGAGAACTTCTAGCCGTCGGCCCTCTCCCTAACCCTCTCCCGTGGCGCGGGCGAGGGGACTGCTTGGTCCCTGCCCTAACGTTATACGGCTATCGTTTTCGGTCGGTAAGTCGGCGTGGCGGAATGGCAGACGCGCCAGCCTTAGGAGCTGGTGCCCGAAAGGGCGTGGAGGTTCAAATCCTCTCGCCGACACCTAGCCTCCCCGTCCGGCGGGGAGGTCCTCGCGTACCGAGGGGAGGGCGGCCCGGGCCCGGTACATCTGTTCGCCGCGTTATTCCAGCGCTGTGGCCTAAAGTTTAGGTTTCGTGGGAGAAGAAACCCCGCATCAGAACGGCTCGGAGCCAAAGGCATCGAGCAACGGTCACCTCCACGTCGGCGGATACCGCGTGTTGCGCGAGGTCGAGACCGACAGCCTCGGATCGATCTATGAGGCCGAGCACCCACGCCTGCAGCGGCGCGTCGCTGTACGCACCATCGGTGCCAACGTCGCGCGCGATGTCAGCTTCTCGCGGCGGTTCCTCCTCGAGCTCCGCTCATATGTCGCGCTGGAGCACGAAGCGATCCCGCGCCTTTATGAGCTCGCATACGAGGGTGAGTCGCCGTACCTGGTCACCGAGCTGATTGCTGGCAAGACCCTGGACGACGTGTTCGAAGCGGGCGAGCGATACGAACCACTCGGTGTGATCGCGTTGCTGCGACCGATCGCCAGCGCGTTGGACTATGCGCACTCGCGAGCCGCGATTCACCGCGACGTCAAACCCGCGAACATCCTCCTGGCTGACGACGGGCGCACGCTGCTGACGGGGTTCGGGCTCGGCACCGTCGCATCCTTCAACACAGGGCCGGGCACCGGCGGGCCGGTCGCCCCGGACTACGTCGCGCCGGAGCGGCTCGTCGGCCGTGAGGTCGATGGACGTGCGGACGTGTACTCGCTGGCTGCGGTCATTTTCGAAGCTGTGACCGGGCGCCGGCCGTTCTCGTCAAAGAGCTGGATCGAGACGCTGAGCCGGCGCCTTTACGAGCCGCCGCCCACCGTGCACGACGTCGTACCCGAGCTGCCGGCGCCATTCGCCGCAGTGCTCCAGCAGGCGATGGATCGTGATCCCAACCGCCGGCCGGCAACCGCGGGAGAGCTGCTCGACCGCCTGGAGGCTGCGCTCAACCCGCATGGCGGTACCGCCGACCTCGTGCACTGGCTGCAGCCTGTGATGCATCGCGGCAGCATCGGCCTCAGCGCGGTGCTGGTTCTAGTGGTCGGAGTGGCCGAAGTCGCCTGGCTGCTGGAAGGGTCCGGGCTCACCCTGGTGATGCGCTTCGCCCAGCGAATATTCGGAGTTCATTAACCGCAGGACCCCGCGGTCTGTCAGGTGTGTCTGCCGTCGATCATCACCACGCTGTTGCATGCGAACAGCCGGTCGACGAAAAATCCGGGATTGAGCTTCGTCGGATCCTGGCCGATCGCAGTCCCGATCGACTGCACGATCTGCTGCGCCGGCACGTTGACGCCGAAGACGGTTCCGCCGACCGCCACGATCTCAATCACGCCGCCATGCGGTACCAGCAGGACTGAACCCGTCCACCCGGCTCCGTCGTACGTCCCGGTGCCCTTGACGATCGCCCCGGCCGGTGAGTTGGGTGCGATGGACACGCTGAGGTTTGAGAGTCCTGACACCACCACCGATGCCGCGAGGTCCTTTGCCGTGTAGCCGCGCCGCACAGCGCTGTTCTGGTCGATGTCAGTGCTGACGCACGGCTCGACCGCAGCCACCGCGAGGAACGGCTCCTCCCCAACACTGCCCAGGCCGCTGACCCCGATCACGAAGATCTTGTAGATACCGGCGGGCGCGTTGCTGACGACAACGACGATGGGTGACGGGCCGGTGCCCGTATACATCTGGCCGTCTGGGCCCTGGACCTTGAGCTGCATCGCGCTGCCTGGGTAACCGAGCGCCGCCTTGACCAGGCTGCCACCCGCGTAGCCGTAGGTGTATTGCTGCTGCTGGCCGTTATGGAGGGGCGCGCCGATGAAGTCCTGCTCAGTGCCCAGCGTCGTGCCGATCGCCACCGCAGCCGAAGCGGCCAGCGCGGGCCCGAACGGGTCGTCGGGATCAGGCTGAATGGGGCCCGCCGGCCCAATGTTGCCCTGCGGGTCCGCGGTCGCTTGCTGCCCGGCGACGAGATGGACGTGGTTCTTGCCGTCAAAGTCGAGCTCGCCATCGAACAGCTTGACGATCATCGTGCCGTCGGCCTTGATGTAGACCTCGAACTTCGTGCCGCGCACGGAGGCAACCGCGGATTGACCGGCGACCTGGAAGACAGCACCGGAGACCAGGTGCTGGACGCTGGTGAGCGTGCGGCCGATCTTCTCTCTGATCTTGGCGTCGTTCAGGGTCCCGCTCTTGGTGAAGCGGGCGGCATCGAGGGTGATCTCGGTCTGGCTCGCCAGGCGGGTGAGCGTTCCATCTGGCAGCTCAATCGAAGCTCGGCCCTTGGTGTCGGTCTTCACAGAGTCGCCGCTTTGCATCTGGGTCCCCGTCGCGGACGATGCGTAGGCGCCTCCGTTGCGGGCGACGGACACCTCAGGCTGGTAGACCGCCAACGTTGCCGAAACGTTGACGGCGGCCTGGGCCGACCTGTTGAGCCAGAAGATCCCACCGCCGATGATCACGACCAGGATCAGGAGCACGATGAGGATGCGACGCCCACCCCTACGGCGAGGTGGAGTTCGGGTGGCTACCGCTGACATGTTGCCCGGGAAAGATAGCTCACGGACCGTTCAACGGAGACCGTTAGAGGCCTTGCCTGGCGCTGCGGCTCAGCGGTGGCCTTCGACCACCACCAAGCCATCGCCTTTGGGGTCCTTGCACGAGTAGACCCTGTCGACGATGAACCCGGCCGGTATCGAGCTGGTCGAGGAGCCGGCGACCGTGCTGAGGCTGGAGGTCACACGCGTGGTCACGTTGATCCCGCGGACGGCCACCTTCGTGACCACGGCCCCGAGGTTGGGCGACGCCGAGTAGAAGACGATGGTCCATGAGATCGGCATACCGCCGACGTTGGAGTAGTACTCGATGCGCGCCGAGGTCGGCGAGGTGCCCTGGACTCGCAACGTGATGCCGGTCGAGCCTGACTGCGCAAGGGTGTTCGCAATCTCCGAGTTGCTCATCGTCCAGCGCACGACGGTACCCGTGCCGATGTTGCCGGCGGAGCACGACGCGTCGGTGGCGAAGGTGAGGGAGTACGCCTCGCCCGCTACGGGCACATCGATTGCGGTGACGAGGGCTTTGTAGACGCCGGCAGGTCCGTTGGCGATCTTGATGACGATCGGCGCAGTGCCCCGCCTGGTGTAAGTGGTGCCGGCCGGGTCTGTCACTGTCACGCTCATCAAGCTCCCCGGGTAGCAGAACGCCAGCGTCAGGTTGCCTCCGGGAGAGTTGTAGTCACTCTCGGCGCTGTTGCCCTTCGTCAGGCTCTCACCACTCGACGACTGCATCGTGCCGGCGGTGTTGCCGCTCGATGCGGCGGTCGAGCATTGCGCGGTGAGAGGGTATGGGTCCTGGGGATCGGGCTGGGTCGCCCGCTGGCTGGAGAGCCGGCCGCTCGCGTCCACGTCGACCTGCTGGCCTGCCGTGAGCTTGATCGTCGTGGTGCCGGTTACTGTGACGGTGCCCTCGAACACCTTGATTAGGTTCGTGCCGTTGCCGCGGACCAACACCTCGAACTCTGTGCCACGAACCTGAGCGCTGACCGAGTGGCCCCCAACTTGGAAGGTCGCGCCTCCGACCAGGTGCTGCACGGATGTGAAGGTGCGTCCGATCTTCTGGACAACACTCGCCTCCTGCAGGTTGCCGTTATTCTGCAGCCGTGCCGCGGTCAGCGTCACCGAGGTGTCGGGAGACATGCGGACGAACGATCCATCCGGGAACTGGATCGCTGCGTGCCCGCCCTCGCCCGTGTGCACGGTGCTGCCGGGGTTGAGCGCCTGGCCGGCGATGCCCGGGTTTCCATCGACGTCCACGGGCTGGTTGATCACCGTGAGCGCGGCCGGTGCCGAGACGGAAGCCTGTGCCTGGACGACGAAGAAGTAGTAACCGCTGCCTAAGACCAGCAGGCCGGCAAGCACCACACCTACGAGACAGCCGCCGCAGCCGCACCCGCACCCGCGGCCGAAGCAGCCGCGCTGCTTAGGCACTGTTGGGGGAGGCGCTTGCTGGGGGATCGTCGGTGCCGGCGGCGGCTGGATGGCCATTCGCCGGGGAAGATTAACTGCTGGTCGTAGAGAAATCGAGGACTAAGCGAGGCGGGTCCGCCAGCGTGAACGTCCGTAGGCACCCCGATTTCCCAAGGCCCATGCCCCATGAGACATGGCCCTCGAAGTCCTCGGTCTGGCGTGCCTCTTTCAGGACGAGATACTCGGCATGGGTGAAGTCGGTAGGGCCTGTGAATGTGTTGGCGCCCGTGGCCGAGGTGACCTTGATCAGGGCTCCCGACGTGCCGCTCAAGCTGACCGTCTGGCCGCTGGCCCCGGCCGGAAAGGCGGGCGACGCCTGGCGCTTCACCGTGTAGCTGGGCACCAGGGAGTCGAACTGCAGCACGAACCGGTCATAGCCGACCTGCGCCGCGACGCGAGCCGTGACGACGTTGGCGACCCCTACCTTCCCGCCGCTTGCATCGGCGCAGGCGAAGGCGGGTAGGTTGGTGCCTGGCGGCGTCGGAGGCGTGACCGGAGGCTGCTCGATCCGGGTGCTCGACGCAGGTCCCTGAGAGGCCGTGGGCGAGGCTGTGGCGGCCGGGGCCAACGTGGGTCCGCAGGCGGCAATCAGCACGGTCAGGCAAAGGACGAGGGCGGCTCGCATGAGCCAATTAGTATGGTCGAGGCTCCTCCCACGAGCGCCGAGGTGGCGGAATGGCAGACGCGTCGGTCTCAAAAACCGATGTCCGCAAGGGCGTGCGGGTTCGACTCCCGCTCTCGGCACCAAACGAACTGATTAGCTAGGGAGTCGGGATGATTCCCGGGATTACGTACGCCTCGATCATCGCCAGGACCCCGACTGCGCTCGTGAGGATGAGGCTGTAGCCGATCACGCGCCGGAAGATCTCGCCTTCCGCGCCAACCTTGTTCACTCCCGCCGCGCCTACCGAAAGGTTCTGCGGGCTGATCATCTTGCCCATCACCCCACCGGATGAGTTGGTGCCGGCGGTGAGGATCGGGCTGACGTTGCCGAGCTGCTGCGCCGTCTGCGCCTGAAGCGGACCGAACAGGGTGTTTGACGACGTATCGCTGCCGGTGAGGAAGACGCCAAGCCAGCCGAGAAATGCGGCCACGAACGGGAAGATGAACCCGGTCTTGGACAGGGCGATCGCCATGCTGGAGGTCATGCCCGAGTAGTTCATCAATTGCGCGATGGCAAGAATTAGCGCGATCGTCGCGATCGGCAGCGCCAGCTGGCGCAGTGTCCGGAAGTACGCCGTCAAGAAGTTCACGCGCGATCCCATCAGCCGCATGAGAAGGAACGCGATGAGGCCCGCGTACAAAACGAGCGACCCGGCCGCAGCCAGGAAGTTCCAGTCGAATGTCAGCGGGTACGAGGTCGACTTCGAGACGATTGGCTTCTCGCGGTAGATCACCGAGACGGGCTGTCCCTTCGTGATCGCGTACGTGCCCGGCCAGAAGAAGTTCCAGTCAGGGAACTTGAAGGCCTGTCGATCCTTTGCCGGGTCAGGGCCGATCCACGGCTGGGGGCAGAGCTTGAAG
>DASYVJ010000070.1:0-22887 GCA_035937155.1 Candidatus Dormiibacterota bacterium | reverse complement strand
AAACAGAAGTAAGGCGATCACTGCCGCTGTGAACGGCCCGGTCATGATGAGGGTGCGTAGGTGGATCTCGACCAGACCGAACAGCGTGCTGTCGATCGGGAAGAAGGTGACCCACGCATCCCATGAGAAATGGGCGGCGATTGCGATTAGGAAACCGCTCAGGATCGCGAATGTTTTCTGCCGCTTGTTCGGCAGCTGCCTTGCCACTCCAAGACCCGCGCCGATGAACGCGGTGTACGTGGCGTGGCCGAAGAACAGGCCCAGCACCTGGCGCCCGTACCACTGGAAGCCGGCGGCGTACCAGCCAAACCCCTCCGGATTGAAGACCGCATAGAGGTTGGTCATGTACGCGACGGACTCCATGAAGTTGAAGCCGAGTCCGACCGCGGCGCCGTAGACGATCCCATCCACGACGTCGTCGAAGTCATTGCGCATGACCAGAAAGAGCAGCACCACCGCGGTTCCCTTGGCGAGCTCCTCGAGCAGTCCGGCCGAGAATGCGCTCGCCGCGTCAAGGCCGGGGCCCGGCACCAGGACGCGTTGAGCGGTCTGGTCCCAAATGGTCTCGCCCCAGATCACCAGGCTGGTCGCGACGATCGCACCCCAGGCCGCCGCGACGAGTACCAGGCGCCAGGGCTCCTTTTCGTTGCGGTCCATGCGGCGCACGACGAGAAGCCCGAAAGCGGTGGTTGGCAGGCAGGCCAGGGCGCAGAGGGCCGCAACGCCTGGGCCGGCTGACTGCGTGAAGACGAAGACGTCGATCACGAGCAGCCAGAGCAACGTGCCCAGGCCGAGCAGTACTCCGGCACGGATGAGGTGCTTGCGGCGGCTCGCGCGGTCTCGCGTGAAAGCCCTCACGCCGATGTATGTGCCGAGCGCGATCAGCGCCACGGCCAGCAGGCCGTACAGCGAGGTCCGACCTGGGATGGAGTCGAGGTACACATAGTTGAGGAGCGAGCTGGCGATGAGCGTGAGCACGACCACGGCGGCAACCGCCACCGCGATCCAGTAACGGCCGGGGCGCAGGCGCGAATGGGGATTTGCCGCCGGCGGAGTCGTGAACGTGCTCGTGCTCACTAACGCTCGACCAGCACGATGCGCCGTGCGAGGACCTCGACGGGCACCCCGTTTTGCAGCCGCTCGACCACAAATGTGTAATGGCCCGGCAGGTTGTGATGCAGGCCTTGCGGCACTGTGACCGGAACGATGGACTGCGTACCGAGCTTGGACGGCGTGCTCGGGCCCACCCGGCCGACGACGTTGCCGAACGTGTCGTACCAGCGGGCGTCCACGGTTAGATCGCCTGGCAGACCCGACCACTGGACGACCGCGGCGAAGTCCTGGTTGCGCGTAAACGATGACCTGTCAGAACCGATCAGGTGGCCTGTGGCCGGGTCGTACTCGTACACACCGACGATTCGAGCTCTTGCGCCGGACGTCTGTCCAGGCGGTTCGTAGTACACGAACTCGACCAGGCCGACGGCGAGGATGACGGCCGCGACCGTGGCAAAAACGAGAAGCGTCCGGTACAGCGTTTGTATCTGGTCATAGCCCTCAGTGGTCACGGCGGGGCTCAGTCGAATCGATTGGCCACGCGTTGTCAAGAAAAAGGAGGTAGGTCAAACACCACAGCGCATGTGGAGTCCGAAACGAGAACGGCAGTACGAGCACATCAAGGAAAGCCTGAAAGACCACGAGTCCCAGCTGGAGAGTCCTAAGCCGCTGAGCGCGGCACTTCTCGCGAGACTGGCGGTGGCTAGATTGTCGCCCGGAGCATGCGGGTGGCCAGAACGGTGGCTGCGAACGCCAGTACGAGAATGGCATAGGTTACGAATGCGATTCCGGAATGGTGGGTCAGCGCCAGCACAAACACCAGAAGGCTTGCCGCGAAGGTATATGCGCCCGCCCAGCGGGTGGCTCGGGGGTTCAGGTGCCAGCCTGGCAAGTGCGGCAGAGGACGCCCAGCCACCAGTTCCCACACGCCGAACCCGGCCGTTGCCAACGCACAGATGACTAATGGATCGACCATCGCAGCTCGCGTCCAGCCTAGCACTGACCCGAGGGATTGACGGCTGTTTCATTGGTGCGGCGGAGAGGAGTTGAACCTCCACGTCCTTGCGGACACTAGCTCCTGAAACTAGCGCGTCTGCCATTCCGCCACCGCCGCTCCGAGGCCGACGCAAAAGTATACCGAGGCTTCTAAGGATGCCCTTCTAACATTCGCCTCATGGACGCAAGCGTCCGCCTGGGGCGGATGGCGGGCATCGAGGTCGGTCTCCACTGGAGCCTGGCCATCGTTTTCGTCCTCATCGTCTGGACCCTGGCCGGGCAGGTCTTTCCGTCGGTCGTGCCGGACCAGCCGCAGTCCGCCTAGTGGCTCGTGTCCGCCCTCGCCGGCCTCCTCTTCTATGTGTCCCTGCTGAGTCACGAGATGGGCCACGCCGTTGTCGCACGCAGGCTTGGCGTGCAGGTCGAGGGCATCACGCTCTGGATCTTCGGCGGCGTCGCGCGTCTGCGCGGCGAGGCGGCGACGCCGGCCGCCGAGGTCAAGATCGCGATCGCCGGCCCTGTTGTCAGCCTTGTTCTCGCCGTCCTGTTCGGCGCCGCGACGTTTGCGCTTGATGCCACCGGCGGGCCTCCGCTCATCGAAGGTGGCTGTGCGTGGCTTGCGGGCTCCAATGCGATGCTGCTGCTGTTCAACCTGATTCCCGCCTTTCCTCTCGATGGCGGTCGCCTGCTGCGTGCGTGGCTGTGGCAGCGACGCGGCGATCGCTATCGCGCCACTTCGAGCGCTGCGTTATTGGGGCGGATCTGCGCGTTCTTGATGATCGGCGTCGGCCTCGTTGCACTCTTTGCGCAGGGGGCGCTCAGCGGCCTGTGGCTGATCTTCCTTGGCTGGTTTCTCATGTCAGCCGCCCGCAATGAAGAGTCGCTGGTGCTCATGCGAGGCGCGCTAGCGGGTCTGCGCGTGGGTGATGTGATGTCCCGCGATCCGACCATCGCGCCGGGTTGGATCACGGTTGACGAGTTCATGCGGTCGTACCTTCCGGGACAGCGAGTCGTTGCTTACCCGCTCAAGACCTTTGATGGGGCGCTGGACGGCTTGGTCACGTTGAACCGGCTGGCCCAGGTGCCGGCGGAAGAACGGCACATCCGGCGCGTTCGCGATTTCGGTACCGGGATGGACGATGTCGCCAAGGCGTCGCCGGGCGAACCGGTCGTCGCGGTGCTGGATCGCTTCTCTCCGTCAGACGACGGTCAGGTGCTCGTGATCGATGGAGGAGGCAAGCTCGTCGGCATGCTGTCGCCAAGCGACATCACGCGCGCGCTCGGAGCTGCGAGCCGCCCTAGCTCGTGATGAAGAGCGTGTGCCAGGCGGCTTCGACCAGCTCAGGCGTCAGCTGAGGCCTCACGCCGCGCGCTGACGACACGTCCACGAGCCGCTCGAGCAGGTCGCGTGGGTGGTTGCCCCGCAATGGCCGGCCGCTGTAGAGTGTCGAGATCATCTCCAGCGCACCTGGATCCGGCGGGATCGTCAGGCGCGCGCGCTCGCGCTCGAAGATCCGGCACCACATCTCCCACGTCGGGTCCGGCATTAGGACCTTGTACGAGAGCCGGCGGAGGTAGGCCTCATCGAGGAGCTCGGCTGGTTTCAGGTTGGTGGACAGCGCCACCTGTGCCTGGAACGGCACCTCGACCTTTCGGCCGCTTGACGACAGGTTCATGTAGTCGGTGTCCTGCTCCAGGGGCACCAGCAGCCGGTCCAGGATCTGCTTCGGTGAGACGCGCTGCCGGCCCAGGTCGTCGATCAGCAGCACGCCGCCGTTGGCCTTCACCTGGAGCGGGGCGCCGTAGGTCCGGCTGCCCTCTTCCCACGTCGGGTCGAACATCTCGAGCTGGAACTCGCCGCCGACCTGGACGAGCGGCCGCGCGACACGCCGCCATCGCCGGTCCGCCGGTTGGTGCGCCTCGAGGCGATGCACGGAGCCGTCGAATATCGTCATCACCTCGCCGCCGCCGATGTCGAGGGCGACGGGGACGATGATCGGGCCACCGAGGAGGCTCGGAATGCGTCGGGCCAGCGTGGTCTTGCCGTTGCCCGGCGCTCCATAGATGAAGATCGACGAGCGGGAGTTCACGGCGGCGCGAACCGCTTCCGTGACACCCGGCGCGAGCTCGATTCCGCTGAGCGCCAGGTTGACCTTGACCAGGTCGAGCGTGCCCGGCTTCGCCGCTTCGACCAGCACGGCCCGGTACTCCGCCATCGAGACAGGTGCAGGCCCGGCGTAGCGGGTGCTGGCTTCCGCGATCTGGTCGCTGCGGGCGCGACCCTGCTTGGTGATCGCGTATGCCATGCGCTCCGGAAGTGGCCGGCCCAGCCATGGACCGTTCTCGGACGCCAGGCCGAGCGCATCAAGCAAGTTCGAGGAGGTCAGGGACTTCAAGCTCGGCTCCACTGCGGAGAACGGCAGCGCGAGCAATTCCGCGACCTCGTATCCGGTCACGCGCGTCGCGTTTGAAGCGAGGCGCAGGATCATGCCCTCGATGAGCGTCCGGTTGATCTCCGGCGGCGGCGGGGGCTCGATCTCGTGGCTGGCGGTTGGAACTGCGGAAGGCACGGGCTGTGGTTCGTCGACATGCTCGAGGATCGCGCCGAAGAGCTTCTTGCCAAACCGCGCGCGGTCCGCGTGGTCGGGCGGCTCGCCTTCGCGGCGGCGGCTGATCCAGTCCGGCACCTCTTTGAACACGATGGTGTTGCCGATCAGCAACTGCACCGTGTCAGGCTCGTCCGTGGAAACGCGCACCGCAATCCGGACCAGGTAGCCCTGGCTCTTCAACGCCGCCCAGCTGCGCTCCCAAGCGACCTCGTTCCGGCCTGACCAGGTTTGCCGGACGGTGCGGTCGCGCGCGAGAGTGACGTCCTTGCGATTCTGGTAGCGGCGCCGAACCAGCTCCGTCACATCCTTATCAATGTCCTCGGCGACCAGCGCCGCCAGCGGCAGCGCGCGATCGTCGACCGCCGGACGGTTCTTGATCTCAAAGATCGTGTTGGCGGTGGGAGCAAGGGCGCGGATGACGCTGGCGTGCCGCGGACAGAAGGGAGTCCGTTCGATGAACTGGATGTGTTTGCGGCACCACCAGCTCTTGCACTCCCGGCCAGTCAGATCCTTGTACGCACACGCCCAGCCGCGGCGCTCCTGGCAATCGCTGTATGTGCAGACCCCGGCGGGCTTGTGCCCGTCGATGCGGGCCGGCACCGGCGCACGCTGCTCGATCTCTTCGGTGAGCGCAAGCTCGTTGGAGATCGCCTCGACCGGCGGCTGTGCCGCTCCGGGCTTCGGCATGTAGTGGAACGCGCCGGAGAATGCCTCGCAGCTCTGGAAGCGCTGGCTCGGGTCTTTCGCGGTGGCCTTCCAGATGATCTCCATGATCGGCGAGGGAATCGCAGTCGACGCTCGCGGCTTGTCGAAAACCTGCGAGTGCAGCACCGAGGGCAGCGCTCCGGTAAATGGAGGCTCACCGTGCAGGAGCTCGTACAGGATCATGCCGAGCGAATAGATGTCCGAGGTCGCATCCACCGCATCGCCTTTGACCTGTTCGGGCGCCATGTAGGCAGGCGTGCCGACCATGCTGCCGGTCGCCGTTAGCCGGTGCTTGTCGTCGATGAGCTTCGAGATGCCGAAGTCGAGAATTTTCGTCTTGCCGCGGTTGGAGATAAGGATGTTGTCAGGCTTTAGATCCCGGTGCACGACCGAGTAGTCATGCGCGACACCGACCGCTGACAGCAGCTGCTGAATGAGGTCGACCGACACGTCGACGCTGAACCGACCGTACTCGTCCAGCCAGGACCGCATGGAGCGCCCCTCGACCCACTCCATGACGATGAACAGCACCGGGCCGTCCTCGTCGAAGTCGTAGACCCGAACGATGCCCGGGTGGTTGAGCGCGGCGACGGTGGCGGCCTCGCGATGGAAGCGCTGGCGAAAGCTCGTGTCGCTGGAATACTGCTCAGCCAGGACCTTGATCGCGACCGGGATCTCGAGCCGTGGGTGGGTCGAGCGGTAGACAACGCCCATGGCGCCGCGCCCGAGCTCGGCTTCGATCGGGTAGCGCCCTAGCTGTGAAGTACTCAACCCTCGAACACCAGTCGGTCAGTATGCCGGACGGTACGCGGCTGACCGCCCCCTTGGCGGGAGATGTTCCGGCGGGGGTTTCCCTGGGCTAGCGGAAGACGCTCAGGGGCATGTAGAACGAGACCCCGAAGTTGGGCTGGTCGACGATCTGGCTGATCCGCAGGTCGCCGGCAAGGCTGCACAGGATGTATGCGTCCTCGCGGCTCAGCCCATGGTCCGCCTTCAGCCAGGTGATCGTGTCCCGCACCGCGTTGCGGGCGTTCTCCATCAGGTCTGGGCCAAGGGCGCAGACCGCGTGATAGCCCTTCTCGTCGCTGCGCGGCTGAAGGGGTGCCGCGGGGGTCAGGAAGTGGTAGCTCCACGGGCGGAGCGACGCGCCTTTGACCACTCCAAACCGGAGTGAAAACGTCATCGGGCATTCGATCCCGGTAACGCAGACCTCGCCATCTCCCTGCGCGGCGTGGCAGTCACCGGCCGAGAAGAGCGCTCCAGGCACGAAAACAGGCAGGTAAAGCTTGGTGCCCGCGGTCAGGTGGCGGGTGTCAACGTTCCCGGCGCCTTTGGTCGGCGGCAAGACGGCTTGGGGGCCGGGTTCGTCGGTCGCGACGCCCATCGTGCCGCAGAAAGGGGCGATCGGGATCTGGATGTCGTGGCGCAGCTCGGCCGACTTGCGGTCGCCGAGGTCGAAGTACCGGACGTACGGGTCGGGGAAGTCAGAGGCGAGCAGGCCGAGTCCGGGCAGAAGGGCGGTCCACCCCCAGGACCCTGGCTTCAGCTCGAGGATCTCGACTTCCAGGGTGTCGCCGGGCTCAGCGCCCGTCACGTAGACGGGACCACCGAGCGGGTAGAGACGGTCGAAGTCCAGTGCTCCTAGCTTGGAGGCCGGGTCGCCCTTTTTCAGCTGCCCGGCGGTTACCTCTTCTGTCTCGAAGTGAACGACGTCACCCGGCGCGATCTCGACCGCCGGAGGATTCGCGTTGTCCCATTTGAAGTGATGCTGGTCCAGGCCGATCGTGTGCTCTTTCGCGGCAGTGCGTGCCATCAGTTCTTAGCCTCCTGCTTCACTCCGGGGTTGATCGGGACGGCGCTTGCGCGCAATACCTTCTTGTCGAACTTCCCGACCGAGGTCTTGGGCACTTCGTCGATGAAGCGCACCTCGTCCGGCAGCCACCACTTCGCGACCTTGTCCTTGAGGAAGTCGATGACCTCCTCTTGCGTGACCTGGCCCTTGAACTCCGGCTTAGGCACCGCGTAGGCGATCGGGCGCTCGTCCCACTTCGGGTGCGCGAGGCCGATCACGGCCGCTTCCAAGATCTTGGGGTGCGACATGATCGCGTTCTCGAGCTCAACCGACGAAATCCACTCGCCCCCTGACTTGATGACGTCCTTGGTGCGGTCGACTATCTCGATGTAGCCCTCGGGTGTGATCTTGGCCACGTCACCCGTGCGGAACCAGCCGTCTTCGGTCAGCTTGCCGGGGTCGTAACCGTTGTTGTAGGCGCGGGCGACCCACGGACCACGAACCTGGATCTCACCGAACGCAACGCCATCCCAGGGCAGCTCCTCGCCGGTGGCAGGGTCGCTGATCCGGATCTCGACGCCGGCCGCCACCGGTCCCTGGGTCAGCCGCGCGTTGAGCTCATCCTCAGGCTTAGTGCCGGCTCGTGGCCGCGCGACACTGCCCAGCGGCGACGTCTCTGTCATACCCCATGCATGCAGCATGCGCAGACCAACCGAGTCCATCGACTCCATCAGGGAGCGGGGAATGGCCGAGCCGCCGCAGATGACGGTGTGGACCTTCGGTAGGCGCTTGCCTGTCTCCTTCAGATACACGACCGTGTTGATCCAGATGGTCGGGACGCCCGCCAGGATCGTGGCCCCCTCCTGCTCGGCCAGGTCGACGATGGATTTCGCGTCGCCCATGAATCGGTCGGGGAACAGCACCTTGCTTCCGGCCATTCCGCACGCGTAGGGCAGGCCCCAGCTGTTCGCGTGGAACATCGGCACGATCGGGAGCACCGTGTCCTTCTCGGAGATGGCAAGGCCGTCGACCTGGAGGACGCTCATCGTGTGCAGGTACTGGGAGCGGTGCGAGTAGACCACTCCTTTCGGGTTCCCGGTGGTGCCGGACGTGTAGCACATGGCCGCGGCCATCCGCTCTGACAGCTTCGGCCAGGGATAGCTGTCGGTCTCCGCCTGGAGAAGCGTCTCGTAGTCCAGCAGCTCGCCGACGCCGTCCTCGCTGTGCGATGCGGCGGGCGTATCTGTCATCAAAACGAGCTGTTTGACCGATGGAATCTTGCCCAGCAGGGGCTTGAGAAGCGGAATTAAGGCCTGATCGACAAATAAAACCTTGTCTTCTGCGTCATTGATGATGAACTCGAGGTGCTGAGGAAACAAGCGGAGGTTGAGCGTGTGCAGGACTGCACCCATGCAGGGCACTGCGTAATAGAGCTCGAGATGCCGGTGATTGTTGAAGGCGAGCGTCGCCACGCGATCACCAGGTTTAATGCCGAGCCGCTTCAGCGCGCCCGCCAGCCGGTTGATGCGCGGCACCAGCTCGGCATTGGTCATTCGGTGCACCCCCTTGTCGAGCTTCGTCACCACCTCCTTCTTCTGGTGCAAGCGTTCGATCCGCCAGAGCACATGCTGAAGAGAGAGCTCGTAATCCTGCATCAAGCCTTCCACTGGCGACACCTCCAGCTAACCCAGGTCGGAAAGAAGGTCTGGAAACGTCGATGGTAAGGCTGCCGGGCGTACCATGCACATCCGTGGTTTCTCCGGGTCGCGCGGACCTCCACATGCACACAACCGTCAGCGACGGCTGGCCGACACCCAAAGAGCTGGTCGAACACGCAGCCCGTCGCGCAAATCTCGATGTGATCGCGGTCACAGATCACGACACGATCGAAGGTGCGCTGCGCGCGCAGGAGCACGCTGCGAAACGGGCACGGTTTCATGTCATCGTCGGCGAGGAGGTGTCCAGCCGCGACGGACACATCGTCGCTCTGTTCATCGAGCGCCGAGTCCGGCCGGGCATGTCAGCAGCCGCAACGGTTGATGCGATTCACGATCAGGGCGGCCTCGCGCTCGCAGTCCACCCTTTCTGGCGCACTCAGAGGCGCGCGAGGACAGGGCCGGTCCATGGCGTGGGCTGGCTTGCGGCTGACCTGGATTTCGACGCTGTCGAGGTCGAGAACGCGACCCCGGGTTTCTATCTCGTCAATCAGCTGGCGCACCGCCTGAACCTTGGGCTGGGCGCGGCGGAGGTCGGCTCGTCCGACGCGCACATCCTTGACGCGGTGGGAAGAGCTTTCACGGAGTTTCCCGGCAAGACTCCCGAGGCCCTGCGCGCCGCCCTCGAGTCACGAGCGACGACGGCCCGGCGGCAGCGGTATCGTGCGGTGGGCCTGGTGCGCTATGTGGCCTGGGGCCTGAACCATCAGAGGTACGCGGTAGGCTGACGACCGGGGTGAACCCGGCCTACTGGCAATGCTTGGCTTCTACAACCATGAAAATGAGTGGGCTTCGCCCGCGTAGCTCAATGGATAGAGCGCCTGACTTCGGATCAGGAGGTTGCGAGTTCGAGTCTTGCCGCGGGTACCAAAGCGCCGTCACGTAAAATCAACCGGCTGCAGCCGGGCGGCTGGCGGAACTGGTAGACGCGCACGTTTGAGGGGCGTGTGGGGTAACCCATCCGGGTTCGAGTCCCGGGTCGCCCACCACTGAGCAATCAATCTGATTCGCGAGCCATCACACTTAGGGTGTGAGCGAGAGCAAGGACGCCGAGCCCAAGCAGCTCGACCCTGCGACCCAGTTCAGGCAGCTCTACGACCAGGAATACCACTCGGTCTACCGCTCGATCCGCGCTGTCGTCCTCGATGGCGCCGCGGCTGAGGACCTGACGCAGGAGACGTTCGTGCGCGCCTACCGGGCCCGCCACCGCTACACGCCGACGGCCCCGCCGGGCGCCTGGCTGCGCCGGATCGGGATCAACCTCGCCATCTCCCACCTGCGCCGCCAGAAGCTCGCCCGCTTCCTGCCCGCCCGGCTGTATGTCGCCCCGGATCGGCGGGACTACGACCGGGCGGAGGCCCGGGACGTCGTTGGCAAAGCGATGGAGGCCCTCAGCCCAAAGCTGCGCGCGGCGGTGGTCCTCCATTACTACGAAGACATGACGCGTGAGGAGATCGCGGCCGTGCTCGGGGTGCCGGCCGGTACGGTAGCCTCCCGGATCGCCAAGGCAGTGGCGATAATGCGAAAAACCATGGCGAACGACCAGGATCCTGACACCACGCGTTCGAGTAGTGAAGGTGCCCTACGTGGAAGATAAAACCACTCAGGGAGGGCTCAACATGCCCTCAGAAGATGACGTCAGCCGGATGATCCGCGCGGAGGTCGATTCATGGCACCCGCGCCGCGGTCCCGACTGGCCGGACATCCTCATGCGCATGGCCGACGCCGGCCCGTCGCCGTGGGTTGTCTACATGGCCGCGAGCGCGGCCCTGGTCGTGATCCTCATCGCCGCCTTCCTGGTGGGTTCAGCCCTGCAGCTCGGCGCCCTCGGACCGCAGCCGGTGCAGGTCCACGTCCCCCACTAGAGGCGAAATCGGCGATCCCTCGGCGGCAGATTCGGCGATCCGTGTGGCCCAGATCCGGGTGAGGCGACGAGCCGCGCAGCGAGCGCATTAATAGATTCGTATGCGAGCAGCGCAGGAGCCGAACCCGGAAATGGGCCGCCTAACTCCGCAGGAGCCTTAAAGCAGCTGAATTTCCTCTCCGAAGCCTTTGGCGCGGGCGGCGCTCACCACGAGGGAGCCCGCCGCCAGGTCCCACAAAGCCAGCCCGTGTGACTCAAAAAGCGTGATGCCCCTGTCGGCCGGGTGCTGCCACTTGCCGGCCACGACTGCTGCGAGCTCGACCGCGCGGCTCCAGTCGAACTTGCCTGCCGCGTGGGCCGAGATCAGGTCCCCACAATCCAGCTGAGCCGCCGCCAGCTGGTCGACCACGACCGTCTGGGCCTTCGCCACCAGGTCGGCCGGGATCTCGGCGCGGTTGTGATAGTTCGAGCCGGCGCCGACGACCAGCGCGTGGGGCTCGACCCAATCGGCCTCGATCACCGGCTTTGCGCTTGTCGTCATGGTGACGACCACGTCTGCGCCCCGGACAGCCAGCTCGGCGCTGGCGGCGGCGACCGTCGGCACGCCCAGCTGGTCCGCCTGCTCCCGAGCGAACCTGGAGCGCCGGTCGACGTCGCGGCTGAAGACTCGCAGCTCCTTGATCTCGAGCACGCGCGACAGTGCGAGGGCCTGGGTGCCCGCCTGCCAACCGGTTCCCACCAGCGCGACGGTAGCGGGGCCGGTGCGCGCGATTGCCCTGGCGGCGACCGCTGTCGCCGCACCGGTTCGGTATGCACCCATGAAGTCAGCCTCGATCAATGCGTCGAGCGAGCCATCGAGCGCGAACAGGACGACCATGAACCGCGCCCGACCGTCCGCGACGCTGTACGCCTTCAATCCGGTGCACCGGCCGCCCGGGTAGGACGCGAACATCACGTTCAGCAGGCCACCGGGAGCGAAGGCACGGCGCCGGGGCTCGTTTTGGGCCACGCCCTCGCCGAGCTCCTTCATCGCCGACGTGACTGCGGCGATCACATCGTCCATCTCGATGAGCTCCTTAACGTCCGCTTCGCGCAAGATCAGGGCCACGGCAGGGAGAATAGCGCCAGCAATGACCCAATCCTTGAACGTGGGGCTGATCGGGCTGGGCACCGTAGGCGGGCAGGTGGCCGAGCGGATGCTGACGTGGGCGCCGCAGCTGTCACGCCGAGCCGGGGTCGAGCTGTGCCTGCAGCGGGTGCTGGTGCGCGACCTGACGAAACGGCGCGCAGTCGAGATCGCACCTGAGCTGCTGACCACCGAGCCGGCCGATCTCCTTGAAGACCCGGCGATCGACGTGCTCGTAGAGGTGGCCGGCGGTGACGAGCCGATTCGCAGCTACCTGGAACGCGCCATTAGCGCCGGCAAGCACGTCATCACGGCCAACAAGGTCGTCATGGCCAAGCACGGCCCTGAGCTTCTCGACCTGGCCGCTGAGAAGAACGTCGACATCTACTTCGAGGCCGCCGTAGGCGGCGGCATCCCTCTGATCAGCGCGTTCCGGACCGACCTGCAAGCCAACCGGATCGAGCGGGTATCGGCCGTCATCAATGGAACCACCAACTACGTGCTCGGCCGCATGGCCGCGGCCGGCATATCGTTGGCCGACGCTGTCGGCGAGGCGCAGGCGGCCGGGTATGCCGAAGCCGATCCCACTGACGATGTCGGCGGTTTCGACGCCACGTACAAGCTCGCCATCCTCGGCTCGATCGCGTACGAGATCAAGGTGCGCCCAGATGAGATCTATCGCGAGGGCATCGAGGCCGTCGAGCCAGTCGATTTTCGGTATGCCCGCGAGCTCGGCTACGCGATCAAGCTCATCGCACACACGCAACGGCATCCAGGGCGAGTGGAGGCACGCGTGCATCCGGCGATGGTGCCGCTGGATCATCCCCTGGCTCGGGTCGAGGGCGCAGAGAACGCGGTCTTCGTCGAGGGTGATCTGGTCGGCCAGGTGCTGCTGGTCGGGCAGGGCGCGGGCGGCAGGCCGACAGCATCGGCCGTCGTCGGAGATCTCATCGACCTGGCCCGCTCGATCCGGCGCGGCGTCCAGAGCAGACCATCGTTCAGCTTCGACGACCGGGTCGGCGTCGTGCCCATGGGCGAGGTGGTGACGCGCGCGTACTACCGGATCCGAGTCGACGACCGGACGGGCGTGCTGGCGGCGATCGGGCATGTGTTCGCGGAAGAGGGCGTCAGCATCTCGAGCCTGATTCAAAAAGACGCGTGGTCGCAGGACCAGACGGCCGAGCTCGTGGTCACCACGCACCCCGCGCCTGACGCCAGCCTCCAGTTGGCTCGCACACGGATGGCAGCGCTCGAGTCGGTTCGGGCCGTGTCCGCATTTCTTCGTGTGTTCTAAGCAGATTGGGAGTCATCGCTCGGTACCGCGAGCACCTGCCCGTCGGTCCGTCCACCCCAGAGGTCGACCTCAACGAAGGCTCCACACCCCTGGTGCCCAGCCGCAACATCGGGCGCGCTCTCGGCCTGAAGCACCTGTACTTCAAATACGAGGGCTTGAACCCGACGGGCTCCTTCAAAGACCGCGGCATGGTCGTCGCGGTGGCCAAGGCGCTGGAGGCGGGCAGCAAGGTCCTGATTTGCGCGTCGACCGGCAACACGTCGGCGTCGATGGCTGCGTACGCGGCGCGAATGGGGGTGCGCGCGATCGTGGTCGTCCCTTCCGGCGAGATCGCCCTGAACAAGCTCTCGCAGGCGCTGATGTACGGGGCCAAGGTTGTCGCCCTCAAAGGCAATTTCGATGTTGCCCTCGAAGCCGTTAGAGACCTCACCAGCCGATACCCTGTCGCACTGATGAACTCGATCAACCCGCACCGGATCGAAGGCCAGAAGACTGCTGCCTTTGAGGTGGTCGATGAGCTCGGCGACGCGCCTGACTATCTGCTGCTGCCGGTCGGAAACGCGGGCAACATCACCGCTTACTGGAAGGGCTTTCGCGAGTACCAGTCAGCCGGACGAGCCACAAGACTTCCGCGGATGGTGGGTGCGCAGGCGGAGGGCGCCGCCCCGATCGTCAGCGGCCACGCCATCGCAAACCCCAGGACAGTTGCGTCGGCCATCCGCATCGGCAACCCTGCCTCGTGGGAAGGGGCGACGACAGCGCGCGATGAGTCCGGCGGCATGATCGCTGCGGTGACGGACACCGAGATCCTTGCCGCCCAGATCCGCCTGGCCAACAGCGAGGGCTTGTTCGCAGAGCCTGCGTCAGCGGCGCCGCTCGCGCTGCTCTTCAGGCTGGTCCGCGAGGGCAAGATCGAAAAGGACTCGACGACGGTTGTCGTGCTGACAGGCTCCGGACTCAAAGACCCTGACGCGGCTCTGCAGAATGTCGAACCGCCCATCGAGCTCGATGGCGACGCGCGCACACTAGCTAAGGTCTTGAAGCTGTAATGCGAATCAAAGTTCCGGCCTCGATCGCCAACATAGGTCCGGGCTTCGACTGCATGGCGATGGCGATCGACCTGTGGCTCGAAGTCCAGGCCGACGAAGCACAGCATCCAGGGTGGGACTACGAAGGCGAGGGCGCGGACTATCTCGCGGCGCATGAGAACCCATTCACGCGGCTGAAGATGAAGGGTCGCGTACGAAGCGAGATCCCGCTTGGCGTAGGGCTCGGCAGCAGCGCCGCCGCCAGGCTCGCCGCGTCAGCCCTCAGCAGCCCGTGGGACGTCAAGAGCCATGTGATCGACGCCGGCGCTGACGAGGGGCATCTCGACAACGTGGCTGCGTCGGCATCGGGCGGCATTCGAATCGTGTCGGAGCACATCGACGAGAAGCTTCCCAACCCCGGCTGGGGACTGGCGCTCTTCGTCGCGCACCAGCCACTGTCGACCGAAAAGGCGCGCTTTGTGCTGCCCGATGCGGTCCCTCTCGAAACTGCGACCTTCAATGCCGCCCGAACCGCGCTGCTGGTGCGCGCCATCGTGTCGAAGCGGCCATCTCTGCTCGGCGAGGCGCTGCGCGACCGGCTGCATCAGCCGCACCGGCTGCACCTCTATCCCTGGACGGCGGAGGTGATTCGGGTCGCCGAGGCAAGTGGCGCGTACGCCGCGGCAATCTGCGGGGCGGGGCCGAGCGTTTTCGCTTTCTGTGCGCCATCGCAGGCTGCCCGGATCGCCAACGCCATGGAGACGTCGTTCCCCGATCGGGGACGTGGGCTGGTCACTCAGATCACCGACAAGGGCATGTTCCGCACGCTGTGATCGTCCAGAAGTACGGCGGTACCTCGGTGGGCACCGCCGCTCGTATCAGGCGGGTCAGCCGCCGGATCGCCGCGACCGTCAAGCAAGGCCACAAAGTCGTCGCGGTGGTTTCGGCAATGGGTCACACAACCGACCGCTTGATCGCGCTGGCTCAGAGCATCAACCCGGACCCGCCGGCACGAGAGCTCGACATGCTGATCGCCAACGGCGAGACGATCACCGCTCCCCTGGTCGCGATGTGCCTGCAGGGTATGGGCGTGCCCGCGGTCTCACTGTCCGGCCTTCAGGCCGGCGTGCGCACGAGCGCGCATCACTCGAAGGCCCGGATCCAGGACATCAAGCCGGAGCGCATCCTCGAAGCTCTGCGCGAGGGCAAGGTCGTCGTTGTCGCGGGCTTCCAGGGTGTCACCGAGGACTTCGAGGTCACCACTCTGGGTCGTGGAGGTTCGGACACGACCGCCGTCGCCCTCGCCGCTGCCTTGAAGGCCGAGTCGTGCGAGATCTATACCGACGTGGACGGAATCTTCACCGCTGATCCGCGGCTGGTGAAAACCGCCCGCAAGCTGACCCATATCCAGTACGACGAGATGCTTGAGCTCGCGGCTGTCGGCGCCCGGGTCATGCATCCGCGGGCGGTGGAGATCGGCGAGCTCTATGACGTGCCGATCCATGTGCGGTCAAGCTTCCACGAAGGCGTCGGTACCATGATCGTCGCCCACGTACCAATGGAAGAAAGACGACGCGTTCGAGGCATCGCAGAGGAATCCAACGTCGCGAAGATCACCGTGGTCGGCGTGCCGGACCGGCCGGGTATCGCCGCCGCGATCTTCGAGCCGCTCGGAGCGGCGGGCATTTCGGTCGACGTGATCGTCCAGAACATCGGCCGCTCACGCCACACCGACCTCACGTTCTCGGTCGCCGAGACGGACCTCAAGGCGGCGGAGAAGCTCGTCAAGGTGGCGGCAAAGTCAATCGGCGCCACGCGAGTCTCGTCGGCCGGCGGGATCGCCAAGCTCTCGATCGTCGGCACCGGCATGCTCGGCATGCCTGGTATAGCGGGCCGCATGTTCAGGGCACTGGCCGACGCGGGAATCAACATCGAGATGATCAGCACGTCCGAGATCCGGATCACCTGCCTCGTGGCGCGCGACCAGGTCCAGAAAGGCGTTCGCGTCCTGCACAAAACCTTCGAACTGGACCAAGACTGATTGCCAGTTAACGTAGCGATCGTTGGCCCGGCTGGGGCCGGCAAGACCACGCTTTTCAACGCTCTGACCGCCGGACGCGGCGCCGACGGCGTCGGCATGGTGGACGTGCCGGATGAGCGTCTGACAAGACTGGCGAACGCGGTCAAGCCGGCCAAGACGACAGCCGCGCAGGTGAGGGTCGAGGACACGCCACCCGGGAGCCGCGCCCAGCGCGTCGCGTTTGCACGCCAGGCGGAAGTCCTGGTCAAGGTCGCGCGCTGCTTTGGACCTCAGCCCGATCCGGTCGCGGAGCTCGAGGAGTTTGCGCTCGACCTCGTGCTCGCCGATCTCTCGTCGGTCGAGAAGCGGCTCGACATCGTGGCCAAGGAAGCGCGCGCCGGAAGAAAGGATGCTCAGAACGAGCACGACGTTCTGACCGTGGCGAAGGAACATCTCGACGCCGGAAAGCAGCTCCGCACCCTGGCGCTCGAGCCAGATCAGCGTGCGCTGCTGCTGGGCATCTTCCCGGTGACGCTGAAGCCGTCGGTGTACGTCGCCAACGCCGCGGACGAGCTGCTGCCCGGGGGTGGAGAGGCGGCGACCAAGGTGGCAAAGCTGGCGTCGTCCGAAGGTGCTCCGGTGGTCACGCTTTCCGCCCGGCTGGAGGCAGAGCTCGGCGAGCTCGACCCTGGGGAGCAGGCCGAGATGCGTGCGGGCTACGGGATCGACGAGTCGGGCCTGGGGCGCATCGCGCGTGCCGTGTGGGAGGTGGGCGGTCTCATCACCTACTTCACGGCCGGGGAGCCGGAGGTGCGGGCCTGGCCGTGCGAGCGAGATGCGCCGGCACCCATCGCTGCGAGCAAGATCCACACTGACTTTGAGAAGCACTTCATCCGAGCCGAGGTGACCTCGGTCGACGAGCTGGTCGCGGCGGGATCGATGGAGGCGCTGCGCGCGGCAGGCAAGCTGCGGATCGAAGGGCGCGACTACAGGGTCAAGGACGGCGACGTCGTGTTCTTTCGAATCGGACGCTAGTAACGACCTAGAAAAAAGGTCTGCCACAGCGTGTTCGCCAGCCAGATGGCAATCGCAGCGAGAGCGATGAAGAGCAGGTACCTCATGACCCGGCTAACGAACTCGCCGCGTAGCGACTTGCGGATACAGCGAGCGAATCCTTCTTGCCGGCTTGTTCTTGCCGGCTTGTGCGCGCGGGCCCGCTCCCGGCGACAATTTGCTCATGTCCCTTCGCTTCAGTGGGGCTCATGTGTGGGTTCGCGTCGAAGGCGCGGACGCCGTGCTCGGCCTGAGTGACTACCTCCAGGACCAGATGGGGGAGATAACCACAATTGAGCTGCCAGACCTGGGCGACGTGCTCGGCGCGGGCCGGTGGATAGGCCACGTGGAATCCGAGGAGGCGTCCTCTCCGCTGGAGGCCCCGATCAGCGGCGAGGTGCTCGAGGTCAACGGCGAAGCGCTCGAGAACCCTGACCTGATCAACAGCGATCCCTACGCCAGCGGATGGCTGCTTCGCGTCCGGATCGACGATCCCGGGGAGCTTGACGAGCTGATCAACGAAGAGGAGTACGCGGAGCTCACCACCGAGGTCTGACCGGCTCGGTCTGGAAATGTTAAGACCCTTGACAGCAACTACATTCAGGGTTATAACTTCGCACGGGACACAACATGTCGTAGCCCACGTCTCAGCCGGTTGAGTCCCTCGGCCCAACGACAGGCAGGCGGATCGATCCCCAAGAGTCGCACCCCACGACCCACTACAGGCTCCCCCACACCGCCTGCCTGTTCCTTTCTCTCCTAGACTTGGGCTTGTGAGCCGCAAAGGCAAGAAGCGAGGCAAAGGAAAGTTCCGGCCGCCCGTGCGGCCCCCGGGTCCGCTGACCCCCGGCATGGGCGCCACCACAGCCGCCGGCACGCAGACCGCACCCAGCCGGAGCGTGTCGCAGGCTCGCGTGGGCGGCGACCAGGCCCTCGTTCGCGCCGTGGAGATGTCGCTTGGGGCCCGCAACCAGGTCACCAAGGTCCGGGGCGGGCGCTACCTCATCGAGTCCGCCGATCCCTCGATTCCTCTGGATCGCGTCCCTTACTTCACCAAAGACCTGGTTCGCCTGGCCGTGGTCGGGGTCGCCATGTTGGTGCTCCTCGGCGTCGGCTCGATCGCGGTGCCCCTCATCGTCAAGTAGCGCCGTTGTCGTAGACACTCGCGGGCACCGCCGCTAACCTTCAACCGATGGCGCTGCCTGGGGCACCTGATTCGCACGCAATACTGCACCGGCTTCGACGCAAGCACCGCGACCCTGATGCGGAGCACAAGCATCCCGTCAACATCGCCCATTACGACGAGGCGCCGCTCGGGGCGCGCATAGCGGACAGGCTTGCGGCCGGCATGGGCTCGTGGCCTTTCATCATCACCCAGTCCGTGCTGCTGCTCGTATGGGCGGCGATCAACTTCTGGGGCCTTTTCGTAAAGCGCTGGGATCCGTATCCGTTCATCCTGCTCAACCTCTTGCTTTCACTTCAGGCTACTTACGCGGGCCCGATCGTCTTGCTGGCGGGGAACCGGCAGTCGCAGAAGGACCGCATCACTCTCGAGCACGCCGCGGACGAGGCAGACATGGGTGAGGAGCACATCACTCGAATCCTCATCGAGATCAAGAAGAACACCGACCTCACGGTGCGCATCCTCAAAGAGCTCGAGGCTGAATCGGCATGACCTCACCCGATACCGAGATCCCCACGGCTGATACCGACATCACGACGGCGCGCCAGAGGGTTGCAGCCAAGCACAAGCATCCGGTCAACCAGCTGTTCCACGACGAGGCGACCCTCGGTGAGCGTGTCGCGGACCGGGCCTCTTCGGGAATTGGATCGTGGTGGTTCTTGATCATTCAGAGCGTGCTCATCGTGATCTGGGTATTCATCAACACCGTCGAATTCTTCACCCACAAGTGGGACCTCTATCCATTCATCCTCCTTAATCTGATGTTCAGCATCCAGGCGGCGTTCACCGGTCCAGTGCTGTTGCTCTCCGGAAACCGCCAGGCGCAGAAGGATCGCTTGCGGCTGGAGCACACGGCCGAGGTGGCGGAGTCGGCTGAAAAGGCGACCCTCGAGATCCTCATGGAGATCGAGCGCAACACCCAAGCCACGCTCCAGGTGCTGGAACACCTCAAGAAAAGGCGCGAGTCTAAGAGTCCTTCTGGAGCCCAAAGCTAACAAGGTCGGGGCTCCGAAACCTGAGTTTCTTCCTCACCCGTAAACTCCACCGCGTGCGAGTGATCTTGTTCACGGGAAAGGGGGGCGTCGGCAAAACGTCTGTCGCGGCCGCCTCGGCTGTCCAGTGCGCCAGGGCCGGCTACCGAACGGTGATCATGAGCACTGACCCCGCGCACTCGCTCGGCGACTCATTCGACGTCGAGCTCGGCCCCGACCTGACACCGATCTCCCACAACCTGTGGGCGCACGAGGTCTCGTCGCTGCACGAGATGCAGCGCCACTGGGTGAAGCTGCACGAGTACGCCGCGGAAGTGTTCGCCACGCAGGGCCTGGACGAGGTGGTCGCGGACGAGGTGGCTAACCCGCCAGGCATGGACGAGATCGCGTCGTTGATGTGGATCAAGCACTACGCGCAGCGCGCCGAGCACGACGTCCTGATCGTCGATTGCGCGCCGACCGGCGAGACGCTGCAGCTCCTCACCTTCCCGGACGCAGCCAAATGGTGGCTAGACAAGATCTTTCCATGGCAGCGCCGCGCGATGCGTGTGGCGCGCCCAGTGCTGCAACCGATGATCGGCATGCCGCTGCCGTCGGATGAGATCTATGCCTCGCTGAAGGACCTGCTCCTCGACCTCGGCGGCATGCGCAAGCTGCTGACTGATTCGTCGATGACCACGGTTCGCATCGTGCTCAACCTCGAGAAGATGGTGGTCAAGGAGGCCAAGCGCGCGTACACGTACCTCAGCCTGTTCGGCTACGTCACCGATGCTGTGATCGTCAATCGCCTATTGCCCGGCGAGCTTCACGACGAGCTCTTCCAGAAGTGGCAGCAGATACACAAGCGGTACCAGGTCGAGGTCGAGCAGTCGTTTGCGGGCATCCCGATCTTCAACGTTCCGCTCTTCGATCGCGAGGTGGTCGGCGAAGAGATGCTCTTGCGCATGGCGCGCGAGACGTATGGCGAGCGCGATCCCTCCGAACACTTTGCGACGTCCAGCCCCCAGCGCATCGACAAGGACGGCACCGACTACGTGCTGACGCTGAAGGTGCCGTTTGCGGATCGCTCGTCGGTGGATCTGAGCAGGCACAACGGCGAGCTGTACGTCACGCTGGGCAACTACCGTCGCGAGATATCGCTTCCGCGCGTTCTGGCGCAGCGCGACACGACCAGCGCCACCGTCCGCGACGGCGAGCTTCGCGTTCGATTCGCCCGCCGGGAGCAAAAGGCGACAACTCAGGAGAAGAAGAAATGAGCCGCGACGGCGAACGTCTCATCGAGACCGTCAACGAACTCGGATCGCGGGTCACTCACCTGTTGTCGGACATGGTCCCGCCGGCGGCGCAGGTGCACCTGCTGAACGCGCAACGTGAGCTGATCACGGCGCTGATGCTCATCTACGAGCACCGTGTCACTGCGACTCCGCGTGGACGGCGCACGGCCACCGGCGCTCGGCGGGCCCCCGCTCGACGCCGGGCGACCAAGCGCGTCGGCAAAATCCCCATCGAGTGAGCAGCTTCGTAGCCTTTCTTCTCGCCGCGCTGCTTCTGGTGCCAGCGCTCCTGATCGCGATCCCGGTGCACGAGATGGGTCACGCCGCCGCCGCTTATCTCCTCGGCGACCGCTCGGTGCGCTACTTCGGCTACTTCTCGCTCAACCCGCGCCGTTTCCTCGACCCACTTGGAGTGATCGCTGTTTTCGTGGCCCTCGTGGGATGGGGCAGGCGCGTCCCGGTTCAGCCAAACCGGATCAGCTCCACTGGCCAGCGTCTCATCCATGAGCTCGGTGGGCCGGCTGCAAACCTTATCGTCGCGCTTGTCCTGGGGTTCATCTGGCGCTTTCTGACCAGGCTGGGCATGGTCTCGTCGTTCGACCTCTCACCCGCTCTGATCGGCGCCGCGATCTACGTCATCGTGTTCCTGAACCTGTCGATCTTCGCTTTCCAGCTGTTGCCCATTCCCGGCCTCGATGGCTGGAACGTGATTGAGGCCATCTTCCGCAACCGCAACCCGCGCTTTTTCTTCCAGGTGAACACGCGGCGGCAGCAGATCTGGATCGGCTGCATCGTTGTCATCTTTCTCTTCCAGCTGTTCCAGGGCGCCAGCCTCCTGGCGGTGGTGATGACTCCCTTCTTCGAGCCCGCCAGCCTAATCTCATTGGGCGGATGCGCCGGATACGCGATTCCAGGATTCATCGGACTTCATCCCTGCCTGCCGTAGGCGGGCTCATCAACGAGCCCGCTTATTCGGAGCTCGCGGGCGAGTTCGGCCATGAGCGAGTTGTGCAGGCCCTCCGCGACCAGGTGGCGGCCGAGCGAGATGGCGCGGCCGTAGACGATGCAGAGCGGATAAGCAAAGTTGGCGCCAGCCTGCGCGCGGCCGTCGCCCCGAGACTGCGCCACGTCATCAACGCTAGCGGTGTGATCCTCCACACCAACCTCGGCCGCGCTCCCCTGTCGCGCGCCGCAGTCGACGCGGTGCGCGTGGCCGCGGGTTACAGCAACCTCGAGCTGGACCTCGACTCCGGGCGGCGCGGCGAGAGGGCCGCCCTGCTATCGAGCCTCTTGACACAGCTCTTCGGCTGCGAGGCCGCGTTCGTCGTCAACAACAACGCGGCCGCGATACTCCTCGCGCTGACCGCGCTCTGCAAAGGCAAGGAGGTCATCGTTTCGCGCGGCCAGCAAGTGGAGATCGGGGGATCTTTCCGGATGCCGGACGTGATGCGGCTATCAGGCGCGCGGATGGTCGAGGTCGGCACGACCAACCGCACGCGACAGGACGACTACGAGCACGCGATCACGGCGCGAACCGCGGCGCTCCTGCGTGTGCACACCTCCAACTTCCGCGTCTCCGGTTTCACCGAGTCGGCGACGCTGGCTCAGATGGCGGCGGTGGCGCATGCCAACGACCTGCTCCTCATCGACGACCTCGGCAGCGGTGCTGCTGAGCCGATCGCCGACGAACCAACGGTGGCGGAGTCGCTGCAGCACTCAGACGTCGTGACGTTCTCCGGCGACAAGCTGTTTGGCGGTCCGCAAGCAGGGATCGTGCTCGGCCGCGGCGACTCCGGATCGGCTGCCGTCAAGAAGATGTCGCGTCACCCACTCGCGCGGGCCGTTCGGATCGACAAGCTGACGCTCGCCGCGCTAGAGGCGACGCTGCGGCAGCGATTGACGGGGCGGCTGGACGAGATCCCTGTCGAGCGCATGATCCGCGCGCCGGTCGCGGACGTGCGGCGACGGGCCGCGATGTGGTCGGTGAAGCTCGAGGAGCGCGGCGTGCGCGCGACCCTGGTCGAGGGAATCTCGGCGGTCGGCGGAGGCTCGGTGCCTGGGCACAGCATCCCCACAGTTCTCCTCGCTATATCCGGTCCGGCCTCGCGCCTGGCCGCCGCGTTGCGGCACGGCGACCCGCCTGTGATCGCCCGCATAGATAAGGACGCGTGCTGCCTCGACCC
>DASYVJ010000069.1:0-21802 GCA_035937155.1 Candidatus Dormiibacterota bacterium | reverse complement strand
TGACCGCAATTCAGTCTAGGATTCCGGGTCATGAGAACACCCGCGACCGTCTCTGACGTCGCGGGAGACCTCTAGCCTCCCGGCCCCCGGGCCTCCTGCTGGAGTTTCCTCCCGATCATCGGTTTGATTCGCCGCGCCCTCGAGCCGGCGGGAGGAGACCGTTCAGTTGTCCATCCGCTCCAAAGACCCGACCTTTGTCTATCTCGTCGTGCATGCCACATGGCCGCTTTTCTTCAGCATGCTCGCGGTCACCAACCTCGTCTACCAGTTCGAGGTGGCCCATCTCGACCCGCTCAGGCTCCTCCTGGTGGGCAGCGTGCTCGAGCTCACATGTCTTGTCTTTCAAATCCCAACCGGGCTGTTCGCCGACGCGTTCAGCCGTCGTTGGGCGGTCGCCGCCGGCACCGGGCTGGTCGGCGCGGGTTTCATCCTCGAGGGATCGGTCCCCCAATTCGCCTCCATCCTCATCGCCCAGGTCATCTGGGGAATTGGCGCCACGCTCTTCAGCGGCGCCGAGGATGCCTGGATAACGGACGAGGTTGGCGAAAAGGCGGCCGGGCCCCTGTTTCTGCGCGCCTCTCAGATCGCGCAGGTGGCGGGCTTCATCGGGATCTTTATCGGGGTCGGGCTGGCTTCCATCCGGCTGAACCTGCCGCTCGTGATCGGTGGGGGACTCTTCGTGCTGCTTGCCGTCTACCTCTCCTTTGCGATGACCGAGGCCGGATACAAGGCGATCCCACGTGAAGCAAGGGGCACACTCGCCGGTATGGCCGCGGGCGCTCGCTCGTCCATCGCCACGCTGCGCCGCCGGCCGCTCATCCTGACAATCCTGGCGATCACCGTTGTGTTTGGCCTTTCGGGCGAGGGCATAGACCGTCTCTGGCAGGTCCACTTTCTTAAGGACATCGGGCTACCCAAATTCGCCGGCCTCTCGCCAGTGCTCTGGTTTGGCCTGATCAGCGGTGGGGCCGTCTTGATCGGAATCGCCGTCACTCAAGTCATCAGGCGCCGGCTCGACCTCGACAACCACGCCTATGTGACTCGCTCGCTGCTCGGTTTCACAGCGGTGCGCGCGCTGATGCTGGTCGGCTTTGCGCTGGCAAGCAACCTCTTCGTTACGATCGCTTTCCTGTGGGTGGCGAGTGTGATGAGTCAGGCGTTCGGGCCGGTCCAGCGGGCATGGCTCAATCAGTCGCTGGATTCTTCGAACCGGGCGACGCTGTTTTCGGTTGACGGACAGGCCGACGCCCTCGGTCAGATCGTCGGCGGGCCGATTATCGGCCTCGTCGCCTCGGGCGTATCGATTCGTGCCGCGCTCGTCGCCAGCGCCGCGCTCCTTGGTCTTGCGATTCCACTATTCCTTCGAGCACGCGGTCAAGCGCCGCACTCACTGGAAGTGTTCAAAGTGGCAGACCCGATTACTCACCAGTGAACAATGAAAAGAGTGAGTGCATCAGCCGAGGCATGTCACGCGATTGCATGTGATGAGGTTGAAAATTTTCGCGCAGTGAGAGATACTCAGCATCAGGTCCCATCGTGAGACCAAGCGCGCCATCGAAAAACGCGCGCGTATCAAGCAGCGAAGGAGGTAGACCAATGGCAGCCAAGAAGAAAGCCGTCAAGAAGGCCGTCAAGAAGGCCGTCAAGAAGGCAACCAAGAAGAAGAAGTAACGATTCGTTCTTCTTCGTCTAGCGTTGCGGCCGAGGCTCTCTGGAGCCTCGGCACAGTTGTTTTATGGACATGCACGTGAATGCATCCGCGCTCGAAACCTATCTCTCGGGCGTCGAAAAGTCGGCGGTCCCGATTGTCGTCGCTCTGGATGAAGCGGTGCGAGATGCGAACGCGAAGTTTGACGTCGCGATCGAGTACAAGATCTTGATGTACGCGCTCCACGGCGACTTCCGCACGTGGGTCTGCGCAATTGATGCGACGAGGAAGGGCGTCTGCTGCGCTTTCTGCTTACGTCGCCGAAGCGGTCGCGCGCTACGACGATTACAAGGCCTACAGCGCGAAGCTGCTAGAGGCCAGCCGGACCGCTGCCAAGGCGGGCAAGGAGCCCAAGGCGCGCGCCTGACCGAGTCGGATTTTGGGCTTTGGGGTAGCCAGGCTACCCCCGCAAAACTAATGGGCACGGCCCCTGAATCCGTGTAATGTTAGCCGTGGCCCCGAGGGACACGTACACCGGAGTCGGAGTTGGTCGCAAGACCGGATCCGAAGCCGGAGAGGCGATCCGTTGGGGTCATTTCTTTTCCAGCCGAAGCTGATTGTCTAGCCGTTGAAAGGTGACGGCGGGCCTGGAGGCAGGTAGGGCGCGGGGTCGACCGGCTTCTGGTTGATCCGCAGCTCGAAGTGCAGGTGCGCACCAGTCGAGTTTCCGGTCGATCCCTCGAGACCGATCGGCTGACCCTGGTTCACCAGCTGCCCAACCTTGACCAGCGCGGCCGAGAGGTGGCCGTAAAGCGTGTCCAGCCCGCCCGAGTGGGCGATGACGACATAGTTGCCGTAGCCGGTGCTCGTGGCACCGACCAGGGCCACGATGCCGTCGTCCGCCGCATAGATCGGCGAACCGAACGGCTCGACCATGTCGATGCCCGTGTGGAAGTGGGGGTATGCGCCGTATGGGGGCTCAAATGGGAGGGCGCTCGGGCCGAAGCCCTGAGAGACCTGTGACTGGGGCGCGGGCCAGATGAAGCGGTACTTGGTCGAATGGCCGGCGCTGGTCGGGATCTGGCCCACGTTGTTCGACTGACTCCACAGCTGGACCTGCGTCCAAACGGACTGCATGGCCGCGGCGATGATTGCGTTCTGCTGCTGAGTCAGCATGTCGACAACCTGCTGCGCCAGCTGCGTGGATTGCTGGCTCAGTAGATACACCTCGTGTTGCGTCTCGGCGATCTTGGTCTGGAGGTCGGCCATCGACTTCTCCTGCTGCGCCTGCAGGTCTCGGAGCTGCGCCAGCTGCAAATCGAGCTGCTCGCGCTGCTTGACCTGCTCATCGCGCGCGTCCTGCTCCTTCTGACGCTGGACCTGAACCTCGTTGAGATCGTGCGCCAGGGAGTACTTGAGCTCCGATGCGCGCGCGCCGGCGACGTTGAGGTCGGCGACCCGTGTGAGCAGATCGCTGAGGCTCTGGGCCTGCGCCAGAGCAACCAGTACCGAACCGGGCTGCTGGTAAATAGCCCGCGCCAGCTGGCGGAGCTGCGCACGCTCGGTCTCGATACGCAGCGTGAGCATCGCCTCGCGGCGCTGAGCGTCAGCGATCTGAATCTCCAGGTCGGCGATCTTCGCCTGAACGTCGGCGATCTTCACCTGGAGGTCAGCCTGCCGGGCCGCATTTTCCAGAAGCGACTGCTTCAACTGCTGCTGGGCGGCCATCGCGTCGGCGAGGTTGCTTCCGAGCTGAGCGCGGATCTGGTCGATCACCGCCTTCTGCGCTAGCGCGTCAGAGGTCGCGTCGGCGCTCACGCCTGAAGCGGCGCCGAGCATCAGCAGCGCGAGCACGAGGGCGACCAGAAGGGCTTTCACGACTCCAGGTGCCGCCGCACGCTGACCAGTGATGACCCTGAGCCAAGACCGAGCCCAGTCGCGAACACGATGGCCGCGGCCGCGGCCGCAACGGCGACCGTGACGCCCGGCGCGAACTGAGCGAATGAGGCTGAGCCCGCCGTGATCCCCGCGACGGCCAGCCCGAATGTGATGAGGCCCGCTACCGCACCAGACAGACCGCCGGTGATGGCGCCCTCGACCACAAACGGCCCGCGCACCATCCAGCGTGGCGCACCCACCAGCTGCATGATCGTGACCTCATCTCGGCGGGAGTGGATCGCCGCGCGGATGCTGTTCATGGTCACGGTGACCGCGACGAACCCGAGCAGCATCAGGAACGCAATGCCCGCCACGGCGGCGCCAAACAGGACCGCCTGGATGCGCTGGTAGGCACCCCTGTCATAAGACGTCGGATAAACGGGGTCCACAGCGATGTCGTAGCGCACCGCCGTGTCGACCGCCGCTACGTCGGTGATGTTCTTCACGCGCACGTCGAGGCTGGCCGGAAACGGGTTGCTGTCGGTGGCTTCGGCCAGCTGCGGCAGACCAGGCAGGTGCTTGGCACGCGCGAGCGCCTCGGCCCTGGTCGTGTAGGAGACGGCGGCGACGCGCCCGTCGCTGGTGAGGCGATCCCACAGTGCGTTGACGTCCGCAGGCTTGGCATCGTCACGCATGTACACATGCAGCAGCGATGCCTGGGCGGACTCGACCTGTTCGAGGTTGTGCAGAGCGAAACCGATGAGGCCGACCACGCCCGACAGGAGCAGGAGCAGCGTCATCGAGCTCAGAGCAGGGGCCGCGCTGCCAAGGTTCCGGAGCCAGTTCCGAGCGGCGCCGCGGAACAGGTAGCGGAAGACGTTGTTGGCGACGACCTGAAGCAAATGGCGTCGCGGGAAGCGGCCTTTCAGGACGACGCCAGCCATGCCATCCTCCCGGTGAGGCCCGCTGGCTGGTCACGGACCAGGCGGCCCTGCACCAGGGTGACGACGCGACGCTGAAGGCGCCTCACGATCTCTACGTTGTGGGTCGCGATGAGCACCGCGGTGCCGGCGGAGGCGATGTCGGCGAACAGGTCCATCATCTCCCACGACGTGTCCACGTCGAGGTTGCCGGTGGGCTCATCCGCGATTAAGAGAGCCGGCTGCGCGACCACGGCGCGGGCCAGCGCGACCCGCTGCTGCTGTCCGCCCGACAGCTGATGGGGGAAGGAGGCGCCACGATCCCCGAGGCCCACCGCATCCAGGGCATCCAGCGCGCGCTCCGAGGCCTCGGCATCCGAGACGCGCAGGTCGCCGACCTGGAGGCCGAAGGCAACGTTCTCCTTTGCCGTCAGTCGAGGCAGCAGCTTGTAGTCCTGAAAGACGACCCCTACGCGACGGCGAAGCTCCGAGATGCGGGACGCCTTGAGCGAGTGTGCGGCCATTCCGTCAACCCAGACCTCGCCCGCGGTGGGCCGGATCTCGCGGTTGATGAGCTTGAGCAGGGTTGTTTTGCCGGCCCCGCTGGGGCCGACCAGGAACGCCAGCTCACCCGGTTCCAGGGCCAGGTTGACATCATCGAGCGCAAGGCGGGGGCCGTACGCTCGACTCACAGCAGTGAGCTCGAGGATGGCGGACACGTAACAGACAACGTAAAAATTCTGGATTCCCTGAGTTCCAACGGTTAAGACCTGTAAGTATTAGTAGGGACATCCCGCGGATGGGTCGTTGACGAGTTGATGACCCACCGTGCATGAAGGCATAGAAGACACGCGCGCGACACCTTTCAGGTCGGAGAACATAATCGGAGGCGGGCCGCGATCGTGCGCCCCTTTGTGATTTAAGTCACACCTGCGACGCAGGTCACAGCAGCTTCGTAAAGCACCTGCTTACCTTCACACCGTGCCATCGCGCCCGGTCCTGGAGCTTAGAGCGCGATCTCCGCTGCCCTGAATCAAATCCCGATCGCCCAGGTGCGGGTCCTTGTGGTCCAGGACCATCCGCTGCTTGCCTCTGCGATCGCGAGGGTCCTGGACAACGAGGAAGACCTGAGCGTCATCGGCATCGCACGGCGTGGCGACGAGGCGGCCATCCTCGCCGCCAGGGAGAATCCCTCGGTCGTGCTCATGGACTTCATGCTTCCCGATCTGAGCGGGCCGGTCGCCGCTGCGAAGATACGGCGCCCGCTGACTTGCGGGAAGGCAACGGGTCTCCACCTTCCTAGCCTTGGCGCGGCCATAACAGATTCAGCTGTCAACCCGTTCCGTATGGCATATCGTTGGCCGCGGATCGGAGGTTGGAGCCGTAAAAGCGTTCCGCAGCGTGCTCGACAATCCCCGCGCAGTCGACGCGGTGGTCCTAGCCGTGATGGCCTGCTTCATTTTCAGCGCCTACCTCGACGCCTACGGGACGGTGAAGATCCCAGGCAAGCTGATCACGGAAGATGTGGCCGCGGGACAAGCCGGGCTCACAGCTTCGTGGTTCGTGGTCACCGGCTTTCTCTTCTTCCTGTTTGGCAGGGGCCTCCGCGAGGGCCGGCCGTGGAATCGCGCCCTACCTGACGGTTACACAGGTTCGCTTGCGGCGGCGCTTGTCTTCGGGGCTGCCCTTATCACCGACAACTATTGGCCCCACGGCAACAACCAACTGGGTCTCGATCTCCTGTTCACCCCACCCAACATCGTCAAGGTCGCAGCAGCGGCCGTCATGGTCAGCGGTCCCCTTCGTGCGGCGGCCCGCCGCGGCGAGACCACAGCGAGCGTCATCACTTTGGTCTCAGCCGCCCTTCTCTTGTCCGTGTTCACGTTCGCGACTCAGTTCATTCACCCGCTGATCGACCCCTGGTCATCCAGCGACCCATCCCAGGTCCCGACGCCGGTTAAGCAGTGGGTGGCGCAGAACCTGGGGGTCTCGGCGCTGCTGGTCCAGGCCACGATCCTTGCTGTCACCGGCCTGCTGCTCAAGAGCGCCTTCCAGCTGCGACCGGGGTCGCTGACCCTGATCTTCACCATCAATGGCCTCCTCGTCGCCCTTACGAAGACTCATTGGTATCTGCTGCCGGTGCCCATCGTGACCGGTCTCGCGGGAGACGCCTGGCTGGCATGGTCGGCCCGCCGCGCCGGGCGGCCGACGGCATCTCTATGCGCCGTGATTGCAGGCGCCTTCACCCTGACCTACATGATCGAGATGATGATCATGGGGACCGCCTGGGACTGGTCGTTGTGGTCGGGCGTAGTCCTGGCGGCAACTGTCGTGGGCTGGTCGATGGGCCGGCTCTTGCGCGCGGGCATGCCGAACTCTTCGATGGTCTTGCCGGAAGCCTCGGTGGCAGCACCGGCAACGCTGATGGCGGTGCCGGGTGAGGTGCAGTGGACGCGCGATCCGCAGAGCACGATCCGTCCTCAGCTGGTGAGGGCGGCTCTCGATGATCTGGGTACCCCGGAGGCGCTGGGCCGCAGCCCGCTCGGGCTTCTGCCCGGTGTGTCTCGCGGCGGGTCAGCGGCCGCCGACCTGCGATCCGTGCTGGTGGACGTGATCAGTGAGCTGGCCATCTCGAGTGGGCCACGCGACCCTGAGGCCGGAAAGCTGCTGCTCGACTACTACGTGAAGCGGGTGGGCAGCCACGAAGTGATCATGGAGCGCCTGCACCTGTCGCGCCCGACCTTCTATCGGCGCCTCCAGCGGGGCTTTGCCCTGGTGGCAGAGCGGCTGGATGAGCTGAGCGAGTTTGCCCAGCGGGTCCCCGTCAACGATTGAGCACCGCCGCGGCGAATTGAGCCAGCGACTCCCCGCCGCTCACGCGCAGCCGAGTCCAGACATAGCGGTCGGCCAGTGAATGCCAGTAGCCGGCCCTCGTCGTCGTCGCGTTGTGGTACCCAGCGGCCGCCACCTGGTAAGCCACCGCGCCGGTGAACTTGCCGCTTGGATAGCAGAACGAGAAAACCGGGTGTCCCAGCAGCGTCTCGAGGTACCGCTTGGAATCGACTAGCTCTGAGCGCACCCCGCCGGCCGACGTCCTGGCGAGGTCGGCGTGATTCACCGAGTGGGACCCGATCTCGATACCCGAGCGATCCGACTCGCGGATCTGTGCCGCCGTCACGTAGCCGGGCCGTCCAACGAACGCCGACACGACATACAGGTCCGCCTGGAAGTCATGGCTGCGCAGAATCGGGAGGGCTGTCGTGTAGAAGTCGGCGTACCCGTCGTCGAACGTGAGGATCACCGGCTTGCTCGGTAAGCCTCGCGTCCCGCTCAGGTAGGAATGCAGATCCTCCGTCGTGATCGTGTGGTATCCGTTCCGCGCCAGCCAATCCATCTGGGCCGCGAAATCCTTGGGAGTGACTGAAAGCGCGAATCCCATGCGGTCGTGGACATCCGGATTCACCCGGATGTAGTGGTAGGTGAGAATCGGCACGTTGATCGAGCTGGCGCCGGGTGTCAGTGAATCTGGCGACACAGGTCCGGTGGTGAAGTTCCATACCCTCGCCCCGGCCAGCGGGACGCCTCGGCTGGAGCGACCGCGGACCTCGACCAGGTAGGTCGTCGCGTACGCAAGCCGGAAGGCGTTGAACTGCACACTGAAGTCGTCGCGCCAGACGAAGCGGCCTTCGACTTGAGGCTGAATCCGGAAGGATATCTCCACACTCGCGTGATCCATGGGCTGGTTGAAGGTCATGACGATGGCGGCGTTGGCCGGGACCGCCGAGGTGATCGGTTCGACGGCATCCAGGTGAGGAGCGACGCGAGCGCTGCCGTAAGGGGGCTCCTCTGAGGGCTGCACAATCACCGGCTGGATCGACGGCGAGGTCAGGACCACCTTCGGCGGCTGTGTCGACGTCTGGGCGAGCACTCCCGGTCCGCGTTGATGGTCGAGGATCGCAAACCCCACAGCGCCCGCGAGCACCGCGCCGACGAGTGCCGCCGCTCCAACCCGAGCAGCGTGGCCGAGCGTTGGCGTGGCCATCTACGTTGACCGCTCGGAACGAGTGGCCGCCGGCGTCGCGCGGTAGGTGCGGTGCACGATCACGATGATCATCACGGCGACGACGGCGGCCCACAGCCAGTACGTTTCGCGATGCAATCGCAGAAACGCCTCCATGCGAGGGCCGAAATTGATTCCGATCACCATGACGATCCCCGCCCAGATCGCGGTCGACACCGCCACGCTCGCCGCGAACAGCGGGTAGCTGATCCTCAGCACGCCGGCTGCGACGGTGATGGGGACCCGGAATCCGGGGATGTGGCGGCCGAAGATGATGGCAACCACGCCGTACCGTTTAAACCACTTTTCCGCTCGCTCCAGCCGTTCGGGGCTCAGGTGCACCACCTCCGCAAATCTTCCCTCAGCCAGCCGGCGACCGAACCTTCTCGAGATGAAGAAGAGATTGGTGGCGCCGAGCACGACCACGCCGATTAAGCCTAGCCAGGCGGCAATCCAGGACACCAGGTTCCGGGGGACGTGCGCACCCACGTACATCACGAACACGTCGCCTGGCGCGGGCAGTGGAACTCCGGACTCCTCGATGTACAGCAGGGTGAAGCCGGCCAGGTAGCTGTAGTGCATGAGGAGGGGCCTGATCCAGTGCCTGCCCCAGCTCACCGCGTCCGGTACGTCGCCCTGGAGAATCGCCGACAAGACGATGGCCGCGGCGATCCCGATCGCGATCAGGGCGACCCGGAGCTTGGGTGCCCGGGAGGCAAACGTGCGGATGTTCGTCGCAGCGGTGTTCATTCTTCGCGCAGCAACTCCACCGGGTTGAGGCGCCGGAGGCTCCGCGCGGCAATCGCCACGGACAGCACCATTCCACCGAGGACCAGGGTTATCAGCGTCGCCAGCTGATCAGCGGGAACGGTGAGCCACGCGGGCTGGATGGTGAAGAGCGGGGCCAGGATCTTGACGAACATGTAAGCCATAACGGCACCCGTGATGCTTCCGATACAAAGGCTAAAAACAGCTACGGCAGCAGCCTCGCCGAACACCAGACCCCAGAGCTGGACCATGCGGATCCCGAGCGCCCGCATCGTCACGTACTCCTTGCGGCGCTGCAGCAGCAACCCGAAGACGAAGATGCCGATGCCCGCGGCGCTGATGAGAGCGGTGTAGACCGCTTGTAGCCCGCCCAGCCCACGCAGGTTGACGGCGGTTAGCGTCGACTGATCGCGGTTGAAGGCTGTGGCGGAGGTCTCGACCAGGAGCGGCGCCGAGCGGCCGGGGCCGGCCGTGATGAGGTCTGCCACCCGCGCGACCGCCGCCGGCGAGGGGTCGGCCGTATGCACCAGGAACACTGAAACCTGGTTTAGCCCGGTGGCGGACTGGTAAAAGGCCAGGTTGCCGACCATGTCAATGCCCTGGGGGTAGCCGGGGAAGTCCTTGAACACGCCTGAGGCGTGAAACGTCACGGGTATCAGGTGACCGGTCCGGTCGGCGAGCTGGACGTTGATCTGATCGCCCGTCTGAATGTTGAAGGTCCTTGCCATTTCAGTCGAGACAAGCACGCCGGTGGGATCGTTTCGTAACGCCGACATCGCGGCGGCCGGGCTTGTGATGGGGAAGAAGCTGTCGTTCAGGGTCGCGACCCGCGGGAACGCCGCGGCGTCGATCGCAACCAGCGTCCGCTTCTCGGTGCCAACGACAGCGCCGGATGTCTGGGAGACCGGGGTGACCGCGGTTACACCCTGCACTCGGAGCTGGTTGGCGAAATCGGACGATTGCTGGGAAAGAGCACTTGGCGTGACCCTGATGTCCGATCCAACCACGAACAGCGAGTCCGCCTGCTTCTGCGCGCCATAGGTCGCGATGAAGACCGCGAGGCTGGAACCGAACGCTACCGCCAGCGCGAGCGCGACGATTCCTGAGCCGAGGGCGAGAGATCGGCGACTGACGCTTCTGAGCAGAGTCCACGTGGTCAAGCGGCCCACGCGCTTGCCGCGATGCAGCTTCAGCCTGCCGGTGCCCCAGAGCAGCAGCCGGACGGCCACGAGGGTGATCCCGAGCCAGGCCAGCAGCGGCGCGAGCAGCGTGTAAAAGGACAGCGACACCGACTGACCTTCCGCGGGCGTGATCTTGAATCCTCCGGCGAGGTTGGTGATGATCCAGACCAGGGCGGCGGCGGCAATGAAGATGAAGTCCAGTTTCATGCGCAGCCAGGCCGGAGGCAAGGACGTCGCCTCCATCTCGCGGCGTTCATTGCCAGCTTCGCGGGCGAGGGCCCGCCTACCGGGCAGGTACACCGCCAGCAGGGTCGTGACGACACCTGCCCCCACAGAAACTACGGCCGACAAGAGAAAGCTCTCCCGCGACGCCGATGTCAACGCAGACGGTCCGAGCACAAACAAGGCAGTGGCAAGGCCGAGGACCAGGCCGAGTGCCGATCCGAGAACTGCAACGCCAAGGGCCGTGTAGGTCAGGTCGCTGATCAGGTGGCGCGGCTGCGCGCCCCTCGCGCGCAGCATCGCCTGCTCGCGGCGGCGCGCTTCAGCGAGGAGACCACCCGCATACCGCGACAGATACGCCGCAACGAGAATGCCGGGCAGTCCGAGGAAGAGGAACAGGACCTTGGCCAGGATCGAGTCGCCGGTCGCGGCGACAAGCGCGTCAGACAGGTTGTCGATGACCGACACACGTCCGGGCGCCAGGCGCTCGATGCTGCGCCTCATGCCCTGGGTCACCACAGCGGCCGCGGCAGGGTCTGTCGCGAGTCTGGAGCGAACGATCCGTACGTCGGCCTCGAGCACCGGGGCCGACTTGAGCACCGGGGTGCTCGAAGCTGCGTCGGCTTTGAGCGCAGGCAGGATAGTCGCGAAGGTCGCAAGCGGAACGACCAGCACGTTGGGCACCTGGATGAACTCACCCTGGTTGTCGGCTGACCTGGCCGCGAACAGCGGGTCAGCTTTGGAAAAGTCCGCGAGGCCTCCGACGTTCAGCAAGAGCGGAGCTGTGCGCCCAGGCACGGTTAGCGAGATGGCGCTGCCGACGCCGGCGCCCAACGCCTGGGCGGCGTCGGGGCTCAAGAGCACCGTGCCGGTCGAATAGACGCCGGCGGTCTGCCGGACCATCGGATAGTGCGTCAGAAAGGTCGGGTCGAAAGCAAAAAGGCGGAGCGGCTGGCCGAGTGTCTTGGTGCCGGCCTTCAGGCTCGCTGCCGGGAGGTCGACGGCAGCGAGCTGATCGACGGCCGAGACGCCTGCCACTGTTGCCACACGCGAGGCGAGCTGATCGAGGGTGACGGCCGGGAGCCCGTTCGCCGCCGCGGGTGTTGGGTCCTCCGCGCTCACCGCCGTCGCTCGCATGGGCAGGCCGGCAACCGAGGGAATCGCCGCGGCCGACCGAGCCTGGTAGGCAATCACCAGCTTGCCGGCAACCCCGAGCGAACCGGCCTTGAGCCCAGCCGCAAGGGGGCTCTCGCCGCCAGCGTCTGGCGTCGTGCCGCCGTTGATTGTTGTGGAGGCCGGAACGTAGGTGAGCTGCGATGGGATGACGTCCTGCACCACCAACGCGGTCGCCGGGCGCCCGGATGTATTGGTCACGACGATCGTCACAGTTGCCGGCTGTCCGGGCGCCAGCGAGGGGCCTCCGGCGACTGATTCTGCAAGTGTCAAGGACGAGGCAAGCGGCGAGGTGAGGCCGGCCTGCATGTCGATCGCCACGGGGGCGATTGCGCGCTCGGTCATGCGAGCGGCGGATCCGTCCACGAAGAATGCGGTTGACGAGAAAAGGCCAACGGCCAGGGCGACTCCGACGACCGACGCGAGAGTACGGCGCGGGTTGCGGACGAGATCGCGGAGGCTGTACCTAAGCACGCCGCACCGCCGCGCGATCGCTGACTACCTTGCCGTCGCGGAGCGTCACGACGCGTTCCAGCCGCGCTGCAACATCCGCGTCGTGGGTGACGATTACCAGCGTCGCGCCGGTGAGCTGCTGCGCTTCGAGCAGCAGGTCGAGCACGGAAGCCGAGGTCTCGCTGTCGAGCTCGCCCGTGGGCTCGTCGCCGAGGATCAGCCTTGGTCGGTGCGCCAGCGCTCGCGCGATGCCGACTCGCTGCCGCTGCCCCCCCGACAGCTGATCGGGCAGCTTGGTTGCGTGTTCGGTCAGACCTAGGCGCTTGATCAGGTCGGCGCTGTGGTCTGACCGGCTCTTTCCGTTCGTACGGTTCTCGCCGGTCAGCGACTGCTGGAACTCGACGTTCTCCTGGGCAGTGAGGAATGGCAGCAAGTCGTACGACTGGAACACGAACCCTATCGAGTCGCGTCGTATATGAGCCCGGTCCGATTCCGAGAGCGAGGAGATCTCTGTCTCGTCCAGCCAGATGCGTCCGCTGCTCGGCTTCTCCAGGCCGCCCAGCATCCCGAGCAACGTTGACTTGCCGCACCCACTGGGCCCAACGATCGCGACGCTGGTGCCAGCCACGATCGTCAGGTCGATGCCGTCAACGGCCTTAACTGCGGACCCACCCGCTCGGTAATGCTTGGACACGCCCTCCACCCGAACCGACATGGCCTGCGTCATGCCACTGAGACCAGGCCGTCGACCAGGTGCAGGCGGTGGTCGGCACGAGCCGCAAGCTCGCGGTTGTGGGTGACCAGCAAGACCGTCAGCTCGCGATCACGCGAGGCTTTGGCCAGGAGGGTCATGACCTGCGCGGCGGTCGCCGAATCAAGCTCACCGGTCAACTCGTCGGCAAGCAGTAGGTCGGGGTCATTGGCGAGCGCCACCGCCACCGCCACCCGCTGGACTTCACCACCCGACAGCTGCGTGGGCCGATGGTGCAGCCGGTTACCCAGCCCGAGCTCACTAAGCACCTGACGCGCATGAGTGCGCCCTCCACGCTTCCCGGCTATGCCCATTGCGAGCTCCACGTTTTCGACGGCGCTGAGGAACGGGATGAGGTTGCCGCTCTGGAAGACCACGCCGATCCGTTCGGCGCGAAGCTGAGCGCGTTCCGACTCGCCAAGGCGGCTGATGTCCGTGCCGTCGACCACCACTTGCCCTGCGCTCGGCAGCGCCAGGCCCGCCACCAACGACAAAAGGGTCGATTTGCCACTTCCGGATGGGCCCACCAGGCTCGTTGTGTGCCCACGGGGAAGCTCCATGCTTGCTCCGCGCAGAGCGACCGTCTCGGTGGTGCCTTCCTTGTAGATCTTGAAAACGTCTTTCAATTCGACAAGCGGCTTGGACGAGAGAGCCGGCCGGATCGGTTCGACTTCTACTGCCACTGGAAAGTGCTCACGATGTCGTCTGCGCCTTGTGGGTCGAACTGGTTTGACACTATTCCGTACGTGATGACCGCGAGGGTCGATGCGTCCTTCAACACGTAGTACCGGACGCTTGTGAGCTCGAGCGCCTTGCCCGTCACAGTGCTGGTCCCGGCATTCCATGTGTACGCAAAGCGCGTCACCTGGTGGCCATTGAGGGTGAGCTTCGCCGGTTTGGTGCGCTGCTGAAAGCCTGCCGCTGAAGTCGCCAGAGTCTTGATGTCCTGGTTCGCCAATGCGCTCGGGTCGGATGCGCTCGAACCCTGGATGACGCTGATCTCCATCCGCTCCGACGGACCGACGTAAGCCGCGGTGCCATCAGGGTTGGCCGTCATGCGGCCGGGACCGTCGATTCGGTAGTGGAACCGTGCGTCCGTGTAGGTCACCGGTATGCCTTCTGCAGTGTTCACCTCGGCGCCGGCAGTGGCCGGAGCGTTGTCGGTGCCGGCCGTCGGGCCGGTGGACGAACCGCAGGCGTTCGTGGCCAGCAAGCCGGCCGTGACGAAAGCGACAAAGGTGGGGAAGTGGAGGTTGGGCACGACGACCAGTTTCCGACGCGGGTCTAAACGGGGACTAAAGCGCCGGGGAAGTCTTGGGTGAGCCGGCGGCGGCTGCGCCGTTGGGCACATGCAGATTGAAAACCGCCCCCTGGCCGTCCGTGTCGCTCAGCTGCAGCGTGCCACCGTGGGCCTTGGCGATGGCCGCGCTGAGTGCGAGGCCGAGACCCGCCCCTCCATCCTCGGGTGAGCGCGCGCTGTCCGCCCGCGCAAAGCGGGTGAAGAGCTTGTCGCGGTGTTCCGAGGCCACGCCTGGGCCTTCGTCAGCGACTTCGACGTTCCACCCGCCGCCGGCCTCATAGCCGCGCAGGGTCACCGGCGTGCCTGCCGCCGTGAAGCGGACGGCGTTATCGATGAGGTTGTCGACCACTCGGCGCAAGAGAGCCGGATCGGCCTGCATGCGACCGTGGCTTGGGGCAGATACCTCGAGCCGGCTCCCACGCTTCTTGGCGACGTCGTGCCAGCGGGCAGCCGTCTCGTGCAGGAAGTCGGCAACGTCAATCGGTTCTTTTGCGGGCTTGAGGGCGCCGGCGTCAGCCCGAGCCAGGATCAGGAGCTGGTCGGACAGGCGGCTGAGGTGCTCGACTTCCTGGCGCAGTGATTCGAGGACCCGTTTGTACTCTTCCTGGCTGCGCGTTCGTCCCAGGGCGCCTTCGACCTCGCTGCGCATCAGGGCGAGCGGCGCGCGCAGCTCGTGCGAAGCGTTAGCCGTAAATGTGCTCATGCTCGTGAAGCCAGCATCGAGGCGCGCGAGCATCGAGTTGAACGTATCGACCAGCTCGCCGAGCTCATCAGGTGGAACCTTGACGTCAACGCGCCGGTGCAGATCGTGCTCGCTGATGGACCGCGCCATGTTTGCGATGGTGCGCACGGGCTGCAACGCTCGCCCAGTGAGCCAGTACGTGAGGGCGCCGCCGATCACCAGGAGAGCTGCCGAGACTGCAACCAGGATCAGGAATGTACGTAGCTGCGCGTCGGCCATCTCCGCGACCGAGCGGCTCACGATCAGGGTCTGGGTCGCGTTGGTGCTGGTCGTCAGGGGGACGGCATAGACACGCCTCGGAACGTGATTTGAATCGACGACGTCCGCCCAGACCGGTCCTCCGCCGCGCATCGTTTGGGCCGCAAGATTCAACAGCGTGGCTCTGTCCAGGGGCTGATTCGTCGTCTGTGCCACCACGGCGTTCGCTGACACCACCACGGCGTCAACGGCGATGCCGGTCTGAGTCTCGGCCGGGAGGTCCGAGCCGTCGAAGGTCACCTGCCCGTTGGTGTCCTGCAGCCCGGACGCGATGATCTGCGCCTGCGAGACGAGAACGGAGTCGGATGCTTGCGACTGCGTGACCGCAACCGATGCCAGGACCGCCCCGTCAGCTATCAACAGCGCCAGGGCAAAAAATCCGACCGCGGCGAGGACGAGTCGCCCTCGTGTTCCGGCGAGCCGGCGCATCATCCGCCGTCGGCGACGTACCGGTAGCCCGATCCTCGGATCGTGACGAACGGATCATGGCCGCCGGCCTCGATCAGCTTCTTCCTCAGCCGCCCGATATAGACCTCGATGAGGTTGCGTCCACCTTCGAAGTCGTAATCCCAAGTGTGTTCGAGGATCTGGCCCCGGGTCAAAAGTCTGCCCCGGTTGAGGAGGAAGTACTCGAGGATGGCGAACTCTTTGGCGGTCAAGTCGACCTCAGTTCCTTCAACCGTCAGCGTGTGGGCCGCTGTATCCAGCAGCAGGTTGCCGGCCCGCAGCTGCGCCTTGCGGTCGGGCACGTGGCGGCGCGTCAGCGCCCGCAAGCGCGCGACGACCTCCCGCAGGGCGAACGGCTTGACCAGGTAGTCGTCGGCGCCGGCCTCGAGGCCCGCCACCCGATCGTCGACGCCATCTCGGGCGGTGAGCATCAAGATCGGGGTTTCCACCTTGTGCTCGCGCAACCGGCGTGTCACTTCGAGGCCGTCGAGCCGTGGCAGCATCAGGTCGAGGACGATGACGTCGTATTGCGTTGTCGACGCCGCGGCAAGTCCGTCCTCCCCGTTGTGCGCGACGTCGACGGCCATTCTCGACTCCATCAGGGAGCGGCGGAGGCTTGCCGCAAGGCGGCGGTCGTCTTCGACTACGAGTACACGCATCTGAATATCAAGGATGCAACGGTTTCCTAAAGAATTTCTAAATGAGATCGCGGACCGCGTTTATCTGGGGTTGATGAACACAGGCCAGGCTGCTGGTAATGCGGTGGAAGCCCGTTAATCTCAGTAAGGAGAGTGTGAAGATGAGCTTGAAACGAAGACTCGCGATTCTGACAGTGCCGGCCGTGCTGGCGATCGGTGGCGGTGCGTTGGCTGTGCACGCGGCATCCTCGCCGACGCCGACCCCGGCTACGTCGCATAGCGAGAGCGCGACGGAAGCCCCCGAGGCTCCGGCGGGCACGGCTGCCGAAGTCGAAACAGCTGACCCGGCCGGCGACGTCCAGTCCGGCCACGCTGACCCGGCCGGTGAGGTCGACCATCAGGCGACCGGCGAAGAGTAGCTAGACGCGCTGCGCATCCCGAGGCGGTTGCCGCCTCGGGTGCCGTCAGCAGCGTTCGCGTCGCGCCGCCGCCGCCGCCGCCGCCGACCAGTTGAATGCACCCGGACTCACCGAATAGCTGCGCGGCCCGGCACAGGCAACACGGCTGATCTCGCGGCCAAGGGCTTGATCGACTCGAGACCGTTGGTCGAGGAGAGCCGGCGTTGCATCGCTCGAGAGCTCTCCCAAATACTGGGCGTCGATCTTGAGCATTGATCGCGCGAGATTGAGATTCAGGGCTACCACGACAGCTTCGGGATTGGCAAGGTTCAGCGCCAAGAGGACGATCATCGCCGAAATGGAAGTGGCACCGACAAACCACCGTCGCCGGCGAAAAAAGCCGCCTATATCCGCGGCAAGCAACACGAAAACCAGCGCGATCCATACCGCGAAAATCTGGCTGTAGAGTCGGAGCATCGTGAAGCCGTACGCGGACTCATATAGGCTCAGGCGCTGGAAGGCGACGAAGACAATCAGGAGAGTCAGCACGACTGCAATTTCACCCAGCACCAGGAAGGCTCGCCGGCTGCTTCGGTCGTTGAATCCGGTGATTCGGCTGAACACGATCAGGACCACCGCGGTGATACCGGCCACCCACAAGAGCTGGAAGAATCCGGACCGCGCGTAGTCGGCGTAGGTGATTCCGGCCGCGCGCAGCGCGTTGCCCGCAGCTCCGGCGGCAGCCATCAGCTGAGCAACCGCGAAGCCCGCGAAGATGGCATCGAGCACTGCAAGCACCACCAAACCCTCGATCGAACCAAGCCGCCACATCGGTCCATCCACCCGAGAGAGCGGTTGTGCCGCGGCCAATCGCAACAAGCCGGCTGCCGCCAGCGATCCGCCCACGACGAAGATCGCATCCATCGTCAGCTGGCCGAAATCGAAGTTAAGGTTGAAGAAAGACGCGAATACCGGGTCGGCAGTCGCGAGCAGGCCGGCCAGCAGAGCACCTATCGGGATGGCGATCAAGAGACCGCGCGCCAGGGGAGCGATCGCAGCCAGCCGCTGACGAGCGCCTACGGCCGGTTTGAGCACGAAAGCTCCGCCGGCCACTCCATGTGCCAGCGCCTGAACACCGCGCGCAACCGCTTCGGCGACGCCGGTGTCCAGGAGCGAGCCGCGCACCGCCGCTGACGCTGCGAGGCCGAGAAGCGCGAATGACATGACGAGGTCGGGCCAGAGCAGCCACGGGCTGGATCGCACGGTGAGCCACGCTCCGAACAGCACCGCCGCGGCGACCAACACGCGCGATTCTGGCGTGAGCAGTCGCGATGCGAATACCAGAGCGAGACCGGCAAATGTGATTGCCAGGGAAGCGGCCAGGCCAAACGTGCCGACGCGCAGGGCCTGGTCGGCGGTCAGACCGACGACCACAGCGGCGGCCAGTGACAGCCACGTGGCGTTTGCCCTCAACTCAAGGTTGAGCCACCGTGGAAGGGGCCGATAAATCGTGCCGGCCGAAGTGGGTTGCCAGGAGACACCGTCCCAGCGCCACTTGCCGTCCGTCGACAGCTGGCCGACTTCCGACGACCCTTCTGACATCGGAGTGTTCAACACCTCAAGCTGGGCAATTAGTTACGGACTACACCAATTTTTCTCATCAGTTTTGTGCTTGATCGCCACCGTTTTTGGGCATAAATATCTGATCGACCGGATCTATCCGACCCGGCCTTTCGGAGGGCACTTGAGAGCCCAAGCGAGGCACGGAAATGGACGCCTTCTCAGCGTTGCTGTTTGGGTCATTGGTCGCGATGTTCTTGGCTGTCACGGCGCTGTTCGTGATCGCCAAATCGTTCATGGTGATCGGCCCCTCGCAGGTCGGCCTGGTCACCAAACGAGTGTCGTCTCGTCATAAGGTCTGGCGGGCTCGGCGGCGGTGCGTGCGACCCCCGCCGGCTCGTCATCTAGTTCGCGCTAGGGTCCGACCTCCTGGGTGTTGCACTGAGTCTTGAGCGCCTGATCCAGGACGGTGGCGTCGGCCTGCAGGGCCGGGCCACCAGAACCGAATCGGTTGATGCCCTGGATGACTTCGGCGGCGAGGTTGTCTTGATAGCCCTTGAGAGCGATCTGGAGTCCGACTTCCATTCCGTCGAGGTGGGCCCGCAGCTTGCTCATGCCGGTGGCGATGCACGGCGGGATGGCTCCGCGGTCGATCACCGACAGAACCTTTTTCATCTGCTGGTCGGTTGCGGTGATCGCAGTAAAGCAGCTGTTAGACAGTGTCCCGTTGCAAGTCCTGAGCGCCAGCTGAGTCTGATTGAGCTCGACCATCGCGGGACTGAGGCTGGATGTCAGAAAGCGGTCCGCGCGCACATAGTCCGTACGCGACGTAGCCGGCGGCAGCGGCGTCGCTGTCGGCTGGGCAGTCGAAGTCGAGTCAGATTCGAACCAATGGAACGGCACAACGCTCAGCGAGTTCAAAACCATCATCACCATGATCAGCACCGCCGCGCCGCCGGCGACATAGAGGTACGTTTTCGCTCCGCGAGCAGGCTTTTCCCAGGGTGGTGTGCTCGGTTCCGCGACAGGGAAGTTGTAGGTCGGCGACGCCATCAGGACCTCTTCTGGCGCAACGTAAGTGGGGGCAGCGGCGGTGACCCGTGGTGGAGTGGGAGCAGCCGCTTGCGGGATTACAGCGGCGGCGGCCGGTACCCAGTTGACGACAGCCACCGGCTGCCACTGGCGACCGTCCCAAACCCACTTTCCGTCTGGAGAGACTTGTGGTGGCAGCTGCGGCGGAGGAGCGGTCGGGCTCACGAGGCGTCACACTAGAACTCAGGTTCGCCCCCGCCCGCGAATTAATCCGTTAAGAGTTGTGAAGATGCGTCGGGGCGGGCGGCCAGGTTGCCTGGGTCGGTATCACTTTGCGGAGGTGAAGGTATGGCTGCGGTGAGTCGCGCGGACGCGGTTTGGGAGGGCGACCTGATGAGCGGCAAAGGCCGCGTCAAGGTCGCAAGCGGCACATTCAACGAGTTCCCGGTCACCTGGGCCAACCGCGCTGAGCGGACGCACGGGACGAGCCCGGAGGAGCTGCTCGCGGCAGCGCACGCGGCGTGTTACAGCATGGCCTTCTCCAACGGCTTGAGCAAGGCGGGCCACAAAGTCGAAAGGCTGAACACCACAGCAGAAGTTGAGTTCGTCCCGGGCACCGGCATCACGACCATCACCATCACCACGGTCGGCCATATTCATGGTATCGACGCCGCAGAGTTTCAGAAGGAGGCAGAGGCGGCCAAGGATGGCTGCCCGATCTCCAAGGCGCTCCACGGCAACGTCACGCTGAAGCTCAACGCCCGGCTGGACCTAGAACACCACTAGCGCGGCGGACCGGTCAGTCCCGGGAAGTCGACCACCCCCTGCAGCCGGAGCTCCCGTAGCTGGCCCGCCAGCCATTTGCGCGGATCTTTGATCGGCGTGCTGCCTTCCAGGCAGTTCCAGCATCGACCGTTGATATCGCGGGCGACCAGCATGAGGCAGCGCGGCTGGTTCGACCGCTGCCACGCTTTCATGGCCGGCTGCAGCAGGATCCTGCGCGCCGGCGACTTTTCGGGGAGCGTCAGCTCGCTTGCATAGAGATCGTCTGCCGCCTGCACGATGATTCCGCCGGCGGTCAGCGCTCCGCCGAGGTTCTCCACCTCGACCTCGATTGCCTGGCCAGGTGCGGGCGGGCTTGTGAAAGTGAGGTGTGGGATGGGCTTGGTGGTCGCCTCCCAGCGCGCATCGGCGAGCCTGGTCGCCCGGCGCGATGCAAAGTCGGCCCGCGTAGCGAAGACGGCCGCCCACAACGCAAGCATCGCCGTGCCGACAGATAACCCGACCAGGATCTGAGCTGAGCTCATGGCTTGTCCCGCTTGACGCTGCCGGGATCGGGATCTGGCGCGACGTCGGAACGCCGCGCTTCGTAGTTGCGAAACGCGGGCAGCGCCAATGCGCAGAGCAAGCAGCCGACTACACACAGGATGCCCCCCGACACGATTGACACGCGTACGGAAAACAGAGAGGCAACCAATCCAGCTTCGAAGTTGCCAAGCGCGGGACCTGAGGTATAGCTGAGCATCTCGATCGAGGCGAGACGCCCGCGCAGGGAGTCGGGGATGGTTTGGTTCCAAATCACATTGCGGAACAGCCCGCTCATCATGTCTGCGGCGCCGGCCAGGGCCAGGAAGGCCAGCGCTGCAACGAGCCCAGGCGCAAGACCGAACCCGATAATCGCGACGCCCCAGACCACAGCGGCGACGATCACCGCCAAACCGTGACGGTGGATGCGGCCTGTCCAGCCGCTGGTGGCAGAGAAGAAGAATGAACCGACCGCCGGCGCTGCATACAACAGCCCTAGCACCCCAGGGCCGCCGAGGTTCTGCGCGATCGCTGGGAACAGCGCCATCGGCATGCCGAAGAACATCGCGATCATATCGACCGCGTAAGTCCCGATCAGCTCCGGGCGGCTGGCTGCGTAGCGCAGACCCTCGACCACGCGCCGAAGGCTTGGGCGCTCCGCATCGACCGGCGGCGGGACCTCCCGCATGAGCCACAAGCACGCAAGACCGACCACAAAGGTGGCGACGTCGACCATGTATGTCAGCGGCACACCGATGGCGGCCAGCAGGACTCCGCCCAGTGCCGGTCCCAGGATCTGGCCTAGCGTTGAGCGCAGGTTGTCGAGCGCGGCTGCCGCCGCCAGCTCATCGCGATCGACCAGGCGCGGCAGCAGAGCGTTCAGGGAAGGTCTCTGGATCGCGTCCAGCAGCCCCCATCCGACAGTGATCGCGAACAGGACCCACAACTGCGGATTCGGAAGCGCCGCGTTACCGGCCAGGATGAGACTGCAGGCCATCAGGCCTGCCTCGGTCAGGAGGACCATCGAGCGCCGGTCGACGGCATCTGCCAGGGCGCCGCCAATCATGG
>DASYVJ010000068.1:0-36606 GCA_035937155.1 Candidatus Dormiibacterota bacterium | reverse complement strand
CCAGGAAGCCGACGGACACGAGCCCGATCACGTTGCCCTGGTAGAAGATCGGCGCTTTGCCGCGCGCCGATATGCCCAACGTGCCCGTCTGCACGCCGACCCACGTGTTGCCGGCGAGAACGCTGCTCGGGTTCTCGTCCACGGGCTTGCCGATGAGGGCCGGGTTCGGGTGTGAGTAGCGGATGCCGCTCCGGTTGGTGACCACCACGTAGGTCGCGCCTGTCGACTGGCGAACCTGCTCCGCCGCCTGCTGGATGAGACCGCTCGGGTCGCCATTCAGTAGCGCGCCCTGGATCGCCGTGTTCGACGCAACGGACTCGGCGATGGCGAGGGAGCGCTGCTCGTACTGCCGGTCGAGCTCCTGGCGCGCCTGCCACAGGGCAGCGGCGGCCCCCATCAGTGCAGACAGCAGAATGATGGCGACCTGGAAAACCAGGATCTGATACGCGAGGGGAAGCCGGGTCTTCACTAGAGGTTCCCTCGTGATCGTAGTCCGTCCCCACGGACATACGCCGCGACCAAAACGACCAAAACGGCCACAACGACCGCATGGATTGCGCCCAGCTCTGGCCTCGGCCAAAGTCGGAAAGGTGACTCCCGCCATCGAGCTTCGCGGTGTGACGAAGCGATTCCTGACCCCCTCGGGCGAAGTTTTCACGGCCCTGCGGGACCTCGACATGGCCGTCCAGCCGGGCGAGTTCTGCGCCGTGGTCGGCCCGACCGGGTGCGGCAAGTCGACCACGCTGGCCCTTATCTCGGGTCTGGAGCCCGCGAGCGAAGGCGAGGTCACGGTCTTCGGCGAACCTGTGACCGGAATCGCGGAAGGGATCGGCTACGTCTTTCAGGCCGACGCGGTCTTCCCCTGGAAGACGGTGCTCGGCAACGTGGCCGCCGGCCCGCGATACCACGGCGCTTCCGATCGCGATGCCAGGGAGCGGGCGCGCGACTGGATCTCTCGCGTGGGACTCACCGGTTTCGAGGACCGCTACCCGTACCAGCTCTCAGGTGGAATGCGCAAGCGCGTGGCGCTGGCGCAGAGCCTCATCAACGGTCCGCGGATTCTCCTCATGGATGAGCCGTTCAGCGCCCTGGACGTGCAGACGCGCTCGCTAATGGAGAACGAGCTGCTCGGTCTGTGGGCAGCCAGCTCGGCGTCAGTGGTGTTCGTGACGCACGACCTTGAAGAGGCGATCTCTCTGAGCGACCGGGTGTTCGTCATTACCGCCGGTCCGGGCACGGTCAAGAGCAACTACAAAGTCGATCTTCCGCGGCCGCGCAACGTCGCCGAGATTCGCTTCGAGCCGCGGTTCGGCGAGATCTACCAGGAGATCTGGAACGACCTCCGGGACGAAGTCCTGGTGAGCTATGAACGTCAGAAGCGCAGCGGCGCGGCTTAGCCTCCGCATGGGCGCTCATGTCGAGCAGGCCGGGCGGCCGGTGGTGGACCTGGCCGCCAAGCGTAGGCACGATGCCCGGCGCCGCCAGTTGAATGTTGCCGCTCTCCGCCTGCTTGTCGGGGTCGTGTTTCTCGGGGCCTGGGAGATCACGACGCGGCTCGGTTGGATCGACGTGTTCTTCTGGTCGCAGCCCTCGGCGATCGCCGCCAAGCTCTGGTACTGGATCACCCAGGGAACCGAGCTTGGGCCGCTGTGGGAGCAGGCCCTGGTCACCATGGAGGAAACCGTCGGCGGTTTTGTCGTGGGGTCCATCCTGGGCGTCGTCTTTGGCGTGGCGCTTGGCCGCAGCAGGCTCCTGTCCGATGTGCTCGGGCCCTACATCAAGGCCGCGAACGCCATCCCGCGTGTGGTCGTGGGCGCTCTATTCGCGATCTCGCTGGGCCTGGACATCAAGTCGAAGATCGCGACCGCCGCGGTCCTCGTCTTCTTTGTTGTCTTCTTCAACGCGTTCCAGGGTGTCCGCGAGGTGGACCGCAACCTCGTCGCCAACGCTCGCATCCTCGGCGCGGGCGACCGCCAGCTCACAACCGAGATCCTCATCCCGTCGGCCCTGTCCTGGATTGTCGCGAGCCTCCACACGAGCTTCGGGCTCGCGCTCGTAGGCGCGGTCGTCGGAGAGCTCTTCGGCGCGACCCAGGGTGTCGGCGAGCTGATCTACAACGCGAAAAACCAGTTCGACGCGGCCGGCGTGTTCGCCGGCATGGGGTTGCTCGCCGCCATGGCGCTGGTGGCGGAGGCATTGATCACAGCCCTCGAGGACCGTCTGATCAAGTGGCGGCCGCCGGTCGCCACGGAGACACGGATTTGAAGGAGGAACGGCGTATGCGTTTGCACAGTCAACGGTTGTTCACCGCCCTCGCGGCGCTGGCGATGGTTGCAGCTTGCGGCGGCACCACTGCACCGGCTGCGCCGGGAGTTCCCGCGACGGTTGATCTGAAGATCATGGTCGGCGGCCTCAACAAGCAGATCTACTTGCCCAACATGCTCGCCCAGCAGCTGGGCTATTTCAAAGACCAGCAGCTCAACATCACTCTCGTCGACGAAGGCTCTGGGCAAGGGTCCGAGGAAGAGGTTGTCGCCGGCAACGTTGACGCCGGCTCGGGCGCCTATTCGCATCCGATGGAGCTCAACGCGCTCGGCAAGAAGATCGAGACCATCTGCCAGTTCGGTATCGCGCCGGGCGAGGCGGAGGTGATCGACGCCAAGAAGGCGGGCTCGATCAAGTCTCCAGCAGACCTGCTGAACAAGAACCTGGGTGTCACCTCGATCGGTTCCGGAACGCACACGCTGACCCTCGCGATCCTCGGTCAGGCCGGCCTCGATCCCACCAAAGAGCACTTCGTCGCGGTCGGTGCCGGTGACACGTTTATCGCCGCGATCGACCAGCAGAGAATCGACGGTGGCATGACGACCGAGCCGACCATCTCACGCCTGATCTCGAGTGGCAAAGGCAAGATCCTGGTCGACCTCATGACGCCGGCTTCGACCCGGGCTGCCCTGGGAGGCGACTACCCCTTCATCGGGATCTTCGCTAAGAACGACTGGGTCAACAGCAACAAGCCCGTTGCGCAGCGCCTCGTCAACGCATATGTCAAGACGCTGAAGTTCATCCATTCCCACACCGCTGTGGAGATCGCCGACAAGATGCCCCAGGGTTACTACGCCAACGACAAAGCCCTCTACGTCGCAGCGCTTCAGAACCAGCTGGCCATCTTCGGTACCGACTGCAAGATGCCCGCAGGCGGGCCTGAGACCGTGATGAGCATCCAACAGAAGTACGTGCCGAGCTTCAAAGGCAAGACGTCCAACCTGAGCGAGACCTACACGAACGAATTCGCCAACAACGCCAAGGTCTAGAAGAAACGAGACAGCGAGGGATCGGGTCTGTGCCCGGTCCCTCACCCTTTCTTTAGCTGGACCTCATAGCCGTCGCCTGCAGGGCTGACCTCGACGTCACCTGCTCTTATGCGGATGCCTTCGTCGACACGAGTGGCGATGACCGAGCCTTCGAAAACGAGCTCTTCGAACTGCCAATCTCTCTTCTGCTTGCGCATCTTGACCACCACACCTCCCGGGCTTCGCCACACGCCTTCGCCGGCCGGCCTGAAGCCGCGGGTGACCAGCTCGCCCATGCGATCGGGGATGACCTCGGCCGGCGCCTTGGCTGCCGGCCAGGCGACCGGCTTCACCACCTCCAGTCGTGGGGGCGAGTCGCTCGGCTCGGTCTTGCGCAGGCGAGCTTGCTCGAGCGAGAGCCGGAGCAGCTCCGACCCTTCGTCCTGTGCGAAAAATGCACCGGATATCCGGCTCTGGTCCTTCGAGCGGCGGATGCAGTTCGTGCAGTCGGGAATGTCATCGACGGATGAGTAGGTTCCGGCGGCCAGCGTCTGTCCGCAGAGCGTTGTGACCGGGCCGCTTTTAGGCACCTTCGGCGTGAGATGGATGCGCCCGCCAGTCTTCCGCCGGACGGATTCGAGCTTTACCTGCTGGACGCCCACCGCGTCAATCATGGCCCAGCGCTTTGCTTAAGGCGCGTCCCCCCGCCCTGCCGCCTCCCCTACTGGGGAGAGATTTAGCTCTTTGGCCTGAATGTTGCTGATCTTGGCGGCTCGCGTCTTGCTCATGCCCTTCATTCTTGAGCGCCTCGTAGGTCTTGGGCCGCTTGATCGACCGTCCGGGCTTCTTTCCAGGCATCCGGGTATGCCAGTCCGCGCGCTGCAGGCGGAAGCTCCTGTCAGGATCCGACGAAACGACTAGCGACTAGGGCGACGCCGCCAACGACTACCAGTGCGGGAACAACGACCTGGATGCCGACGTAAATGAGACCGTGGCTGGGGTACGGCCTGATCAATTGGTAAGCCAGGTAGCATCGATCTCGGTACCACAAAGCCAATAGGCCAAGCGCAACTAAACCGAGTCCCACGTATACGGGCGCATCCTCCGGCGACGCCGATCCCGCTGATATCGCAAAAACTGCGTTCACAGACTGGCTCTAGTCAGTACCTGACCGAGCGACCGCCAGCTCGGAACGCTAGTGGCGAACAAGCTGTGTTAGCGAAGTCTTATCACGCGCAACCGATACCGAAACCGTTGGACGTGGTCGCAACCAGCTCTGTAGGACGGTCAGGCGTCTTGAGTCGCTCGCCTCGGTGTAGATTCACTTGCTGTGGACGCCATCGACGAGGTCCTCATGAACTCGCGGCTCCATTACCTGGGAAGCGCCGCTCGCATCATCGAGCCGATGCGACATCTGGCGATCCTGACATGTATGGACGCTCGCGTCGACGTCAGTGCCCTGCTTGGTCTGCGTCCAGGGGACGCTCACGTCATCCGTAACGCTGGAGGCCGCGCCTCGACCGACGCCCTGCGTGCTTTGGCAATATCGCAGGCGGTCATGCATACACGCGAGGTCATGCTGATCCACCACACCGATTGTGCGCTCGGCCGCTTCAGCCAGGCCCAGCTGAATGAGCACATCAGCGCTGCGAGCGGCCACCACTTCGCCGAGGAGTTAGGCTGCTTCTCCGACCCGATAGCAGCGATCGCGGAAGATTTGGATCGTCTCAGCGAGTGTCCTTATCTTGCGGCTCGCGACAAGATCCGCGGTTTCATGTACGACCTATCCTCCAACCTGTTGACCGAGGTCTTCGCTCCGGATCGAGCTCCACACTGAGCCTTGCATGGCTGCCGGTCTCAGCCCTTGGCCAACTTGGGCCTGGCCGCTTGAAGTCTCAGGTTCGGTAGCGGGGTGAGGTTCGCCTCGACCTGGGCACGGAGGTGCTCAAACGCCGGTGGAAGTGAAAGCCGCTCGCCGAGGTGGTCCTTCGGCTCGTCTGACGCGAATCCGGGGCCAAAGGTCGCGATCTCGAACAGCACGCCACTCGGCTCCCTGAAGTAGATCGAACGGAAGTAGAACCGGTCGATCACCGGCGTCGGGCTGCCGCCGCCCTCAATGACGCGATCGCGCCAGCCTTCGTGGTCGGCCATGGTCGAAGACCACGCCACGTGGTGCACCGTCCCTGAGCCGCTGAGCCCTCGCTCCCCGGGAGCTTCGTCGTATGTGTAGTAGGAGCCGCGTGAGTCGCCGCGGGACTCGTACGAGCCCGCCCCGGATTTGCTGAAACCGAGGGTTTCGACCAGGAAGTCATGGCTGGTCTCGGGCCGGCGTGAATAAGCGCGCACGCCGGCAAAGCCTTGAACGGCGAAGGGCGCGGGAATCTCAGGATGCTCCGCCACCAGGGCCTGGTCGGGTGTGGATGCAGCGGTGAGTTCGAGGCCGAGGCCTTCGGGGTCCTCGAACCGCAGCCGGTCGTCCTCGAGAGTCGTCTCGATCCCGGCCGCCGCCAGCCTCCGCGCCCAGAACTCGAGAGCCTCGTGCGAGCCCACCCGCATGGCGATGCGGTGGATCATCCCGGCGCCGGCCCGACCGCGGACCAGGCCTGGATACTCGAAGAAGGTGAGATCGGCGCCGGGGCTGCCGTCTTCGTCGGCATAGAAGAGGTGATAAACGCCCGGGTTGTCCTGGTTGACCGTCTTTTTGACGAGCCGCAGGCCCATCACCCCGACGTAGAAGAGGAGGTTCTGGGTGGCGTCAGCTGTGATCGCGCTGATGTGATGGATTCCGTCTAGCTTGTTCATCTCTAGCTATTCCTACCCAAAAGCCAGAGACTTTTGTTCCGCCGCCCGGATAATCGGGGGCATGCCTATCACTGTCGTCGGGCTGGATGGCGACGACACCCTGTGGCACAACGAAACCCGTTTCCACGTGACCCAGGGAGACTTGCGGGACCTGCTGCAAAGGCACGTCCCCGATGCCGACGTCCACGCGCATCTTTTCGAGGTCGAGATGAGGAACCTCGGCATGTACGGCTACGGCGTCAAGTCATTCACGCTCTCGATGATCGAGACTGCGATCGAGCTCACCGAAGGACGCATTCCAGCCACCGACCTCGAGGTGATCCTCGGCTGGGGCAAACGCATGTTGATGGAGCCGACTGAGCTCCTCGACGGCGTCGAAGACGCTCTGCATGAGCTGGGCCGCTACGACCTTCTTCTGATCACCAAGGGCGACCTCTTCGATCAGGAGAGCAAGCTGGCGCGCTCGGGGCTCGCCGACCTGTTCACGGGCGTCGAGATTCTGAGCGACAAGAACGCGAGCTCTTATCGACGGGTGCTGACGCGCCGAGGCATCAAGCCCGAAGAGTTCGTCATGGTCGGCAACTCTCTGCGCTCCGACATCGTGCCGGTTCTCGAACTTGGGGCTCGCGCGGTGCACATTCCCTACGAGGTGACCTGGCACCACGAGCACGTACCCGAGGATTCACTGCCAAAGGCCGGCTGGCACCGGCTGGAAAAGATCAGTGAGTTGAGCGGCCTGCTCGCGACCCTCTAGGGATCGGCCCTCACCCTAACCCTCTCCCGCTGGCGCGGGAGAGGGGACTGCTCCGCCTCCGCCGGTCATCAGCAAGCCCAAGCGCTCTTCAGGCGCATCGCCGGGCTCGATGCTCACGATGCGGCCTTCATAGATGACCGCGATCCGGTCCGACAACGAACGAACCTCGTCCAGCTCGGCCGAGATGAGCAAGACCGCGGTGCCTTCGTCGCGCTCGGCCACGATGCGCCGGTGTATGAACTCGATCGCTCCGATGTCGACTCCACGCGTCGGCTGGGCTGCGAGCAGCACCTTGGGCTGGCTGGCCATTTCTCGCGCGACGATGATCTTCTGCTGGTTGCCACCCGACAGGTTGCGAGCGGCCGTGTCGATGCTCGGTGTGCGGATGTCGAACTCCTTGACCAGTCGCTTGGCCCACTCCCGGATCGCGACCAACCTCAGCACCAGCTCATGCCAGGAGAAAGTCGGCGAGCGCTGACGCCCGAGGATCAGGTTGTCGGCGACCGAATAGTTGAGCACGAGCCCCGTTCCCCGACGGTCCTCCGGAATGAAAGCGATGCCGGCGTCGCGCTCGGTGCGGGCGTCGTAGGTCGTGACGTCCTTGTCACCGAGTAGCACGCGCCCGCCGGTGGCGCGCCGCGTCCCGGCCAGCACTTCGACCAGCTCGCTCTGTCCGTTTCCCTCCACGCCGGCGATGCCGAGGATCTCGCCCTGACGCAGCTCGAATGACACTCCCTTGAGCGCCGGCACGCCGCGGTCGGAGCTGGCGGTCAGGTTCTCGACCTTGAACGTGACAGCACCCGGCGCGGCGGGCTTCTTGTCCACGCGCAGCAGGACCTCGCGGCCGACCATCGCTGTAGCGATCTCCTGCTCGTTTGTGTCTTTGGTCACGAGGTGGCCGACCACCTTGCCGCGTCGCATGACCGTGATTCGGTCAGAGATCTCGAGCACCTCACGCAGCTTATGGCTGATGAAGATGATCGTCTTGCCTTCCTTGACCAGGCCCCTGAGGACCACGAAGAGCTCCTTGGTCTCCTGAGGCGTCAGGACGCCCGTCGGCTCGTCGAGGATGAGCAGGTGCGCGCCGCGATAAAGCACCTTGACGATCTCGGCCCGCTGCTGGAGGCCGACCGGTAGGTCGCCCGTGCGGGCATCAGCGTCCAGCGCAAGTCCGTAGCGGCGCGTCAGCTCGGCGATCTCCTTTTTCGCTTTCGCGTGGTCGTAAAAGCCACCGAGCGCCACAGGCTCGCGGCCGAGCATCACGTTCTCACCGACCGTGAAGACCGGGATGAGCATGAAATGCTGGTGCACCATGCCGATGCCAAGGCCGATGGCGTCCCTTGGGCCGCCGATGCGCGCCGGCTTGCCGTTGATCAGGATCTCGCCGGAGTCGGGGTGGATGAGCCCGTAAAGAATGTTCATCAACGTGCTCTTGCCCGCCCCGTTCTCGCCTACTAGGGCGTGGATCTCGCCGGCGCGCACCCAAAAATCGACGTGGTCGTTGGCGACCACGCCAGGCCACGCCTTTGTGATGCCGCGCATCTCGACTGCGGTCGATTCCGGGGTCGGTGTGATCACTCGGTTCCCGGGGAATACGGAACGCCATCCGCGGCCGGCGGGATGCTCCTGCCGACGATGCCGGCGAGGACGATCAAGGTAAGGATGTACGGCAGCATGCTGAGCAAGTACTGCGACACGTGGATGATCGAATTGTTGTCGTAGATCGCCTGACCGAGTCCGAAGATCAGGCAGGCGACAAAAGCACCTAGCGGCCGCCACTTGCCGAAGATCATCGCCGCCAGTGCGATGTACCCGCGGCCGTCGGTCATGTTGGGTACGAACGTGTTCGAGATGCCGATGGCCAGGAACGCCCCCGCGAGTCCAGAGAGCAGGCCGCTCGTAATCACCGCTCCGTAGCGAATCGCGTAAACGTTGATGCCCGCCGTGTCAGCAGCTTGCGGGTGTTCGCCGACGGCGCGGATCCTCAGCCCGAGCCGGGTTCGGAACAGCACCACCTGCACCACCACCAGCAGGATCAGAGCCGCGTAGACCACCACGTTCTGCTGAAAGATGACCCGGCCCAGGAAGGGGATCTGATCCAGCAGCGGGATGTTGATGTAGGGCAGCAGCGCCGACTGGCCCACGTGCCCGATGTCCTGCAGCCCATAGATGCGATTGACCAGGAAGAGCGTCAGCCCGGCCGCGAAGATGTTGATCGCGATCCCGCTGACGATCTGGTCCGCTCGAAAGCGGATCGAGACCACCGCGTGGATGAGCGCCATGAGGCCACCTGCGACGATGCCTACCAGTGCCGCGAGCCACGGGTTGTGCCAGGCGAGGTCGGCGACGACTGTGAAGAAGGCCCCGGTCAACATCATGCCTTCCATCGCGATGTTGACCACACCGCTTCGCTCCGAGATGACGCCGCCAAGCGCCGGGAGGAGCAGCAAAGTGGCGGCCTCTAGCGTTGCCCGCCACAGGTCTGCGGTCAGCAGCAGGTGCCCGATGTCCGATAGGAAATTCATGTGACCTTCGCGCCCTCGCCGGGTGGGGGGTTCGCGGGCCGCCTCCTGCCTAAGTTGGGGAACCGCAGCAGGCGCAGGAAGTTGGCCGCGATGCTGAACAGGATCAGGGCCTGCACCACCTGCACGAGACTGCTGGATATTCCGGCGTCTGCCTGCATCACCGAGCCACCCGCGTGGAGGGCTCCGAACAAGATCGACGCGAGGAGGATTCCAACCGCGCTGCCCAGGCCAAGGAGAGCCACGGCGATGGCGTCAAAGCCGGTCGTGTCGTTGAAGTATTTGTCGGACAGGCTGTGGTCGACGCCGGCGATCTGGATCGCTCCGGCGAGCCCGGAGAACGCGCCGGCGATGAGCATGGTCACGATCACGGTGCGAGGCACTTTGATGCCGGCATAGCGGGCGGCGGGCTGGCTCTGGCCGACGGCCCGGATCTCGTACCCAAGTGACGTACGCCACAAGACGAAGGCGAACACTGCCAACGCGACGAGTGCGATCAGAAGCCCGGTATGCACCCGATAGACGCCGGCCGGCAGGCCGAAGACTATGAGGCTGTTGTCACCGCTGGGCAGGAACGTGGGAAGGCGGGCGCCGGCTCCAATGGGTGGGGAGACGGAAAAGCCGTGGGGCAGCTGCAGCGGGCCGCCGATGATGAGGAAGCGGACCAACCACTGCGCAACGTAGTTGAGCATTATCGTGGTCACCACCTCGTGCGCGCCGACGGTGGCTTTGAGGACGCCGGCGATGCCAGCCCACAGGGCGCCGGCCAGAGTCCCGCCGATCAGGACCATCGGAAGGAGGATGGGCGCCGGCAGGCTGCTGAACTTGACTCCGATCACGGTGCATGCGACCGAGCCCGCGAGCAGCTGACCTTCGGCGCCGATGTTGAACAAACCGGCCCGGAACGGAAGGGCGACCGCGACGCCGGTCATGAGCAGTGGCGTGAAGAAAACGATCGTCGTCGAGATCTGAAGGGCCGGGTTCTCGCCGTTCGCGCAGGTGATGCCGAGCCCGCCGCAGAGAAGACCCTGGTAGGCCGTGAGCGGGTTGCCGCCGGTGACGGCGACGATGAGGCCGCCGACGATGAAGGCGAACACGACCGATCCGAGCGGGACCGCGAACCCACCCGCCATCCGACGCAGGGCGTCCGGTAAGCGTGGTCCCCGTCCGCTGCCGACCGTGGCCGGTGATGCTGCCACTGGCTTTCCTTACAAGATCAAGCGGCCGCTGTCAAAAAGAAAGGCGGGCGCGAACAGTCGCGCCCGCCCTTCGGTCACTCCTTACGCTGGAATGTCAGCGGGCGGCGTCAGCGTGCCCGCCTTGATCTTGGCCTTTACGCTGTCGACCTCGGTCTGGATGTCGGCCGGAAGCTGGAAGTTATCTATCGCATAGCCGGCGCCATCGTTTGCGATGTTGAAGGTCAACGCTCCGGCCGCGAACTTGCCGTCGACGATGCCCTTGATCGCGGTGTACGTGGCCACGTCCACCTTCTTGAGGGCGCTCAGGATCACCGATGGGTCAGCGTCTTTCTGGTCGGCGTCGACGCCGATGCTGTATACCCCGGCCTGGCCCGCCGCCTGCAGCGCACCGAGCCCACATCCGCCGGCGACCTGGAACACGATGTCTGACTTCGCCGAGATCTGGCTGTTGGCGACGTTCTTGCACTTGGCCGGGTCGTTGAAGTCGTTGGAGTAGCCGACCAGGACCTTAAGCGAGGGGTCCTCCATGGTCGCGGCCCACTTGTAGCCCGCAATGTAGTGGTTGACCGGCGGGATGCTGATCCCACCGACCGCGCTGATCACGTGCTGGTTCTTCTTGGCCTTGCCCTGCTTCTCGAGCATCCCCGCGACCACACCGACCATCGCTCCGGCGTCCTGCTCGCTGAAGAACAGCGACTGGACGTTGGGGTGCTTGAGGTCTTTGCCGCTGGCGTCGGTGCCCGCGCCGTCGATGATCGCGAAGTGGATGTTGGGGAACTGACCGGACACGGTGCCGACTGCTGTCGCCATGAGGAAGCCCACGCCGATCACCAGGTCGTAGTTCTTGGAGGCGAAGTTGGTCAGGTTGGGCACGTAGTCGTCGCCGCTGTGGGATTCGACGACGTCACCCTGGATGTGGAAGTCGGTCTTGGCCTTCTCCAGCCCGACGTCGGCAAGGTGGTTGAAGCTCTTGTCGTTCAGGCCACCGGTGTCGGTGACCAGGCCGATCTTGAAGGTCTTGGCGGGAGGTGTCGACGTACTGCTGCCGCAGGCGGCCAGCAGCATGAGTGCCACTCCTGCCATGGCCACTAACCGAAATCGCGAAAGACTCATGCGTCCACCCCCTTCACAAACTTACCGACCGCCGGAGAAGTCATCGCTTCCGGATCGCGCGATTGTAGTCCTCCTCCGGTTTGAATGTAACTTAGCGGGGATGCAGGCGCTCGAGGTCATCGGCCGCAAGCGCGACGGTGGTGAGCACCCCCCTGAGGAGATCGAATTTCTGCTGTCGGGGTACCTGCGCGGGGAGATCCCTGACTACCAGATGGCGGCGTGGCTGATGGCGGTCTGCATCCGTGGCATGACCCGTGCAGAAACCCTTGCGTTGACGCGTGCGATGGTCGCCAGCGGCGACGTGCTCGACCTGAGCAGCATTGAGGGCATCAAGGTCGACAAGCATTCAACTGGCGGAGTCGGCGACAAGGTCACGCTGATTGGCCCGCCTCTTGCTGCCGCTTGCGGTGTCAAGGTGCCCAAGCTGAGCGGACGCGCTCTCGCCCACACCGGCGGGACGCTGGACAAGCTCGAGTCGGTGCCCGGGCTAACCGTCGACCTCGAGCCCGAGCGGTTCATCCGCCAGGTTCACGAGATCGGCATCGCCGTCGCCGCCCAATCGCCGCACATGGTGCCGGCCGACAAGGTGCTCTACGCGCTGCGCGACGTGACCGCGACCGTCCCGTCAATTCCGCTCATCGCCTCGAGCGTGATGTCCAAGAAGATCGCGGCCGGTGCGGACGCGATCGTGCTGGATGTCAAGTTCGGACGGGGGGCGTTCATGCCGGATGTGGCGTCAGCCGTGGACCTGGCCACAGAGATGGTTCAGCTCGGCGAGGGCGCCGGGCGTCGGACCGTGGCCCTCATCACGGCGATGGACAATCCCCTCGGCCGCTCGGTCGGCAACGCGCTCGAGGTGCAGGAGGCGCTGGAGGCGCTGGCCGGCAAGGGGGACGAGGAGCTGGTGCAGGTCTCGCTCGTCGTCGCACGCGAGATGTGCTGGTTGGCCGAGGTCGATTCGGACCCCGACGAAGCCCTTCGCTCGGGAGACGGACTGAAGACGTTCCAGAGCATGCTCAGCGCGCAGGGCGGTCGGCTGGAGGCGGGCCTGCCGGTGGCGCCGGTCCAGCTGCCGGTGGCTTCGCCTGGTGATGGCTACATTGAGTCGATCGACGCCCTGGAGGTTGGCATGGTTGGGCTGGAGCTGGGCGTCGGCCGCAAGAAGAAGGAGGATCGGGTCGACCCCGCGGCGGGCATCGTGATCGAGGCGCCGGTGGGCGCCCGGGTGCGGGCGGGCGATCCCCTCGCTACTGTCCATGCACGCTCTGAGGAGCTCGCGCGCTCCGTCATGCCTCGCCTACAGAAGGCGTGGCGGCTGAGCGAGCACGAGGTGCAGCGACCGCCGCATGTCCTAGCTCGGGTCGACAAGGACGGCGTGACCAAGAAATAGGGCTTAAGGCTCGATAGACTTTCGGGCGGTGGCGGCGACAGGCGAGAAGAAGTACCACGTCGGGCTCGCCAGGGGCGAGGTGGGCGAGTACGTGCTTTTCCCGGGCGATCCGGGGCGCACGCCGATGATCGCCAGGTACCTCGATGACGCGCGCGAGGTCGCCTTCAACCGGGAGTACCGCACGTTCACGGGCTCGCTGGGCGGTGTTCCCGTCTCGGCCATCTCGTCAGGCATGGGCGGCCCTTCGGTCGCGATCGCCGTCGAAGAGCTCAGCGAGCTGGGAGTTCACACGTTCCTTCGCGTCGGGACATGCGGCGCGGCGCAGCCCGAGATCAAGATGGGCGACCTCGTGATAGCGATCGGATCGGTGCGCAGCGAGGGCACTCCGAACGGGTACGTGCCAACCGAATACCCGGCGGTCGCCTCGCTGGATGTGGTCAACGCGCTGGTCGATGCGGCCAAGGCCTCGGGCGCGCCCTATCACATCGGACTCATCCGCAGCGTGGACGCCCTGTATTCGGACATCATGCCCGACCGCATGCCGCGACTTCATCTGCGCGACGAGCTCGAGATGTGGTCGCGGGCGGGCGTGCTGAGCAACGACATGGAAACCTCGACGCTGTTCGTCGTGGCGCGCCTGCGGAAGCTGCGCGCCGGCACGATCAACCTCTGCGTCGACGAGCTCGGCGCCGGTGAGATTCAACACGTCGACCCGTCGTACATGGACCGGATGCTGAAGGTCGCGGTGGACACCGTCCGGCGCCTGATCGAGCACGACCGTGCCGCTGAAGGTAAGTAGCCACCCCCTCGTCGGCGACAGCCTGCGCGGATTGCGTGATAGCTCAACCTCGCCGGAGGAGTTCCGGGTGCTGGCCCGCAAGATCATCACCCTGTTGCTGTACGAGGCCACAGCAGATCTGCCCGTAAAGCACGGAAGAGTCCAGACACCGCTGACCGAGGCCGCCGCCATCTCGATGGATCGCGAGGTGGTCGCCATCCCGGTCCTCCGCTCGGGCCTCGGCATCCTCGGCCCGGTCCTCGAGCTGCTGCCTCGCGTGAGCGTCGGCTACATCGGACTCGAGCGTGACGAGGAGACGGCAATTGCGCGCATCTACTACCAGAAGCTGCCCAAGATGGCCGGCAAGGTGCCGCTGCTGCTGGATCCGATGCTTGCGACCGGCGGGTCGGCAGCGCGAGCCCTGGACCTCATCAAAGAAGCCGGCGGGCGTGACACTCGCATGATCTGCGTCGTCGCCGCCCCGGAAGGTGTGAAGGTGCTCGAGGAGCGCCACCCTGAGGTGGTGATCTACACGGCTGCCCTGGACGAAGGATTGAATGACCGCGCGTTCATCGTGCCCGGTCTCGGCGACTTTGGTGATCGCCTATTTGGAACTGGCTCCTAGCCGAATTTAGCCTCGTAGGCGACGGCGTTGCAGCGCTTCAGCTCCTCGTCCGTCATGCCCATCGCCGAGGCAAGCTCGAACTCGTGGCTCAGCGTTGTGGCCGCGACCGTGCGCGAGTCGGTGCTGATCGTGCATCGCAGCCCTGCCCGCACCAGGCGCGGCAGCGGGTGATCGGCGAGCGTTTCCACCGCCTTGCACTTCCAGTTCGCGGTTGGGCAAAGGTCCAGCACGATGCCTTCCGACCTCACGCGCTCGACGATGCGCGGTTCGCGGGCGCCGATCACACCGTGCGCGATCCGTTCCACGCCGAGGTCGAGCGCTTCTTCAACGCTTGAGGGGTCGCCGGCCTCGCCGGCGTGGCAGGTGAGTCTCAGGCCCGCGGCGCGCGCCGCCTCGAACGCTGGACGCTGCGGGGTCGCCGGGTAGCGCACCTCATCGCCGGCCAGGTCGAAGCCCACCACGCCGCGCCCCGCAAAGCGCCCGGCCTCGCGCGCGAGCGCGACATTGTCTTCTGGCGTGTGGTGCCGCATGGCGCAAACGATTGCGACGGCCCGCAGGGGAGCGTCCGCGAGGCCGGTAAGCACAGCAGTAATCACCTGCGAGACGGTGAGACCTCGGCGCAGATGCAGCATGGGCGCCCATCGCACCTCGAGGTAGTCGATGTTCTCGGCGTCCGAGTCGATTCCCAGCTCGAGCGCCGCACGCTCGAGCGCCGACTCTGTCTGAAGGACCGCGATCGCGTCGTCGAAGTACGCGATGTAGGCCGCTTGCGAGGGGCAGTCGTCGGGCGCCACCATATTTAGCGGCCGGGGCAGATCGAGATCGAGCTCTCGCGCGAGCTCGTCGGCGGTGGACGGGCGCACCGCGCCATCGAGATGGCAGTGGAGCTCAGCCTTGCGCCACGCGAAGTACGGCGAAGCGGCCGTGTTCTACGTCAGTGAATAGATGTGGGGGAGCTCGCGGTACAGGCCCGCGTAGTCGAGGCCGTAACCGATGACGAAGCGATCCGGAATGACGAAGCCGCAGAAGTCGATCTTGACCTCGACCACACGTCGGGCCGGTCGATCGAGAAGGGCGGCGATGCGCAGCGACGCCGGGCCCAGGCGGCGGATGCGCTTGGCGATGGTGTTGACCGTGATGCCGGAGTCGACGATATCCTCGACCAGCAGGACATGGCGGCCGACCAGCGGTCCGTCGACCATATGTGCCAGCTGGAGGCGGCCGCTGCTTGACGTGCCGCCGTGGTAGCTCGATGCACGCACGAACTCGAGCTCGGCCGGGATGCTCAGGCTGCGCAAAAGGTCGGATGCGAAGACGGTTGCGCCCTTGAGGATCACGACGATGACCAGCGGCGTGTCGATGTCGGCGTATGTCTGTGAGATCTGGCGTCCAAGCTGGTGGACGCGCCGTGCGATGCGTGTCGAGCTGATCAGCGGCTTGCCCGCGCCGGGCTTGTCCGCGCTTGATCCCGAGTCCTTGCTGTTACCGGCTCTGACCGGGATCGGCTTGGTCAGCACGTCCACCTCAGGCATCTGCTCTCCAGTTTAGACCCCGCCGGGTGCAACTCTAAACCCCGATCGGATGCCACACCGTCTTCATCTCCATGAAAGCCGTGATCAGGTAGGGACTGGCTTCGTCGGATGCGACTTTTATCACACGTTTGACGTTGTCGGACGCGGCGGCCTCGACCGACTTGATCTCCTCAGGGGTGCAGCCGGCCACGTCGATCGCGTTGACATCCATGTGGGCGGCGAGCCATGGCAACAGCTCGCGCCGCTGGCCGCTCAGCACGTTGACGACGCCGGCCGGAAAGTCGCTGGTCGCGAACACCTCGGCAAGCGTGAGCGCCGGCAGCGGGCGCGACTCGGGCGCGAGCGCGACCACCACGTTGCCGCCGCACAAAGCTGGCGCGAGGCGACGCACCAAGCCGGCGAGCGATGGTTCCTCAGGCGCCACGATCCCGACCACTCCCGTTGGCTCTGGGAACGTGAAGTTGAAGTAGGGCCCGGCGACCGGGTTGACCGTGCCGGCCACCTGCGGCAGCTTGTCCGTCCAACCGGCGTACCAGACCAGCGCTTCCACTCCCTGGTCGAGCTCGCGACGAGCCTTCGCACCGCCGCCCAGGAGCTCGGCAAACTGCGCGCCCCTGCTGTCCAGCATCTCCGCGGCGCGATAAAGAATCTGGCCGCGATTCATTGCTGTGCGTGCGGCCCAGCTCGGGAAGACAGTGCGCGCGGCACGCACCGCGTCGCGGAGGTCCTTGCGTGAACCGCGTGGGACGTTGACGTTGCCGTCTGGCCGGTAGGCGCGCCCGGACTCGGAGCGCACGAACTCACCGTTGACATAGAGCTTGTAGGTCTTGCGGACTTCCATCAGTTCAAGTCCAGGTACGCCGCGAGGCCGTGGATGCCGCCCTCACGGCCGTAACCCGATTCCTTGTAGCCGCCGAATGGTGAGGTTGGATCGAAGCGATTGAAGGTGTTCGCCCACACCACGCCGGCGCGAAGCCGCTCTGCCATCCAGAGGATGCGCGATCCCTTGTCAGTCCACACGCCCGCCGACAGGCCGTATGGCGTGTTGTTCGCTTTCTCCACCGCTTCGGCGGGCGTCCGGAACGTGAGGACGGAAAGGACAGGCCCGAAGATCTCCTCGCGGGCGATGCGGTACGACTGCGACACGTTGGTGAACAAGGTCGGCGGGAACCAGAAGCCCTTCTCCGGAATCCGGCATTCCGGCTGGTAGAGCTCCGCGCCCTCTTCCACGCCGGACTCGACGAGCCCCTGGATCTTTTCGAGCTGGGCACGCGAGTTGATGGCGCCGATGTCGGTGTTCTTGTCTAGCGGGTCGCCGAGCCTGAGCGTAGACAGACGGCGCTTGAGCTTCTCCATCAATGGTTCTGCGATCGACTCCTGGACCAGGAGGCGGCTCCCGGCGCAGCAAACATGACCCTGGTTGAAGTAGATCCCATTGACGATTCCTTCGACCGCCTGGTCGAGCGGCGCGTCCTCGAAGACGATGTTGGCCGCCTTGCCGCCGAGCTCGAGCGTGAGCTTCTTGCCGCTTCCGGCGAGCGCGCGCTGGATCAGCTTCCCAACCTCTGTCGAGCCGGTGAACGCAACCTTTTTAACGCCCGGGTGTGTGACGACCAGCGAGCCGGTCTTGCCTGCGCCGGTGAGGATGTTGATGACCCCGGGAGGAAGCTCCGCCTGCATGCAGATCTCGGCGAACAACATCGCCGACAGTGGCGTCGTCTCCGCTGGCTTCAACACGACAGTGTTGCCGGCGGCCAGCGCCGGCGCGATCTTCCACGCGAGCATCAACAGCGGGAAGTTCCATGGGATGACCTGGCCTGCGACCCCGAGCGGTCGCGGCTTGCGATTGGGGAATGCCCATTCGAGCTTGTCCGCCCAGCCGGCGTAGTAGAAGAAGTGAGCCGCGCTGAGCGGGATGTCGACGTCGCGCGATTCCTTGATCGGTTTCCCGCCATCCATCGTCTCGACGATCGCGAGCTCTCTCGCGCGCTCCTGGAGCAGGCGCGAGATGCGGAAGAGGTAGCGGGCGCGCCGCGAAGGCGCCAGGCGGGACCACGAATCGAAGGCACGCGCGGCGGCCTTGACGGCGCGATCGACGTCGACCTCGTCCGCCTCTGAAACCTCGGCGAGCTTCTTCTCGGTTGCCGGATTGATCGTAGGGAAGTGCTTCTTACTGTGTGGCTCGACCATGCGGCCGCCGATGAACAGGCCGTAGCGGGGCTGGATGCGGACGTGGTCGATCGCCTCGGGTGCGGGGGCGTACTCGAAGACCTGCTTGGCAAGCTCAGCCGACTGCTTCTTTGTAATCGCCATCAGTCGATCGTGAAATAGTCGGGGGACTGGTACACGCCGGTGCGCTCCTTGTCGATCTGCATGAGCACGTCGTTCAGCAGCGTGGATGCACCCAGGCGGAAGCGTTCGGGGGTCATCCAGTCGGCTCCGAGTGTTTCATAAAGCACGACGAGGTAAGCGATGGCCTGCTTGGAGGTGCGGATGCCGCCCGCCGCTTTGAAGCCAACGGGGCGTCCGGTCTCGCGGACGAAATCGCGGATCGCCTCCATCATCACCAGGCTCACGGGCAGCGTTGCGGCGGGCTGCACCTTGCCGGTCGAGGTCTTGATGAAGTCGGCGCCGGCGGCCATCGCCAGAATGCTTGCGCGTCGCACCGCATCGTAGGTTCCCAGCTCGCCGGTCTCGAGGATGACCTTCAGATGTGCGCTCCCGCACGCCTCTTTGATGGCGACGATCTCGTCGTACACGCGCTGGTAATCGCCCGCCAGAAAAGCACCGCGGTCGATGACCATGTCGATCTCGTGCGCGCCGGCGCGGACGGCCTCTTCGGTCTCGGCGACCTTGATCGAGGTGAAGCTCTGGCCGGATGGAAAGGCGGTGGCCACGGACGCGACCTTCACGTCGCTTCCACGCAGGTGAGCGACGGCGTCGGCGACGCGGGCCGGGTAGACGCAGATCGCGGCGACCGAGGGGATAGTCGAATCGCCAGGTTTCGGCCGGATCGCCTTGGCGCAGAGCGCCGTCACCTTGCCCGGCGTGTCCGAGCCCTCGAGCGTCGTCAGGTCCATGCAGCGGACCGCCAGGTCGAGCGCCCAGAGCTTGGACGCCTTCTTGATCGAGCGCTTCGCGAGCGAGGCGGCCCGCTCATCAGCCCCGACCTCGTCAACGCTCCGCACGCCGCGCATGAGCGAACCGAGGTGCGTGAGGGAGAGCGCCGTAGCCACCACTGGGATTATGCGACGGCGCCTGGAGGACGATCGGCTCCTATCCTCTTCGACGTGAGGGTCGCTGACCTCAACTGGATGCAGCTCGAGGCCTACCTGCAGCGCGATGACCGTATCGTGCTCCCGCTTGGATCCACCGAGCAGCACGCCTACCTCTCTCTTGCGACAGATTCAATCCTCGCTGAGCGCATCGCGGTCGAGGCCGCTGAGCCGCTGGGCGTGCCGGTTCTTCCCGCTCTCGCTTATGGATTGACGCCATATTTCGCCGCGTTTCCCGGCAGCCCGAGCGTGCGCCTGGAGACCTACCTGTCGTTCGTCGGCGAGCTCCTCGAGTCATTGCGTGGCCAGGGTTTCAAAGGGTTCCTGCTGCTGAACGGACATGGCGGCAACGCCCCGGTGGAGGCGCTGGCCAGTGACAAGGTCGTCGTGCACGACTGGTGGAAAGCCCCGAAGACGTACGCGGTGGTGAAGGAGATCGATCCGGACGCCTCGCACGCGTCGTGGACGGAGAACTTCCCCTGGACTCGTCTCCCGGGGGTGGTGCTGCCGGCGGGAAAGAAGCCGCCGACGCCGCGTATTTTCGAGGACCCTGTTGCCGTACGCGCGGCGCTCGGCGACGGCTCGTTTGGCGGACACTGGGAGAGGTCCGAGGAAGAGTTGATGCGTGTCTGGCGGACCGGTGTCGAGGAGACGCGCGAGGTGCTGGCGGGTCTGGGCTGAGGCGGATCTTATGGGGCTCTACGAGGATGCGATCGCCGCGTTCCGCTCAGGCGCGACCATGTTCGCGGTCGAGCATCGCAACCTCGCTTACGTGAAGCTGCACGACGGTCACGGCGACCTCGCGCGCCAGCTCTTCATCCGCGCCGCGCGGGAGGCCCGCGCGCTCGGGTACGACGCCCTCAACCATTGCTGTTGCTCGATGCCGCGGTGGTGGCCTTCGAGGACGGAGATAAACGCAGAGCAGCAGAGCTTGCAGCGGCTACGCGGGCTGCGCTCGCCGATGTTGGGGAGATCCCGGATCCTGACGATGCGGCCGAGGAAGAACGCCTGGAGGCCGAGCTCTTCTGGATGGGGCCTAGGCGCGCAAGCGGCGATGAGGATGGGACCTACTGATTGCTGATCAGCTCGTCCGCGAGCAGGTCCATCAGCAGCCCGTCGTGCCAGGCGCCGTCCAGGCCGCGTTCATAGCGGCGCATGAGGCCGACGGGGCGAAAGCCAACCTTGGAGTAGCACCGGATCGCGGCGGCGTTGTTGGCAGCGGGGTCGATGACGAGTCGGTGATGGCCGTGATCAACGACGAGGTGTCGGGCGAGGGTGCGGACCGCATCGGTGCCGAGCCCTCGGCCGCACAACGCGGGATCGAGATAGATGTCGATGCCTGCATGTCTGTAATCGGGCTCTTCCTCGGCATGCCACTGAATCGCGCCGGCGACTCGACCGTCGTGCTCGACGACAAACGTCTCAGTTCCCTCTTCGGCAAGGTCCTGGGCGACCGCCGCCGCCATGTCCTCGCCGCCGCGCCACCAGCGCGCGACCTCCGGCGTGGCCCGAATCCTCGCCAGCTCAGCGATGTCAGCCGGGCCGGCCGGCCGCAATGTCACCGTCGTCCCCCGCAGCGTCGCTGTCAACTGGCGTTACTTGAACTGCATGATGCCGAGGCAATTCTTGGCGGGATCGATGAACCAGGCCATCAGCGCGAACCCGATGTCCGCGACTCCGTCGACTGTTTTGATGCCAGGCAGGTCGTATTCCTCGATCTTCACGCCTCGCGAGCGAAGCTCGGCCAGCTCAGCCGCGAGGTCCTTGACTCGCCACGATGCCTGGGTCTGCTCGTCGTTCGTTCCGACGGAGCTATTGCTCACGACCAGCCGCGAGTCGCCGCCGCATTTCAACGTGAGGGTGAAGGGATTGTCCTCCACCACCTCCAGGCCGATCTTTTTGACGTAGAAATCCTTCACTGCCTCGAGGTCCGGGGCCAGCAGAACGACGTCGATCGGATGATCGCTTAGCATCTCGTCTCCTTGGGCCAAGTCGGGTGCGCGCCCTGAATTTACGCGGCCTACAACTAACTGGAGCTGGCGTCGATCTTTTGCAAGTAGACCCATTTGCCGTCGCGGACTTCCATGATCGACATCATTGGAAATTGCGCGTCGCCGTTGGCGTCGAATGAGTAGGTGCCGGTTACTCCCTTGAATTCATGCGTCTGGGCGACCGCGGCCACGACCTGCGCCCGGGTGGGAATTGCGCCGTGGTTGCTCTGGATTGCGCGCGCGATCGCGTCAATCAGGATGCGGGCGCAGTCGTAAGCCGCGAACGTGTAACCCGAGACATCCGACGCTTTCGGGTGTGCCTTCAGATAGGCGTCGACGTGAGCCTTGACTGACGAATCCGGGCTGGCGGTCGGATCGACATCTGCGTGTGTGGTCAGCATCCGGACTGGATCGACGGCGTCTTTGATGCACGGGCTTGGCTCGTCCATCACAGCGTCGGTTGCGAGAAAGTACGCCTCAGGCAACAGGGTGTTCATCTGGGCCCGGACCGAACAGATACGGTCGTTTCCGTAGCCGACTACGTAGATAGCCTGGGCACCCTTGTTCTTTGCAGTGTTCAGAAATCCCGTGAAGTCGGTGGTCCCAGCTTCGAAGTCATCCTGAAACACCAACTCGCCGCCGGCGCTGGTCAGCTCGGCTGCAAATTCCTTGATGTACTGATTTCCGTCGGCACCCAATTCGTTGACAGCCGCCACACGTTTCACGTTGAGGTTTGCGGCCGCGTAGCGGGCCATCGCCATGCCCTGGATTGGGTCCGGTGGGGTGATACGGAAAAGGTTGACAGCGCAGCCTGCGTGCCCGGTGCAGAAGGGCATCGGGTCACAGTGCGAAGCCGCTCGAGTCAGACAGAAGTCTGTAACCGTGGGGCTCACCATCACGAGGTCTGACGGGTTGGCTACCTGGATCGCCTGGATTGCGACCCCGGACGTGTAGGGTCCAACCATTCCGAGCACCCGCCGTTCGGCGATCATTCGCTCCACATTCCCGACAGCCCGAACCGCGTTTGCGTTTGCGGCGAGCGAGTTGTCGAGCGACCAGTACCCGAGCTTGAATCCACCGATGCTGCCCTGCTCGTGAATCGCGAACTCTATGGCCTCCTCCATCGGGCGGGCACCTGCCTCAAAACCCGAGACGGGTAGATCGCTGGCGATGATGATCTGGTCAGGGGCGGTGCTTGCATTCCCGCCGGGAGTGCAACCAGTGGCAACCAGGCCCAGGAGTACAAGAGGCGCGAGCGCCCTGATCATCCTGGGGGCGCCAGTCGCGGCACTTTACGGACGCGCTGGTTCTCGGTGTCGGCGATGAACAGATTTCCCTTGGCATCAAAGGCAACAGCTTCGGGACCGCTGAGCTGTGCCTGGAGAGCGTGGCCAGAGTCGCCGCCGAAGCCCCATGATCCTGTTCCGGCTAGGGGATAGATCGTGCCTGCGACGACTCTGCGCAGCCGGTGGTTGCCGGTATCCGCTATGACGACTGAGCCGTCGGCGCCGACCGCAACTCCGAACGGAAAGCTGAGAAGCGCATGGTCTGCGGGCCCCCCATCTCCCGTGTTGCCCTCAAATTGCCCGCTGCCGGCGAACGTGGTGATGATCTCGGACCTGGCGTCCACTTTGCGGATGCGGTTGTTCCGGGTGTCGGAGATATACAAGTTGTTCTGTGTGTCGAGGGCCAGCCCGATCGGCCAGGCCAACCTGGCGCCTTGGGCGGCGCCTCCGTCTCCCGATTTGCCGAGCTCGGCGGTCCCCACATAAGGCGAAAGCTTTTCATTGGCGAATTTCCAGACTCGATTACCCGCGCGATCCGCGATGTACAGGGTTCCATCTCTCGATACGGCGAGGCCGCCGAGGGGCAGGCTTGAACGCCGCTCAGCCCCAAGCGCCCGACCCAGTTGGACTACCCGCGTCATGAAGCCATCAGGCTTCACCATCCAGACTTCCAGGCTCTGGTTCACGCTCGTCAGCACATAAAGCTGGTTGTGGCTGTCAACTGCAACGCTGCTGGTGTTACCGAGCTTCACAGAGGTGGCAATGGCGGCGCCGTCAACCAGCGGATCTGACCCGCCGCCTGCAACCGTCCTGATCGTTCCGGCGGTTACGCGACGCACCCTGTTGTTGCCGAAGTCTGCGAAGTAGACAAAACCATTCGCATCGATAGCGATGCTGCTCGGTCGCGCCAGCTGGGCATTTATCGCGAAACCGCCGTCCCCGCCGAGGCAGCCGCCAGGGTAATTGGCCTGGGCGCACGTGGTGCCAGCGAACGTTTCGATGATTGGCTCGGGCGGCGCGGTGAGGCGCAGCACTCCGACGGCGGCTGCGAGCACCGCGAGCAGCAGGGCCGTCGCTATCCATAGCCGGGGGTGCACTACAAGTCTTCGGCGTGGTTCTGGACGGGCGATCGGGGTGGAGATTGTGGGCCCTGGTTCGGCATCCTGGCGGACGATCCAGGCCGCGATTTGTGCCCTCGTATTGACGCCCAACTTTTCGCGCACGTGCTCGAGGTGGCCGTCGACAGTTCGCTCGGATATGAAAAGACGTGTCGCGATCTCGCGATTGGTCAAGCCTTCCACCACCAGGGCGGCGATCTCGTGTTCGCGGCGGCTGAGCCGAACCGGGGGCGTTTCAACAGGGCTGGCGCAGATTGCACGGGTATTGAACTCCAAAAACGGGTACCACAACCAGGTACCTGAACGGGTCCTTTGCCCGCTGTTCGCGCCAGGAATGTCCCCCTAGCGTCGAGGCATCGACCGGTGATGAACCCGGTGACATGCCTGATAGGAGGCCAAAGAGTTGGAGATTCGACAGAACCTGCGAAGCGTCCCGAGTCGACCCGTAGTGTTGGTCATCGCGATCCTTTCTCTCCTCGCGCTGGCAGTCACCGCCTGGTCAGTGCTGGCCGCCGGCACTGGGTCTCACCGTGGGACGGGTACCGGTCAGTCCGTGACCAGCACCTTGGGTCCCGATGCTCAAGAGCGGAACCAGCTGCTACGGCACCAGATGGAAGACACGACACACGGCCACTGACTTCAAGGACGCATTGTTGAGAGTGGCGGCCACGTGGTCGCCCTTTCTCGTTCGATCAAGTCGATAGGGGAACGGAGCCCTCAAGGCGAGTGCCGTCCGGCCCGCTGTGAATCGCGAACGTTCCCTCCAGCGCATCAACTCGGTCCCGGATGTTCTGGAGCCCCGATCCTGCGTTGGAGATGGCGAGGTCGAAGCCCTGGCCGTCGTCCCCAATCTCAAAGCGCAGGTGACCGTCGACTTCGTCGATCGAGATCCACGCCTGGTGGGCGCAGGCGTGCTTGGCAGCGTTTTGAAGCGCCTCGACGCAGCAAAAGTAGACGGCTGTCTCGACGTCATGGGTGAATCGCCGCTCGCAGGCGCGCACGTGCGCGGGGATTGGCAGGCGGCGAGCGTGCGCGGTCAGCGCCGCCGCCAGGCCCTGAGACTCCAACAGTGGTGGGTACAGACCTCGAGACAAGCGCCGGATGTTCTCCAGCGTCGCCGCCGTGTCGTCGCGCAGCTCCGCTAGCACCGTCGCCAGCTGCGAGCTGGAGGTACGAGCCACGCCCTCGGCCAGCCCCAGCTTCATGCGGAGGGCGACCAGGTCGTGTTGCGCGCCGTCATGCAGGTCGCGCTCGAGCCTGCGGCGTTCGTGATCCTGCGCGCTCACGAGTCGCAAACGAGAGGCGCGCAGCTCCTCGAGTCGCCGCTCTAGCTCGGCGCTGAGCCGCGCGTTGTGGAGGACCAGACCGGCCTGAAGGGCAAGGTCGGACAAGACACTCTCCTCGTTTTTGTTCAGCGCCTCGCCGGCGTGAGTCCACACAGCCAGCGACCCATGCTTCTCCCCCTGGTGCATGACCTCCACGATCTGGCTGGGCGGATCGACCGGCAGCTGGGCACCGGGCGGCCACCGGGCAGCAGCCTGCGCTGAGCCGTCGTTCAACATCGCGGCTGCCGCGCGGCACCGCAGCCCTTCCGCGATCACCTCCACCATGCGCGGCAGCACCTCGTCGACCGAGTAGGCGCCGGCCAGGCGGCGGGTGAAGCCCGTCAGCGACTCGTATGGAGCCTGCCTTCGTCCATACACCAGGCGATTGGCCGCCGCATCCAGCCACTGCCGGAGTGGTTGAAACGCCACGGCTACGAATGCGGTGGCCACGATCGATAGGACGAGGCTGGTGCCGGCGGTCCGGCCGATCAGCGTTCCTGCGCCCACCACCAGAGCGATGTAGGTGGCGGTTGCGAGCAGCGCCAGGGCGCCATAGGTCAGGGCACGGCTGATGATCAGGTCGATGTCGAAGAGGCGGTGGCGCAGGATGGCGATGCCGATCGCGGCGAGCACCGCCATCAATCCCACGGTCTGGATGACGGTGCCGATGAAGGCCCAAATCGACGTGGGCGGTACGTTGCCGCTCAGCGTCCGGCCAAGCCCGTTCGCAACCGAGCAGATCACGAGCACCGCCACGCCGAGCCCGAACCATTTGATCTGTTGCCTCACGACCTTGCCGCCCGCCCTGTAGCGCATCAGCAGCGAGCTCGCGGCCGCAAGAAAAAGGAGCCCGAGGACCGGCTCGGAAGTCGCTGGGCCCAGCAGCCGCGCCAGGGCGGGGTTGGCGAGAGGGCTTACCGGCAGGCCGATGGGCAGCGATGGCACCGGACTGACCGCCAGGTCGGCGACCGAAACGGCCAGGAAGACGGCGACGAGTCCCGCTAGCCATCGCCAGCGGGGTGACAACAGCCTCCCGTCTGGAAAGGTGAGCACGACGAACAGCAGCAGCCCATAACCGACGGTTGACACGGAGCTGGTCGCCAGCTCGAGCCAGCCGGCCCAGCCTGTGCTTGGGTTCGCCGCGTACAGATAGCGAACCACGCTGGTGCCGAGGATGCCGATCCCCTGAAGCAGGCTCACACCAAGCAGCAGCCAGCCGATCCGGTTGTCGGGCTTTCGCACTGTGATCAAGCCGCCGAGGGCGGCAAGCACGACGTAGGGAGCAGCCCAGAGAAGGCCGTCGAGCGGTATCGGCGGCGCGCCTGCAGGGCCCGAGTACGCGAGCCAGAGGCCGGACACCCAGGAGCCGATGGCGAGTCCGACCGCAGACCAGGCGACGATCGCCGAGCGTCGCGTTTTCACCGTGGGCCCGTTCCATTTGAGAGGTAGATGAGGACAGCTTTGACACGCCTGTGGAGGTCGGCCTCCTCGCCGAGGCTGAGCTTCGAGAAGATGGCGTTGATGTGCTTCTCGACGACACGCACCGAGATGAACAGCGCCTCGGCGATCGCTTCGTTGTTCTTGCCCTGCGCCATCTGCCGCAGCACATCCAACTCCCGCGGGCTGAGCTCGCGCAGTGGCGAAATGGCAAACCGGTTGCGGGATTCCACCAGGCCTTCCACCACCTGCGGATCGATCACCGACCTTCCAGCGGCCACCTCGCGAATCGCATGGAGAAGATCGCCGGCGTCGAAGAGGCGGTCTTTGAGCAGGTACGCTCGCCCGGACGCTCCGCGCGAAAGCAGCTTGAGCGCGTACTCGGGCTCGTCGTACTGGCTGAGCACGACGACACCGAGGTCGGGGTTTGAATCGCGAAATGCCTCGGCCGCCTGGATGCCCTCGTCGGTGTTGGTGGGAGGCATGCGAATGTCGGTCACGACCACATCGGGCGAGTGCGCGTTGACCGCTTCGCGCAGTGATTCGAGGTCGTGGCCTGTCGCCACCAGGGTGATGTCCCCATCGGTCTCGATCAGCCGGCTGACGCCCTCTCGCATCAGGTAGCTGTCCTCGGCCAGCACGACGGAGAGCGGCATTCCCGCAGTCTCCCACTTCGCCGGCGAGCCGGAAAGGTGGCGATTACCCGTCCTGGGTGGGTGCCTACACCTCCTCCCAGCCGGAGGCTGGGCTCCCAGCAGATCGGGTGCCGCCCGGCTGGTGGCCGCGGGCCGCGGCGCCGAACCTGAGGTCGCTCGCGGAAATTTCGGTCAATGGAGGAACGTTCAGATGTCGAAGATCGGAGAGGGATCGACCCTTGCGGGATTTGGTGCTATCGCATTCAGCGTCTTGACCGTGGTCGGTGTCGCCGTCGGAGGTGCCCCGGGAGGCAACTACGCGGCTTCGGATGTCGCAAGTTACGTTGCGATCGGCCACCTCCCGACGGTCATCGTGACGGGATACCTGGCGCTCTTTGGAGTCCTGGGCTTGATCTGCGTGTTCGCGTACCTCCGCGAATTGATCAGCGTCGACCCCGCCCACAAGATGGCCGCGAGTGTCTTCTGGGGCACCGGCCTGGCGGCTGCGGCTTCGATGGCGGTCGCCTGGAGCTTCATCACGGGAATCGCGGTGGCCGCCGCCGAAGGCGGGAGCTCCAACCCCGGCAACTCCGTCGCGGCGACGGTTTCGAGTGCCGAGACATACACCCTTTCCGATACCAGCATTAACGTCCTGTACGGATCTGGTGGCTTCATGCTCGGGTTCGCCCTGATCTCCCTAATGGTCGCCTCCCGCGGCACGCTGCCTGGCTGGCTACGCTGGCTTTCGCTGGTCATCGGAGTGCTGGCAATCGCAGCCCCTGCCTACTTTCCTTCTTTCGCCATTCCCATCTGGGGTCTCGTCATCGGGGGGTGGCTGATTGCATCGGGCACCTCCGGCGCGGCAGTCCGCTCGCGAGCGTTTGACACAATGCCGTGAGCGATGGGTGGTCCAGTAACAGAGGTCGCTTCGAAGCTCGAAGCGAAGGCGGCGTCTTTCGTGAAAGAGAACCGCCTGCCGGGGGCGGCGGTCGGGGTCGTCCACGGAGATGACCTCGTCTGGGCAGCGGGGGTCGGGTTCGCCGATGTGGCGACCCGGCGGGCGCCGGATGGACAGACCCTCTACCGCATCGCCTCGATCACCAAGACGCTCACCGGGACGGCGATCATGCAGCTCCGCGACGAGGGCCGGCTGCACCTGGATGACCCGGCTGTGGCGCACCTCCCTGAGCTGCGTGGTGCGGACAGTCCGTTCGGCCCAATCGAGACCGTGACGATTCGCCGCATGCTCTCGCACGAATCCGGACTCATGAGCGAGCCTCCCGGCACCGACTGGAGAGCCCCGACGTATGAGGGTGTGGTGGAGCGCAATTTCGCGCGGGTGGCCGAAATTGGCACGAAGCTCCCGCCCAACGCCCAGCAGAAGTACTCGAACCTTGCCTACCAGCTCCTTGGCGAGATAGTTGCCCGGACGAGCCGGACTCCTTACGTGGAGTACGTGCGGTCGGAGATTCTCGGGCCGCTGGGGATGACGAGCAGCGCCTTCGAGCCGCTGCCGGAGACTCTGCTGCCACGGCGAGCGACCGGGTATGCGGGGAGATTCCTGTCCGACGAGCTCGACCTCGCGTCGATCCCTCCGACGATATGGGCGGAGGGCGGCCTATGGTCGTGCGTCGAGGACCTCGGCAAGTGGCTCTCAATCCAGTTTCGCGAGGACGGCGGCGCACGCAAGGCCGGCCAGATCCTGGCGGGCCACTCTCTGAAAGAGATGCACGCAGCTCGCTACATCGGTAATGAAGACTGGACCGAGGCCTGGTGCATTTCCTGGTACGCCCGACGTAGAGAAAACGTGATCTGGGTACAGCATTCGGGTGGCCTGCACGGCTTCATCACCAATGTGTGCTTCGACCCCAAGAACAAGGTCGGAGCCATCGCGCTCCTGAACGGCGTGGGCGACGCTTCCGTCCTGGCCATGGACCTCGCGACGATCGCACGCGACGCCATCCTCGGGTCCGCTCCGAAGATTGAGCCCCCGCCGTCATTGCCGGAGACCTATCGCGATTTGTTGGGCATCTACGCCGACCACGAGTCCGGGTGGCTGATTCGGATCGAGTGGCGAGACGGGAAGCTATCCGTCATCGATCCGGATGACGCGACGTGGCGCCCGACGCTCGCGCCGACTGACGAACCCGATGTCTTCCTCATCGAGCCCGGGTCGCGGCAGTCGGGCGAACGAGCGCTCTTTCGGCGCCTGGCCGATGGACGGGTCGCGTCCATATTCCTGGCTGCTTCCACATTCGAGCGCCTGGATCGGATCGTAGAGTCGGGGCCAGCCTCGGCCGATAAATAACGTCGATCGCAAGGGAGGGGACAACTGCCATGTGGGAAACAGCCCAAGCCGAAGCCACGCTGCCGGCCCACGATCTCGACCGCGCCAAAGACTTCTACTCCGAGAAGTTGGGCTTGACTCCGACCTCCGAGGATAGGGTCGGGGTCCATTTCGTCGTCGGCGGCACGCGCTTCCGCCTCTTCCGCAGCGGCGGCACGGCATCGGGTACTCACACTCAGCTCGCTCTTATCGTCAGTGACATCGCCAGCCAGGTGGGGGCGCTCCAGGCCCTCGGTCTTCGTTTCGAGGAGTACGACTACCCGAACCTGAAGACCATCGACGGTATCGCGGACATGGGCTACGCGAAAGCGGCCTGGTTCAAAGACAGCGAGGGCAACCTGCTGGGGATCGCCGAGATGGCGGCTGAAGGCGCTTAGCGAGCTTCGTCTCGTCAGGCGTGCGGCCCGCCTCGACCTTTCAGCCTCCCTCCGAATGATCGTCTGACATCACCTGAGCACCAGCCCGCAGGTGACGCGACGTTGCGCGAGAACAAGAATGCGATCGTTTATGGGGCTGGCGGCGGAATCGGCGGCGCCGTAGCGCGGACCTTCGCACAAGAGGGTGCGAGGGTGTTCCTCGCCGGGCGCACGCGCTCTCCATCCCTCACTTGATTCGGCACTCAGAGCGAATGCTTTCACTAATGGAGTCCGAGCGGTTGCGTCGTTCTCGACATCGCTCAGGACATTGCGGGGACTCTGGGCAGTTCCTCGATGGCGGCGTCGATCCTTGACTGGGACAGCTCGAGATCCTCCAGCTTGCCAGCGAAGTAGGCGTCATATGCAGACATGTCGAAGTGGCCGTGTCCAGAGAGACCAAACAGGATCGTCCTTGCTTCACCGGCCTCCCGCGCCGCGGCGGCCTCTTCAGCCACAGCGCGCAGCGCGTGAGCTGATTCGGGGGCGGGAAGGAAGCCCTCCGAACGGGCGAACCGCACTGCCTCGGCGAAGCATTCGTTCTGCTTGTAAGCGCGCGCCTCAACGACGCCTTTGTCGACGAGCATGCAAAGCGACGGGGCGTCCCCGTGGTAGCGAAGGCCGCCCGAGTGGATCCGGTCGGGCACGAAGCTGTGGCCGAGCGTGAACATCTTCACGACCGGGCCCATGCCGACCGCGTCGCCGAAGTCGTAGGCATAAACGCCGCGGGTCAGAGTCGGACAGGCGGCCGGCTCCGCCGCGATGAAGCGCGTCGCCGGGTTGCGACCTTTGAGCTTGTCGCCGATGAAGGGGTAGGCAAGGCCGGCGAAGTTGGAGCCGCCGCCCACGCAGGCGATGACGACGTCCGGGTAGGCGCCGGCCATCTCCATCTGCTTCTTGGCCTCCAGGCCGATCACGGTCTGGTGTAGCAGCACATGGTTGACCACCGACCCGAGCGAGTATTTGGCGTCGTCGTGAGTTGCCGCGTCTTCGACGGCTTCTGAGATCGCGATGCCGAGACTGCCCGGCGAGTCAGGATCCTGCGCGAGAATGCCGCGTCCGGCGCTCGTGAGGTTAGTCGGTGAGGCGTACACGGTCGCGCCCCAGGTCTCCATCATCGCCCGCCGGTAGGGCTTCTGCTCGTAGGAGACCTTGACCATGTACACGGTCACTTCGAGGTTGAACAAGGCCCCGGCGAACGCAAGAGCCGAGCCCCACTGTCCGGCTCCGGTCTCTGTGGTCAGCCGTTTCACGCCCTCTTTGGCGTTGTAGTAGGCCTGCGGCACGGCGGTGTTCGGCTTGTGTGAGCCGGCGGGAGAGACACCCTCGTACTTGAAGTAGATGTGCGCTGGCGTGTCCAGCGCCTTCTCGAGTCGTTCTGCCCGGTACACCGGAGTTGGCCGCCAGATGCGGTAGATCTCGCGCACCTGGTCTGGGATCTCGATCCAGGGCTCGGCCGAGACCTCCTGCGCGATGATCGCCTGCGGGAAGATCGGTGCGAGGTCGGCCGGACCCATCGGCAGCAGGGTTTGCGGATTCAAGTACGGAGCCGGAGGCGCCGGCATGTCCGGCAGGATGTTGTACCAGCGGTCGGGGATATCGCTCTCGTTGAGCAGGATCTTCTTCAACACGGCTCCCAGCCTCCTCAGTCGCGTTGGTAACGGTCGTGCCAAGGGTACGCCCGCCATGGCCCCGCATGAGAACCACTCCCAACAGTTCGGTCGTAACTCGGGCTGCCGGGAAGACGTTTCACTCAGCAGCGATGCGGCTTGCGGCGCAACGAAATCAAGGAGGTGGAGGCTATGCGGACCCGGTGGCGTTTCCTGCAATTGCTGCTGATCGGCGCAGCGCTCGCGGGCGTATTCATTATTCAGGCCGGCTCGCCAAGTTCCGGCGTACTCACCCGTCCCGACCAGCACCAGTGACCTGGTGACCTGGTGAGAGTTTGGGCCTGCGCGAACGTTCTCGCTGACGCTCCGCTAAGGCGCAGGTCCCACCCCTTCCCTCAGGTAACCAGCCAAACCCAGTCCTCTCCAATAAGATCGGCCGGTCGATCCTCGAGGAGCCATGAACAGTACGGAAAGCACCATTACGCGGCCTGAGCCCCGCGCGGTGTGTGCGTTGGTGGTCGGGATTGTCGCCCTCGTGCTGGCCAAGTACGATCTTGGGTCCGCGCTCGCCGTCATCGCTCTGGGGCTTGGCATCTGGGCGGTGGTCCGAATCCGCCGCAGCCGTGGCCGCTTGGTCGGGACCGGAATTGCCGTCGCCGGGATCATCTCGGCCTGTATCGCCATTGGCTACCTTGTCACTCAGCTCACGGTGGTGTATCTGTTGGGTCTGTTATTGCATAGCCCTTACACCGTGAGCGAGACGCAGTTCGGCCACAACCAGAAGCTCTACGTCGAGGCGGGGTACAGCCCGAACGTGATGGGCATAGAAGCAGTCGGGTTTGCGGATGTGGCCAGCGGAACTCCGGGTCAGCTACAGCTGACCGGCCCCGTGTCGTGGACTTGTCAGGGCTACTTCTGGAGTCACGAGTTTGTGTCACAGAACGATTTCAGGAACCTGCCGGTGTTCGAGGTCGGTAATACGCAGACGCTTGGATTCAGTGGCCCAACTGGCCGGTACACAGTCCGTCTTACGATCCCGTCCCTCAACGCCAGCGTAGCCCGCACTTTCGATGCCGGTCCGATGACAAAGGATCCGCAAGGCTGGCCTGCGCCTGCCGGGTGCGTCTCGACCCCAACGTGAGCTGAGAGGCGGGCTACTCCGGTGGAGCGATCTGCTGTACCGACCAGGTGTTGCCGTCGGGGTCGCTGAAGTAGATGAACCAACCCCAGGGCTGCTTGTCGACCTCGCTCATCTCGACCCCGCGGCTGGTCAGCGCTTGTCGCACCGCCTCGATGTCCTTGACGACGACCTGCAATCCCTGCTGAGAGCCAGGCTCCATCTTTGTGATCCCGGTCCCGATTACGATCGAGCAGGCCGATCCAGGAGGTGTCAGCTGCACGAAGCGCAGCTGATCGTTGACCCGGTGATCGTGGTCCGCGTTGAAGCGGACCTGGTCGACATAGAAAGCCTTGGCACGGTCGACATCGCTCACCGGAACAGGCACGAACTCGAGCTTCATGTCCACACGGCACGTCTAAGAGGGGAGGCGTAATGGCAAGCGATGAGGCGGTTCCGGTCACCGGGGTAAGCGAGATCACGCTCGAGCAGAGCGACCTCGCTGCGGCCGAAGATTTCTACGCCGGAGTTCTGGGCTTTCCGGTGGTCGAGCGCTGGAGCGACGAGACCGTCTGGGTGATGGCCGCCGACAGGACTCGCATCGGTCTGTGGCGGCCGCAAATCGGCCTGGGTGGAGGCCGTGGCGGAGTTCACGTGCACTACGCGATGGGGCTGCCGGCCCAGGCCTACGACGCCGTCGTTGAGCGGCTGCGAGAACGCGGCTACACGGTGCTCGATCACGACCATGCGAAGTACGGGCATGGTCGCGGGCGGGCGGCCTACGTAACCGACCCTGGCGGCCATGTGGTCGAGTTCTGGACGTGGGACGTGGCCAACCACTTGCGGGAGCTGGCCGCGGGGGAGTCGCCTGGCACACGCTGACCGGCCGCGATGTAGGGGCGGCCATCGCGGCCGCCCCTAATCGATCGCCGTCAGGCTGCGATCTCGATTTCCTCGGGCCGGGTTTGCGATTCTCGCGTCAGCGGCACTTCGCGAAGGAAGACGCTGACGATTACCGACACGATGGCGACCAGCGCTGCCAGCAAGAAGAGGTCGTGCAAAGTGCCGGCCAAGTCGAGACGGGTGGGATGGTTCGGCAAGTGGTTGGTGAGGATTGCACCGAGCACGGCCGTACCGATCGTGCCGCCGAGGCTGCGCCAGAAGGTGATCTGACTGGTCGCGACGCCGACCAGCTGGTGAGGCAGTCCGGCCTGCACGACGACCAGGGTGAGCGGGAATGTCACGCCCAGCCCGGCTCCGATGATGATGATGTCGCGCGTCACTTCCCAGGGGCTCGAGCTCGGGCCAACCTGAGCCAGCAAGACCAGCCCGATGATCATCGCCCCCAGCGCGGCTGTGCCTACGAATCTGTAGTTCGGGATGCGCGCGATCAGCGCACCCGTCGCCGTGGCCGTGACCACAACCGCCAGCATCATCGGGGTCAAAAGCTGGCCAGAGTTGGAGGCGCTGATGCCAAGTACCCCCTGGTACACGAGCGGAACGAAAACGATCGCCCCGAACATGCCGATCGCGCTGAAGAAGGCCACCAACGCCGGGACGGCGAAAACATTGAGTCTGAACAGGTGAAACGGCACGATCGGGTGCTCGACGCGGCGCTCGGTGACGAAGAAGGCCACCAGCATGAAGCCCGCCAAGCCGAGCAAGCCCAACACCTGCACTGAAAGCCACGAGTGGTCGCGCAGCGTGGAGAGCGCGATCAGCAGCGGTGTGAGGCCACCCAGAAGCAGCGCCGTGCCGATGAAGTCGATGTCACGAAGCCTCGCCTGCGAGCGCACGAAAGGCAGTTGTGTCGCGACCAGGATCGTGGCGGCGACGCCGAGCGGAATGTTGACGTAGAAAACCCACCGCCAGCCGGGACCATCTGTCAGGAAGCCTCCGAGCGATGGCCCGATGACCGACGACAGGCCGAAGACGGCGCCGAACACCCCACTCATGCGGGCTCGCTGCTCCGGCGGAAAGACATCAGCGAGGACGGCAAACGTCGAGGCGAACAAGACACCTCCGAAGACACCCTGAAGGGCTCGAAAGAGGACCAGCTCGAACATGTTTTGAGAGACGCCGCAAAGAGCGGAGGCGGCAATGAATCCGATCATTCCGGCCACCATGAAAGGCTTGCGACCAAACATGTCGCCGAGTTTGCCCGCCACCGGTACAAGGGCAGTCGAGGTAATCAGATAGGCCGTAGTGACCCACGCGTAGAGCTCCAGGCCGTGTAGGTCAGAGACGATCCGGGGCATCGCGACCCCCACCACGGTCTGGTCGAGCGCCGCCAGCAACAGCGCCATCGCCACGCCGAGCGTAGCGAGCACCACCTGGGTACGAGACGAGCTTTGGGCCATATCTTTCCTCCTTATCGCTTGCGGAACTTATGTGGCTCAAGTTATTGCCTATTGAGGAAGGATCGGTTCCTAAATAGAATCGAATATGTAAATCAATATGTGAGCACCTCGGCGCGGCTACTGCGCGTTTTGACTCTCCTCGAGTCCCGCCGAGACTGGCCTGGAGCCGAGCTGGCGGAGCGGCTGGAGGTAAGCGGACGGACGATCCGCTACGACATGGTTCGCCTGCGTGCGCTGGGCTATCCGGTCGAAGCTGCGCCTGGGGTGGCCGGCGGCTACCGGCTCGGCTCGGGAGCGGCCCTGCCGCCCCTTTTGCTCGACGACGATGAAGCGGTGGCCGTGGCCGTCGCACTGCGGTCGTCGACCGGGGGCGGTATTGCCGGTATCGAGGAAACGTCCGTCCGAGCGCTCGTCAAACTCGAGCAGGTCCTCCCATCGCGCCTGCGGCGCCGGGTCAACGCGCTCCAGGCTTATACGGTCCCGGTCGCCATCCCTGGCGGCCCCACTGTCGAGCCGCAGCTTCTGTCCACGATCGCGGCGGCCTGTCGCGATCACGAGGTGCTGCGCATGGACTATCGCAAGCACGACGGAGCGGAGAGCACCCGCTCGGTGGAGCCGTACCGCTTGGTCCACCTGGGTCGCCGCTGGTACCTGGTGGCCTGGGATAGGGACCGGCGCGCCTGGCGCACGTTCCGCGTCGACCGCTTGCAGCTGCGGAGCCCGAACGGCCCACGCTTCGCGCCTCGCGAACCGCCTGCTGAGGACATCGGGGAGTACGTGATGCGAAACGTGCGGTCGGCGCCCATGACGTTTCACGCGCGGGTGGTGGTGCAGGCGTCAGCGGCGGTCATTGCCGAGCGTGTGCCACGCGGAATCGTCATCGAGCCGATCGACGACAACACGTGCGCGGTGAGCGCGACCGCGAACACCGTTGAGATGCTCGCCCTTTACCTAGGCATGCTCGACGCCGACTTCATCGCCACCGAACCGCCCGAGCTGTTGGTGCGCCTGAGCCAACTATCGGAACGATTTTCACGCGCTGTGCCGGGACCAGGCGCAGCATCACGTCAAGGTGCCGAGTAAGGTGGCGAGCTCCCGGGAGAGCCGGATGGAATACGTGGCACGCATGCACCGCGTGTCGAGTACATCGACCGGGAGCTCGACCAGCAGCTGGAGCTCGACACACTGGCCAAGGTTGCGAACTTCTCGTCATTTCACTTTCACCGACTGTTCACCGCGTGGATCGGGGAAACCCTTGGCGATTACGTTCGACGGCGAAGACTGGAGGTGGCGGCTCTGCGACTGGTCGCACAACCCGGCCTGGCTGTCTTGCAAGTTGCGCTCTCCGTCGGCTTTGGTTCAACCGAGGCGTTTGCCCGAGCCTTCAAGATCCGCTTCGGTTCCACGCCCACTGCATGGCGAGAGGCGCAACGCAGCAATCGTGATCAGTTGAAAAGCAAGCTCGATCAGGCGCCGGCGAAGCCGTCAGGAAATCATGGACATATGAAAGTAACAATCGTCACAGACAACCGACTCGCGTCGCTTACTTCAGGTACGTCGGGCCTTTCGGCAAGCCCGTTTCAGACTTCTGGATGACGAAGGTCGCCCCATGGATGGAAACGAACGGGCTATATGGCCGGCCCCGATACGGCATCAGCCACGATGACCCGGGCATCACTGCACC
>DASYVJ010000067.1:0-55024 GCA_035937155.1 Candidatus Dormiibacterota bacterium | reverse complement strand
CCTGGATCGGCGCCAAAGCCGCCCCGTTGGCCAGGCCCTCGACGGTCTTGATCTCCCTACCTTCGGCCTGGACGGCAAGAACGGTGCAGGACTTCACCGGATCTCCGTCCATCCGCACCGTGCAGGTGCCGCAGCTGGTCGTGTCACACCCGATGTGAGTGCCCGTGAGCGCCAGGTTTGACCGCAAGAAATCGACGAGCAGGACACGTGGCTCCACGTCCGCGCTCCGCTCTACTCCGTTGACGCGCATCGTCACCTTCACGCCCTCACCTCCTGGGCTCGAGCGAGGGCTGCCTTGAGGCCGCGCTGCACGAAGACCCGAACTACGTCCTTCTTATATGCGGCGGTGCCGCGGATATCGTCTTTGGGTTCCGAGGCCGCCGCGGCGAGCCGTGCAGCATCGGCGATCACGTCGTCCGTCAACTCCTTACCAATCAGCGCCTGCTCGGCCTGCTTGGCCTTGATGTTCGTGGCGCCGACGGAGGTCAGGCCGATGCCGGCCTTCGTCACCTTGCGACCGTTGAGCTCGACCTGCACCGAGACCGCGACGGTGGCGAAGTCGCCGACCCTGCGCTCGAGCTTGTGGTACGACCCACCTGTAGGGCCGACGGGCACCGGAATCCGGATCGCGGTCACGACCTCGTCGGGACGCAAGGTGGTAGTGAACGGCCCCTGGAAGAAGCCGTCGACAGGGATCACCCGCTCCCCCTTGCTCGACTGGGCCACGAGCTCAGCGTTCAGGGCCAGCATGATCGAGCCCCAGTCGCCGGACGGGTCCGCGTGGCAGACCGAGCCGACCAGGGTCCCCCGGTTCCTCACCAGGGGGTCGGCGATCCAGTGGACGGCCTCGACCATCAACGGGACGAGCTTCGCCAACTCCTTGCTCCGTTCGATGTCGACGTGCCGGACAAGCGCCCCGATCCTCACGAGGCCGTCGTCACGCTTGATTTCTGCCATGCCAGGCAGGCGGCCGATATCGACCACGAGGGCGGGCTGGGCGAACCGCAGCTTGAGTAAGGGGATGAGGCTCTGGCCTCCGGCCATGACCTTGGCGTCATCGCCGCGCTCGGCCAGTACCCCTAACGCTTCGTCGAGTGTGGACGGAGATCGATAGTCAAAGGCGGCAGGAAACATATGTCTAACCTCCACGGAGAACGAAACCACCGCCTCGTGCGCCCGTCATCACCCAGGCGGGCGAATCTCACCACCCGATCGGGTGATAACGGAACTCCCTCCCCCGCAAGGGGGAGGGCTGGGGTGGGGGGAGACTCGAGCCCGATTAGCCCGTCAGAGCCAGCCGGACTTCCCAGCGAGGATGGCGGCTTCCACCCGGTTGCGCACCCCGAGCTTGCGGAAGATCTCCTGGACGTGGGTCTTCACGGTGTTCTCGCTCAAGTGCACCTCGGCCGCAATCTCTCGGTTCGAGTGACCGCGGCTGATGAGGCGGAGGATGGAGACCTGGGACTCGCTCAGCATCGTGCGTCGCGATCCCCCCAGCTGCCGGGTGCGCGCGCCCTCCATGACCTGACCAGCTACCTGCGGTGCCAGCACTGACTGTCCCCGATAGACGGCCCGAAGGCTCTCCTTCAGGCTGAAGCGCTCCACGTCTTTGACGACGTATCCACGAGCCCCGGCCTGAATGCACTCCTGGACGAGGTCGGGATCGGTGTAGGTGGTCAGGATCACGACGGCAACGCTCGGATGCGAATGATGAAGCCGGCGGCACACCTCGACTCCGCTGACGTCGGGCAGGCGAGCGTCCAGGAGGACCACGTCCGGCCGGGTGGTTTCAACCAGCTCGGCTACTTCCGCGCCGTGGCCGGTCTGGCCGACCACCTCAAAGTCGGGCTCCGGCCGGAGCATCGCCATCAGTCCCTCGCGGACCATCTCGTGGTCGTCCACGATCAGGACCCGGATCCGCCCTTCTTGGGTCATGCGCGCGCCGGCAGGCTGGCCCGAATCGCCAGCCCACTCTCCTCACCGTTGAGCACCTCGAAGGTGCCCCCCAGCGCTTCGATCTGGCGGCGGCTGCGTTTCAACCCGAAGTGGGTGCTGCTCTCCTGATAGTTCTTCAGGATCTGTTCGGAGGCTCCGACGCCGTCGTCCTGGATCACGAGGTCCACGTGGTCATCGGAATACCGAAGGCTGACCAGGACGCGCCGGGCCTTGGCGTGCCGGGCCACGTTGGCCAGGGCCTCTCGGGCCAGGACGAAGAGGGTGTGCGCCGACTCCGGGCTGAGAGTCCCGGGCTTGCCGCTTACGACCAGGTCGGCCTCGACCGAATCGGACTCACCGGTCTCGCGGACCAGGCGGCGGAGCTCCGAGGGCAGCCCGCCGGCTGCGGCACGGGGTAGAGACAGGGCGAAGATCGCCTCTCGCACAGCCTCCGACGTGTGGATCGCCAGCTGCCGGACCTCGCCCAGGTCCGAGGCGATCGGATCCGTCACCGGCTCGTGCTCCAGGATCGCGTTGACCTTGAGGCCAAGCGTGAAGATGGCCTGCTCGATCCTATCGTGGAGCTCGGCGGCGATCCGTTCGCGTTCTTTTTGAAGGACCTGCTCGCGTTCCGCCTGGCTCAGGTCGCGATGCAGCTGCTCCAGCTCGCCGATCATCCGCCGCTGGTCTTCATACAGGCGCGCGTTCTCGATCGCGACCGCGACCTGGTTGGCGAACGTCGAGAGCAGCCGCTCCTCGTCCGTCGTGTAGCCGCTGGGCTTGTTCGCCACCCCGATCATGCCGATCACCCGGTCGCCGACCTGGAGCGGCACACCCATGAAGGTGCGCACAGGGGGGTGGCCGCGAGGCTGGCCTGCCCGGTCCGGGTCATGCAGGACGTCGTTGGAGAGCTTCGAGCGTCGGTTGGTGATGACCACGCCGAAGACGCTCGGCCGCACCGGGATCAGCCTGAAGTTGTCATAGAAGTTCGGGTCCAGGGGCTCGAACCCCTTGATCGCGGCAACGTCCATCTCCCGGCCGTCGTTGACCAGCAGGCCGATGAAGCCGAACGCCGACTGGGTGAGGTCGAGACAGAAGGCGAGGGCGCCATCCAGCACCTGCTGCATCTCGTGCAGGCTCGCGATCTCGATGGAGATCGAGTACAGCGACTCCAGCTGCTGACGAGCGGTTGCCGGTGACTCCTGCATCTCCCTTGTCATGCTAGTCCGGCGCTACGATTTCGGACGTGGCGACCGAAACAGTCAAGGCCCTCAGCGCGGAGGAGATCTCGGAGCTCTGCCTGCGCCACACCCTGTACGACTGGTCCGCCCAGGCGGGGCTGAAACCGATGGCGATCGCAAGCGCCCAGGGTGTTTACTTTCATACGGTCGACGGTCGCCGGTTCATCGACTTCAACAGCCAGCTGATGTGCGTCAACGCCGGGTATGGCGAGCGCCGGATCATCGAAGCGATCAAGCGGCAGGCCGAGCAGCTTGCGTACATCAGCCCGTTCATGGCCACCGAACCGCGGGCGCGCCTGGGTCGCAAGCTCGCTGAGCTCCTTCCAGGTGACATCGAGAAGGTGCTGTTCACGCTCGGAGGCGCCGACGCCAACGAGAACGCGATCAGGATCGCGAGAACGGTTACCGGCCGGCCCAAGATCCTCGCGCGCTACCGGTCGTATCACGGCTCGACCGGCAGTGCGATCCAGGCGACCGGCGACCCGCGTCGCTGGCCCAACGAGTTCTCGAGCGGCGTCGTCCACGTGCTCGACCCGTACCACGGCATTCAGCGCGGCACGGACTCGGCCGAGGTTGCCCTCGCCCAGCTGGAGGAGACGATCCAGCTCGAGGGCCCTCAGACGATCGCGGCCTTCATCCTCGAGCCGATCACCGGAACCAACGGCATTCTCATCCCACCGGACGGCTATATGCAAGGCGTGCGGGAGCTTTGCGACCGGTTCGGCATTTTGATGATCTGCGACGAGGTCATGACGGGGTTCGGGCGCACGGGCAGGTGGTTTGCCGTCGACCACTGGGGCGTGGTGCCGGACCTCATCACGCTCGCCAAGGGCTTGACCAGCAGCTACGTGCCGCTAGGTGCGGTTGGCATGCGGCCGAAGGTCGCTGCGTACTTCGATGACCACGTCTTTTATGGAGGGCTGACCTACAACAGCCACCCGCTCTGCTGCGCGGCTGCGCTCGGCGCCATCCAGGCTTACGAGGAAGACGACATGGTCGGCAACTCGCAGCGCATGGGCGCGGTGCTGCAGAGGCATCACAAGAAGCTGCAGGAGCGGCACCCGTGCGTCGGAGCGACGCGCTCGATCGGGCTCTTTGGCGCCATCGAGCTCGTCCGCGACCGAGCCACGATGGAGCCGCTCGCGCCGTTCAACGGAACGTCGCCTGAGATGAAGGCGATCGGCCAGGCGCTGCTCGACGCGGGAATGTACACGTTCGTCCGCTGGAACACGATCATGACCAACCCGCCCCTGTGCATCACCGAGGCTCAGCTGGACGAGGGGTTCGAGATCCTGGACTCGGCGCTGGAGATAGGAGATAGGGCGGTCGGCTGATCTGCTCCCACGCCCCTCTCCCTCGGACCTCTCCCTAACCCTCTCCCGCTCGCGCGGGAGAGGGGATTACTCGAACTTCAGCTCGGTGGAGATATCGATCGCCTTCTCGATGCTCTTTGCCACCGGGCACCGGCTCGCATGGAAAGCGTGCGACCGCTCTGCCGCCTCGCGCTTGTCTTCGGGACACCCGGTCAGCGTGTAGCGCACGCGAATTCTCTTGATGACCAGCACCTTGTCCTCGACGTAGACGTCGCCCTCCGCCTCAGCCGACAGCCGGCCTTCGCTTGCGTCGATCCCGCGCGCCTCCAGCGCGCCACCCAGGGTGCCGGTGAGTCAACCGGCGGTCGCGGCCACGACGTAGTCCAGCGTCGTGGCATGTTCGGGGTACTGGCCGGGCGCAGTGCCGTAGTGCTCGCGTATCTCGTCGTGGGTCCCAAAGACCACGGGGTCCGGCTCGGCCGGTAGGAACGCGCGCCGGATCGGGCCGTGGTCGCGAACAATACGTATCCGCGATACGTACCTTGGCTGGCTTTCGCTCGGCGACGACACGGGAAAAGGTTAGTCCTCGCCACCACGTGCGGCCTCTATCGCCTCCTTCGTCTCCATGCCGATGAAAACGAGCAGCGCGAGAGCGGCCACGTACTCCGCCCACCACCAGCCGGCGATGAGATTGAGTCCGGCGCCGGCCAGCGTCGCGGCGGCCAAGTAAGCGCACGTGATTGTCTCGGCGATGTCCGCGCGGAGCGCCGGGCTCCCGATGGACGCGTTGGCCCGGCGTTTTCGCCAGGCGAGGATCGGCATGGCGATCACTGCGGATGCAGCCACCGCAACGCCCAGCGCGGACGCGTCTGGGTGCAGCCTCGCCACAAGGCCTCCGGCGCCGACCACCACCATGTACGCACAGAGCAGAACTAAGAGGACCGCCGAAATCCGAGTCGCACGGCGCTCCGTAGCTTCTACATGTGAGGTGTCAGAGCCGCGTGCTTCTGATGACAGGCGCCAGAGCAGCGTCACACCGCTGAGTAGCTCGATGACGCTGTCAAATCCAAATGCCGTCAGCAATACGCTGCGGGCGGCGATACCGGCTCCGATTGCCAGCACCGCTTCGAGTGCCATCCAGACGACGGTTACAACTTCGAGTCGAACGCCGGAGCGCAGTGCGGCCCTGCGCTCAAGGTCCTCCATGCGCAATCAGTCGCCCTGACACGACACGACCAGGCCGACCTTGATCGAGCTCTGGTCGCTGGGTGCGGTGGCCGGCCCCGAGCAGGCCACCGCAATCACAAGCGCCCCTACCGCCGCCAGGCCGCTGTCCATCGATGGCCAGGGTACCCGCCGGCCAGTGATTAGACCTCGACCAGCCCCTTCTTCACCGCGTACAGGACAGCCTGTGAGCGGTCGTATATGCCGAGCTTCTCGTAGGTGTTGCTCACGTGGTTGCGGACCGTCTTCTCGCTGATCTTCAGCCGGTAGGCGATCTGCTTGTTGGCCATGCCGTTTGCGAGCAGCTTCAGGATCTCGATCTCGCGATTGGTCAGGCCGTCGTAGAACTCTTTCGGGGTCGTCGTACCCGTCAGCATCTCGAGCACGCGATTGGCAACCGCGCTGGCCATGACCCTCTCACCGGACATCACAGCCACGATGCTGCTTATGATCGCGTCGGCGGACGAGTCCTTGAGCACGTACCCGCTGGCGCCGACCTTCAGCGCCTGGATGACGTGGTTGTCTGTCTCGAAGGTCGTGAGGATGAGGACCTTGACCCCCGGGTCGGCCTCGATTATCTGCCGGGTCGCCTCGATCCCGTCGAGGTTTGGCATCTTGAGGTCCATCAGCACCACGTCGGGCTTCAGCTTTGCGGCCTGCTTGGCGGCGTCGGCGCCGTCCATGGCCTGGCCGATCACTTCGACGCGCGGGTCTTCGTTGAGTAGGCGGGCCAACCCGGCTCGAAAAAGGGTCTGGTCATCGGCGATAAGAACGCGGACGGCTCTGGTGGCGACTGTCATGGGGGCTCCTTTGATCCGGTTTTAATCCAGCAGGTCGGCGTGGTCAACTCGTGGCTTCGGCGTGAGCTGGTGCTTGGGGAAGATGGCGTGAACCGTGGTGCCGTCACCCTGCGCGCTGTCAATTCGCAGCTCGCCGCCGAGGATGACCGCCCGTTCTTTCATTCCAAGTGTCCCCATGCCGGCCAGCCATGAAGTATCCAGGTCAACTCCACGGCCATCGTCGCCGACGCTTACGGCCACCTGATTGTCGGAATACGACTGAAGCACGATTCGAACGGCCCGGGCGCCGCTGTGTCGTTTCACGTTGGCGAGGGCTTCCTCGATGATGCGATAGAGGTTAAGAGAGGCCGGCGCGGTGAGTGACTGCGGCCAGCCCGGAAGCACTTTGAGCTCGGATTTGATCGCCGTCTTCTGCTCGAATCTGACGACCAGCTCTCCCACGGCGTCCACGAAGCCGTCGCTGAAGCTCTCTTCACCGCGCAGGTCGTGCAGGAGCTCACGGAGACTCTGCAGGACTTGCCGTGTCGAGTCTTGGACCGTGTCGAGGCGCGTCAAGACATCTTCCCAGCCGACGGGTTCGGTCTTGAAGTTTTCGAGGTCGACCAACATGCCGGTCAGGGTTTGGGCGACACGGTCGTGGAGCTCTCGCGCCACGAGCTTCCGTATTTCGCCTTCCGATTCCTTGACGCTGTCGTCGCTCGCCTTGGCGCTAAGGCGTGCTTTACTACGGCCATTAGCAACAATTGGCAGCGATGCCACCGGATTCCCTCCCTGAAAAGACGCACACCCTTGTCCCAGCAACGCCCGTTACATAACGGGGGCTGGGACTGATAGTGAGACTAAACGCCCAGCCTCGCTGGGTCAATGGTCAGAATTGACCATTTCTTCACGATCGATTCGCTGTATCACCGGACGGGACCGTGACGAACGACCCAGGACGTTGGGTTACTCGCCCACGTCCTCGCCTACGTGTAAGGTCGGCCGGCGGCTTCGGCGTGGAGACGCGCGACCGCCTGGCTCCGACTTGTCACCCGGAGCTTCTTGAGCACGTGCTGCACGTGCTTGTTCACAGTTGGGGTGGACACTCCAAGCTTCGACGCGATCTCGCGGTTGGTCCGGCCGCGGCGCAGCTCGCTGAGAACCTCCTGCTCTCTCTTGGTCAACCCGTGGCTCGAGGCGACGGGCGCGCGGTTCGCCCCGTTGCGAGGTGCCAGGAAGTCGGCAAAGACGAACGCTCCGGTTCGCTTGGCTACGATCGCCCTGATAGCGGCCACCGTTTCGCTCACCGGCAGATCCTTGGGGATGTAGCCGCTTGCGCCGGCGGTTTTCGCTGCTGAGGCCGCCTCCGGATCAAGTAACGCCGAGATCACGATCACTTTCACCGCCGGATGGCGCTGGATCAGGGCCTGGGTTGCAGCCAGACTGTCCTGGCCGGGTCCCAGGTTGAGATCCATCAGCACCACGTCCACTGGCGACGATCGCGCGCGCTGGATCAGCTCGGTCGCCGTTCCAAGCTCCCATACGACCTTCATGTCGACCTCGCGCTCGAGCGTGCGCGCCAGGCCCAACCGGAAGACCGGATGGTCGTCGACTATGCCGAGACGGATCGGCCGCCCTGCCCTAAACAGTTGCACCCCTGACGTCGTCGATCGTCCCGGGCGGTCTGCCCACGGGACCCAGAACTGGGCCAACATACACCAGACCGGGACGCCGGACAATTTGTGTTCCGTCAGCGAAAGCCCAGTGCAGTGCCATGCCCAAGACTTACAACGTTCACCGGCGCAAATGGGTTCCCTTGTGAGAGAGGCGCCTTTCCGAAAGGACTAGCTGCCTAGCGTCGTTCGCCTGAGGGAACCGCCTCGTCGAGCGAGGTCTTGAGCTGGGTCAGAGCCTCGGCGGGCACCGGCGCGTCCTCGAGCCACACAAAGAAGGTGTCAGCGATCCTTCGCCAGACCTTGACCTGTCGCGTCATTGCTTTGTTCCAGTAAGCCTTCGACCAGGCCGCTGCCGCAAGCCACCCGGCGACCAGGCAGCAAAACGCGCCAGTGCTCACCTGCAGCCAGTCCGACCAGCTCTGCGGCCTGAGACCGGTCAGGATCAGGATGCCGAGGACGAGGTTCACGAGAACACCGATCGGCAGAAATAGGCGGAAGAACAGCGACTCCCATCGAGCCTTAGAGAAGCGTGACCGGCGCGCAGCCGAGCGCACAATGCTGTCCATTGCCACCGAGGATGGCAGAAGCCCTTCCCCCCGCCAATGAGACGAATGTCCCGGTTGGTCCTGCCGGGTCTCGATCGTCCTCAATAGGATGCTGCAAACGAAACGGGCGTTCGCGACTTGGGTCACTGCCACGAGTTGGAGCTCGTGGGCGGCAGGGGCTCATGTCGGACGCACCCCGGTGCTCTGGGGGATCGAAAAACAGCGCAAACTTGGGTTTTCCCAAGCGGCCTGCGATCGGTTGGCCCACCGCGGCCATCAACGATTGCGCGCTCCCCGCCTCAACTCCTTGGGTTTTCGAAGCATGTCCCGGTTTGGCCCGAGACATGCGCACCGGATTGCTTGTCCCAGGAGGGCCTCTGAGCCAGATAAGTCGCTCGCGGCTCCGTCGCCGGACCTTCGCCGATCGGCCACGGACCAGCACATATAGCCACGGACCAGCACATATAAAGGAGTGAAGCCCTGTCGGTCATGTTCCTCGTGGTCGTGAGGTGTGGGGGAGACTTGACGAGACCGGCCGCGTGCCGTACTGGTTGTGACCACGCATTGTCGAGGCCTCGGTGAGTCCCAGCCGGCGCCATGTCGTGTCTCGGGCGTAGTACGACAGACCCATTACCCGCGAGTGATCCGCCCCATACAGTTCGAAGCGTGGTCGTGGTGCCGGCGCAGTTCGCAGACACAAGGGCTGTGGTCTCGCGCTTCCCTCGTGCAATCGAGACGCTGGTCATCGATCGGCAACCTCTGTTTGTCGCCGCCCTGGGCAGCCTGCTCTCCGGCCCGCCGCTCTCCGCCCAGGTCGTAAGCGCCAGCCGTTCCGACGCCGGCCTGGAGATGGCGCGCCGCGGCGGAGTGGACGTGGTGTTCTGCGATCTGAACGCGCAGCCAATCTCTGGGATCGAGCTTGCCCACGCCCTCGCCGAAGAGCAGCCCGCGGTGCCGGTCATCCTCCTGGGGGATAAGGACGATCATCAGCAGCTGACGGCTGCGCTGCTTTCGAACGCGTCGGGATTCTTCACGAAGGACGCAGGGCTGGACGAGTTCCTGGTTGGCGTCAATGCAGTGCTCTCTGGCCATCGGGCCATCGGCGCGGGCTTGATGGATCGGTTGCTCGATCGCCTGTCACAGCAACAGGCCGCCCAACCGCGCAGCTCGCGGAGCCAGCTCTCGCCGACCGAGCTCGAGATCCTGGCGATGATCGGCCGCGCCGAATCCGTCCCAACGATCGCAGCCAGCCGAGGCATCAGCAACAAGACGGTCAGGAACCACCTGGCCCGAATCTATCGGAAGCTCGAGCTCCACGGACGCACCGAAGCAGTGCTTTGGGCGGCGCGGATGGGCCTTTCCTGATACCCGCTTGCCCCTGGGCGCGTCTGTCCCGGAACCGTGTGCCTTTGGCCTATGGAGTTTCCGCACTGAGCGCGCCACGCTAACTCGGTGGTTTGGACACGAACGCATGCGCTGCTTGGCGGGCCGAGTGCAGTTAAGCAGCAATTGAACCGCTTGCGGCGGCTTCTGCGTGTCGGTCTGAGCGCGTCCATCAGCGTCCTGATGGTTGCCGGCGTCGGACCGCCTCTTCTCGCGCCGGTGGCGCTGGCCGCGGGCCCTGCCTTCGTCCAGGCGGCGAGCACGACGGCCGCCTTCAAGATTTCCTTCACGAATGCTGTTGGCGCCGGCGACTTGCTGGTTGCGGGCATCACGACCAACGACGGCGGGACTGATCCCATTACAGCGGTCTCGGACAACCTGAACGGCGCATGGACGAAGCTGACCTCGCTCAAGTACGGCAACGGCCACGTCGAGCTCTACTACTTCAGCAACTCAATCGCTGGAACCGATGCGGTCACGTTCACGACATCCAACACAAGCAAACAGGCGTTCACCATCGCCGAGTACTCGGGGGTCAACGCGGCCACGCCCGTGGACCAGTTCACGTCCAAGGCGAGGACGGGCAGCCCCACTGCCGGGCCGACGCTGGCGATCGGAGGCGCCGGCGAGCTGGTCATCGGCGTCGGCGGGATGTCGGCACCGACAAGCTTCAGCGCGGGTACTGGCTTCACCATGCGCGCCCAGGCGGTCAGCAACTACCTGTACGGCAACGGACTCGAGGACTCGATCTCTTCGTCAAACACGGGACAGTCGATGACCATGGTTCCGGCCACCAACAGCAACAGCTATTCCGGCGCGATCGTTGCGGTCTTCCTCACAGGCCCGGCGCCCAACCCCCAGGCCGCTCTGGTGGTCAACCCGTCTTCAGGGGCCGCCCCGCTCGCGGTCACTTTAGACGCTTCTGGATCTTCCGACCCGGTGGGTATCTCGACCTACACATTCGCTTTCGGTGACGGCACCACAGCTGGACCGCAGGCCGCGGCAACGGCCACCCACTCGTACGCGGCGGGCGGCAACTTCACCGCAACCGTGACCATCAAGGACACTGCCGGCAGGACGGCTACAGCCACTGCCGCGGTGGTTGTCGGAGCTCCCGTCGCGGTGTTGAAAGTCACCCAGGGCGGCAGCGGCATGTCCTTTAATGCCGACGCATCCGGGTCGAGCGATCCCATCGGCATCTCGAGCTATACGTTTGATTTCGGCGATGGGACCGCCTTGGTCGGGCCCCAGGCAGGAGGCACCGGCTCCCACACCTACGCGACGACCGGCACATACACCGTAACCGCAACCGTCGCAGACAGCGTCGGGGCAACCGCCTCAGCGACCGCTTCAGCAGTAGCGCAGGCCACTCCGCTGATCGCCAGGCTGGTTGTCAGCCCCGCGTCGGGCCTGGCTCCCCTGGCTGTGACCGCGGATGCATCCACCTCGACTCCAGGGACGAGCCCGATTGCGAGCTACAGCTTCAACTTTGGTGACGGATCGCCGGCGGTGGGACCTCAGCCGGGAGCGACCGCGGGCCACACTTATGCAACCACCGGCAGCTTGACCGTCACGGTGACCGTGACCGACACTTCCGGAGCCAGCAAGACGGCGACCGCGGGAGTCACGATTTCGACGCCTCCAGCAGCGGCGCTGACGGTAACGCCGGCCTCGGGCACCACACCGCTGCCGGTGACTGCAAACGCTTCCGGCTCGACTGCCGGCTCGAACCCGATCGCCAGCTACACCTTCATCTTCGGGGACGGAAGCGCTGCGGTGGGGCCACAGGCCGGAGCGACCGCGAACCACACATACAGCGCAAGCGGCTCGTACACGGTGACCCTGACCGTCACCGACACCGCCGGCTACACATCGACTGCAACCGCCTCGGTCACCGCGACGGCACCTCTGATGAATGGAACGATCACCGGCACCGTCACCGACTCCGCAAGCGTGGCTCCGATCGCGGGGGCGCAGGTCTCCACCCAGCCGGCCAGCAGCACCGCCGTCACGAACGCCAGCGGCGCGTACCAGCTGAGCGTCCCTGCCGGCACCTACAACGTCATCGTCACCGCGAGCGGCTACAACAGCAACTTCAAGTCGGTCAGCGTCAGCAGCGGCGCGAGCGCCACCGCCAACCAGGCGCTGTTGGCCGTGCCGGCGCTGACCGCCCAGGATCTCTTCAGCCGGCCCAACCAGACCGGGATCGGGCCCGCCTCCGATGGCCACACCTGGACCGACGATCTGGCTTCGAACCCGACGGCGATCGTGCAGATTAACAATCAGCAGCTTTACCTGCAGACGACCGGCACGACCTACGACGCCTGGATGGGAATCCCGTACCAGGACCAGGAGGTGGCCGCAGACGTCAACATATTGGCGGGCAGCGCCCGTCTCCTCGCTCGAGCCCAGGCCAACGGAACCTGGCTGGTCCTCATGATCACCCCCAGCTCTAACACGCTGACGCTCTGGGTCGCGAAGAACAACACCTGGACACAGCTCCAGAGCTGGGCCGCGGCACCTGTCCTCACGCAGAACACCTGGTACCACGCAAAGCTGCGAGCGGTGGGCACGAATGTCTTCGGCAAGGCCTGGGTATTCGGCAGCCCTGAGCCGGCCTGGCAGATCAGCGCGACGCAATCGCAGGTCACAGGTACCGGGGTCGGCGGGCTCCGAAGCTCAGGCTCTACCGGCTACTTCGCGAACTTCAGTGAAAGCCCTGTAACCCAGGTCACCGGCACTGTCACGGACAGCGTCACCACACTGCCGATCGCCGGCGCCACGGTCGCGATCACCAACGGCCCTACGACCACATCGACCAGCACGGGTGCGTATGTGCTCGCGGGCTTGACCGCGGGGACCTACACCGTGACGGCATCCGCCCCCGGCTATGCCGCCTCGTCCCAGCCCGTCACGGTGTCCAACAGCGTCAGCACGACCGCGAACTTCACCCTCGTGGCCACCGGGCCGCCTCCGACAAACAGCAACATCATCGGGAACGTAACCGACTCCACCACTGGCACTGCCATAGCCGGGGCTCAGGTCTACACGCAGCCTGCAACCACGTCGGTCACCACCGACAACGCCGGCAACTACCTGCTCACGGTCCTGGCAGGCAGCTACTCAGTCCTCTTCTCGGCCGGACAGCACAACACCGACTTCGCCACCGTCACCACCGTAAGCGGAGGCACCTCCACCGTGAACATGGCCTTGTCCCGTGTGCCCGCGGGAGCGGCTCAGGACGTCTTCAGCCGGCCGAATCAGAACGGCATCGGGATCGCGTCGGATGGTCGGACCTGGACGGACGACCATGCTGTCTACCCGACGGGCACCGAGCAGATCGCCAGCCGCCTGCTGTGGGTCCAGACCGCGACCGCAACCACCGACTACGACGCCTGGATGGGTATCCCATACCAGGACCAGGAAGTCACGCTGGACTTCAATGCCACCTCCGGCGGCATAAGGGTGCTCGGTCGGGTGCAGGCCTCGGAGACATGGGTCGTTCTGGCCGTCAATCCAAGCTCGAACAACCTGGCTCTATGGGCGGCCAACAACAACGTCTGGACCCTGCTGACCAGCAGCGGCACCGTCACGGTCAATCAGAACACCTGGTACCACGCGAAGCTCGATGTCATCGGCCAGAAAGTGCAGGGCAAGGTGTGGGCTTTTGGCGCGGGCGAGCCCGGTTGGCAAATCGGCGCCACCCAGACGATCGTGAACGGAACCGGGGTTGGCGGTCTGCGCTTTGCGGGCTCCGACGGCTACGTCACAAACTTCCTGCAGAAGCCGATCACACAGATCACGGGCACGATCTCCGATTCGGCGACGGGTAAGCCTGTCTCCAATGCTTCCGTCACATTGAGCAATGGGGCCACCACGACCACGGACGTGACCGGGGCCTACCTGATCGGATCGCTGGGCGCCGGTACCTACACCGTGTCGGCGACGGCCCCCGGCTATGGTTCCGCCGCCCTGAGCGCGACGGTGTCGACCGGAGCGAGCACCGTCGCCAACCTCAGCATCACCGCGACCCTGGGAACCACAAACAGTCAGATCTCGGGTGTCGTGACCGATTCGACGAGCGGTGCGCCGATCGCGGGGTCACAAGTCTCGACGCAGCCGGCCAGCAGCACCGCCGTGACCAACGCCGGCGGCGGCTACACGTTGGCCGTCGCTGCCGGCACCTTCAACGTCATCTTCACGGCGAGCGGCTACAACAGCAACTTCAAGACTGTCAGTGTCAGTAGCGGCGCCACCGCCACCGCCAACCAGGCGCTCGTGGCAGTGCCGGCGCTGACCGCCCAGGATCTCTTCAGCCGGCCCAACCAGACCGGCATTGGGCCCCCGTCCGATGGCCACGCCTGGACTGACGATCTGGCTTCGAACCCGTCGGCGGTCGTGCAGATAACCAATCAGCAGCTCTACCTGCAGACGAGCGGCACGGCCTACGACGCCTGGATGGGAATCCCCTACCAGGACCAGGAGGTGGCCGCCGACGTGGATATGGTCGCCGGAGGCGTTCGCCTGCTCGCTCGTGTTCAGGGAAACGGCAGTTGGCTGGTCCTGACGATCGCTCCCGGGAGTAACGGCGCGCTAGCGCTATGGGTGGCGAAGAACAACACCTGGACGCAGCTCAAGAGCTGGACGGCGACCCCGTCGTTCACGCAGAACACCTGGTACCACGCAAAGCTGAGAGTGGTCGGCACGACCGTCTCGGCCAAGGTGTGGGCGTTCGGCAGCCCTGAGCCGGCCTGGCAGGTGAGCGCGACACAGAGCACCCTCACGGGGTCGGGCGTCGGTGGGCTCCGAAGCTCGAGCGCAACCGACTACATCGCCAACTTCAGCCAAAGCCCTGTGACTCAGATCGCCGGTACCGTGACGAGCAACGCTAGCAAGCAGCCCATCGCCGGCGCCACCGTCACCTTGAGCAACGGCGCGACCACCACCACCGACACCCTGGGTAACTACGTCTTCGCAAACGTCACCGCCGGCGCGTACACGGTGACCGCATCGGCCTCGGGTTTCACCACCAGCGCGCAGAGCTTCACGGTCTCCACAGGCATCAGCGCCACTGCGAACTTCGCTCTGTGACGGCGTTGAAGCCAGTGAGGATTCCCCGGTAATGGCGATCGGCACGTGGCTGTGGGAGGCGGCCGGCCGGCACGGGCGGCTGACCGACCACGGGCTGCGGCTGGCGAGCTTCTGCATGGTCGGCGGCGTTGGAGTCGTCGTCAACAACGGCCTGCTCTTTCTGCTCGTGGAGCGAGGTCATCTGAACGTGATCCTGGCCGGTGTGCTGGCGACCGAAGCCGCGATCATCAACAACTTCGTCCTGAATGACGCTTTCACCTTTCGCGGGTTCCACCCGGACAAGCGGTACGTACGCCGGCTGTTCACGTACAACGGGCTGGCCTTTGGCGGTTTGGTTCTGTCCGTTGCGACGCTGGGAATCCTGCACTATGTCCTAGGCGTTCACTACCTCGTTGCCAACGTGCTCTCGATCGTGCCTGGAACTCTCTGGAACTACGCGGCGAACCGTCGCTGGACCTGGTCACGCCGAAGGATCGACCGCGTGAGCGACGACGACCGGCGCGCCGCGTAGACGCCGTCTAACGCGAAGGCAACTGGCTTACTAGAAGCATCGCCGCCAAGCACAGTAAGGCGCCCACGGTGGCGATGCCGATGCCGACGGACCACGTGTTGGCCCGGATCGACTGCAGCAGCTTTACGTTGCCTCCGGCCGGAATCATTCTCGTCAGCGCCGCTCCAACGCTCGTCGTAACCACGATCCCGAACCCGAACACCACGAGCCCGAACAACAGGACGGCCATGTAAACGACCTGGGCGATGCCGCCGCCGCGAGTGATGGACGACGTTGGGATCACCGTGCCCGGGTTGCCGCTCAGCCCGGACCCCGGGCCCGTTGAACTGGATGCGACACCTCCACCCGCCGTCGGGCTCGGCGCGCCACCGGGCGAGGGCGTGCCCGGCGGCGATGAGCCGCCAAGCAGCGACGCCATGGTCGCAAAGCCGGCCTTTAGCGTGATGTTGTCGTGCTGGACCACGCCCCAGTAGGCAGCCGCGTGAACTGCCGCCGGGCAGCAAGTCATCGAGTTGTCGTCGCGGAGGTTGTACCAGATGGCCATCGCGATCGGACTGCTGGAGGTCAGCGTGGCCTTCATCAAGTTCTGCTGGTTGACGTCGTTGACCGAATTCTCCTGGGTGCCGTACTCACCCACCCAGAGCGGCCTGTTGCCCTTCCCGTACTGCTGAAGCACTGCCTCGACACCCGCCGAATCGCCGGTCGGGTTGCCGTAATCGTGAAAGGCTGCGATGTCGAAGATACCGGTGGAGATGACGGTTGCGAGCCAGGACAGATCGGGGCTGGAGGGCCCGCCGAACATGACCTGTGCCCCGGGGTCGGCCGCGTGGGCCGCGGCGTAGCCGGGATTCAGGATGTCATTGACGTAATCGGAGACCGACGCCGGCCATAGATAGCCACCACCGTTGAAGCCGTAGTTCGGCTCGTTCCACATCTCCCAGTAATGAATGGAGCCGTGATAGCGGCCGACGATGGCTCTTACGAAGGAGCTGTACTGAGCCGGCGTCGGCAGGTTGGTCGGAGCTGCCGCCGCCCAGGGCGGCGTGTAAACGATGATCGGCTGGAGCTGGACTCCATGCGCGATGGCGGCGTTCACGATCAGATCGGAACGCGACCAGTCATACGACCCCTGTGCGGGCTCCATCTGATACCAGGGGAACTCGACCCGCGCGACGGCAACGTTGAGCTGGTGCATAAGGCTGAGTTCGGTGTTGATGGTTACCGAAGGGTTGGGATTCTGGTAACAGTTCGGAACCTGGCACCACCACGAGTCAGGATTCATCCCCATGTAGCGGAAGGGGCGCATCGAGGGCTCGGCATTGATGCCGCCTCGGATGGACGCAGCAGCCACGCGCAGAACGACCGGGTTTGTGCGACCGGGGAGGGCCAGCGACAAGGCCGGCAGCAGCGCGATTGCGAGGACGGCGGAGCACGCAAACCGCCAATACACTGCCGTCCCAAAGCGTCTTTGCCCGGCTATCTCCCTACCCCTTTCTGCTTGATCGTAGTGATGCGGGCGAACCTCACCCACCTGGGGCCCTGGCGCGGCCCTCACCACTCGTCACCCCGCCGGCGGCGGCCTCTATCAGCTGATCGGTGCGTGCGAACCGAGGCATCAGGATAGACCAAGCCGACCGGGAGGATGTTGCCCCCGCCCAGCCGCCCAGCCGGCCCAGCGCTCTTGTCCCGGTCCCTATGGCATCGATCCCGGAAACGGCGGGCGACGCCCATTTACCGGGCATCAGCGAGACGCCAGAATCGAACTCGATGCTGAGACAGGCACCTCTGATTGATGCTGGTCATCGGGAGCAGACTGCGGCTCGCGAAACAACCCAGACCCCGGTGTCAACAGGTGGCCCGGACCGGGCGGAGCGGCCTTCCGACAAGCGGGTGCTGGTCGTTGTTCCCACCTACAACGAGCGAGAGAACCTCGGCGTTCTGCTGGAAGCCTTGTGGCGCCACTGTCCAGCTGCAAATGTCCTGGTTGTCGATGATGCATCGCCCGACGGCACAGGGAGTTTCGCCGACTCAATCGCCGCAACGGAGCCTCGTCTGCAGGTGCTGCATCGAGCGGCCAAGACCGGGCTAGGCACAGCTTATGTGGAAGGTTTCAGAATCGCCCTGGCCCAAGGCTTCGAGCTCGTGGTGGAAATGGATGCGGACCTGTCTCATCGTCCTGAGGACCTGCCACACCTGCTCGAGGCTGCTGCGGCAGCCGACCTGGTGATCGGGTCCAGAAATATTCCTGGTGGTGCGGTGATAGGTTGGTCAGCGCTCCGCCGAATGATCAGCCGAGGTGGAAGCCTTTACACCCGGTTGATCCTGGGCCTGCCCGTCCACGACTGCACCAGCGGCTTCAAGTGCTTCCGGCGCGAAGCGCTCATGGCTCTCGACCTCAGCAAGTTGCGTTCGAACGGATATGGCTTTCAGGTCGAGGTCAACTATGTCTGTCATCTGGCGGGTCTCCGAATCGTCGAGGTGCCGATCACCTTCCCGGATCGCATGCGCGGCCATTCGAAGATGTCGTCGAAGATAGTCCTCGAGGCGATGTTCGTCGTTCTCGGCCTTCGTCTCGGCCGACGGAGGAATGCGGCGGTCGCCGAGCCGATCGCCACCGCGAATGGTTGAGTCCGTCGCCCGCTGGGTGGGCGACGCACGCGTTCAGCGGCTGTTGCTGCCCGCCGGTCTCCTTGTTCTTGCCGCGACGCTCATCTACAACCTGCGCTATGGACCGGCGCGGTTTGGCCAGTCCGATTTCCAGAGCTTTTATGGCGCGGCCATCGCGCTCAGGTCCGGCATGGACCCGTATCTGCCGGCGGTCGCCTGGATAAACGCATACCAGCCGACGGGCAGCGGCGCTCTCTTCGGTACAAAGGTCTACGTCTACGCGCCGTTTTTCGGCTATCTCATCACCCCCCTCACCTTCCTCCCGAAATATGTGGCTCTGACCCTGTGGGACTTTCTCAATGTTGGTTTTCTGGTCGCGACCATTTTCCTGGCCCTTGACGCCGCCGCCGTTCGGCTGCGCTGGGCCATCGTGATCGCGCTGGCGGGTGCGGCGTCGCTCATCCAGGCCATTCACAAGGAATGGTTCCTCGGCCAGACCGATGTGTTCATCCTCTGTTTGATCACGTTCTCGTTCTGGCTGCGAACGCGCGACCATAAGGACACCGCGGGCTTGGCCCTCGGGGTCGTCTGCGCGATCAAGCCGACAATGGCGCTGCTCCTCTTCTTCCTCCTGTGGAAGCGGGAGTTTCGGTATGCGCTGTTGGCTGGTGTGTCAGGCGCGCTCCTGCTACTTGTGCCTTTCACGTGGCTGGGTTCCGATGTCTGGAACCACCAGACGGCGATCTGGAAGTTCTGGTCCGGTCAATTCGTCGCCCAGGCCCACAACGATTCACCCAAGGGCGTTCTGACGCGACTCTTCACCGCGAACCCAGTGGTGCGGCCGATCTTTGTGGCCCCCGCATTGGTCACGGCGCTCTGGGTGGTCGTCGTCGCGGGAGTTGGCCTCTGCGCGGCCGCGTTGGTTACTTCGCGCCCGATCAAACGAGATCTGCTCTCGCTATTGGAGCTCGGGTTGGCAATGGAGGCCGTGTTCCTGGTAAGCCCTCTGACCGAATGGCCCTACCTGTTGATGCTCATCGTGCCACTGGTGGGGTGTGTCGCCTGGCTGGTCGGCGCGTATCAGCAGGGCGCGCGACGTGGGCTCGTCGGTGCTGCCGTGGCAACCGTCGCGATCTGGGTGGCACTCATCGGCCCGGCCGGATTCATCGAGTATCGGTTGGTCGACCACTGGAACCGCCCCGGCCTCAGCGCGGATGCATTGGTCATCCTTGCCCCGATATATCTCTATGTCCTGGTTGGCGCGTTCTTCTTACAGCTGGCGGTGATTGGGCGAGTACGCAACATTCGCTTGACCGAGTCACTTACCGGCATGCCACGGACCTTGCCGAACCTAACCGCTGAATTTGTTCACGATGCGTGGTCGGCTTTGCCGGGGGTCAGCACTCGAACCGCGCGGATAGGGTGAGCCGGCCGGCGCCGATTCCTTTATCGGGAACCCATCGGAACGTGTTACCGACGTCGGGATAGGCACGTCGTAGCGACCGTGGGCACATACGTGGTCGCCCGTCTCGTATCAGCAATGTGCCTGTTGGTCGTGATGGCGATCGTGCTGGCGCCGGCCGAGCAACTTCGCTTCGTCAAGGGCAGCTCAGCTGCCGTGCGCAGTGGTCTTCACGTCAAGGGCACGAGCCTCGTTGACGGCAGCGGAAAACCAGTCGTGCTGCACGGCGTAAACATCTCGGGAACGGAATTCGCTTGCGCGCAAGGTGGTGATTCGGGTAATGTCGGCTGGAGCATCTTCGGCGGTCAACCCGAGGACACTCCAGGCACCATCGCCGCAATGCAGAAGTGGCACGTCAATGTCGTGCGCGTACCGCTCAATGAGGATTGCTGGCTGGGACTGAATGGAATCAATCCTGCCTACGGCGGAGCGGCTTACCGGGCCACGATCATCAACTTCGTGCAGCACCTCAGCAGCAGCGGCATGTACGTGATTGTCGATCTGCATTGGAATGCTCCGGGCAATGCTGTGGCTCTGTCGCAGCAGCCGATGCCTGACCTGGATCATTCGCCGGCATTCTGGAACTCGGTTGCGAGGCAATTCGCAAGTGAGCTCAACGTAGTGTTCGACCTCTACAACGAACCGTTCTTGTATGGCAGCTACTTTGAAAGTGGCAGGCAGGATGCATGGTCGTGTTGGCTGAGCGGATGTGCGTTGAATCAGTACTTGAGCGGTGGTCAGCCGTACACAAAAGCACAGCACTGGCAGGCCGCTGGAATGCAGCAGTTGATCGATGCAGTTCGCTCAACAGGGGCATCCAATGTCGTCATTGCGAATGGTCTCAACTGGGCGAATGATGACTCCGGCTGGCTTGCCCATCGGCCTCACGATCCCACCGGCAACCTTGCCGCTGGTTGGCACGAATACGGAGGTGAGCAGTGCGCCGCGATTGCATGCTGGGCGCAAACCATCGCCCCCATCGCACAGACCGTGCCGGTCGTGGTGGGTGAAACCGGCGACCACACCGGCAGCGACTGCACTCTCGCGAACCTGCCTACATTCTTACCGTGGGTGGACAGTCATGGAATCTCGTATCTCGCGTGGACATTCAACCCCTGGGGCTACAACCACGACGTCCTGATCAAGGACTGGCACGGTACGCCGTCGGCCTGCGAGGGTGAGTACTACGCGGCGCATCTGGCTGCTGTCGCTGCGAATCCGCCGGCTATCCAGTCTCCGCAACCGGTTGCCTCACCGCCCCGCACTACCACGGCTCAACCGCACCCTGCAGGCCAGGTCAGCGAGGGAGGCCCGCGAATCTACTTCGCCGTTCTTCTGATCGGGGTATTGAGTTTCATATTCGGTCTTGCTCTCGCCATGAATTTTCCTAGAAATATTCGTCGCATGATCCCTAGATTGACTCGATCGTTACAGGTCCGTGGATCGGACATTGGCATATTGATTGCTATGTGCGGGGCGGCGCTCACGATTTCTTCGTTGTTTATCCTCTTGCATTAGTTTCCTCTTTGAGTAAACTACCCCGGGGCGCGACAAGACCACATCTCGCGAAGCGACCCTCAGATCGATCGCATATTGATTTAGCGGCGATTTAGAAGCTGAGGGCATCGTGGTCGAGATTTTTCGAAGCGCGGTCTCGCCATTGGCGCAAGCTTTACTGCGCACAGCCGTTGGAGGGTCTACAACGTCGGTTAGGGGGTTCACACTTGAATACGAACGCTTTCAGCGCGGAGAGGCACAGATACCTCGAAGCAAAATCAGCTGCGAGGTATAAGCACCTCGAACCAAGAGCAGTTGCGAGGCAAAAGTCCCTCGTAGCAAGACCAGCAGTACTCGCAATGTTGCTTCTCGGCCTGTTGGTGATCGGCGTGATCGTCACGGGGTCGATGCAAACTCACGCGCTAGCTGCTGTTCGTCAGGGCGGCATCAATGCCGAGCCGTCGATGCGCCCCTGGCGCTATATGGGGATGAATCCTGACTCGTGGTGGTGCCAGCCCCCGAATTGTTACCAGAACCCAAACCCTTCGGTAACCATCAACACAGAGCTCAGCCTCATGCGCCAGCTCAATGTTGCCGTCGTGCGGGTCGAGTTTCCCTGGTATCAGATGGAGCCCAGCCAGGGGTCGTATGACTGGTCACGTTCCGATCTGATCGTGAACGCCGCCATCGCGCATGGAGTCCAACTCCAGCCGATCATCGTTTACACGCCCCGCTGGGCGGCGGCAGCTCCGACCAACCTGCCGACGCCGGCTCAGTACAGCTCCTTCGTGAGAGCCATCGTCGGCCGCTATCACGGCTCCATTCATTACTGGGAGATGTGGAACGAGCCGAACTACGGCTTCAACGGTGGTGGCTATCTATGGCCGGCGTCGGTCTCCGATTACGTCAATGACATCCTGAATCCGGGCTACGCCGCGGCCCACGCGGCCGACCCCCGGGCGCAGGTCATGTTCGGCGGGCCCTCCAGCCCCGATCTGTCCTGGCTCGCAACCGTCATCTCGACCGGTAACTTCGACATCGCAGCCTTTCACGATTACGGCAACCCGACCGGCGATTCGGTGGGTGTCGAGGCCCTGCTTCAGCAGTACGGAAAGGGCAACAGGCCGCTCTGGGTGGGTGAGTACGGCGCCCAGGAGAATTCGGTCAACGACGTCAACCAGCAGAACTTCATAAAGGCCACGCTGACCTCCAGCAGCCCGATCGCGATGGCCCTCTGGTACAACCTCCGCGACGACAACTCGATGCTCTGCTGCCCTCAGTCGGTTGCCCACGCTGCCTACTGGGGCGTGGTCCAGCACGACAACGTCACGCTCAAGGCCGGCTTTGCAACCATGGCGTCGCTGCTGGGCGGGTCATCGCCTCCGCCCGCGGCCCCTCCGCCCGCAGCCCCTCCGTCCGCGGCCCCTCCGCCCGCGGCACCTCCCTCCCCAACCTCAGCTCCATCGCTAACTCCGAGCGCGAGCCCGTCGGCAGCGCCCCCGCCCATTTCGGCCCTTCCGGCAACGACTGGGGGCATGCATGTGCAGGGCAACCAGATCGTTGACGCGAAAGGCAATGTCGTTCGCCTACGCGGTGCCAACATGGCCGGCACCGAGTTCGTCTGCGCACAGGGCTGGAGCGCCGACCCCTTTGGTGGTCAGCCCGAGGACAGCCCCGCAACCTTCGCCGCCATGCAGGCATGGCACATCAACTTCGTGCGCGTTCCTCTCAATGAGGACTGCTGGCTCGGTATCAACGGAGCCAGGATCGGCGGCGCCGCATATCAGACCGCGATCGTGAAGTTGGTCCACGACCTCCGTGCGGCAGGTTTCTATGTGATCGTCGACCTTCACTGGTCCGCACCCGGCACTCAGCTCGCGTTGAGCCAGAACCCGGTGCCCGACAAGGATCACTCGCCCGCCTTCTGGTCGTCTGTCGCCGCTACTTTCAGCAACGACCTTGGCGTCATCTACGACCTGTTCAACGAGCCGTTCCTCTACTGGATCGCGGCCGGCGGCCCGGACCAGTTCACCTGCCTTATGAACGGCTGCACCCTCAACCAATACGAGACCGGCGGCACGCCATTCACCATCACGGCGAACTGGCAGTCAGCCGGCATGAACGAGCTCATCGGGGATGTACGCGCTACGGGCGCGCAGAACGTGATCATGGTTGCCGGCGCCAACTGGGCCCGCGATCTATCGGGCTGGCTCGCCCACCGACCGGCAGACACCAACGTCGCCGCATCGTGGCACAGCTACCCGAGCGGCAACCCGACACTGATTTCCGAATGCGCCGCTCAGTCGTGCTGGGACAGCGTCGTCGCTCCCCTGGCACAACAGGTCCCCGTCGTGGTGGGAGAGACCGGCGACTCGACATTTGGACCGCAGACCTATCTCCCTGCCTTCCTACCCTGGGCAAACACGCACGGTCTCAGCGTGGTGGCCTGGACCTGGAACGCCTGGACCAACCCGGATGACGTGCTCGTCACCGACATGCAGACGGGCAACCCAACCTCAGGCGAGGGCGTGTTCTACAAGGCGTGGATTGCTGGGCAGCCGTTGCCGAGCCCTGCGCCGGCACCCTCACCAAGCTCGACTCCTTCTCCGTCGCCGGCCGTGACACCATCGCCGTCACCAAGCCCATCACCGTCGAGTCTGCCTCCGCCTTCTCCGACTCCGACCTCAAACGCGCCGGTTCCGGTGGCGGGCGCGCCAGGTGTATTGCTGTCCGACAACTTCCAGAACGACCCCCGTGGCTCTTTGCCCGCCGGCTGGACCGCCTTCGGGGCCAACTCGGTCTGGTCCGTGCAATCGGAAGGGAGCCACGTCCTCAACCACGCAGGTTGGACAGGGTCCATACGGGCGGGCAGCTCGACGTGGTCGAACTACCTCTACACCGTCGCGGTCAAGCCCAGCTGCTGGGCGAGCGAGCACGATGGTCTGCTGTTTGCGATGCACGAGGGTGGCTTCTACACCCTGGACATCATCGGTGGCAACAAGCTCGTACTAGAGAAGACCGTCCACGGCACCGTGACGGTGCTCGCGACAGCGTTCTATACGTTCAACCCATCGCTCTGGTACAACGTCAGCGTCTCTCTGCCCGGGGGCTCGATCACCGCGTACGTGAACGGAGCTCCGGTCCTGCATGCCAACGACTCAACATTCACCTCCGGAGCCATCGGGCTCGAGGCGAACGACCCGGTTGCGTTTGACAATGTCGTCGTGACCCAGCCTGGGACATCGACCCCGGCCCCGGTAACGACCCCGCGTAAGTAGGAACTACTCAAAGGGGCTCGCCGACGTGGCGAGCCCCTTTTTTTGTCTCAGCTCTTCAGGCGTCCTGAAACTGCGTACGACTCGGCCAGCGGCAGCGCCGCGGTCCGCCTCATCTGCGAACCTGCCGAAACCCAAGTCCAGAGGTTCTTGGACGCCGACAGAAATGGTTGCTCGGCAAAGGGCGGGATGAGCGGGTACTGCTTGGTCCCGCGCATGTAGATCGGAAGGCCAAAGATCACCGGTCTGACCCGGATGTCAACCAGCCCGGCAGCCTGGAAAGCGCGGACCATGCCCCGCACCGGGATGTAGCGCTGCCAGAAGTCGCGATTCAGGCTTCGCCCGGTCAGCCGGCGAGCCAACGTATTTGGTCCGAACCATCGTTCCCTTCCGGTCCCTCGCCAGATCGAGATCGGGGTCTTGGTCACGACGACCGCCCGCCCGCCCGGTGAGAGCCAGCGACCAAATGACTCGACAACGTGCTGCCATTCCGGAACGTACTCCAGGACGCGGACGCTCAGGATCCTGTCGAACGTCTGCGAGCCGGGATCGAACGAGCCGATGTCGGCCTGCTTCAGCTCGATGTTCGACCGCTGGGCCAGCGAGCGACCGGCCTGTCCCAACATCGCCTCGGACAGATCGACAGCAAGCACCTGGGCGGCGCGGTCCGCCAATAGCCCCGTCCATGTTCCCGGGCCACAGCCCAGCTCGAGCGCCTTCGACACTCCGGCATCGCCGAGCTCGTCTTCGACGGTGGTTTGGGTCAGCCACTTTTCAAACTGCGCCAGCCGGTTCTTCTCCCAGCGCATCTCTTTGTAGTAGCCGGCCGCGTCGTCGAACACGCGGGCCACTCCCGCCTGGATCTCTTTTTCCTGAACCATCAGACTCGTGTCTCCTTGCTTATCAGCTGTGTGTGAAATTGTTCCAGGCGATGCACAATCACGCTCCAGCTGTAATCACGTTCAGTCAGAACGCGCCCGCTGCGCCCGAGTTCGGCAGCGAGCTTCCTGTCTGACATCAGCCGGGCAGTTTCTTCCGCAAATGACTGGGGATCATCGGCCACAACCAGGTGCTCACCATCAACCATGGCCAGTCCCTCGCATCCAATGCTGGTCGCGACCACTGGTTTCTCCATGGCCAGCGCTTCCAGGATCTTGAGCCTGGTCCCGCTGCCGACTCGAAGCGGCGCGATCACGACGGCGGCCCGGGCCAGATAAGGCCGCACGTCGCTGACCGCGCCGGTGAACTCGACGTTGGTGTCTGACATGCGCAGCAGCCAGTCGGGCGCTCCCTGCCCGACGACGACGAACTTGGTCGACGGTTTCAGACGGAGCAATCGCGGCATTACATCACGCACGAAGAAGGCAACAGCGTCGGTGTTGGGACGGTAGTTGATGGCGCCGGTGAAAACCACAGTCGACCGCTCGGGTTCGTCAGCCACCGGATGGAAGTAATCGAGGTCGACTCCGTTGGGCACGACGCAAGCGGGTTTGGCCGGCCGGGTGGCGCGCATGACCTCCATGTCCGCGGTGGACGTGAAGATGGAGCCGGCGCTGCGCGTCCAGGCCCGAACCTCTTCAAGGCGCACTTTCGCGGCCTCGACGTATCCGAACGCTTTTCGGGCGGGAGAGGATTCCACTTCCGCAAGCCGCCGGAGCAGGAGGTACTCGATGTTGTGCTCGTCTAGGGCGACCGGGACATTGGAGAACGGCGCGCAAAAGGCCAGCTGACTCGATTCCAGCTGGACGAGGTCGAACGCACGCCGCGCGAGCAGATTCTGGAGCGCCGCCTCCATCTCGGCCGAACGCAGACCTCCCATGTGGTACGAGCGCGAGGACAGGAGCGACTCGGCTTGTGCGCGGCGCTTGGAGCGAACCGCAGCCGGCCGCTTGACGAAATCGACCGACTCAAAGATCGATGAAGAACCGTTCTGAGCCGTCGCGGTGTTGCCCCCGTCGTAAGTCAAAAGACTCACGCGGTGGCGATTCGAAAGCTGCTTTGCCAGGTGGTAAACGCGCATCGCGAAACCCCAGGTCGGCGGATGTGGCCAGGAGGGCGCGACGAGAAGGATCGACCGAGGAAGCGGCGCATCTTCGCGCGCGGCGCCCAGGGCTTCCCCCCGAAGCAACTCCTTTTCGGACCCTACGACCATCAAACAAGCACGGTAGGTCAGCGGCACGACTTGTCCTATAGGTAGTTGGGGCCGCGGTCGTCAATTCGGTAACCCGCGCCTGGGACGGTTGTCCTGCCCGATCGGGACTGGGACTTGGCCGGTTCCGAAGCCGTCAATTGTTAACCAACCGCGCACCCCCATACCGTTGAGCTCGACGTCACACGAATGGGAAAACAACTCTCGGTCCTCGTAGCTCTCCACAGCGGCAATCTCAGTGGGGTCGAGACGTATGCCAAGCAGATTGCGGCGACCGGAGCCGCCGCGTCCCACAAGGTCACGCTGGTCGCCCTCGGGGCCGATCTCGCGGACGAGCTGCACAGCCGCGCCGCCAGCCCCAATGTCCGGGTCGTGGCGACCGAGCCCTTGCCGCGTTCCGGCTGGAGGTCAGCTGCCCGGCAGCTGCCCACCTTCTCATTGATGGAGACGCAGGCCCTGCTCGAGGGGAGTCTCCATCGCCTCGGCAAGAGGTTCGACGTCGCCCATCTGAACCACCCCGCACTCGCCAAAGCGGCCCGGTCATACGCTGACCGCGTCGTGGTCGGAGGCTGGTTTTACCCTCACAACCCGCGCGAACGGATGGTAGAGACCTGGCGCCACACGGGGGCCGTTTTTCCGAAAAGCGCAGCGTTCGCGCTCAAGGGCCTATCGCACTACTGGAACGATCGCCAGGGTTACTCCGCAAGTGACTGTGTGGTGGCCCCGACCGAGTTGCTGGCCGCTCAACTCGAATCCATCGGAATACACGCGATCGCGTGTCCTCCCCCGGGCCGTCGAGTCGAATCGGATCCCAACCTCATTCAAGGCAACTTCCGCCGCGCCGAAGGGAGACGGCAGGTCACCGTCATCTGCGGAAACCTGGCGCATCCCCGTAAGAACGTAAGAGCGGGGATCCGCGCAGTCGGGGTGCTCGCCCGCGAGGGAATGAAGCTGAACCTCGAGCTCATCGGTCACCACGCCGATGCCCTCTCTGCGGACTTGAACGCCCTCCCCCCATCCGTCCACGTTCAGGCCCCGGGCGCGCTGCCCCGCGAGCAGGTCGATGACAGGCTCAGGTCCACGGACGTGCTCCTGGTCCCCAGCCTCTACGAAGAGTGGGGTTATGTGGCGACCGAGGCGGCGCTGTCAGGCACGCCAGTGGTGGCTTTTCCCGTTTATCCGTTCGTCGAGATCCTGGCGGCGCCCCTGGGTGTTTGCGCCCAGGACATGAGCACGGAGGCTCTGGCCCGAGCGCTGACGCACGTGCTCTTGAGCGAAGGCAGCCGGTCCTTGGTGGCAGCGGCGGCCGAGCGGAGGTTCGGAGCCGAAGCTGTCGGCGAGAAGCTCAGCGAGATCTGGTCAGGAGTGCCCGCCGGACCTGGTGAGCTGATGGCGACTGCCGGCGGTCACGTGGATCCCCAGTGATGGAGGCGACTGCACCGGTGCGGCACCAGGCGCGTTCGGGAACGGTCCTGGCCAGAAACGTCGGCGCCCTGGCAGGGAGCCAGATCATCACATGGTGCGCGGGTTTGGCCTGGGCTCTGTTTGTCCCGCGCGCGCTTGGCGCCACCGGCACCGGCGTCTTCACCCTTTCCGTGGCGGCTTCCGGAATTCTGGGCGTGGTGGTCGGGCTCGGCACGCGTCCGCTGCTGGTTCGCGAGATTTCGGTCGATCCAAGCAAGGCATCTCGACTGATCCCTACTGCGATCGTGATGCGGGCAATTTTGTCCCTCCCGATGCTTGCGTTCGTGGGCGTTTTCGCCCGTCTCGGAAACTTCGACCGCGAACAAGTTTTGGCTCTTTTCCTGGGGTGGGGCGTCTGCTTCCTCTTCGCGCTGTTCGAGCCGATTCAAGCAGGACTCCAGGCCCTCGAGAAGATGCAGTTCCTGGCTTACTCGGACATCCTCACCAAGACCGTGGTCAGCCTGGTCAGCGTCGCCCTTGTGGTGATCGGCTTCCGCCACGCCACCGACTTGCTCTGGCTGTCGGTGGTCGTCCTCTCGGCAGTCCTCATCCTGCACGTCGTCTGGATGCGCAAGTACTTCACGGTGGACTGGCGCATTCGACCGGAGGACCTGTGGTCCCTGACGAAACGAAGCCTGCCCTACCTGGGTTTCGCGGTCTTCTTCACGTTCTATCTGTGGATAGATGCGCTGATGCTCGGCGTGATGACCCCAACCAAGGTGCTCGGCTGGTACGGCCTGCCGACAAAGCTCTTCGGAACCCTGATGTTCATTCCGGTCATCCTGTCGACGGCGTGGCTGCCAAGACTTTCGGCTGCCTACCTTCAGGGTGACAAAGCGCTGTGGGAAGCGGCGCGAGGTCCGCTGCAGGTCGTGGTTGCGCTGAGCCTGCCGGTTTGCGTGGGAGTTGTCCTGGTGACGCCGAACTTGATCAAGTTCCTATATGGACCTGACTTCCTGCAGTCCATTCCGGTCATGGTGGTGCTGGCCCTTTCGGTGCCACCGATGTACCTGAACATCATGGTCAACCAGGTCCTGATCGCCCGGCACCAGCAGATGCTCTGGACGAAAGCCATGGCCCTGGCCTGCGTGGTCAACCCAGTCCTGAACCTTGTCTTCATTCCTTACTTTCAGAACACTCGAGGCAACGGCGCCATCGGAGCAGCCGTCAGCTTGCTGGTGACCGAGATCGTCCTGGCCGGCATCGGCGTCGCGGTCATCCGCGGCCTGTTCAACAGAGCCTTCTTCGCCCGGCTTGCGCGCGCCGCCGTCGCCACCGCAGGAATGGGACTAGCGGTGCTGGCCGCTCGTAGTCTCGGGCTTGCCCCGGCCATCCTGGTGGGGCTCATCGTCTATCCGATTCTCGCGATCGTGCTCCGCGTCCTTTCGCGAGAGGAGCTGGCGCAGCTGATCGAGATGGTCCAGTCGCGGCGGAAAGTGCGGGTGGATAGTTGAGAATCGCGATCGTCAGCCGCGAGCTGCCGCCCCACGGAGGCGGGATTGGATCCTGGAGCTCGAAAGCCGCTCGGGGTCTCGCGCGACTTGGGAATGACGTTCACCTGTTCACCCAGGCCCACAGCGGGGAGCCCACGGAAGACACCGCCGAAGGGGTACGGATTCACCGGCTCCACCCCGCCAACCTCAGGCCCTATTCGTTGGCCTGGGCCTGGGCCGCCGCCCGGGCCGTCGCCACCAATGGGACCTTCGACGTGGTCCAGGCATGCGAGTGGGACGCAGAGGCGCTGGTGTACTCCCTGAGGCCGGCCGCTCCGCTGGTGACCCGTCTCGCCACCCCCCACTACCTGGTCCAGTCGGCCAATGGGGCCGAATGGCCCAAGCGGCTGCGCTCGGCGCTCACCTCGCAGATGGAGCGGACGCAAGCCCGGCGAAGCCGGCGCGTCATCTCGCCGACACGCACTCTGGCCAAGGCGGTGTCTCACCGATGGGGGATCGACTTGGAGTCGATCGACATCGTGCCGACCGGGATCGACGCTCCCCAGATATCCACCGTGCCGCTCCCTGCGTTCCTGGCCGAGCCTCCCTACATCCTTTACTTCGGGCGCCTCGAGATTCGCAAGGGGGTCGACACCCTGATCGATTCGCTGCCGGCGGTGCTTTCGGCCCACCCGGACGTCCACTGCGCTTTCATCGGCGAGGACCTGACCTACAAGGGAACTCCATTCGCTGAGTACGCCCAGCAGAGATGCGCCGCAGTCTGGCCGCGCATCCATTTCCTGCCTCGGATGGCGCACTCGGACCTTTTCGGAATCGTCGCTAACGCGGCACTCGTCGCCATCCCGTCCCGCTGGGAAAACCTCGCCAACACCTGCCTCGAGTCGATGATTCTGGGCCGCGCGATCATCGCCACGAGCGGGTCCGGTTTCAACGAGGTTCTCACCGATGGGGTTGATGGTCTGCTGGTCCCTCCGGGCGATTCCACCGCCCTCGCCGCAGCTGCGATCAAAGCGCTCGCCGACCCGGCGCTGCTCCGAAGACTGGGTGCCGCTGCTCGGGTGCGCGCGAACGATTTCACGGTCGACGGGATGGCAGGTGGTCTTATGAAGGTGTACACACAACTTGTCTGAGACAAAACGCCACAACAAGAGCCTGGCGATTTCCGTGTGCGTTCCCGCAACCCGCGGGGAGACGGTGGGATCAACCATCCGCGCCATCCGCCGGCAGACCTGGATCGATTGGGAGCTCATCGTTCTGGGGCAAGGTCCGCAGGATGTTCTCGAGGCGGCGGTCAGGAGCGCCTCCGGAGGCGATCAGCGGGTTCGCTACGTCCAGCTGAGCGGCAGGGGCCTCAGCCTGGCTCGCAATGCGGCCCTCGAACTTGTCGCCGGCTCTGTCGTCGCTTTTACGGATGACGACTGCGAGCCACGTCCCGACTGGTTGGCGACCTTCGCGCAGGCGTTTCTCGCCGATCCCCGGGTCGGCGTTGTCGGAGGAGCGGTGCTCAGCCCGAAATTGCGCGGACTGCTGACCAGCTGCCCGACCGTCACTCCAACCGAAGCCCTTTACACCCCGACGGCCGGGCACCGGACTCCCCCGGTCGGGTGGGACTGGATCGGCGCCAACTTCGCGATTCGACGCGAGGTGGCAAGGAAGCTCGGCACGTTCGACGAGTGCCTGGGTGCGGGTGCCGACTTTCCAGCCGCGGAAGACACCGACTACAAGCTGAGGCTGGAGGCTGCCGGGATACGGATGCTGACCACCCCGCGAGCGGCAGTCGTCCACACCTATGGCGTGCGCAAAGGTTGGGCGCTCCTCCGCAGCCAGCAGAACTACGCCACAGGCAACGGAGGGATGGCCGGCAAGCTAACCCTCCTGGGCGACAGCCGAGGCGCGGAGTGGCTCGAAGAGACGAGGGACGGGAGCCGGAAGGAATGGCGCGGGGCGCCGCACCGGCTTCCGCGCAGCCTGCGCCGACTGCACTACTTCTCGTCGGCTTATGAGCGCTGCCTCCGCAACTACCGGATCATCAACGCGTGTTTGAGGCGCAGCTAGAGGGGTGAATCGGGTCAAGCTGAACGACGGAAAGATTCTGGTCATCGCGTATGGCCACGTGGCAGACACGATGGCGGCGATCCCCGCGCTGCGCAGCCTGCGGGCGGCCTATCCGTCGGCAACGATTCATGTGCTCGCCCTCGAATCTGCGCAGCCGATCCTGGGACCCTGCCCGTACATCAACAAGCTGATTACGTGGCAAGACTTCCAGCACAAGGGCCGGCGCATCGCGCGCGTCGAGAAGCTGAGCGTGATCGCGTCGCTGGCATTGAAACTGAGACGGTCGGGCTATGACGCAACGCTCGTGCTACATCGCAGCTCGGGGGCGATGCGAAAGCTAGCCGGGCTGGTGGGAAGCCATGTGCGCGCCGGCGGCTCCAACGGTGGCGATGGCTACACGCACATGGCTGCTCCTGGCGCTGAAGTGGAATCCTCCCGCGAGGAGAACCGCAAGGTCCTCGAGTCGATCGGGGTCGAGGAAGACGGGGGCGCGCTCGAGCTGTGGACTAGCGACCAGGATAAGCAGTGGGCTGCGGCTTTCTTGGGTTCGCACTCTGGTCCGCGGGTGGGGATACACCCAGGCTCCGACTGGTCCTGCCAGCAGTGGCTTCCGAAACGCTTCGCGGAGGTCGGTCGGAACCTGCAGGTCACAGCCCGCGCCACCGTCATCATCACCGGTTCCAGCGGAGAGGTTGAGCTCGAGAACGAGATTGCGGAGGGCCTGGCGGAAAGTCCGCTTCGGGCCTGCGGTCGCACCAGCTTTGGGCAGTTTGTCGAAATCATCCGGGGGCTCGACATTCTTATTGGTGTGAACAGCGCGGCCGCTGCCGTCGCGCGAGCCGTGGGCACGCCGGCAGTGGTCCTCCTCGGACTCGAAGATGCGCGGTACACCGGCCTCAGCAGCAGCCAGCACCAGACTTTGATCCAGCCTCAAATGGCGCTTCGTGCCGGCGGCTGGTGCGAGTTCGGGCGCTGGGGCGTCCTCTCAGGTTGCGATTCTCCGATGTGCAGAGGCCTGGGCGGTCTGGCCGAGGTCGCTCCCGCGATCGTGACCACGGAAGCGCTCAGTCTCCTCGACCGCGTATCCCGCGAATCCGAAGAGCTCCAGGTCGCCCGAACCTGACCCAGCGCCGAGCGCCCGCTCGGGCTGGCGGCGGGACACCGGCCCAGGCACCCGGGACACTGGCGCGGGTGCCTACCCACGTTCCTATTGGGTTAGCGGGAAGGCTGGCCCTAGAGTTGCTGATGTGAACCGCTACCTCGAGATTGGATTTGCCCACAAGCTTCTGCTGCTGGCGCCGATGGTCGCTGCCTTGGTGGGTACGGCCGCTTTCATGTTGCTGCAGCCGGCCTCCTATCAGTCGTCCGCGACGCTGTGGGTCAGCGGAGGCGGCGTGGGAACTCAGAGCGCCGCCGCAGCCCAGGCCGACGTCATGAACCAATTCCTCAAAACCAACAGCTTTGCCCTGACGGTCGCCCAGGCCAGCCCTCTTGGCGACTACCTGACCAATCACCCGGATGCAATCGAGAGCGGCAGCATCACAGCGCCGATCAAGAAGCTGCTCGGCCGCAGCGAGACTCCACAGAAGCCGTCAGATGACGCAATCCGGACATACCTGGCATCCCATGTCACGGTGGCCCAGCTCGGGCCGTCTGAGCTCACCGTCACCGTGAGCGCGCCGACTCCGGATGTGGCCACGGGCACCGCCCTTGCGTTGATCACCCAGATGTCGACGGCTGAGGTTGCCGCTAAGACCACGCCCGCTCAAACCCAGCTTGCCCTTTACCAGGCCCAGCTCGCGGACCAGGCCAAGCTGATCAGCACGGACCTCGCAGCGGTTCGTGACTACCTCGCTGCCCACCCGAGCCTCGCCCGGGATCCCAACCTGGCAGCCACAGACCCTCAGCTGTCCCTCCTCCAGAATGCAGCCAATGTGGCCAAGCAGACCTACGTGGCGCTGCTCGCAAAGATCGACCAGACGCAGTCCGACCTGGACCTTGCGCGCAAGCCGAACAACGGTCCGTACAGAGTCGTCGACTCGCCCCAGACTCCGGGTGCGCCGTCGCTCGGCAAGCAACAGCTGATCGTCGGTGGCGCGGGTCTTCTTGCCGGACTCCTGTTGATGGCCCTGATGGGTGCGCTGCTCGTCAGGCTCGACACCACGATCCACAGCCCAGACGAAGTTCATCGGATGATCGGGCTGAGCGTCCTCGGCTCGACTCCACTGTCGGCGAGGTGAAGGAGGTGTTGGACGTGACGAACGCCGCGAAATCCCCGGCCCCCGCATGGCCCAAATCCCTATACGCCACCCCTCGCATGGCCATGCCTGCGTGGTCCCCTTCGCCGAATGAGACCTTTGTTGCCGAGGACATTATGGAAAGCTGCCGCGGAGCGGCGCAGCACCTCTATGTCGAAGGTCTGACCTCGCTTGGCATCACGAGCTCACTCGCGGCAGAAGGTCGGACAACCATTGCCCTCGCCATGGCACTTGTGCTGGCGGAGTATGGACTCAACACGGTCCTGCTGGAGCTGGACCTCGGTCACCCCGAGCTCGCCCAGCGGCTGGGTGTCGCCAAGTTCCCGGGCGTCGGGGACCTCGCCGAAGGCCGCGCTAGCCTGGCGGACACGATGAGACCCGTGACGACCGGCCTGTCCGTGATTCCGGCAGGTCAGACCCACGGTTCCATCTCGCGCGCGCTTAGGCAGCTGGCGGAGATCGACCTGCTGGGCAACCTAGGCAATCAAGGCCACGTCGTGGTGGCCGACCTGCCTTCGCTCCTCGGGAACAGCGTCGGGCGCCAGGCGGCAAGTCTGATGGCGGATTTGATTCTTGTCGTGCGCGCGAAGGTCGTTTCCGTGACAAGCATCAAGGAAGCGATCGAGGGCTTGCAGACGACGCCGAGAGTGCTGCTCAATGGCACCAACTCCCGCGTGCCGGGCTGGGCTCGTCGACTGTCCGGAGTCTGATCTCCCGTGGCTTGGGGGCTCGCCCTTCTGGCGACAGCCGGTGTGATCGGGTGGCGCCGCCCTCGTGTTGACGGAGTGGCTGTTGTGGTCATGTTGATCGCGACGGCTGTCGCGCTCGCCTACGTCTACAAGTCCCTGGGGGGCTAGTTGTCCACCGCCGTTCCGCTAGACGCACACGGGGCCGAGAATCAACTTCGGTCGCGACGGCGCCTCGTCACCGTGGTGGCCATGTTTGGCGCCGTCGTGGTCGGTGTATCCATCGCGCAGCTGTTTCTCGGGAGCGCGATCGCCGTCGCCGTGCTGTGCGCACTCGTCGTCGTGGTGTTTGTCTGGATGGCGCCCTGGACCGGCATCATGGTTCTGGTCATCTCGGCAACTCTCATCGAGCAGTTCCCGCTGGTGGCCGAGGGTGCCAACTCGGTAGGCACCGACCGCATCCTCTTCTTTCAAAGCCTCAACGCCACATCCGGCCTGGGCGGGATCTATGCAACCCCATTTGAGCTCTTCCTCGTTCTCCTGCTCACCGTGTGGCTGATCAAAGGCTTTGCCACCCGCACCCTCGCCTTGCCGCGGTCCGCGATCAGCCGAGCCGTGGCCGTGCTCGGGTTCTTGGTCGCGGTCGGCTGGGTCCGGGGGGTGACCGGTGGAGGATCGTTCACGGAGTCTCTCTTGGAGCTGCGACCCTGGCTCTACCTGGTGATCGCCTACTTCGTGAGCTCTCAGCTCCTCACCTCGAAGAAGCATCTGAAATGGTTGCTATGGCTGCTTGCGATCGGGATAGGCATCAAGTCGGTCCAGGGAGCGGTATCGCTCGCACTGCACTTCTCCTACCGCCCGCAAGCAATCCTCGCGCACGAGGAGTCCTTCTTTTTCGGCGTTTTCATCGCCGTGCTGACTGCGCTGTGGCTCGTGCCGATCAAGGGACGCCTGCGCACGTTCATGACTTTGGGGTTGCCGTTCGTGCTGGCGACGGATATGGTCAACCAGAGGCGCACTTCATGGGCGATCACGGGCGCTGTCCTGTTAACAGTCTTCGTCCTCTGCTACGCCGGACTGCCGGAGCGCAGGCGGACGATAGCCGGGTTCGCGGCCGCGGGCTGCATCCTGGCTGGAATCTACTGGGTTGGCTTCTCCAACAACCCTGGGTTCATGGGCCAGCCGGCCCGGGCAGTGCTGTCCCAGCTCGCCCCCTCGACTCGGGATCAGCAGTCGAACCAGTACCGCACGGTCGAGAATGTGAACCTCGGCATCGCGATCAGGCAAACCATGCCATTCGGAATGGGATTCGGTCACCAGATTCCGCAGGCCGTGCCCAACGTCGACGTCAGCAACGTCGACAGCTTCATCAGCTACCTTCCGCACAACGGTGTCCTGTACGTCTGGCTGCGACTCGGGCTCGCGGGTATCGTGTGCTTCTGGCTGTTGATCGGGATCGCGATCATGACCGCAATCCAGACCTTCCGGAGGCGGCGCAGCCAGCTCGCGCTCTTGATCAGCATCACCATGATGGTGGCGTTGGTCGCGTACGTTACCCAGGGCTTCTTTGACATGGGCCTCTACTGGTTCCGGATCGCCATCGCCATCGGCGTCCTGCTGGGAGCCCTTGAAGCTGTTCGGCGGTTCGACCAGGAACCCACGCCCTCGGGCGATCCGAACCTCACTTCGCACGCGCCGGCTATTGCCAAACGCCATGCGGCCTGATGTGGCCCGCGTGGAGACGGGACCTCTGACCTGGACACAGGGCAAGCAGCGCACGAACAGGCTGGCCCGTGTCGCCGCCCACTTGCTCAACTACACGACCAACCATGTGGTGAACCGATTCCCCTCGTACTCGGTCCGTCGCGCCTGGTACCACAAAGTGATGGGGATCGAGATGGGAAGCGGCAGCGCAGTGCAGCTTGGCTGCTATCTGTGGTCCTACGGCCCTCGGAGCAACCGGCGCCTGAAGACCAGGATCGGAGCCCGCAGCGTCATCAACAGAGGCTGCTGCATTGATGTCCGTACCGGCCTGACGATCGGGGCCGATGTGAGCATCTCGCCCGAGGTCGCCATCCTGACCACGCAACACGATCTCAACGACGCCGAGTTCGCGCTACAAGGCCAGCGGGTCGTGATTGAAGACCACGTGTGGATCGGCATGCGCGCCATGGTGCTTCCGGGTGTGACCATCGGGCGCGGTGCTGTGATCGCCGCTGGAGCCGTCGTGACCAAGGACGTGGCACCGCTCGACATCGTCGCCGGTGTGCCGGCGCGGCCGGTGGGACGCCGGAAGCTGGACCCGCAGTACCAGCTCCCCCACCCTCCCCTCTTCGAGTAAATTCACCTCCCCACCTCGTGGGGAGGTCGGCCCAGCCCGCGCAGCGGGTTCGGCCGGGTGGGGAGATGGAGCTGGACCCCCACGGCAACACCGCTCAGCGAGCCGGCACGGTCCGGATCAAGCCCTCGCCGGCGAGGATCCGCGCATATCGAGCCGCAGTGCCAGGAGTTACGTTCACGAGCTCACCTGACGAGCCGCCCTCGGCCATCCACCGGCAGATGTCCCGCAGCTCCCGGCCTCGATCCCACACATGGCCGCTGAAGGTCCACAGACAGCTGTCGATGCCGCCCAGCAACCAGCCCGGTTTCTTCGATCTCAACAGGCGACGCTCAGCGCGGACAAGGTCACCGAGCTCGTTCACGGTCTCGAATGGTGTCCAGCCGTCCCAGCGGCCGGCGGTGTAATTGAGGACGGTCAGGCCATCGACCCCCGTGGCCATGGTGGGCGGCGCCCCAAACTCTGCCTTCGTCAGGGCGTATTCAAAGCCGGCCGTTCTAACCGCCTCGAGGACGGAGCGCACAGGCCGGCCGGGACGGGATTCGTCAAACGGCCGGATTGGTTCGAACAGGTTGCCCAGGGGCGATTCGCGGATTCGGGACCGAAGGTCTGGTCGCCCCCCGCCCTGAGTGGAGCCGGGAGCGGCGGACAGCGAACGCCGCCGGTAGCGCAACTTCACGGACGGCGGCCGCGTCTCAAGCTTGACCCGCCCGATCCTCCGTGGGAGCAGCGGAGCGTCCATGACTCCCCACCAACCTTTCGGAAGCTGATTCTTGCCTCCAACGCGTTCCGCCAGCGCCGCGACGCTGTCGGCCAGGGTGCGAGCAAAGCGTTCCGACGGCGCAGCGGACTCGATCATCCCGCCCGAACCCGCACTCGCCACGAGCGTCTCCACCTGGCCGCGCAGCCCACCCAGCTCCTGGGCAACGGACAGAAGGGCCAGTGGCGTCGAGTCGACAAACTTAAAGCTCTCCGTGGTCAGCGCCAGGCCTCCCTTGAGGCCGGTCAGGCTCAGGATCTCCGCTAGCGCGTAGAGGCACTCCAGCTCTCGCACCATGCCCGTCCAGAAGACCATGCTGCTGACGACCCGGCGCTCGCGCGCCCAGCGTCTCAGCTCGTCATCGGCAGGCTCGACCGGGGCTTCAACCACCGCCGGGCGGCGCCCGGCCGTCTCACCGATGATCGGAAAGGGTGGGCGCCCCGGATCGACCAGCTGAAAAGCGACGCCGGCGCGTGAAAGCTCGAGGAAGTCCCAGTCGTCCTGCTGCCTCCCCCAGACGACTGAGACTGCCTGCAGCTGCGCGGACAGGCGCGTGACAAGGTCGGCCTGTGGGATGCCGAAAATGGGAGCCCAGCCGTTGCGGATCGCCGCCGGAATCCACCGGCCCGCCGCTTCCGGGTCGGCAAGCAGGTAAGTGCTGGTGTGCTGGCCCCAGCGCACGGCCATCGCCAGCGACCGGTCGGCGACGGACGCCGGACCGGCGGGGCTCGTCGCCTCGTTCCAAAGGTATTCAACTTCCATCGGACTGGCGGGTGGCGGCCCGGAGCGAAGCCTCTCGAGCGACGCATCGTCGCCGGCGGAGATCGCGATCAGACGCCGCTGGACGACCTCATGGCACGCGTACGGGGCAAGGCTGAGCGGCCCCTGGACGTTTCCGATGACGAGGAGAGTCTTCGGCCATTTCACCTTGCTCCCCTTGAAGACCTGGCAATAGAAATCGGCCACGTCCGGCGAGCTGGCTCGGACCGGGATTCCGGCAGCCGCCAGTGCAAGGTCAAAGACCGTCGGGCCCAGACAGGCGGCCTGGCACACGAATCGCTTTGCGACCAGCTCGAACTGCTCGAGGTGGTGCCCGCCGGTGAAGGTCCCGCCGCGCAGGTCGGCCGGATCAGCCCGCCAGGGAAGGCCTCCCCCGTAGTGAACGCCTGACGGTCGGCTGTCGTAGTAGCACTCGAAAAGAAGGCCTTCCACGTCGGCCAGCCAGGCAAGCGTGGCGCAAACAGCGTCCCGGTGCGGGTGGTCGGCCGGCGCAAAAAGGATGAGGAGACCAGGTCGCTTTTCGCGATCTGCGCTCTCTTTTGGCGCTGTCACCCTCGGGAATGCCAGGGCCTCCGCCGGCTGGTCCCCAACGCTGCGTGATCGCCGGCTGATGCCTCGAAGTCGCCGGCCAGACGCAAGCGCTCAGGATTCAAGCCCCACCTGAGCGCGATCGCCACTCCGGAGGGCCGGTCGGGCACCACCAGAATCGCGGACCTCCGAGCCTGCATCCGCTCGAGCCGGCCGGCAAGCCCTCGCGCCGGGGCTTCGGCGTCAGCACGGCTTGCGATCGAGACGAGACGCCGGCTCGCGGAGCGCTTGACCAGGGCCCCGGCACCGCCTTGGAGCGGCAGGACGACGCTTTTCCCGGCACCCTTGCCGATCTGCCGGCGGCTGGTCAACGCGCGCATCAACGCGCCGATCTCGATCACACGGCCAACGATATGCGCTGATCCCGGCGGTCGGAATGGGCATGGCGACAAAGGCCGGGACTGAAGTCCCAGATCCCCGGGTCGATGCAGGACCAGAGCTTCAGGCCATGGGCGGCTCTCCCATTCTTGGTATGGCTGGCCCCGGCTAGACTCCGAGCATGGGGGTCCCGGCTACAACACTGCCTACCGTCGCGCCCGCCATCGCGCGGCAAGCCCCGGGGACGGGCCCGCAACCCGCCCCCAACAGCATCAGCCGTCTGGCCGGAGTGGATGGTCTTCGCGCAGCCGCCGCGCTGTGGGTCGTGCTGTTCCACATCAGGGTGTTCAGCGGTGCGCATCTTCCCTTCCAACCACTCGACTTCTTCGTCCGCAGCGGATCGACCGGGGTCAGCCTGTTCCTGGTCCTGAGCGGGTTTTGCCTTTACCTGCCATTTGCGGCCGGACGGATTGGGCGCTTCAAGACGTGGAGCTTTTTCGTGCGGCGAGCACGACGGCTCTTGCCCGCCTACTACTGCTCACTCGGCCTGGCGCTCGCGTTGAACCTGATCGGAGGCGGCAACCTTGGTTTCGGCCCGATGTCCGCGAGCGATGTCGCATGGCAGCTAGGAACCCACATGACGATGGTGCACACGCTGTTTCCGAGCACCTTCTACGCGCTGAACGGAGCCTACTGGTCCCTGGGTCTCGAGTGGCAGCTCTACCTGGCGCTGCCTCTGCTAATAGTCGGCATGAGGCGATTCGGCTTGGTGCCGACCCTGGCCGCCGCCGTGGTCGTGAATGTGGCGTACAGGGTCGCGCTGGCGATGGCAGGAGCCCATAGCTGGGTACCGCCTGGCATCCTCCAGTCGGTAGTGCTTCCAAACCTTCTGCCGGGTCGCTGGGCCGAGTTCGTTTTCGGCATGGTGATCGCGGAGCTCTACGCGGGAGGGACGCTGGATCGCTTGCCGCGGTTGGCTCGATATGCATGGGTGCCGATGACTGCGGTTGCCGTGGCCGCCGTCGGGCTTCCGCTGAGCCACCTCGCCTTCGGCGCCGTATTTGCCCTTCTGCTGATCGGAGTCCTGGCCGAGACGAGCCTGATCAGCCGGATCTTCGCCTGGCGGCCGCTGGTTGCTCTGGGGATCATGTCCTACAGCCTGTACTTGGTACATCAGCCCCTCGTCCAGGCCCTGGCATTCGTCCTGCGACACGACCTGGGCCTTTCGCCTACGCGTTCTTTTGGGGCGTTGATCCTGCTCCTGCCGGTGGTATTGGCGGTCGCCTGGGTGCTGTTCGTGATGGTCGAGCGCTACACGCTCACCTCGCGCCCAGTTGAGATTCCCGGGCGCCTCGCCGCCATCCTTTTCCCGAGCCTGCGGCGCAGCCGGGCCGCGCTGCAACCAGCTCCGGTTTCCCCACCGGTGGCATGACAGTGGCTCTCCTGGCGGCAGCTTGGCTTCCCCAGGTGGGATCTACGCCCGATTGGTCTGGGACTAATGACCCACATGCCCGGGTAAATCCCCATTACTAAGCAAACCCGTACAAGCCAACATCAGGACGTGGCACTTGAATTCGGCGACGTCCAATCTGCCGACGTGCCTTCTGGCGCGCGCCAGGAGCCTGCGCCCGCACGCCGGCTCGGGCAGGCCCTGGTTGCCGAGGGTCTGATCACCGAGGATCAGCTCGCGCGTGCGCTCGCGGCCCAACGGACCACTCTCGCAATGCTGGGCGCGGTGCTCGTCAACCAGGGCGCGTTGCGGGAGGACAGCCTCACCCAGGCGCTAAGCAGCCACCTAGACGCCCCCATCGCAGATCTCAAACACGGCCAGGTCGATGCCGAGGTGGCACGCATCCTTCCCGAAGAGTTCGCCCGGCGGCACCTGGTGCTTCCTCTGAGTCGCCAGAACGGTCACATCGCGCTCGCGATGAGCGACCCGAGCAACCTCTCTCTCATCAACGACATCAGGCTCATGACCGGGCTCGCGATCACGCCTTACGTCGCCAGCCCCTCCGACATCCTGGCCAACCTCAGCCGCATTCACAGCATGCGCCCGCGCCTGCAGGAAGCCGCGCGAACATTGGACGAGTCGAGGCCACAGCTGGGATTCGATCGGGTGACGACGCTCGAGCTCGCCAGCATCACCTCCAACTCACCCGCGGTCGAGATCGTGAACCTGCTCATCACACAAGGGCTGCGCGATCGGGCTTCTGACATACACATCGAGCCTCAGAAAGAATTCCTGCGGGTCCGGTTCCGCATAGACGGGGTGCTCCAGGACATGGCCCATCTGCCGAGCACGACGGGGGCTGCACTCTCGTCAAGGGTCAAGATCATGGCCGGCATGAACATCGTCGAACGAAGGCGGGCCCAGGATGGTCAGATCAGCCTCAACGTGGACGGTCGCGAGCTTGACGTCCGAGTCGCGACCATCGAGACGATCTGGGGCGAAAAGCTGGTGATGAGACTGCTCGACCGCAGCCGCTCACTGATCACCCTCCCCCAGCTCGGATTCTCTCTACGCGCCTACGCCGAGTACCACCGGCAGCTGCACTCGCCGTACGGAATGATGATTGTGTCGGGGCCCACGGGCAGCGGCAAGACGACAACGCTGTACGCGTCGATCCACGAGCTCGATCAGCAGGTGCGCAACATCATGACGATCGAAGATCCCGTGGAGTACATGTTCGACAACATCAACCAGAGCCAGATCAACAAGCTGGCTGACATCACGTTCGCCAACGGCCTCCGGGCAATCCTTCGCCAGGACCCGGACATCATCTTGGTGGGCGAGATCCGCGACCGCGAGACCGCCGAGATTGCGGTCCAGTCGGCACTGACAGGTCACATGGTGCTGTCATCGCTCCACGCCACTGACGCAGTGGGCGCACTGCTGCGGTTTACGGACATGGGCATCGAGGGCTTCTTGATCGCGTCTTCGGTGATCGCAATCGTGGCTCAACGCCTAGTTCGAAAGACCTGCGAGGGCTGCAGAGCGTTGTATCAGCCAACCCCAGAGGAGATCGACTTCGCGGTTTCACTCGGCATGCCGGCGCCGAAGGAGCTATACCACGGCGAGGGTTGCAGCCGCTGCAACATGACTGGGTACTACGATCGAATCGGGGTCTTCGAGGTTCTGACCATGAACGACGACATCAAGCGCTTGATCATTGGCAGAGCGAGCCACCAGGAGATACTCGAAGCTGCAGTCAAGGGTGGGATGGTGCCACTACGGGTCGACGCTTGGCACAAGATCAACGCAGGCGTCACCACCGTGTCAGAAGTCTTGCGAAGCGTCTACATCCTCTAGCGGAGGTTCTTAGCCATAAGCAAGTTCGCGTATCGCGCCTATTCACCGCGAGGTGGCCTCGAAGAGCGGGTCATCGCCGGCAACACGGCCGCAACCGTGCATCGCAACCTGTTGGATCGGGGGTACCGTGTCGTGTCCGTGCGTCCCGCGAGAAACGGCTGGCGCTGGATCTACCGCGAACTCCCCACCTTCTTTCGCGTCAGCACCAACGACCTAGTTCTCTTCTCGCGCCAGCTTTCCACCTTCATCAGGGTCGGGGTGCCGATCACCGACGCCATCAAGCTGCTGCAAAGCGCCTCCGCCTCAGGAGCCTTTCGCGCAGCGCTCGAAGACATCGGCGAGGACCTCGAAGCGGGCGAAGCTTTCTCGAGCTCCATCCAGCACCACCCAAGCGTCTTCAACAAGCTCTACGTCGACATGGTCCGCGCCGCTGAATACAGCGGCACGCTAGACAAAGTGCTGGCCCAGGTCGCCTCGTATCTCCAGCGGCAAGACAGTGCGATCAGAAAGCTACGGAGCGCGATGATCTACCCCGCGGTCATCCTCGCCCTGGCGGTGGCCGTGTGCACCATACTCATCGTTTTCGTACTACCGAACTTCGTGTCGATCTTCCACGAGTTCAAGGCTCAGCTACCCCTCCCGACCCGCATCCTCTTGGCGGTCGGGGCCTTCGCCCAGGAGTGGCGGATCCAGATCGTGCTCGGCCTCTTCTCTGTCATCGTCGCCGTCCTCGTGTTCACGTACAGCCGGCCGGGGCGCGTTTTCTGGGACTACTTTCAGCTTCGACTACCTGTGCTGGGGGGCATCGTCAAGTACGGCATCATCGAGCGCTTCACCCGGACGCTGTCCACGATGCTCAGAGCAGGCATCCCGATCAGTCAAACCTTCGATGTCGCCATCGCCGCATCGGGGAACATCAAGTACCGGCGGGGCCTTGAGTCGGTCAAGCTGCGCATGGTGACCGGCGACGGTTTCTCCGGGCCCCTAGAGGCAACTGGGCTGTTCGATCCGATGATGATCCGCATGGTCAAGGTCGGCGAGGAGACCGGAACGCTCGACTCCAGCCTGGAGCAGATCGCTGATTTCCTGAGCGAGGAGATGGACTACAAGGTCAAGAACATGATCGCTCTCCTGGAGCCGGCCCTGGTGATCGCTGTCGGTGGCGCCGTCGGTTTCGTCGCGGTATCCGTGATACTCCCCATGTACGGGCTGCTCCAAGCAGTCAGGTGATGCGGCGGCTGCTGGCGGGGTGGCCGCGCGACCAGCGCCAGGCACAAGCTGGTGCGACCCTGGTCGAGCTCCTGGTCAGCGTGGTGATCATGGGTTTGGCGCTGACACTGATCATCGGGACGTTCAGCACAGGGCTTCTCCAGGCCACGCTGGCCAAGCGCAACACGGCGGCTGTCGCTGTAGTTCAGTATGAGCTCGATCAAATCAGCGGGGGGCAGTACAACCCCTCGCCCCAGCCATATTCCGACTGCTTTGCGACCGAGAACACCAGCAGTCCCGCTCCGGCGATTGGCGGCAGTTGCGGCAGCTCATACTCGCTGCGTGTCGACGTGACGGTTGCAAGTTTCAACAACAAACAACTGTGGTCCGTCACAGTCTTCTCCTTGACGAATGGTGCCCAGGTGGGAAGCCCGGTCCAGATCATCAAGGCGATAACAATCAGGTGAAGTCGACGATTCGGCGTTACGCGAGGAGCCAGGGCGGCTTCACTCTCGTGGAGCTGCTGGTCGCTTCCGCGATCGGCCTCTTTGTCATGACCGGGCTCACCTCGGTGGTTTTGACTACGTGGCGAGCCGGGTCGATAGCCACGAGCCGGGTCGAGGCGAGCGGCCAGATCCGCAATTTCCAGTACGACGCTTATGACGACTTCGCGCTCAGCGGCGTCCCGACCGTAAGCAGCTGCGCATCGAGCTCGCCCCCACCGTGCACTATCACGCTGTCTGGAACGCAGGCATCCAACTCGGCGCCCCCGGCTTTGGCGCCGAACTACGTGATCACCTATACCTGGGACGGTGTAAACGTCGACAGGCAGGTCAGTGGCTACCCTGCGAAGCACGCCGCCACCAACGTGACCGCGTTCTCGGCAAAAATCGCCGGCATCGCCCCGTATCAAACGGTGGTCGTGACTCTGACAGTGACCAAGCTGTCATACGCCGAGACCCAGACCCTGCAGTTCTATCCGCGGGTGAACCCGTGAGCTCGCTCCGCGCTTTCCTCGCGGACAGGAGGCGGTCTCAGCGAGGAAGCGTGCTAAGCGCCGTGCTAATCATGGTGGCGTTCCTCGCCATCCTCTCGGGCGCACTTATGACCGAGCTCTCGACCAACTTCCTGCTGTCGAACGACCTGTTGAACAGGGTAAAGACCGAGGCGACTGTAAACTCGGCGGCCGAGCTTGCTCTCAACCAGCTGCAGACCACACCGCTCAACAATCCTTGCCCTGGCCCGGCTAGAACCCCCCTGCTGAACGGCCAGACCGCCGTGGCGTCGATCGTCAGCTGCGCCGCGGTGATCGACCATCGTTCGCCGCAGTCATTCACGCGGATCGCCTCGTCTCACCCGTTCCAGGTCGACGGCACCCACGTAGTGCTGCCCGGCCAGCCCGGGCTCGACGAGTACGTGGTGGGCGACTCGGGTGGCACAGTCCTCGACTACCCATGGGGCCAGAAAAACCCACGATGGATCCTGCGGCTGGGCGGGAGTGTGACAGGACAACCCCTCGTGATGCCAGAGCCTGGGAACTCCGGACAGTATCTGGACCTGATCCCCGTCTCGGGGCCATCCTGCGGCGGGGCGCCATTCTGCGTGAGCGTTCGCTCAGATGACCTTTCACGTGCTCCGCAGCCTTGGTGTGTCATGGCTACCACCGGGGCGGTCCAATCACAGCCGGCCGTGGGGCAGACTTTCCAGAGCAACGTGTTCATTGGCGACAGCGCCCCAACTGGGAACGTGTATCTGATGGACACAAGCCAAATCCCAGACAACAACGGGCCATGCAGCGTCGCGGCCCCCCAGCAGGCCGGAGGGCCGGTTGTGGCCGGTCCAGTGGTCGTGCCCTGCTCGTGCGGCAATCGAGACTGGGTGTTCGTGCTGACGTCCAGCGGTGGGTCTACAAACCTGGTCAGATTTGGCGCTGGGTCGAATCAAAATCTCTCTCCGGCGACCAGTTTCCCCATTTTTCCCTCTTCCTGGGGCAGGGCATCAGGCATCGCCGTGGCTCCTGGGCTATCAGCCCGCTTTGCAATCTCCTTCGCCGCAGGCATAGTTGCCCAGGTGCAGATCAATGCGGCGGGAAACCCCACCCTGACCGCCTACAGCGTCCCTCTCTCTGGTGGAATCAGTGGTGCGCCCTACTGGTGCAGCTGCAACCTGATTGGAGTCGGCACCGGCAACGGGACCCTCTACGTCCTCGACACCAGCTTGAACATCCTCGCGACCTACGCCGGTGGCCCGGCCATCCGGACCGCCCCTGCCGCCGATGGGGCGGGTAACTGGTACTTCGCGGCGGACGACGGCATTCTTTACGAGGTGCAGAAGCCAGCCGGCAGGACCACGATGGTCAAAGCCGCGAGCTTCGGTTCGGCAAGCGCTCCCTTTAGGAGTTCCGCACTACTCAGCCCCTGTCAGCCGGATATCTGCGTGTACTTCGCTTCAACGGATGCCCACGCATACCTCGTCGACCTTGACGCCCGGGCAGCTGTGCTCACTGCCTGCATAACCACCGCGCCGCCGACATGCTCGCCCGGTGCGAACCCGCGTGGCTGGACGCACGTTGAGGTAATGGCCGGCACGCAAGCAGTTCACGTCCAGGGTTGGTCTTACTATTCCCCCTGACCCGTGCCGTCCCTAGCACCGCGCCTCGCCATCGACCTGAGCGGGGGCCTGATCCGAGTTATGGATGGTGCCCTGGGCGGTAGGCTTCGATGCGGGTCTGGGGGGACACCCGCAGGGTCGCTTGTCGACGGCAAGGTTCAGGACGTTAGCGCCGTCGGCTCTGCCCTCCGGCAGCTCCTGGCCCGTACTGAGATCCTGGACACACGGGCACTAATCGCGGCGAGCGACGCCGTCGCTACATTCAGGGTACTCAAGCTTCCGCCTGCCACAAGCGATCAGGATGTGGATGCGACGGTGGCCCGAGAGCTGCCCCTCGATCCCGAACGAATGTCCACCCGATGGGTCAACCTCAGCTCTGATCAGAATCAGCGGCTGGTATATGCGCTGTCATGGGATCGCGCCCTGATCAAGAGCATCATCGATGCCGCGAGGTTCGCGGGCCTTGATCCGATCGCGGTCGACTTGAAGTCGGCCTGCATTGCAAGGGCTGTGGCCGCGTCTGCCTGTGTACTTCTGGACATAGCCTCGAGCCCCGCTGAGATCGTATTGATCGACGGCCACGTGCCTCAGGTATGGCACAGCTTCGAGCTGAATGGGGCCGTGGGCGATGACAGCGGCCCAGCCCTGGCCGGGCCGCTGCGCACGGTCTTACGCTTCTACGAGCGCCGCCGCGACACCGAGTTCGATCCAACTGCGCCAATTTTCATCGCCGGTGAACAGGTCCTGTCGTCGAGGGCGACGACCGCGTTGACCCAGCAGCTCGAGCACCCGGTGGCGCCACTGGCCATCCCCGCCAGAGTGCCCCCGGAGATCCGTTTTGCGACCTACCTCACGTGTCTCGGCCTGCTCATGCGGAGGGGCGGTTGAAGCAGAAACGTCAAGAGAGAGTGGAACGGCGACGGCCGCTGGTCGAGATCAACCTGGCTGCCGACTCGAGGCGCCCAAGCTGGCCGCCGCGACCGAAATTATCGTCAGCAAACATGAAGTCCTCCAGCCTGAGGCCGCGCGGTTGCGCGCTGTTCGGTTCGGCAAGCATCCTGGCGGTGGCAGCGGCTGCCGCGTTCCTGGGACTTCGCTAGGCCCCGCCCCCGGCCTGACCTAGCCTGACTAGGGACCGGCGCCCATGTTGTGGGCCATTCCCTCTATTCAGGTTCGCCGACCCCCCACCTAGATTGATGGCAGGTCAATCACAGGAGAAACCGAAATCCGCGTTGCGGCGGATGCGGGTGGGGTTAAGGAGTGTTACGTATGCATAAGCAAGGTCTGTACGGATGGTTCAACAAGAATCTGCGCGGTAAGCAAGGACAGCAGGGGTTCACGCTCATCGAACTTCTTGTCGTGGTCACGATCCTTGGCGTCCTGGCCGCAATCGTCACGCTTAGCCTGGTAGGCCTAACTACGAAAGCGTCCGAAAATGCATGCAATGCGGAATACAAAACGGTGCAGGCTGCCGTCGACGCATACATGGCCAATGGCAACCTTTCTGCTCTGCCCGGTGCCCAAACTGCGTTTACCCAGGACATGACAGGTGGGCATCCACTGCAACCTGGTCAGCCTTCGAACGGCACTGTTGCGCTGTTCAACCCGCTCCCAAGCTCCAGTTCACCCAACTTCACACGCAACGGAGTCACCCAGTTCTTCTACACCTGGGACGTGTACGGCAAGATCAACGGAATCGGTTCGACTTCCGGCGGCGCCGCCGTAGGCAATTGCGTTCCTCACTAGTCAGGTAGCGGTCGAGTTACACCAGGGGCGCCGCGTCAGCGGCGCCCTTTGCCTCTTCAAGCCGGAAGTTGGACGGTCAAGGGAATGACTTGGTAAGCGCCGTTCCGTTTCTAAACACGTATCTGCTCGTGGTCGGGCTGATGATGGGCAGCTTCATCAACCTGGCCACGGACAGGGTGCCCCGGGGAGAGTCTTTGATCACTCCGCCATCACACTGCCGGACGTGCGGCCGCCGTCTCAACGTCGTCGACCTGCTGCCTGTGGCCGGCTACTTCCTTCGCCGTGGACGTTGCGCCACATGCGGCGTATCAATCGGCGCGACAGCCCCGGCGGTGGAGGCCGTGTCGGGAGCATTGATGGCATTGGCATTGATCTGGCTGGGAACCTGGCCTGGAGCTGCGGTCGGACTTGCAGTCATCGGAGTCCTGGGACTCGGTATGACCGGCTTGTCGCTGCAGCGACAGCACGCAAGCTAAAGCCTTTCTGGCCTACTGAAGCGGGAAAGGCGGCTGCCACCATGTCGGCACGTCGTCGACCTCGATGGCGCTCACCCATTTGACCCACCAGAACCCGCGTCCATCGGGCACCACCAGGCGCGCCGGGAAACCGTGCCCGCGGTCCAGGGGGAGGCCTCCGACACGGGTCGCCAGCAACAGAGCTCGCCTGATCAATGGGAAACCGGCGTTCGTAGCCGGTAACTGAGACGACTCGGATCGTGGTACCAGCCGCCGATCCAATCAGACGATCCAGCCGAGCCCCCGCCCACTCCTGGACCGAGAAAAAAACGCCGGTGCAGTCGAGCGTTGCAGTCAGTCGGTCGTCGAAACCGAAGAGCTCGCGATACGACCACACGCACCCCCCGCAGGCAACCGAGCAAGCCGGTGGAGTGGAGGAGGCCGGCAACCAGCGAGACCAGCAAAAACGCACCAAGGAGGACGGAGGCCCACCGGCCCGGACGCAGCCGGCCGAGCCCGCGCTGAGCAACCATCGCCTTCCAAGGCAGCAGGGCGAGGACGGCAAAGCCACCCGCCGCATGCACCGCAAGCGACCATCGCGCGGGCGGCCGCGTACGCGAACGCCAGCCAGCCGGTGATGAAGGCGATGGCGAGCAGCCCGAGCAGGGCCAGGTTGGTGCGCGCCCCACGCGCGATGCCGACCGACCGCGACGCTGGCGCCCGCGCGCTCATCTTCTTAGACTGCGGTCCGTCGATTGCGCAAGCGGCCGCTATGGCGACCTCGTGGCCCAGACTTCCGGCGAACGTTGAGGGCCATCTGAAGCCGCTTCCAGCCCGAGCCGCGATGCTGGCCGGGTGCGCAGGGACGCTTCGCAGATGTCCGACCGACGATCGATCGTGCCGATGGCTTGAGGGCACTTCCGGGGTGTGGGCGTCCTTGCGTCGTCGCCTAGAGCGTGGAGGTCCTGCTAGACGACCTCGTGGATGTCGGCGGGGTAGAGCGAGTGGCCGCGCGCATCTCGCTCGGTGATCATGCCGGCGTGCACCAGCTGGTTCAACGAGCGCTCTAGCGTCTGCGAACCTTCCCGTATACCCGTCTGAAGGATGCTTCGAATCTGGTCGGTCTTTCCCTCTTTGATCATGGAGCGTACTGCCACGTTGGCCATGAGTACCTCGAACGCGGCGACCCTGCCTCCGCCAGCTACCGGCAGGAGCTGCTGATAGATGACACCGGCAAGGCAGCCCGCCAGCTGGACCCGGATTTGCTGCTGCTGCGCACCCATGAAGCTGTCCACGATGCGGTTGATCGCCTGAGGCGCGTCGTTGGTGTGAAGCGTGGCGAGCACCAGGTGGCCGGTCTCGGCGATCGTGAGAGCGCTCGAGATGGTGTCCAGATCGCGCATCTCACCGATGAGAACCACGTCCGGATCCTCGCGAAACACACTTCGAAGTCCTTCCGCGAATGAGGGCGTGTCGTCCCCCACCTGTCGCTGGTCGACGATCGCCATGCGATGCTTGTGGACGTACTCGATCGGATCCTCAAACGTGATGATGTGGTACGGCCGCGTCTTGTTGAGGTGATCGACCATAGCCGCCAACGTGGTCGACTTCCCTGACCCGGTCGGGCCGGTCACCAGAATCAGACCCTGGTGCCTCTCCAGCAGCCTAAGCACCGCTTCCGGCATGCCCAGCAGCTCGAAGCCGGGGATCTCGAGGGGTAGGAGCCTGAAGGCGGCGGCCAGCGAGTCGCGCTGGTAGTAGGCGTTGCCTCGGATGCGAGCCTGGTCCCGCCACGTGAAGGCAAAGTCCACCTGGCGGCGCTTCTGGAGCACCTTCCAATCGGGCGGCTGCAGCAAGTCCCGAAGCAAGCGTTCAGTGTCGGCCGGAGCCAGCGGAGGGGCGTCCTCTTCGAGCAGCTCCACGCGGCCGTCTTTGCGCATGCGGGGCGGACTTCCGCAGCTGAGCAGCAGGTCCGACGCCCCAAGCTCGATCAAGCTGTCCAGGGTGTCTTCGATGGTCCTCATTCATGCCTCAATTTACCTTGCGAGGGGGCTTACCTCTAAGGGTTGGTATCGCACCAAGGACCGCAGATGTCCCAGGCTTCGGCCGGGCATGTCCCGGGTTCGGCTCGCCTTTAGAGCGCCAGGTTGGCTCCCATCGCGCCGGTCAGGATTCGCAGCGCGCCCTGTACCGCGGGATTGAAATCATGTCTTGACCGCCACCGCCAGGTGCCATTTGGGACAGGCGCGCGGCCCGAACCCGCGAACCGACACCACCTTGAAGCCGGTCCCTTCGAGCAGCCCGACGAGGCGCGACCGACGATGGTGCCGGACTCGGGAGCTCCACTCCGGGAGGACGCCACCCGATCGCCAGATAGAGATCCAGCGGTGGGGCCTCCGCCCGAGATAGCGCGGGTAGGCCAGTGTCCACCACGGCACCGAGTTGGTGACATCGATGATCAGGTGACCTCCAGGCTTCAGCACACGCCTGGCCTCGGCGAGCAGCTGCTCTGGCACCGGGATATGCGGGAGGAGATCGATGGCGAGCACGTAGTCGAAGCTGGCGTCGGCGAAGGGCACCGACCGAGCGTCCGCAACCTGTAGGGTCAGCCGCTCGGTGGCGTGTGGCCGGACCAGGTCGAGCATCTGGGGCGAAATGTCGGTCAGCGTCACAAAATGCTGGCGGGAAAGCGGGATCGACATTCTGCCCGGCCCACCGCCCATGTCCAGGACACGCTGATCTGCGCCGGCGATCGCCTCTATGACTGCAGCTCGCTTGCGTTCGTAGTCGGCCGCAAATGGATTGCTCTCAGCCTCAGGCTGAAAGTTCTCGACGTACGCGCCCGATGTGAACAGCTCTTCGTGAGTTGGAATCTGACCGCTCCTGTGACCTCTTGCGGACGTGGACAAATCTATGGCTGGGCCAGAGGTGAGTCTAGGCAACGCCCTCCCGGGACTCCATGGGCCAATGAGCACCTTCTCTTGGGCCAAATTACCTCGCTCCACCTGTGTCGCTCGCATCAGGCCGGCTTCACAAGGCCCGGGGGAACGATGCGCTCGCGCAGGGTGGTCACGACGATCGGGATCAGCCACAACGCGTCGGTCACGTACCGACCTACAAGACGCTTCGGTTCCTGGAAGAGCCGGTATGTCCACTCGAGGCCGACACGCTGCATCCACCGCGGCGCTCGCCGGCTGCGCCCGGCGATCAGGTCGAGGACACAGCCAACGCCGATGGCTACCGACACGGGCAGGTGCTCGCGATGCATCTCGATCCATCGCTCCTGCTTTGGATGTCCCAACGCAACCAGCAGGATGTCCGGCTTGGCTTCGTCGATTAGAGCCAGGGCCTCGGCATGGTTCATCTCCTCGATCGAGGCACGCGGCGGCTCATAGGTGCCGGCTATCACCAGGGTAGGGTGCTGGGCGACCAGAACTCCTGCCGCCTCCGTGGCCACGCCCCCTTCCCCGCCTAGCAGGAATACCCGAGCGCCCATTTCGGCCGCTACGCCCATCAGCGCGGGGACCAGGTCGGCGCCTGCCACTCGTTCCGGTACTCGTGTCCCGAGCAGGCGGCCGAGCCACACCACTGGGGCTCCGTCAGCTACGTTCAGGTCGCTGCGCTGGAAGATGCGGCGGACCTCGAGATCGCTCTGCGCACGGACCATGAAGTCCAGGTTGATCGTCGAAACCTGGAAGAGCCGTGGTCCTCCGATCGCAGCCCGCAGCCTCGAGATCGCCTCCGCCATGCCGATCGGATCGATGGGCACTCCGGCGAGGTCAAATCGGCGAGCGCTCGACGGCTCCGCCTGGCCCTGTCGATCGGATCGATCCCATCGCAGGGCATCAAAACCACGGAGCAGGCGTAGGTATGTGATGAGCTTCCACGCGAGAAAAACAGGGGCCCCGAGCAGTGCCCGATAGGTCGACCTGGGCGCACCCGCGGCGAGCAGACCGACCAGGACGAACGTGGGAATCGACAGCAGAGCCACGATCCATGGCACCAGCACCCAGAGCGGGACCAGGTGCGCCGCCACGAAGGTGCCGGCGATCGCGTCGCCCCCGAGGATGGCCAGGCAGAGTAGGCCCAGGGGAGGAGTGGCGAGGTCGAGGGCGGCGTCCAGGAGGTTTGCGTCGCGACGGACGGCGGCGGCTCGCACGAGCGGCCACAGGCGCGTCTTGACCACGTTGAACCGGCCGCCCTCCCAGCGCAGGCGTTGACGCACCGCGCCGGCGCGCGACACCGGCATCGGTCCCGAGACCTTCGCACGCAGTGCGAACCTGGGTCTGATCCCGGCCAGCCGCAGGCGAATCGTGTACTCGAGGTCTTCGACGCCGGTAAACGCGTCCCAAGGATGCGCCTCGAGCAGCTCGCGGCTGAACAGCATTCCGTTTCCGACCAGGCTGGCAGGCATCCCCAGAGCCGCCCTGCCCGACAGCCGCACTCGATGGAACAAGAGGAAGCCCGCCGCCACAAGCTCGGACCTTGGCGACCCGGCCTGGGGGAGCACTGTGTAGTCGGCCTGGACGGCGGCGTGGCCAGCCGCCAGCTCGAGCTCGAGGGCTGCCAACATCCCACGATCCACGATCGAGTCGGCGTCCACGATCACCACGGCCTCCCACGGCGACTCTGCAGCCACCAGACGGTCGATCGCCCAGCGAAGGGCCTGGCCCTTGCCGCGGGCGTCTGGCTCGTCCCTTGCCATGACCTCGGCGCCGGCTGCGGCGGCGCGATCCGCCGTCTCGTCCGAGCAGTTGTCTGCGATGACGACCACCCGATACTGGTCACGTGGATAGGTCTGGTCCAGCAGCGAGCTCACGCAACGGGCAATCAGCTGCTCCTCGTTGTGAGCGGGTACAAGGACCGTTAGGCGGTGGCCGCCGGTTTGCGCATCGATCGGAGGCGGCCGCCTGTGCAGAGCGGCCGCGACCGACAGGATTACGAGGTAGAGCCCGAATCCCGCCAGCAGTGAGCCGGCCAGCGCCAGCAAGGCGGCGAGGATCGGGATCAATACGCTCCGCGGGTGCTGAGCACTGCCCAGACCGTGCGGACCAGGATGCTCAGGTCAACCCAGAGGGAGACGTTGGAGATGTACTCGCGGTCGTACTCCATCCAGGTCTCGAAACCCAGGGTCGAGCGGCCTCGAATCTGCCACAGGCACGTCAATCCAGGTTTGACGCTGAGCCTGATCTTGTCGCTCGGCCGGTACTGCTCGACCTCCCGGGGTAGCGGCGGCCTGGGGCCGACCAGGCTCATCTCGCCCTTCAGCACGTTGATCAGCTGCGGAAGCTCGTCCAGGCTCGACCGGCGCAGGAAGGCGCCCACCTTGCTGATCCGGGGGTCCTTGCGCATCTTGAAAACGGGCCCGTCGACCTCGTTCTGCAGCTGCAGCTCGCTCAGCCGCCGCTCGGCGTCGGCGTACATCGAGCGGAACTTGTAGAAGCGGAAGCGACGCCCGTAGTGACCGACCCGGTCCTGGACGAACAGAGCCGGACCCGGAGAGTCCAGCTTGATGGCGATGATGATGGCGAGCGAGAGCGGCAGCGAAGCCACCAACCCGAGGCTCGCCAGCGCGACGTCGAGCAGCCGCTTCAAGCTGGCTTCGTACGCAAACCACCGTGGCGTTCGCCGAGCGACGGCGAACGAGGAGTCTTCGTACGTAAGTCGGTCCGTTCCAGCTCTTAGCAACCCCGCTCTCTCTCATCGAGAAAGCTAGATGCCCAGGCGTCATGAATTGAATAGGCATTTCAATACGAGTCCCACGTGCGTGGACCTCCCGCTAAGAGGGCAACTGTCCCGGTTCGGTTAGGCGCGTCAGTCGGGCTTGCGGCCCGACCCCGCCAGCACCGCCATGATCAGCATGCCGATGAAAACTCCTACGAGGAGGCCAACGGCGAACTGCCACACCCGCTAGGCCGGGCTCACCGAACAAGCACCGAGGACAGGCGCTGAACGTCGTCCGGGGCCATGTCCGTGAACTTAAGACCGACGTCGTAGCGGGCTTCTGCGACCGGTCCTAGCGCTACCAGCCAGACCACGTCGGCCCAGCAGCGGACGACCGACCCGTCCGGCAGCAGGACGTCCAGGTCGAGCCGGCTGCCGACGGTGTACTCCTCGTCCGAAAACACGCGCGCCCCGCCCAGGCTGATGTCCTGCGTGTTCCGCTTGTGATGGAGCATGGGGGAGCCGGCCGGACGGCACACGACATCGGCCTGAACACGCGGGTACCGACGCCGATCTGACAAGGCGCCGCCAGCATAAGGGGTGCCTCCGACCTCCGCCCACGACCGCGGGGGTCAGTTGTA
>DASYVJ010000066.1:0-12738 GCA_035937155.1 Candidatus Dormiibacterota bacterium | reverse complement strand
GGCCGCTTGCGCTGATGGACGTGCAGAAACTGGCGCTACCGCCCAACCGCTTCGATGCGGCGGTCCTCGCTTTCGTCTTGTTTCACGTGCCAGGCCCCGATCGATGTCTAAATGAGGTCAACCGCGTACTGAAGCCGGGCGCCGCCGTAGGCAGCGTCACCTGGGGCGCTGAACATGTCCCGATGGCCAGCGCCGTGTGGGACGAGGAACTCGAAGCAGCCGGGGCTCAATTCCTCGAACTTCCGGCCACTGACAACCGCGCCTGCTGCGACAACGCGGAGAAGATGACGGAGCTGTTTGAGCAGACGGGCTTCAGTACGACGCGAGTGTGGTCAGAGTCGATCCAACATCGATGGCGGGCTGAGGATTACTTCGATTACCAGATGCGCAGCACTTCGCGATTGAGGCTCCTGTCCCTAGACGAGGGCGTCCGTGAAGCCTGTCTCCGCCGAATTCGGGAACGCCTCGCAAGCGCAGACGACGAACAGTACATTTACACGGGCGACGTCGTCATGGCGACTGCCCGCAAAGTGGACGACGACGCCCGGAGCGCTTTAGGAGGCAACGGTGGCTGAGTGCTGTACGCCAAAAGGCTACCGAGACAAAATCCGCCTAGTTAGGCTGGACACCCGCGGTAACGGACTCCGCCTTCTCTGATCCCAGTTCCCTGCGACGAACTGCATAGGTCAAATGGGTGACCATAGGTGAATTAATCGCATCTACGATGTCCAGCGAGATTCGGCGCTGGTCAACTCCGTCGAACAGGCGAACTCCGGCGCCGAAAAGAACCGGTGAAACGGCGATGGAGAATTCGTCGACCAAGCCTGCGTTGAGGAATTGGACGATGGCGTGGGCGCCTCCTGCAATCCGGATGTCCTTGCCGCCCGCCACGTTGCGCGCCTGACGCAGCGCGCTCTCGATTCCGTCGTTGACGAAATGAAATGTGGTCGCTCCCGGGCGCTCCCAAAGACTGCGAACCTCCTTCGTCAAAACGAAGACTGGCGTGTGGAACGGCGCTTCCTCGGGCCAGTTGATTTCCCCGCCGTCAAACATCCGCTTTCCCATGATGCTCACGCCGGTGCGATTGAACGTCTCTTCCAGGATGCGGTTGTCGTGACCGGTGTCACCACCGTCGCCGAGCTTCAAGTTTTCGCGGAAGAACCGCTGTTGGAAAACGTATTTCTGGAGCTCTAACCACTGGTCGAGCCATAGATCGGGCGGCCGGCCCACTTCCATAAATTCAGGAGCAATGAAGCCGTCGAGCGACATCGTTACGCTGAAGAACACCTTGCCCATGTTTCTCCTTACTGGTGACTGGTGGATGATTCGAAACCGACCGATCTGCGCAGCGAGCTGTAGCGCGGCGAGCCCAATTCCCGCGGTCGTGCTCGAAGGAACGGATGGCTGACTAAGGCTGCGAGGAGGGGCGCAGGCTCACATCACGAGGCTGCGCATCTTCAACCGCCTCCCGAGACGAGCGTCACGACGTACGCTGCGAGCCGGCCGAGGTGCTGCTTGCCGCCCTCGACTGCGCCGTATCGCTCAATGACCTCGTCGCATTGTTCCTTCGTCTTGAAGACCGCGCGCATCGTGACCTCGGTCGCGGTTCCAAGCTCGACGAGCGTCACTGTTGACGCGAATGCGCGCGGGTCGCCATCGCGCTCCCCGTGCAGGTAGTCAATGCGCTCGGGCGGCACGATGTCGCGCCATTCGATCCAGTTCGGAAAATCGGCACCGTCGGGGCCGTGCATGATGAAATCCCACACGCCGCCGGGGCGAAACTCGAACGCGCGCGTCGTAGTGGTGAATCCGTTCGGACCCCACCACTGGGCCAGATGCGTGACGTCTGTGAATGCCTCGAACACGAGGCGGCGCGGACCTTCGATGGTGCGCGACACGACGATCTCGCGATCCGAGGCCGTCTGACTTCTATGAGCGGATGCCACCTGGATTCTCCTTTTGCTGAAGTTCCTGTACGTACTCGTTGAGCCGGTCGAAGCTTTCGCTCCAAAACTGCTCGAACCCGCCGACCCATTCGTGGATTGGCTTGAGGCCGCTCGCGTCGAGGCCGTAGAGCCGGTGCTGCCCCACGCCTCGGACGCGCACGAGCCCCACCTTGCGAAGCACGCGCAGGTGTTTGGAGGCACGTGATGGGGTGATGCGCAGCGCGCGCGCCAAGTCGTTCACGGGGCGTTCATGCCCCTTGAGCACCGTAAGGATCCGGCGGCGCTGCGGCTCGGCGATTGCGTTGAACGCGTCGGAAGTGGTCGCGGCTCGCGGCATGTCTTGATTATATGCCCATATGGGCACATATGTCAGCTGGGGGGAGAAGGTACGAGGCAGTCAGCCCTACGAAGCAGCGGGTGATCTGGCCTGGCAACCGCGGCTTACGACGTTAAGGAGCTCGCCCTCGATGGATCCGTCGCGGAACTAAGGCGGACTTAGCGGCCAGAAGAGATTCACAAGCGAGCCCGACCCAGCTCGGCCACTCGGTGCGTTGCTGCTTTTGTTATGGCGAATCGGCGATGGTCATGCTCTCGAGCGGACGGGGTGGGTCGTAAGACCGCCCCTTCGACTTGGCCCTGTGATTTCTTTGCGAAGGAGGCAGTCATGGAATGCGACATCTGCGGCGAGGACGTCGAGAACTCAGAAGAGCTTCACAAGCACAAGGAGCAAGCGCACGCTGAGGGCGTGGGTGACAAGTCCGTAGAAAACCTCGAGCGACCAGACATGTTGGGGTACACCCCGGAAGAGTCCGCGGCCGTTGAAATCCCCAAGCCGACTCACTAGCGCCCATAGACTTCGCGCAGCAGTTCATGGAGTAGTCCGAACGATCGGGGGTGAACGGCTCCTTCAGCTGACCCAGGGCTAGCTGCCGCGCCCTAATTGGTTTGCCCTGGTTCGACTAGACCCTGGCAGTACTCGGGTTGTGCGCACGCCAGGATTGGCGGCGCTCGCGGCCGCGCCGTTCGGCGATCCGCCTGTCGATGGGAAAAAGGATTCGGCGGCCGGCGCCGGCGCGGACCGGATCTCGTCTCTCACCGAGCCGGCGCGTGATGTCGGATCGCCGGCCTTCGCCTCGCCGCTCGGCTCCCCGAGGCGTCCCGAGGGCAAGTTCGACCAAGTAGCGCTGCACTGCGAGATTTACGAGCTTCGGGTGAGTGAGGTTGCACGCGTGGCCGCCTCCCTCGATCATGAGCAGTGGCCGACAGTTGGCCAGCTCAGAGCACAGCCGCTGAGCCAGCTCGATGTCGATCGCGGCGTCGGCGGTGCCGTGGATCACCAGTGCAGGGACCTTGATCTCACCGAGCCGATCGTGGATGTCCTCTCGTGTCACCAGCGCGTTGAACGCCGGCCGCAGGAGCGAGCGCGGCCACTGCCGCCACTTTGCGATCCACGCCTCGCGACCCGGCCATTCGTTGCCGAGGATGATCGCGGCGATCGTCTCCGCCAGCTGATCGTTTAACCCCTCGCCTTCCCATACTTCGAGCATCGACTCGTAGATCGCGGCCTTTCCGGGATCTTCGGTGCCGGCCTGCGTGCTAAGCAGTATCAGGGCCGCTACCCGCTCCTGGTGCTTAAGCGCGAAACGGAGAGCCACCATGCCGCCCTGACTCATTCCGCCGATAACGGCCCGCGCGATGCCGAGGTGGTCGAGTAGCCCTCTCAAGTCATCGGCCAGGTCCCAGTACGAGAACGGGTCATCCGTCGTTTCCGTCTCGCCGTGGCAGCGGGCGTCCCACGTGATGATCCGCCACCGAGAGCCGAGAGCCTCGAGCTGCGGGGAGAACATCTCGTGGTCCATGAGCAGCCCGTGCGCCAGGACGACCGGCGGCAAGTTCCCGCCAGTGTCCTCGTAGTGGATCCACTGGCCATTGATCTTCTGAAGCGGCATCGAGGTCCTTCTCCTATGTCGAAGCAGCGCCGGTTCCAGGGAACTGGCGTGCCAACCGATCACCCGCTTCGAAGGTACAGGGGCGTCCCACCGACCACCCCGCCTAGGTGGTGGAGACTACCAGCTTTGACCGCTGTCCGGGCTACTCATCAATGAGGCGGATTGCCCCCGAACCGGCGGAATTTAAGGCTTCTACCGACCTGTCGATTCAGCCGAGGTGGCGGAACGGCTCAGGAACATAGCCCGCAAGCACCGCCAGCCAGGCGGGTGAGAGAGCAGATTTGACGGCCTCGTCGTCCTGGGCAAGCCAGGCCAGGTGTCTCAACGCGTGCTCGATGACTTGCGAGGTGGCGATCCCAGTCGCCGCCTCGGTCGCGGTATTCCGGGCCAGCTCGGTCCGGCCGATGGGAGCTGAGGCAAGCTCGCTCGCCTGGTCCTCGCCCACAACGACGAGGAAGCTCAGGATCACACCGCCAGGGCCGCGACGCCACGATGTCGAGTGAACCAGCATCGGCGCGCCCATGAGATTTGTCGATAGCCGCTTGACCACCTCCATCGGATCGTCGTTGTCGTGGGATTCGATATACCAGGCGTTCGGCCCGCATGGCCCTGTGAGCTCGAGACGATCACCGCGCACGCGCACCACGAAAACCTCGGCCTGGACCGGCCCTTCGGTTCCCCACGGTGGGGACGCAGCTGATGTCACGTCCGGTTCAGGATTCTGGACGCGCCCGAGACAAGACTTCCTCGCGCGTCGCTTTCATGTTGTGGTTTTCGAGCGCATGCCTTTGCACGATCAGGACGAGCTCGCTCTCGGGGCCGCGCATCACGACACCGCACGCGCAGTGGACAACCAGCATTCCGCCGCGAGGCTGTTTGCTCATCGTTCTCGCCCGCAAGCCTACGCCGGGGCCCCGCCGACAAAACGCCGGTCAGCTAACTAAGGTGAGCAGCAGCCGTGAAGTTCATCGAGCTGGCCGCGAACCTGGACCACATCGAGGCTACGAGCGGTCGGAACGAGGTGGTCCGCATCTTGTCAGACGTGTACAGGGCCTGTTCTGCGGACGAGCTTGAGCCGATCACCTACCTGATCCAGGGCCGGCTCGCCCCTTTCTTCGAGCCGGTTGAAATCGGCCTCGGAGAGAGGCTGCTCATCACTGCGATCGCAGTTGCCTACGGCGCTCCGAAGGAGGAGGTCATCAAGCTGAACCGCCAGACAGGCGACCTCGGCGTCACCGCGCAGCGCCTTGCGCCGGCCTCGGACCGCGAGTCGCCTTCGGTTGTCGAGGTGCACCAGCGCCTGTTCCAGATCGCCGCCGCTGGCGGCGCCGGCAGCCTGCAACAGAAGCTCGATGGCTTCACCGGTCTACTTGGCGACCTTGATCCCACTTCGGCCAAACACCTCGTACGAATCACCCTGGGCAAGATGCGGCTGGGAATCGGCGACCCGACCGTGCTCGATGCGCTGTCGTTCGCAAGGCAGGGAGACCGGTCCCTTCGACCCGTCCTTGAGGCTGCCTACAACAGGACCTCCGACCTCGGCCTCATCGCGCGGACGCTGTGGGAGGCTGGTGAGGCCGGGCTCGAAGCGCTGAAGGTCGAAGCGGGCCACCCGCTCCGCCCACAGCTTGCGGAGCGCCTTCCCAACCCGGAGGCGGTGATCAAGAAGCTCGGGACCGTTGGTGTGCAGCCCAAATACGACGGCCTCCGCGTACAGATCCACAAGAACGCGGATCGGGTGAGCATCTTCTCGAGAAACCTGGAGTCGATGACGGAGATGTTCCCGGAGCTGGTCGCAGCCGCCTCCAGCCTGGAGGTCGAGAGCGTCATCCTCGACGGCGAAGCGATCGCCTACAACCCCGAGTCGGAGGAGTACGTGCCCTTCCAGGAGACCACCGCGCGCCGGCGCAAAGAAGGCGTCCAGGAGTTTGCTGAGCGCGTGCCGCTGCGGGCGTTCGTCTTCGACGTGATGTTCCGCGACGGATCCGACCTGACGCCGCTACCCTACGAGCGGCGCTTCGAGATCGTTCAGGAGCTCCTCCGGAATTCGGACACGCTGCTGACGGCGCCGCTGATGACGACGGATTCGGCGGAGGTGCTGACCCGGGAGCTTCTGGACAACATCAGCAGCGGTTTGGAAGGAGTGGTGGTCAAGCGACTCGACTCGCCTTATCAGGCGGGTGCCCGCAACTTCAACTGGGTGAAGCTCAAGCGGAACACGAGCGGCCAGCTGGCCGACACCATCGACGTCGTGCTGCTCGGCTACTACCGTGGCAAAGGCAAGCGGGCAGAGTTCGGGACTGGCGCTCTCCTCGCCGGCGTCTATGACGCCGACAGGGATGAATTTGTGACGATCAGCAAGCTTGGCACAGGCCTTTCCGACCAAGGGTGGCGGGAGCTCTACCAAAGGATGGCCAGCCTCGAGGTCGCGCAGAAGCCGGCCCGAGTGAACTCGATCTTCATTCCCGACGCTTGGCTGGAGCCGACGATCGTGGTAGAGGTGTTGGCCGACGAGATCACGCCGAGCCCGCGTCACACGGCCGGCATGATCGGCGACCAGCCGGGCTTCGCGCTGCGCTTCCCAAGGATCGTCTCATTCCGAACCGACGATAAGAAGGCCGAGGACGCTACTAGCGTCCGCGAGATTCGTGAGATGTTCGAGCAACAGCGGCAGCCTGACCGCGGTCGACTCCGCGGAACGACCTCGCCCGGTCTAAGCGGACTACAACGGCCTAGGTAGGAGGCCGCACATTGTGTCGTGCCGAGAACGCCGTCTTGGTCATGCGCTCCAGCACATCCAGGTTGATGTCGCTCAGCCGCTTGACATAGAGGCAGCCCTTGCCGGTGGTGTGGGTGCCAAGTGATTGAAAGAGCCCCGGGTTTTGGCCGTCGTAGCCGAGACCGTAGAGCACGAGTGCCTGGGCCCGGGGCCCAAATCCTACGGCGAAGGTATCACCCTCTCGTCCGCTCTCATAGACGTAGTGGTGGGTGCCGTAGCCGATGATGCTCGGTCCCCACATCACCGGCTCTACTCCGGTGGCGGTGCGCATCAGCTCGATCAGCTGCAGGCTGTCCGCCCGCCGCTGTGCGTCTGTGACGTCGGCGGCGAACTCTGTCGCCGAGCGTGACTCCGGCCGAGTCTTGTTTTTACCCATAGGGTCACCATAGCGGCCAGCCCGGTTCACAGCGGCGAGTACTTTTATCGCCCGGTAAGAGGGCCGCTGCGCGGTGCGGCGCAGGATTTTCTCACCACTAGCGACGTTGAAAGTTCCACGTGATTTGACTCGAGCTGTTACACCGGCGATGAGGCGGAGCAGCATGCTGACCGCCATCTTGCCGATTTCGACCAGCGGCTGGTGAATGGTTGTCAGCAGAGGCGACATCTGGGCGGTATACATAACGTCGTCGAAGCCGATCACGCTCATCTGATCGGGGACGCGAATATTGCGCTCATAGAGCACCTGGTAGACGCCTGCTGCCTGGACGACGAACGGGCTGCCGCGCATGGCGTGCCAGTCCGCGGGATTGACGGACGCCGCCTGGACGCGGACGAGCGCCTCATCGTCGCCGACCGGCGGCTTGTCGATCTCTTTGAGCTGAAGCACGTCGGGTGAGCCATATGTGTCCCGGACGATCGCTTTCATCTCAGGTGCCTCTCACCATTGGTCAAGGTTTACAGCTGTCACCGCACCAACCATCAGAGCCGCCGCATCCTCATCCGACATCCCTTCGCCGGCCAAACGCCGCCACGTCCAGAAGTCAAGTGCCAGCGCAACGGCGGCGCGCAGGCCCTTCGCCGAGCCGGCCACGGGGTTGAACCCGGCGGCCAGCCGGTCCGTGAGATTGGTGAACTGGTGGTCCATGCGAGTCTTCATCACTGTGTCGAGCGCAGGCATGACGAGGCGGTCTCGGTGCAGGTTCTCGTTGGCCCGCGCCGTTTTGCGGTACCAGAGATAGAGGGATCCCAACAACGCGCGCAGACGCTCGGCCGGGTTTTCGATTGCAAACGCCACGGCCGGATCGGGCAGCGGATTCGCCGCGAGCCAATGGTCGCCGCATGCGGCTATGAGCTCGACCTCGTCAGGGAAGTTGTTGTAGACGGTGAGACGCTGGACGCCGGCCCGCCGGGCAATCTCCGCCACGGTCGTTCGTGCCGGCCCGACCTCCTCGTGTAGCGCTGAGGTGGCTTCGACTATTCGCCGGCGAGTCTCGGCCTGCTTCTGGGCCCGGACCTTCAGAGCGTACTTTCGATTTTGACTTGACATGGCGTTCATCCATCCTATACTGTGGCGATCACTAAACGGCATGTTTATTGAAAAGGAGCTGGCGATGGCATCGACCGCAGTTCGGATAGTGGGTCCTCGGGACGGCAAGGTCGGGTTCCTAGGAGGCGTGGGCTTCCGGTTCATGGTCGGTGGTGCAGAGTCGGGAGGCGGCTTCGCGCTTGTCGAGCACCCGATGGAGCCGCACGCACTGGCCGCACCGCTGCACCGGCACGGCCGCGAAGACGAGTACAGCTTCATCCTCGAAGGCCGAGTTGGCGCGGACCTTGGCGGCGACATCGTCTACGGGGAAGTAGGCGATCTGATCTTTAAGCCGCGGGGTCAGTGGCACACGTTTTGGAATGCCGGTGATGGGCCTGCGCGTGTGCTGGAGATCATCTCGCCCGCCGGTTTCGAGAAGTTCTTCGACCAGATGACAGACCGGGCCGCTCGCGGCGAGCTTGACCCGGCCGGGATGGCTGCTCTGGCAGCCGAATACGGGGCGGAGGTCGACCTGAACAGCGTCCCGCTGCTGCTGATGACGCATGGACTCACGTTTCCCGGCGGACCGCCGCAGGAATAGGACCAGACGCCGGCGATTACGTGCCGATTGATCGCCGGCGCCGGGACTTTGTCTGACCCTCTTCCTTTGTGCGCGCGGCCTTGGCAGCCTTTACGCTCGCCTCCAGCGTCGCCATCAGGTCGAGTACTCGCGTCGGGGAGGCAGGCGCCGCCGCCACCGCCGCGGTCGGAGCTTTCGCCTCGATCGCATCGAGCACGCGCCGGCGGTGGTCGTCCGGATAGCGCTCCGGCTCGAAGGGCCCGGACAGCGTATCGATCAGCAGGCGCGCCATCTTGAGCTCCTTGTCGGTCGGCGACGAATCAGCGTCGGGGATCCAAAAGTCTGCTCCAACGATCTCATCCGCATGGACCATGGTCGTCAACAGCATCACATCGCCGTATGGCCGCACCGCGCTCAGGTAGCGCCGCGAGCGCATGGTGAACCATGCGATCGCCATCCGATCCGCTGCCGCCATCGCCTGCCGCAGCAGCCTGAATGGGGAGGACCAGTCCCGATCCGGCACTACGTAGTAGCGGGACTCGAAGTAGATTGGATCGACCGCGGACACGTCGACGAACTGCTCTACGTCGATTACCCGGCTGCGTTCGGGCGCGAGTGCGGTGACCTCTTCCGGCGACATGCTCACGTATTGCCCTGGAGCGACCTCGTAGCCCTTCCGAATCTCCTCGAACGCAACCTCCGGCGTCGCCGCCTCGAAGATTGGCGACGGCCGTTTGGGGACGTCATCCCGAGCGGCAGGCACGGGTTCGGGCCAAGGCGCACGTTCGGGGAGCCGGAGGGCTGGAGGTTCCCACTCCGTGTTGGGCTCCGAAACGCGCACGTGCCGCACCCGCCGGCCGCCTCGATCCAACTCGTGGAACCGGACTGCCTTCTTGCGAATCGCCGGGTAGAGGCGCACTGGCACGACGACCATGCCGAGCGAGAGTGAGCCGGTCCAGACTGCATTGGGCACGTCTTTTCCTCAATACTGAATGCTAAGCGGCCGACCAGACTGGATCGACGATTCCAACCAGAATCCGCTCGACCAAGCGGGTGGCCCCCTGAGTTTGGCGGGGGTGCTACGCCACGGATGCTGAGGGCGACGCAGAATTTACTTGGCGCTACAACTTTGTAGATGGCGTCCGCCACCGTGACCATTCCTCCGAGGGATGGCGTTTACGTCGATCTACCCTGGCTGTTGATGCGCTGGGACGCGGTCCATCAGCTCGTCCATTCAGAGTGGCGGGGTTTCGCCAACAGCGCCGAGCTGCGCGCCAGCCTCCTCAGAGGGATCGACGCGATCAAGGATCACAATGCGATCGGCTATCTGACCGACACAAGAAAGGTGAAGGTAGTCGTCCACGATGACCAGGAGTGGATCAAGCAGACCTGGCTTCCCCTGGCAATCAAGGCCGGCCTCAAGCGGATCGCCGTCGTCACGGCGGCCAGCGGGTTGGGCAAGCTGACGGTCGAAGACGTGGTCGGGTTGGCCGACGACCGTGGGCTCCAGTCGCGCACGTTTGGCTCGTTAGAAGCAGGTAGGAAGTGGGCCTCGCAGGCGCCGGGAAGTACTTGAGCGCGACCTTAGATTGATTCCCTCCAGCTCAGGTTGAAGACAGTCGGCGCCTAGCTGGCGACTGAGGATGGACGATTCCAGGCGGTCAGCCGGTTAGTAGTTAGGTGACTGCCGAGACAGTCCTTTATCAGGACCGCGAGACTCGAGTCGATGGCGCCCAGGTAGAGGGCGATCGGCTGTGGCTCACGCTTTCGGAGCTCACGGAGGTTAGCGGCTGGGAGCTCAAGCCCGAGGGTGTCTGCAAGGACGAGATTTGCGTTCCGGTTCCGGACGCGCGCCGGCCGGCGCTGATCCGCGACGAGCCTTCCGGCCTGTTGTTCAATCTGACTGAGTTCGCCCGGCTGATCGAGCAGCCCGTCGCCCACGACGAGAACAACGCGGTCTGGTACTTCGGCCCGGCAGGCTGGGACTGGAAGAGCCGGTTGACGTCACGACAGGCGCCGGACTTCGCGCTTCCCGATCAGTCTGGCCGCCTGCACACTCTGTCAGAGCTTCGAGGTAAGAAGCTCTTTCTTCTCTTCTGGGCTTCCTGGTGAAGCTGCCGTTTTGACCTGCCGGTCTGGCAGGAGCTGCGAGAGGAGCTGAAAGGCAGCAATTTCGAGGTCATCACGATCGCCTGCGACGCCAAGGGCAGTGCGGCGATCGAACCGTTCATCACGGCCGCTCACCAGCAGCATCCGAGTCTGGTGGACAACAAGCTTCAAGTAGCCGAGCTCTACGACGCGCGTAATGTTCCCGCCGCCTTCTGGATCGATGAAAGCGGTCGCATGGTGCGCGCCAACGACCCGATCTACGCGCAAAGACGCAATCGCGACACAGGCGAGGTCACGCTCAACCGAGAGTATCTGGATGCGGTGCGCGACTGGGTCGCCAGCGGCTCGAAGAGCGCTTATGTGATGGACGAGGCGCGGCTCGAATCCCGCTTGCCGGAGCTGGAGTTCGATGACGTGGCGGCTGCTGCATTCTTCCACTTGGGCACCTATCTGGCGCAGCGCGGCCACCCCGCCGATGCGCTCATCCACTTCAAGCATGCCCATGCCCTTCGCCCTGAGAACTGGACCTACAAGCGTCAGGCCTGGAATCTAGGTGACATCGAACGCGACTACGGCACGAACTTCCAGGAAGCGCTGAAAGACCCGGCAAGTGGTTCGTTCTACCCACCGCTCGACCTGGTCAAGCGTGGTGGACGCTAGGAACGCACTCAACGCAGCGTCAATCGACGCTGAGCGCCGCTACACTGCGGCAGTTAGTTAACGGGGTGGCGTGCCGGGAAGTCTGGTCGGCAGGAGGAGATCGGGTTGCTTCGGCGCGCGTCTTCACTGCTGCCTGGCTGGTTGCCGCCATTTCAAGTAGTCCTGGCGCTATTTGGGATTGCGGTCGGGCTTCTGCCTGGGCTGCCGCACTGGCGTCCCAGCTCGGAGCTCATCCTGGCGGTCTTCATCCCAGCCCTCGTCTTCGAGGCGGCGCTCAACCTGAACCTCCCTGCACTTCGGCAGGTGATCTGGCCTGTCGCACTGCTGGCGACCGCAGGCGTCGTGATATCGATCGGTGTGATTGGCGTCCTGATTCACCTGATAGTCGGACTGAGCTGGCCCGGAGCATTGCTGCTTGGGGCGATCCTCAGTCCAACTGACCCCGTCGCTGTCGTTGCTCTCGTTCGACGCAGCGGTGCGCCCGTCCAGTTGGCAACCCTCCTCGAGGGTGAGAGCCTGTTCAACGATGGCACCGGCGCTGCCGCGTTCCTTGCCGTCCTTGCCGCGACGGCGTCCGGGCACTTCTCGGTTTTGGACGCAAGCCTGCGCTTCGTCGCGCTGACCGTTGCTGGAGCCCTGATCGGAGCTGCGGTTGGACTGGTGGGTGCGACCGTGGTTCGCAGGATCTCCTGGACGCCGCTCGAGGTGGCGCTCACGGTCGTCGTGGCGTACGGCAGTTATGCGGTTGCGGCCGCTGTGGGCGCCGCCGGCGTCATGGCGGTAGCCGCCGCCGGGGTCGCCATGGCCGCGATCGGTAGATGGGGTCGAGGCACCGAGCGGTCGTGGGCAAGGCTCGTCCTGCTTCTGAGTGTGGCGCTGTTCACACTGATCGGCCTCGGCCTCCCCGCCTCGAGCGTCCTGGGCTACGCGCTCCCTATCTTGCTTGGGTTCGGTATCTTGCTGGCGTCGCGTGCGGTGCCTGTTTATCTGCTCGGGTTTGGCATACCGCATCGTTGGCGGCAGCTGATGTGGTGGGGAGGTGTGCGCGGCGCCATCTCAGTTGCCCTCGCCCTGGCGGCCAAAGGGCAGCCCGGTGTGGATTCGTCCGTGCCGGTGATCGCATACGGCATCGTGGTCCTCTCGCTGATCTTCCAGGGGAGCGCGATTCGTCCAGCCGTAAGCCTGCTCAGACTGAACCAGGGGCCGCAACCATGACAGCTGCGCAGAAGTTTCCTCACGCACAATGGATG
>DASYVJ010000065.1:0-137001 GCA_035937155.1 Candidatus Dormiibacterota bacterium | reverse complement strand
TGCCGAGCGCGGCGAACATCGCCGCGAACTCCATGCCGACCACGCCTCCGCCGATGACGGCCAGCCGGGCGGGAATCTCCTTCAGCTCCAGGATCTGGTCGGAGTCAATCGTGTGCTCCGCGCCCTTGAGCGGTATGCGTGCCACCGCCGAGCCAGTGGCGATGATGATGTCCTTGGCCTGGAGGCGATCGCCCGAGACGTCGACCACCCCTTTTCCGGCCAGCACGGCCGCGCCGCGCAGTTGCGTCACGCCGCCTGCCTTGAGCAAGCCTTCGACTCCCTTGACCAGCTGATCGACCACGCCTGACTTCCGCTTCTGAGCCGTCGCCCAGTCGAATCCAATTTTGTCCGCGACCACGCCGAACGGTCCGCCGGCCTTGGCCTGCGTGTACAGCTCGGCGGACTGCAGCAGGGCCTTGGTTGGGATGCAGCCGCGAACCAGGCACGTACCCCCGAATCGGTCTTTCTCGACGATGGCCGTCTTGGCACCCAGCTGGGCGGCGCGCAGGGCGGCCACGTATCCGCCGGGCCCGCCCCCGATCACCACGACGTCGAACGAAGCAGCCATATAGCTCCTATCTATACGAGATATCAGCAGAAATTATGCCGTGCGGGCCGATCCCTATTTCGTAGGCCACTTGAGAAGGGGGGACTCCCCCCTTAAAGGCGTCGCGCCTAGCGGAGCCAGTCGCGCCGCACCCCCTAACGAGGTATCAGTAGAAATTATGCCGTGAGGGTCTAGCTTGACGCCGGTCGGAGTCCATTTGGTCGGTAGCGGTTGGTGATGGGCAGCCGCCGGTCGCGCCCAAATGCGCGTGGCGTGATCTTCACCCCGGGAGGCGACTGCCGGCGCTTGTACTCGCTGCGGTCCACGAGCTGAATCACCCGGGCGACGGTCTCCGGTCGGTGCCCGGCCGCCACTAGCTCTTCGGGGCTCAGGTCCTCTTCGATGTAGCCGCGCAGGATCGGGTCGAGCTCTTCATAAGGCGGCAGGCTGTCGGTGTCCTTCTGGTCCGGCTTCAGCTCAGCCGAAGGCGGCTTGGTCAACACGCGCTCAGGGATGGCGGGGCTCAACGAGTTGCGGTAGCGGGACAGCTCGTAGACCGTCGTCTTGGTGATGTCCTTGAGCACCGCGTAGCCGCCCGCCATGTCCCCATATAGAGTGCCGTAGCCCGTGGCGAGCTCGGACTTGTTGCCCGTGCTCAGCACGATGTAGCCGAACTTGTTCGACAGCGCGTACAGGATGGTTGCGCGGATGCGCGGCTGGAGGTTCTCTTCGGCCACGCCGGGCTTGGTCCCCTTGAACGCGGGCGCAAGTACTTCCTCGAAGCCTCGATGCGGCGGTTCGATCGAGAAGTCCATGAGCTGCATGCCAAGCAGCTCAGCCACCAGCCCGGCGTCCTCCAGGCTTTCGGCCGAAGTGTGTCGCGACGGCATGCGAACGCCGATCACATTTTCCGGGCCCAACGCATCGCATGCGATGGCGGCGGTCAGCGCGGAGTCGATGCCACCCGACAGGCCGATGACGACCTTCTGGAAATCCTGCTTGCGGATGTAGTCGTGGGTACCGAGCACAACCGCGGCGTAGATCTCGGCGGTGCCTTCGAGAGGCTTCGCGATGCGGGGCTCGATGGGAGGCTTTGGCTCGCGCGCGCCGGTCACGCTCAGCGGGATCTCGCTCACGACCAGGTCGAGGTGCGCAGCGCCCTCGGCCTCGTGGCGGATCTTGTCGACCGGCCGGATCGATTCCGCCACATCGAGATCGATGTCGCAAATCAGCAACTCTTCGGTGAAGGACTGCGCATGCGCGAGCAGTTCCCCTCGCGGGCCGAAGACGGCGCTGTTCCCGTCGAACACCAGCTCGTCCTGGCCGCCCACGGTGTTGACCCACGCGACGTAGGCGCCGTAGTCTGCCGCGCGCCCGGCGATCATCGCCTCGCGCGGAGCCCGCTTGCCCGCGTGGTACGGCGAGCCGTTGATGTTGACCAGCAGCTCTGCGCCGTGATGTGCCTCCCATGCCATTGGCCCGGACGGATACCAGCAGTCCTCGCAAACCGACATGCCGATGCGCACGCCGGCGAGCGCGACGATGGGGCTGCGGTGGCCGGGCTCGAAATACCGCTGCTCGTCGAAGACGCCGTAGTTAGGCAGGAAGACCTTGTGGTAGATCGCCTTGAGCTCGCCGTCGTGCATGAAGGCGGCAGCGTTGAAGATCGCGCCCTCGTCGTCCACGAAACCGACAACAGCCGAGATTCCCTTCGTGGCCTTGGTCACGACGTCGAGCTGATTGAGGTTATCGCGCACGAATGATCGCTTCAAGACGAGGTCCTCTGGCGGGTAGCCGGTGAGGACGAGCTCGGGGAAGCACACCAGGTCGGCACCCTGGTCGCGCGCGCGGCCGATCCACTCGACGATCAGCCGAGAATTGCCCTCCAGGTCGCCCACGATCGGGTTGACCTGCGCCAGCGCGATCCTCAGGGGTTGTCCCACGTATCCAATTTTGACCGTCACGCGTAGTTAGCATTGGACGTGCTTGAGCTACTTCGATCGTCTCCGCACGCTGTCGGCAGACCGCAACACGCTTCTGTGTGTCGGCCTCGATCCTGACCCCGAGCGCATTGAGGGCGGCGCCGCCGGTGCGTTGCGTCACTGTCGCGAGGTCATCCGGCAGACCGAGGAGCACGCCTGCTGCTTCAAACCGAACAGCGCTTTCTGGGAGCAATACGGGCCAGACGGCTGGGCGGCCCTGGTGGAGCTGCGCGACGCGGCCCCGGACACGCCGTTCCTGTTCGACGGCAAGCGCGGCGACATGGGAAACACGATGCAGGCCTACGCGCGAGCGGTCTTCGAGACACTGGCGATGGACGCTGCGACCGTCAACCCGTACATGGGCTCGGACTCGGTGGGGGAGTTCACTCGCTACAGCGATCGCGGGGTATACGTCGTCTGCCGCTCGTCCAACCCTGGCGCGGCCGACCTGCAGCACCTGGAGGCGGCGGGCAAGCCACTGTATCTACACGTTGCGGAGTTCGCGGAGCGCCTGAACACGGCCGGCAACGTGGGCCTGGTCGTCGGCGCGACGGCGCCGGCTCAGATCGATGAGGTCCGGCGCGCCTCGCAGCTCCCGTTTCTGATCCCTGGTGTCGGCGCCCAGGGCGGCGACGTTGAGGGCTCGGTGCGCGGAGCGTGGAACGGAGACCGCGCTTCGTGCCTCATCTCGGCGAGCCGCAGCGTGCTCTATGCGAAAAGCCCGGGCCGTGAAGCAGAAGCGCTGAAGCAGCAGGTGAACGCGGCGGCGGGCGTCCGCGCGTGAGCGAGCGAAAGTACACGGCCCGGCTTGTCCTGACCGGTCACATCATCGACTCGATGATCCTGCCACAGGTCATGGACATGGTGATGGACCTCGGCGGCAACTTCACCATCGAAGAGCTCAAGGTGGGCCAGCACAAGACCGACACATCGATCTGCCGTATGGAGGTTGTCGCGGGCTCAGCCGAGGAGCTCGACCGCATCGTGCGGCAAGCTCGAGCTCTGGGCGCAACCGCCGAGTCGGAAGAGCCTGCACGTACAGAGAAAGTCACGAAAGAAGGCGTGTTTCCCGAAGGCTTCTACTCGACGAGCAACCTTCCCACCGACGTGCTCATCGATGGTCAGTGGGTGCACGTCGACAACATAGAGATGGACTGCGCCATCGCGGTCGATCGCAAAGCGGCGCGCGCCTGGTGCATCGTCTTCCAGGCCTCTAAGCCCGGCATGGACGTGGTGGTCGGACACCAGGGCGTGCGCGTGACGCCGCTGGAGCGATCGCGACACACGGAGATCTTCAGCTTCATGGGCAGCGAGGTCTCGGCTGAGAAACCCAAGAAGGTCCTGATCTCAGCCATCGCGGAGGAGATGCGCCAGATCCGTGCCGCGGGCGGACGGATTCTCGTCGTCGCCGGTCCCGGAGTCGTTCACACGGGCGCAGGCGTTTACCTCTCACGACTCATCGAGCTGGGTTTCGTCCAGGTGCTGTTCGCCGGTAACGCCCTTGCGGTTCACGACGTCGAGGTGGCGCTGTTCGGGACCGCGCTCGGCGTGAACATCGAAAGCGGGATGCCGATCGAGCATGGTCACGAGCACCACATGCGTGCGATCAACCGCGTGCGTGCAGCGGGCGGGCTGAAGCAGATGGTCGAGAGCGGCCAGCTGAAGTCCGGCGTGATGAAGTCGGCCATCGACCATGGAGTCGAGATCGTGCTGGCCGGGTCGGTCCGCGACGACGGGCCGCTGCCCGATGTCATCACAGAGATGGTCGAAGCGCAGCGGCGGATGCGTGCGGCGCTGCCCGGCGTGCGCATGGCGCTGATGCTGTCGACTATGCTGCACTCGATCGCCACCGGCAACATGCTGCCGGCCGGAGTGCGCACCGTCTGCGTGGACATCAACCCCGCGGTGGTCACAAAGCTCGCGGATCGGGGCAGCTGGCAGTCGATCGGCCTGGTGACAGATGTGGAATCGTTCTTGCGCGAACTGGCCCAAGTCATAGAAACTGGTGCGCATGGGTAAAGGACGCGACAAACAAGGTCGGGAAGCCAAGAAGAAAAAGAAGCCGAAGGTGGCGGGCCCGCCTCCCGCCGACGTCCAGTTCCGGCACCACGCGGTGGTCACAACCCCGGAGCAGCCGCCTAAATCGGAGTAGGCGGGCGTTCCGCTCGGCGGGGCCAGATCCGGGTCGCCGCCACGACAAGGAAGATGCCGAAGAGTCCGCCCAGGGCCCTTTGCGGCAGCCACAGGGCCAGGGCGGAGCCGATCAACGCCGCCGGCACGCCGGCGACGGCCATCCACGACGCCGCCCTCACGTCGACGTCGCCGTTGCGGTGATGGGTCAGCGCGCCGATCGCCGCGGTGGGGAGGATGGCGACGAGAGAAGTGCCCTGGGCGATGCGCTGGCCGATGCCAAAGCCAAGGCCCAGGAGCGGAACGATCAGGATCCCGCCGCCCACGCCGGTTAGACCGCTCAAGACCCCGACCACGACTCCACCGGCGGCGATGAGCGCGTAGTCGCCCGCGGTGAGGACTCGGACGGTAGTACCGACCAGGTGTGGTGCCGCCCCCCCGATCGCGTCGTAAACCTCCTTGAGGCCTACCACCACCAGCAGGATGGCGACGATCACCTTGAGCACGGTGTCGGAGAGGCGTCGGGCCGCGAGGGAGCCGAGAAGGGCACCGATCCCGCTGCCGATGGCGAGGTAGAAGGCAACGGTCAGGTCGGTCTGCGGCGTGCCTCGGCCGAAGTAATAGACCGCTGCCGCTACGAGAGCGATGGGCAGGATCGCCGCCAGCGACGTGCCAGTGGCCCGGTGCTGAGAGCGCCCTGTCCAGATGACCTGCAGGGGCACCATGACAAAGCCGCCGCCGACGCCCAGCAGTCCGCCCGCCAGGCCTCCTATTCCGCCGATCGCGAGATCGAGGCGGCGATCCGAGGCCCGCGGCTCACGAGAGCCGGCCGACATAGAGGTTCACGACCTCCTCATCATCCAGCAGGTCCTTGCCAGGGCCCTCGAGGCGGTTCTGCCCGAGCACGAGGACGTACGCCCACTGGGCATGCCGGAGCGTCTCGCGGGTGTTCTGCTCGATGACCAGCACGCCCACGTTCGTGGACCGGATCTCTTCGATGCGATCCCAGATAAGCCCCTGAAACTTGGGCGCCAGGCCGGCACTGGGCTCGTCGAGGATGAGAACTCCGGGGTCGACCATCAAGCCTCGAGCCAGGGCGAGCATGGTCCGCTGGCCCCCGCTCAGCGTTTGAGCCTTGCGGTTGGATGAGGCAGCCAGGTCGGGAAACAACTTGAAAAGCTGCTCGATCCTTTCGTGCACGCCGTTTTTGCGACTGTAGCCGCCCATGTCCAGGTTTTCGCGGATGGTCAGCTCGGGGAAGACGTTGGCCACCTGCGGCACATAAGCCACCCCCTTGCTGACCATCTGCTCGGCAGGGAGCCCGGTGACGTCTTTGCCCATCACCTTCACCGCGCCTGAAGTGGGTCGGATCAGGCCGGCGATCGCCTTCAGCAGGGTCGATTTCCCGGCCCCGTTCGGTCCCACGATGGCGGTGATGGCGCCTCGCCTGGCGGTGATGCTGACGCCGTCGATGACGGGCGGCCCGCCATATCCGGCAGTCAGCTTCTCGACCTCTAGCACTATCGCTGTAGGCTCGGCCCCCCCACCCTCACCCTCCCCCCTGCGGGGGGAGGGGATTGCTGCTGGATCCCCAGTCACTGTTTCACCATTTCGCCCAGGTACGCGTCGACGACGTCCTGGTTCGAGCGCAGGGTCTCAAAAGGCCCTTCTGCGATCACTGTGCCCTGGGCCATCACGATGACGTGCTCGGTCACTCGCTCGATGAATGGCAGGTTGTGCTCGACCACGATGACCGAGGTGCCGGATGCGATAAAGCCCTCGATCGCCACGGCCATGCGTTCACCCAACACGGGGTTGACGCCGCCCATTGGCTCGTCGAGGATCACGAGCTGCGGCTGAGCCATGCGGATTCGGGCGAACTCCACAAGCCGCTTCTGACCGCCGCTGAGGTTTCCGGCGCGCTCGTTGCGAAGCGCGGCCAGTCCGAACTCGTCCAGGATCTCTCGCGCTTTCGTCAGCTCGTCAGCGGACCTCTCGCGCTGGGCCCGGCCCAGCCCGACGACGCCGCGGAGAAAACCCTCGCGGCCCGCGTCCCATCGCGCCATCACCACGTTTTCGAGGACCGTGAGCCCCGGCCACTCGCGCGGCGACTGGAACGTGCGGATCAGCCCGAGGCGCGAGATGTGATGTGGGGACAGGCCTTCGATGGCCCTGCCTTTGAAGAGCACAGTGCCCTTGTCGGGCAGCTTGAAGCCTGAGATGAGATCGATCGCCGTGCTCTTGCCCGCACCGTTCGGCCCGATGACCCCGGTCACCTGTCCCAGGGGAGCCTCGAACGAGCACCCATCCACCGCGTACACACCACCGAAGTGCTTTGTCAGCCCTCGGACCTCGAGCGCCGGAGTGGTGGCAGTTGCGCTCAAGCGGTTCGCGCGGTGACTTCGAGCGTCGGCTCGCGGTCGACATACCGCCGCTCGGGAAGCAGCCCCTGCGGCCTGAACCGAAGGAAGAGCACGAGGACGAGGCCGATGACTGCCCCGCGCACCGCGAGCAGGACCTGCGGGTGCAGGGTGTTCAGCTGGCCGAGGCCTGGCAGCTGCGGCAGAAAACGTGTGGACTCCTGGACCAGCACGCCCATGATCAGGACTCCGAGGGCCACACCCCAGATGTTGCCGCGGCCGCCGACGAGTACCGCTGAGTAGAGGACGATCACCTCTACCGGTGACCAGGCCGATGGATTGAAGGCGCTCAGGTAAGCGGCGAAGAGGGCTCCCGCAAATCCACCCAGGCCCGCTCCGAGCACATAGCCCTTCAGCTTCAGGCGGTAGATGTCGCGCCCGAAGGCGGCTGCCGCGCGTTCGTCCTCGCGCAAGGTCCGCAGCGCCATGCCGAATCGACTACCAGAGATGCGCCACATCAGCAGAAAGACAAGCACGAACAGAACCAGACTTAGGCCAAGAAAGAAGTATTGGTATGACTGGTAGTCAAATCCGAAGTAGTCGCCCATGGGGTCGAAGAGACCGGAGAGGCCGTTGTAACCATCGAACAGCGGGACGTACTGGCCTGCCACGACGTACATCACGTAAACAGCTCCGAGCGTGACGATCGAAAAATAGATTCCGCGCAGGTGGCGCAGCGCGATCAACCCGACGATCAGGCCCACCGCCATCGCCGTGACGACCGCGATGACCGCGGCGACGGGATACGGGAGCTGGAGTCCGAGGATGTAGTGGGCCGGCGCCACGGCCGGTCCGATGGTGAGGACAAGCGTCATGTAAGCGCCGATCGCGATGTAGCCGTAGTAGGCGAGGTCGAAGTCGCCGGACCAGCCCCAGATCACGTTGAGGCCGAGGGCCATGATGCCGAAGATGGCCCCTTCGGTCAGAACCGAGATGAGATAAGCGCTCATTCGAAGACGGTTCTTCGCGCGTTCGTGAAAAGGCCGCGCGGACGGACCAGGATCACAACGGCCAGGATCGCAAACGCGATGGCCAGGTTGTAGCTCGCGCTGATGTAGCCGCCCGCAAACTCGAGGATGAGGCCCACCATCACGGCGCCGACCAGGGTGCCGAACGCCTTGCCGAGACCTCCCGCGACCGCGGCGGTCAGCGTGATGAGGAAGAAACCGAAGCCGAAGTAGGGATTGAACGAGCCGACGCTCTCAGCGAGGATGAAACCCGCGTATCCGGCGACAAGGCCGGCGAGGAAGAAAGTCGCCCCAGCGACCCTGGTCGCGTTGATACCGGTGACCCGCGCGAGCTCGCGGTTCTGCGAGACGGCGCGAAGAGCTTTGCCGAACTTCGTCCGCGAGATGATCAGGAAGAGCGCCGCTGTGATCGCGATCGCCGAAACGACAATCTCGATGTCCAGCGGCGTGAGCAAGAAAGGCCCGATGTGCTGGGGCGCGCCCGGGTCGAGCGTGTAGGCGACGTTCGCCGCGCCAAAGAAGATGACGAGCACGTTTTGTAAAACAAAGGACACCCCGAGCGTGGCGATGAAGACGACGGTCGGGCTTGCTCCGAATCGGATGAACGGCCCGATCACCGCAGAGTGCATGGCGAGTGCCACCAGCCCGCCCGCGATCGCCGCCGCGATCGCCGCGGCGATGGCGCTGCCTGTCCTCTGGTGCACCAGGTACGCCGCGTAAGCGCCGACCGTAAGGATCTCGCCGTGGGACACGTTGGCGACGTTGGTCACGGCGTACTCGAGGGTGAACGCGACGGCCGACAGCGCCAGGATGGACGCGGTGACAATCCCGAAGCCAAGCGTCAGCAGCGCCTCGTGCACGATCTAACTATCCACCGTGGTGCGCTGGTTTGGTCTCAGTGAGACTGCTCGATCAGGTGACTCTCCGCTTCGGTCTTACGGCGTGGCAGCAGCCAGGTCGGCCGCGGACAGGACATCTAGCTGCACCTGCTGGCCGCTGGCCGGGTCCTGCTGGAATGCGGCGTAGGGCCCGAACACGTTGTGGTACTGGTTGAAGTCGAGGGGTCCGCTGGCGCCCTCGAAGTTGATCTTCGTGCCGGCCTTGATCAGGTCGAGGCAGGTTTTGTACGTGTCGCACTTCGTGCCCGGCGGGTTGGTGACGCTAGTCATCGCGGCGTTGATGTCCGCTCCGGTGATGCTGTTGGCCTTGTCGATCGCGAGCGCCTGGCTGATCACGGCGTCATACGCATAGTTGGCGTTGGCCAGCGGCTGCTGGTTGGCGCCGTTGACCGCCGCGAAAACCTTGTTGAACTCGTCTGCCGCTGCGCCGGTCACCGATGTGCCGTAGACGGAGATGAGGTGGTCGTGTGCCACCTGGTACGTGATGGCTTTCAGGAAGTCATCACCCCCGGTGACGTCGGTACCCACGAATGGGATCGCCAGGTTGTCGAGCTCTTTGAAGTTGCGGAAGAGCACCGCAGCGGTCGGGGCGTCGGTCTGCGTGAAGATCACGTCGGGGTTGAGGGCGATCACCTGCTGCACCTGCGTGCGGTAGGACGTCTGGCCAGGAGCGATGGTGATGTTGGTTACGATCTTGCCACCGAGCTTCGTGAACGTCGCGGTGATCGGCGGGGGGAACGTCTGGGCTGCGATGTCGGAGTAGAAGATGAGGGCCGCGTTGTGATATCCCTTCTTGTAGGCGTACAGGGCCATGGCCACGCCGAGCTGTGAGTCAGAGGGGCTGTCCCTCCAAAGCCACTGGTTGCTGTTCTTATCGAACAGGGTGCTGCCGCCCTGGAACTGAGTTGGGATCTTGGCCGAGGTCACGATGGGGGTAACAGCGTTGATCTCCTGGGTCTCGGGTCCGATGATTCCGACCACGTTGCTCGCTGCAAGCAGCTGGCGGGTGGCGGGCACGGAGTCGGCTTCGTCGCACTGGGTGTCGGCGTGGGCGATGGTCAGCTGCTGGCCGAGGATGCCGCCGCCGTCGTTGATCGCCTTCTGCGCCACCTGCGAACCCTGGAGCATCGCCTGGCCGAGGCTAGCAAGGCTGCCCGTGAAGCAGGACAGCACGCCCATGGTCACCGGGCCGGTGGGTAGCTTGCCCGAGCTGGTGGATGTTGTGTTGTTGCCACACGCGGCGAGAAGAACCACAGTGGCCGCGGAGCTTGCCACCAGGCGCCAGGCACCTGCGCGTCGATCAGAGCGTCCCAGGTTCATTAACAACCCTCCAGGCAAACCCAAGCCGGTTCGGGCCGAGATTAGTCCTGCCAATCCGGGATGTCAATGGTTGGACCACTAGCCCTATCCCCCTGATAAACTCGCCCCGAGTGTCGCCACCCACCACAGCGCTTCGCCCGCTCGAGCGCAGTCGCCTCTACGAGGACGTCGGCGAGCGGCTGGCCGAGTTCGTCGCCGAGTCCGGCATGGTGCCCGGCGACCAGTTCCCCACCGAGCGCGAGCTGGCACACCGGCTGCGTGTCAGCCGAACCTCGGTCCGCCAGTCGTTCGTGGTGCTTCAGGCGCTGGGCTTTGTCGACGTCCGCCACGGCGAGGGGATGTTCCTTCGCCGGACACGCGGCTTCGGGGATTCCCTGACGAAGCTGCTCGAGCGGCGGCGCCGCCTTCCGGATGTGCTCGAGGCACGTGAGGCGCTCGAGGTGAAGCTGGCGGAGCTTGCCGCTGCTCATCGCGGTGACAACGACCTCAAAGCCATGAGGGCCGCGATTGCTGGGATGGAGGCAGAGATCAAAAGCGGCGCCCTGGGTACCGAAGGCGACGCGGCGTTTCATCACGCGATCGCGCTGGCCTCTCGTAACGAGATCCTGCTGCACATGATCGACGCGATGGCCGAGGTCATTCAAGAGAGCAGGGTCGAATCCCTGAGCGAACCAGGGCGGCCGCCTCTCTCACTTAAAGCCCACGGGCGGATTCTTGCCGCCATCGAGTCACGAAGCACGCAGCTGGCGGCTGAAGAGATGCGCCAGCACCTGCGTGTCGTGGCGGACGTTTCGCTGCTCAGGTGGCAGCCGGAGACCTCCGGCGATGTCGACAACCGTTCCTAACGTTCCCGAGAGGCGGTCGGAGAGCAAGGGCCCGGCCTGCGCCAAATGCGGGGAGCCTCTGAACCCGCTTCTGGTCTGCTCTTCCTGCGGCCATTACGCATCGCTGACCGCCGCGCAGCGGATCGGACAGCTCAGCGATCGCGGCACCTTTCAGGAGTACGACCGCCACATGTGGTCCGGCAATCCGATCCACTTCTCGGCGGGTGCCACGAGCTACGAGAAGCAGCTCGCCCAGGCCCAGGCAGAAACGGGCCTTCTCGATGCGGTTGTCACCGGTCGGGCCCAGGTGATGGGCATCGCAGTCGTGATGGTGGTCTTCGACTTCAGGTTCCTCGGCGGCAGCATGGGCAGCGTGGTGGGCGAGAAGGTGGCTCGCGCGATCGACTCGGGACGGCGCCTGCGACTCCCGGTCATCATCGTGTGCTCGTCCGGCGGCGCCCGCATCCAGGAGGGAATGGTCGCGCTGATCCAGATGGCGAAGACCACGCTCTCCACCGCGCGATTGCGGGAGCAGGGAGTGCCGTTGCTGACCGTGCTCGCGGATCCGACAATGGGTGGAGTGCTTGCATCGTTCGCCAGCCTGGGAGACGTGATCCTGGCCGAGCCGCGTGCGCGAATCTCATTCGTGGGTCCGCGCGTTCACGAGAAGGCAATCGGTGACGCTGTTCCGCCAGGAACCGCGGAGTTCGCATTCCTCCACGGCACCATCGACGCGATCGTCGAGCGCGAGAACCTGCGTCCGGTCCTCGGCCATCTCGCGGACTTGCTGCGCACGCAGAAGGGCGGCCGCCCCAAGCGCCCGGCGCTGCCGAAACTGCTGCCGTTCACCGGCGCCGGCCGACCGGTGTGGGAAACGGTTGAGCTGGCCAGGCATCAAGCGCGGCCGACGGGTCGCGACTTTGCGCGTCGGGTCTTCAACGACGCCTTCGAGCTGCACGGGGATCGGAGTGGGGAGGACGACGATTCGTTTATGGCCGGCGTCGGGACACTCCACGGCCGCCCCGTGGTGGTGGTCGCGCAGGATCGTCATGCAGCAAACGGGGGTCGCGCCCGCCCAGGCGGCTACCGCAAGGCGCAACGCGCTTTCACGCTCGCCGAGCGCTTCTCGCTGCCGCTCATCACTTTCGTCGACACGCCTGGGGCGTCCACCGACGCAGAGTCAGAAGCGGGTGGTATCACCGGGGCCGTCGCCGAATCGCTGGCACGCCTGGGACGTCTCCGGACTCAGGTCATCAACGTTGTGGTGGGCGAAGGCGGAAGCGGCGGAGCGCTGGCGCTGTCCGTCGGTGATCGCCTGCTCATGCTGGAGAACGCGATCTTTTCGGTCATCGGGCCCGAGGCGGCGTCGACGATTCTCTACCGCGATGCCGACCATGCCCGCGAGCTCGCCGCACAGCTGAAGCTCACGGCTCAGGACCTGTTCGGATTGCGCCTCGTGGATCGCATTGTGGCCGAGCAGCCGGCTGCGCACGAGGCGCCGGATGTCGTGGCGACCATGCTGCGTCATGCGCTTGTGGAAGAGTTGGCGAGCCTGGACCAGGTCCCAGTCAAGACGCTCGTGGCGCGCCGGGAAGCCAAGTTCAGGCACGCTTATGGCCTCCGGGGACGTCTTCAGCTGTTCATCCGCCCGCTGGTTGGCGCGCCCAACGACCAAGCCCAGCGGGCCTGACGCCGTGGAGAGTCCTTCTCCGCAGCCGCTCGCGGGTATCCGTGTCCTCGACTTCAGCCATGCGCTCGCCGGTCCCTACTGCACCATGCTCCTCGGCGACCTTGGTGCCGACGTTATCAAGATCGAACCTCCAACCGGCGACCATTCGCGTCAGTGGGGCCCGCCCTTCATCAACGGTGAGTCGTCCTACTTCCTATCCGTGAACCGCAACAAGCGCAGTGTGGTGCTGGACTTGAAAACCGCATCGGCGCTGGAAGTTGCGAAGAAGCTCGCCATGGCGAGCGATGTCGTCGTCGAGAACTTCAAGCCCGGCACCATGGCCCGGCTGGGCCTGGATGCGGAGACGCTCCAGGGCATGAAGGCTGCGCTCGTGTACGCATCGATCAGCGGCTTTGGCCAGAACCAGCCGACCTTGGCCGGCTACGACCAGATCGCCCAGGGCACCTCCAGCATGATGAGCGTGAACGCCACTCCCGAAGCCCCGCCGACGAAAGTTGGCGTTCCGATTGGTGACATCACTGCCGGGATGTTCGCGTTGCACGCCATCCTTGCTGCGCTCCTGGAGCGAGCGACCACAGGCAAGGGCCGCCACATCGACGTTGCGCTCAACGATTCTCTGCTGGCGCTCCTCACGTACCAGGCAGGTCGTTACTTTGCAACGGGCGAGGTCCCAATTCAGGAAGGCAATCACCACGCAACGATCGCCCCGTACGGCACGTTTGCCGTGCGCGACGGCTTCATCAACGTGGCCGTCGCGACGGATGCGCAATTTGTCCGATTCTGCGAGGCGATCCGGGGACCCGAGCTGGCGGACGATCCGCGGTTCGCGACCAACGCTCAGCGGCAGTCGGCGCGACCCGAACTGGTTCGAGCGATCGAGGGCCACCTCAAGGAGGACACGCGTCAGCAGTGGTTGACACGCTTTGAGCAGTTTGGGATTCCAGCAGGGCCGATCCTCGACATGGAGGAGGCGTTCGCCAGCCCGCTCGCGACAGCTCGGCAGATGCGGGTGGAGGTAGAGCACCCGAAAGCCGGCCGGATCAACCAGGTTGGCGCGCCCTGGAAAATCGATGGTGAATCCAGCCCGATCCGCATCCCGCCCCCGCTCCTCGGGCAGCATACGGTCGAGGTGCTGCGCGACTGGCTTGGTTACGACGCGAGAGAGCTCGATGAGCGATAGACCCGGTCAGCCTCCACTTTCAGGGATCAGGGTGATCGAGGTCGGCAACTATATGGCCGCTCCGTTCTGCACGATGCAGCTCGCAGATCTTGGTGCAGAGGTGATCAAGGTCGAACACCCCGAGGGCGGCGACCAGGTTCGTCAATCGGCGCCGCTGATCGGCGGCGAAGGGTCCGCGTTCATGCGTCTCAACCGGAACAAACGGTCGATTGCGCTGGATCTGAAAACGGAAAAGGGCAAAGAGGTCTTCCGCAAGCTTGCCGGTACCGCTGACGTGGTCGTGGAGAACCTCCGGCCAGGGACCATGACCGACCTCGTGCTCGACTACGACGTACTCCGGCAGATCAACCCAGCCTTGATCTATGTCGCCGCATCGGGGTGGGGCCAGGACGGTCCGCTGCGAGACCGGCCGGGCATGGACATCATGGCCCAGGCTCGTTCGGGCCTCATGAGCATCACCGGAACTCCGGGAGGTGACCCCGTCAAGGTTGGCGTGCCTGTGGCTGACCTCGTCTGCGCTCTGTACGGCGCGCTTGCGGCGGTCGCGGCGCTGTACGCACGTCGCGAAACCGGCGCCGGACAGTTCATCGACGTATCGCTGCTCGAAGCGGGGGTGTCTCTGGCGGTGTGGGAGGCGGCCAGCTTTTTCGCCACGGGTGCGATCCCGCAGCCGTCCGGCTCTGCTCATCAAAGTGCGGCGCCTTACCAGGCGTTTCGAGCCGCGGACGGGTGGCTGACCATCGGCGCCACCACCAAATTCAACTGGGCAGCTTTGTGCCGGACGTTGGGCCTGGACAGCCTTATGGAAGACGAGCGCTACGCCGACTCGAGCCTGCGGCACAGCAACCGGGAGGCGCTCGCTTCGACGATCGAGTCCGTTACGTTGACCAAGCCGACCGCGCACTGGCTTGCGATCCTGGACGAAGCCGGCGTTCCGTGTGCACCGATCCAGGACTTCGGCCAGGTGTTTACCGACCCACATCTCCTGGCGAGGCAGTACTTCTGGGATGCACCGCATCCAACGGTGGGACCGGTTCGCCAGCTCGGTTCCCCGATGCGTTTCTCGAGAACGCCGGTCCGGCGCGATAAGGCAGGACCGCTGCTGGGCGAGGATTCGGCCGACCTGCTGGCCGAGCTTGGCTATGAACCCGATGAGGTTCGTGGGCTAATCGATTTGCGCGTGGTGAAGGCTGCGGGCGGTGCGGTTCCCAAGTGAGTGATACCGCGGCCACTGAGCTGATCGTGGAGCGGCGGGGCGCTGTCGTGTGGATCACGTTCAACCGTCCGCAGGCGCGCAACGCGCTCACCTGGAACATGTACGACCGGCTGGAGGCCACCTGCCACGAGGTGAATGCCGATCGCGACGTTCGTGCGGTGGTTTTGACCGGCGCCGGAGGGCAAGCGTTCGTTGCAGGAACCGACATCGGGCAGTTTCGAGCGTTCAAGACGGAGCAGGACGCGCTCGATTACGAGGCGCGAGGCAACACGGTCATGAGCGCGCTCGAATCAGTGCGCGTGCCTACGATTGCCGCAATCGCTGGTCCGTGCACCGGTGCTGGGGCGGCGATCGCCGCCTGCTGCGACCTGCGTATCGCTTCGCCGTCTGCGCGATATGGGTTTCCCATCGCGCGCACGCTGGGCAACTGCCTGTCGATGGCCAACTACACCCGCGCGGCAGCGCTGATCGGCTTTGCCCGGCTGAAGGACCTGATGCTGCGCGCGCGGCTGATGGATGCCCAGGAGATGCTGGCGAGCGGTCTGCTCTCCGAGCTGACGCCCGATGAGGCTTCACTGCTGACTCGGGCCCAGTCACTCGCGGAGGAGGTCGCGTCGCTTGCCCCGCTCACGCTGTGGGCCACCAAGGAGGCGCTGCGTCGGGTGCGCGACCGCCTGCTGCCGGATGGGACGGACTCCGACTTGATCGTGGCCTGTTACACCTCGCGGGACTTCAAGGAAGGCGTCGAGGCCTTCCTGGCGAAGCGCAAACCTCAGTGGACTGGCGAGTAGCGGTGTTCCTGACAAACTCCAGCGCACCCCCGTCCTAACCCTCCCCCTGAAGGGGGAGGGAACTTCCCCTCCCTACAGGGAGCGCTTCAGGGGCTTGACACGATGACGCAGTGCGGCGTAGCGTCATGCTTCCAAACCGGTACGTTTAAGTACTGAAACGTTGTCCACACAGGAGCAATGACCGAAATGGTTTCGTTCGAGCTGAGCGACGAGCAGCGTGAGATCCGCGATTGGGTACACAGCTTCGCGGAAAAAGAGATCCGTCCCTTCGCCCACCAATACGACGAATCTGAAGAGTTCCCATGGCCGATCGTCAAGAAGGCCGCCGAGGTGGGGCTCTACGGGGTCGAATTCCTCCAGCAGATGTACGGCGACAGCACCGGCATCATGCCCGCCCTGGTCGCGGAAGAGCTGACCTGGGGTTGCGCCGGGATCGCGCTCGCCATCCAGGGCACCAGCCTGCCGATCGCCGCGATCTTCTCCCAGGGCACGCCCGAGCAGATCGCCACGTGGATCCCGGCTTGTTTCGGCACCGTCGAGAAGCCCGCTCTCGGAGCCTTTGCGGTCACGGAGCCTGAGGCCGGCTCGGACGTCTCGTCGATGAAAACCCGGGCGGTGCGCAAGAACGGCGATTGGGTCATCAACGGGCAGAAGATCTTTATCACCAACGGAGGCATCGCCGACGTGCACGTCGTGGTGGCTTCGGTCGAGCCAGAGCTCGGTACGCGTGGGCAGGCGAGCTTTGTCGTCGGACCGGGGACCAAGGGCCTGCGCATGGGGAAGAAGGAAAAGAAGATGGGCATTCGTGCCTCGCACACTGCCGAAGTGCTGCTCGAGGACGTCACCATCCCCGCAGAGAACGTGCTCGGAGGCGTGGAGAAGCTCGAAGCGAAGCTCGCTCGCGCGCGAGAGGGCACACACTCTCGATCGTCGGTCGCACTCAAGACTTTCGAGCTGTCCCGCCCGATCGTGGGGGCGCAGGCGCTGGGGATTGCTCGCGCCGCGTTCGAGTTCGCGCTCGCGTATGCGAAGGAGCGCAAGCAGTTCGGCCGGGCGCTGATCGAGAATGAGGCGATCGCGTTCATGCTCGCGGACATGGCGACCGAGATCGAGGCCACGCGCGCGCTGATCTGGCGGGCGTTGTGGGAGGGCCGCAACGGTGGCGAGTTCAAGAAGGCCGAGGGCTCGATGGCGAAGCTGAAGGCCGGCGAGGTCGCAGTGAAGGTCACGGAGCAGGCGATCCAGATCTGCGGCGGCTACGGCTACATCCGCGACTTTCCAGTCGAGAAGTGGCACCGTGACGCCAAGATCTACACGCTGTTCGAAGGTACGAGCGAGATCCAGCGCATCGTGATCTCGCGGGCGCTGGCGAAGATCTGACGGCATGGCGATAGCCTCCGACGTCCAGCAGCGGAAAGACGTCCGGCTGGAGCGGCGCCGGAGGCGGATCGCCGAGGCGGCCCTGGACCTGTTCGCGATGCGCGGCTACAACGCGACCTCGGTCGAGGAGGTCGTGGAACGGGCCAAAGTGTCCAAGTCCGCGTTCTATGAGTTCTTCACGTCGAAAGAGGACTGCTTTCGCGAACTGCTGTCACATGAAGGCGGATCGCTGATCGATGACGTGCTCGCGGAAGCGGCGATGGGTCGCAACCACCACGAGCGGCTTCGGCTGGGCATCACCACTTTCGTGCGGTCGTGCTTCGACCGGTCGTCGGTTGCGCGCCTCTTGATCGTTGAAGCGGTCGGCCTGAGCGAGGGCGTTGACAAAGTTCGGCACGAGCTGCAGGCCCAGTTCGCCGACGCGGTCGCGGAGGAGGTGCGCCACGCGGTGCCCCATGACCCGTTTTATGCGGACAAGGATCCGGAAGTGTTTGGGCGCGCCGTGGTGGGGGCCGTCAGTGACGCCGTGGGCTACTTCTTGACCCATCCGGGTGCGGATGCGGAATCCCTCGCTGACAGCCTCTGTCGGATCTTTGCTCCCTAGATTCCATCAGGAGGGTCTTTGAGGACTGAGGCCGGCTAGCCACCGCCAAACAGACGGCGAATCAGGCCAATGATCCCGCCAGGCGTCGAGGGTCCGGCGGGGTTCTCCCAGCCGAACGAATCGACTTTTGGTGCGGCAGCGGTTGCCTTGCTAGCGCCGCCATGCCCGCGTCGTCCGTAAAACCGGCGAGCCATCTGGTCGATGTCCCGGGGGATCCCTTCCTGAGCTAGAGCTTTCTTGAAGGCGGCGCGCAAGAGGTCGCCGTTTGGATCTCGACCAAGTACTGGTGTCGCCAGGAGGCCATTGGCAATCTGTGGCGCGTCCGGATCTCCCCGTTCGACCAGCAGCTCGGCGGCCGGCCGGGCCATGTAGCGATCCTCCATCAGGTTCAGAGAGAACGCGAGGCTCTTGAGCTCGGCCAGTGTTCCGCCAGTGTTGGCGAGCCCCTCTTTGAGAAGATCAGCTTTCTGTCGCCGCGGTTGCTGTGATGCCATGCTTGTTCCCCTGACCCGGATAATAGTCCCCGAGCAAGGGAGATACCCCTTCAGGGGTGTCCTTGATGCGGACCAGCCGCGGGCATTGACAACCTGTGAGGACGGGCGCCCGATGTACGTTCGTGTAGACGGCTACACCGTCTTTCAAAAAGACCTCTCCCTTGCTCACTGAATCGCCGACCACCGACAGGCTGCGCTCACCGGAGTTTTGGGACTACCTGCTGACTCAAAGCGACGGCTACGGTCGCTGGGGTCGCCGCAAGCTTGCCGCCTATCGCACTCTACTGGCCGGTGGCGAGATGGGGAGGATGGTCGATGGGTACGTGGCCGGCCGGCTGTCACTTGGACCTCCAATCCGCCGGCTGCTGAACAAAGCTGACGGCCGCAAGAAGGTCGTCTTCACGTTCGCTCTTGCCGACGAGCTCTTGCTCAAGGCTCTCAACAGGGTCTTGCAATCAACCACCGCGCGGGACCAGTCGCGTGTCTGCCATTCGTTTCAGCCCGGCCGGGGACCGCGCACTGCCTACAGAGAAATTCGCAAGATTCGTGGACTGCACAAGCTTCACTGCCTGCACCTCGATGTGAGCGACTACTTCAACAGCATCCCTGTCGAGCGGCTGCTTGCGTCGCTACCTTCGACGATCACGGACGATGAGCCGCTCCTCCAGCTGCTGGCAAAGACGCTGCGCGATCAACGGGTGATCAGTGGGGACGAGCAGATCGATGACTCTCATAAAGGTGTGATGGCCGGCACGCCGATCGCGCCACTACTTTCCAACCTGTACCTACGCCCACTCGACACAGCTTTCGAGGAGGTGCAGATTCCATTTGTGCGCTACGCGGATGACATGGTTGTTTTCGGGACCGAACCGGACGTCACGCGATATCGCGATGACATCGAGCGGCGCCTGGCGGATCTCGGCCTGGAGCTCAATGCGCGGAAAACGAAACTCAGCCCTCCCGGCATGCCGTGGGAGTTCCTCGGCTTGAGATACGAGCGAGGAGCACTCGACCTGGCCACCAACACGGTCGGGAAGCTGCGCCGCCGTGTTCGGCGCATCGCCAGGCGCGCTCGACGTCGCCGCGATCCCGCGCAGCACGCCGTACGCAGGCTCAATCGCCGCCTGTTCGGCGTCGGGGGCCGGCCCGCCGATTTCACCTGGGCGAGCTGGTTCTTCCCGCTTCTGAACAGCGATGCGACGCTCCGCCGGATGGATGGGTTGATCCAGGACCAGCTGCGTTTCGCGGTCACGGGTGTCCACAGCCGGCGCAACTTCAAAGAGGTTTCGTATGACAGCCTCGTGGAGGTGGGTTACGTCCCGTTGGTCAGCGCGTACCACGCCTACCGCCGCGGCGCGGCAGAGTACGAGGCCATGCTCGAGAGGTGCACCTCGTCAAAGCCCCGCGAGTCTGAGCCCCAGTAAAACAACCGCGACGAGGATCAACGCCACCCCGGCGAGCCACTCCGCACGCTCGCGAAACTCTTCGCTCAGCCGGCTGCCCAGCCTGAGTCCGACCTGCGTCGCGACGAACGCCTGGACACCGATCCAGAGCACCGTCAGGAGAATCGACAGGCCCAGCAGCCCCGCACTCAACCCGATCGTCAGCTCGTCGACGCTGATGCTGAGGCCGAGGTCGAGGATCGCGAGTCCGCGAGCATGCGAGAGGAGCTTCAGCCGTCGGGTCTCATCGCTCTCGTCCTTGCCCGGTCTCAAGAGGAGCGCCCCGGCGAGGAACAGGAAGGCAATGCCTCCGTAGCCGGCCCATTGGCCGAGGAAGCTGCCGGCCGCGCGACCGATCAGCATCCCGACGATCGGCATGCCGGCTTCGAACGCTGTGAAGACAAGGGTGACGCGAAGCCGATCGCGCCGCTCGAGGCCTGCCATGCCGAGGGCTGCTGCCAGGGCGAACGTGTCCAGGGCGAGGGGCAGCAGCAGACCCGCCGCGATCAGGAGTTGGCGCACGCTAGGCGGAGTGTCGCAGTTGAGCCGCGTGCGCCGGATATTCGATCGCAATCCGGCGGCGTATCACCATGGCTCCACGTTTACGGAGCGGTTGCTGGCGGAGCGGCGCCGGAAGGTGGGGGAGATCGTGACCGGGCGGCTGCTGGACATCGGGTTCGGGACTGGGTTGAGCCTGCCCCACTACCCACCTTCTGTCGAGGTGGTCGGGATCGACGCGAGCCTGGGGATGCTGCGATTCGCTCGCCGGGAAGCGGCGAGCTTGAACAAGCCGGTTCAGCTGGCCGAGATGGACGCCGAGCGTCTGGCGTTTCTCAACCAGAGCTTTGACTCGGTCGCGTTCAACCTGTGCCTGTGCACGATCGGCGATCCGGAGCGAGCGGTGCGCGAGGCTGTGCGTGTCGCCCGGCCGGGAGCCCCGATGGTCTTCCTGGAGCATGTGCGCAGCCACCTACTGCCGATCGCGCTCCTACAGGAACTGGTCAGCCCGATCCTGGTCGCGCTCACGGAGGACCACTTCAACAGGCGCACCGAAGGCACGGTCCGCCGTGCGGGAGTGGAGGTTATATCGGTCGAGCGTTTCGCGGTCGGCGTCTTCAACCTGATCGTCGGCCGGGCTCCTCGCCAGGCTACTTAAAGGAAGCGGGTGCCCCCGAGCCGTCTGGCGTTAACAAGCCAGGACGCTAAACCAGTTGCAATCCGAACACCTGTTCGCTATGCTGTGATTGCGAACATGCGTACTCTCAGCACCCAGGTCCGGCTGCGGCGGTTGATCCGCTCCTTCGACGAGGCGGTGAATCGGCTCGTATCGGATCCCCACGAGCGCCTGATGGCCGGCTCGACGGTGGCCCGGCTCCTGGAGCTTGCCAGCCAGGTTCGGGAGGCCTGGCGGCGCGAGAACGTAGCCCCTCCGCTTCCCAAGTCGTTGGAGCGCTACGTCCGCGACGCCCTGCGCACGATCGACCTGGCGATCGCGGGCGTCCAGCAGGCGGGCGCCGATCTCGAGCTGCTGCGCCAGGACTTCGAGGAAGCGGCTCTGCCGCTGGAGATCTTCATGCGCGGCCTGGACAGCGAGCCGGCCCTGCAGCGCTCCGCCTAACGCTGGCTCTTCGGTATGGCCGATCCCCTCGTCACTGACTGGGTCTACGCCGCCGCGTTCGTTGACGGCGAAGGCTGCATAGCGATCACCAGGTCGTTCACGACTAAGAGCGACCGTTACCAATATGGCGTTGCCGTTGTCGTAGCCAACTGCGATCGCGAGGTCCTTGATTGGATGCACAGCCTCTGGGGCGGTTGGGTCGTCACGTTCGGGTCAAAACCCGGGCGAGCGCGGCCTAGCTGGAACTGGAGATGCACCGGCCTGTCAGCCAAAACCTTCCTAAGCGGCATACGGCCTTGGCTTCGAATCAAAGGTCCGCAGTGTGACAATGCATTGGTCATGGCGGACCTCTTGCAACGTGGTCGCCGGACCCTCGGTCGAGCGCCGCTGCCAAAGCCATGGTTAGACGAACAGGAAAAGCACTACTGGATTCAACGAAAGTTGAATCACCGAGGCTCCGACCCGTTCGTTGCCAAGGCGATGCATTCACCGCGTCAGATCCACCGGGACCGCCTCGCCTCAGCTTAAGCTGTCTAGAACCGTGATTATCAGGAGCATTAACTGAGGCGGCCGACCGACTAGTCAGCTCTCCCCGACCCGGCTAGAGGCCTTGAGCCGGGTGTTTTAAGGGCGCCAGCCAGTTCGCGGGTGCCTGGGATCAAGTTCGAGCGCAGGGGGCGTGATCATGGAGGCCGGTCAGGACTAGGCGCGATGTATGGAATCATCTTCGACGAATTCGAAAAGTACGCCGCCAGGCAGCTGGGCGACGGCGGCCTGGCCACGATCCGCATCGTGCGCGGCGCGGCTGCCCACTACCGAGTCGAGGTCACGATATCTGAGGAGCGCTGCATGCTGCGCGGCGACCCCGAGTGCCTGATCACGGTCTCAGAGGGCGAGGTCTAGCGCCCGCCGGAGCTCGTCCTGCCGAATCCTGCCTTCCCCGATGACCCGTCCGTCCAGGAGGACCACCGGAACCCTGAAGTCGTACAGATCGTGCAGGCGATCGTCGGCGTCGACATCCTGGAGCTCGGGCTCGACGCCGAGCTCGTGAAGCATGGCCAGGGCCTGGTCGCAGAGATGACAGCCCTTCCGGGTGACAAGGACGATCTCCACGGCTCCGAGGCTAGCTGGTCAGGCCGGCAGGTGCAGGATCTCCCCCGCCTCGATCACCGGGCTCGTCAGGCCGTTGGCGCGCTCGATGTCATCCACACGGGCTCGTACGTCATCTGAAGGGTACTTCTGGGCCGCGATCGACCACAGCGTGTCACCTGGCTGTACCACGACGGTCGAATCCACCGCCGCCGTGCCGCCGTGCGCCACCACAGCCAGCCCCAGGCTGACCGACAGGGCCAGCAGCCCGACCGCGACCAGGCGGCCGGCCGGCCGGATACGGCGGGCGGAGCGCAGCGGATGGGTCCTGTAGCCTGTGGCGTACATCTGTTCGAGAGAGACAGTAGCGAACGGGCGTTCGATTGTCAATGCTACCGAACAAAGGTTTGCACTGAGCGGGCAAGTTTGCTAGCATGCCGCTAAAGTCCCCACCACGCGCTGGAGAAGAACGAATTTGAGCGAACAACTCACGGAACGCCAGAACAAGATCCTCGACTACATCAGATACGTCACGCGGGTCCGCAGCTACCCGCCGAGCGTGCGTGAGATCGGCGAGGCGGTCGGCCTCAGCTCGAGCTCCACAGTCCACAACCACCTCAACCAGCTGGAGCGCCGCGGCCTGATCAAGCGCGACCCGAGCAAGTCACGCACTGTACAGCTGGTCCAGGACGTAGCCGCAGACACGCAGCGACGCAACGCCATATCGGTCCCCATCGTCGGCAATGTCGCGGCCGGCGCCCCGATTCTCGCCGAGCAGAACATCGAGGACCACCTCTTGCTTTCGCCCGAGCTCGCACAGGAAGGGTTTTTCCTCCTTCGCGTCCGCGGCGACAGCATGATCAACGCCTGCATCGTGGACGGCGACCTCGTCCTGGTGAAGCCTCAGCAGGAAGCGTCCAACGGCACGATCGTGGTTGCCCTGGTCGACGGCGACGCGACAGTCAAGCGCTTCGAGCGCGGCAACGGCCACGTCAAGCTGATTGCGGAGAACCCGGCCTACGAGCCGATCGTGACCACCAACGTGAGCCTGGTCGGAGTCGTCCGCGGTGTGATCAGGATGTTCCGTTAGGAGCAGCAGAAACAAAAGGCTCGAAGCGGCGCGCCTCGTGGCGGGGCACCCAGCACCAGGCTTTGGTTCCGCCTTCGACGTATTCGGTGCGCTCGACCCCACCGACCTTGCGTAGGGCGGCGAGCACCCTCTCGCTTCCATAGGGCACGAGGATTTCGAGGTCGACGATGTCGCCGCGACTGGCCTGGTCCATGGCGCCCAGGAGCTCGGGGAACCCGCTGCCGTTGATCGCTGAGATCGGCACCGCGCCTGGGTAGCGGCTCGACAGCGTGCCGATCGCCCGCCGGCGGGAGGCCGGTCCCAGGAGATCAACCTTGTTGAGCGCCACCACCCGCGGTTTGCCGGCGGCGCCAAGCTCCCCCAGGATCTGTTCCACCGTCGCCGCCTGCTCCTCTACGGCCGGTGAGCTGGCATCGAGCACCTGGACGATCAGGTCGGCCTCGGTCACCTCTTCGAGCGTTGCCCGGAAGGCGGCCACGAGGTCGGTCGGCAGCTTCTGAATAAAGCCGACGGTGTCGGTGAGCAGCAGCTCACGACCGGCCGGCAGCTCGACCTTTCGCGTTGTTGGATCAAGCGTGGCAAACAGCCGCTGCTCGGCGCGGACGCCGGCGCCCGTCAGCGTGTTCAGCAGCGTCGACTTGCCTGCGTTCGTATATCCGACGATCGCGGCAGTCTCCAGGGCTGCGCGACGCCGGCCGGTGCGCTGCTGGCCGCGCTGGGTCCGTACCTGCTCGATCTGGCGCTCGAGGTCTCGCATTCGCTTGCGGATCCGCCGCCGCTCGACCTCGATCTGCTGCTCGCCGAACCCACCGCGGGCGCCCACACCGCCACGGCGTCCACCGACCTGTCGGTCGTAGGCGTACGCGCCGATGAGGCGCGGTAGCAGGTGATGCAGGCGTGCCGACTCGACCTGGAGGCGCCCCTCGTGCGTGCGCGCATGCTGGGCGAAAATCTCGAGAATCACCTCGGTGCGATCGAGCACTCGTGTCTTCAGCTCGAGCTCGAGGTTCCGCTGCTGCCGAGGACTGAGGTCCTCGTTGCACATGATTACGTCGAAGCCGCCCTCCAGCTTCATCTCGCGCAGCTCTTCGACCTTGCCCATGCCGATAAAGTGCCTGGCGTCAACCTGGCTTCGGCGCTGCACGTCCGAGCCCACGACCTCAGCACCCGCGGTCCGTGCGAGATCGGCCAGCTCCATCATCTGCTCGCGCACCAGTTCCTCGGTTGTCCCTGGGAGCAAAACGCCGATGAGATACGCCCGCTCACGCGGCGTCCTGGTCGTAATCAGAGCTTGAGCTTCCTCATCCTTGTCATCGCCTCTTCCAGGCGAGCATCCGGGGCCGTGACCGACAGCCTGAAGTAGCCCTCTCCGTGCGCGCCGAAACCAACCCCCGGCGTGATGTTGACGCCCACCTCATCGAGCACGTGACTCGCAAATCCGATCGAGTCATACCCGGCAGGCACCGGCGCCCACACATAGAAGGTGGCGCGCGGAGGCTTGATGTTCCAGCCCAGGTCGTTGAGCGTGTCGGCGACCAGCTTGTGGCGCCTGGCATACACGTCGCATGCCTCGCGCGTGTCCTGCTCTCCCCCATTCAGCGCTTCGATCGCCGCCCACTGGACTGCCTGAAAGATGCCGGAGTCGATGTTCGTTTTCAGCTGGCCGATGAGACCGACGAGATCCGCGCGGCCGCAGACCCAGCCGATGCGCCATCCGGTCATGTTGAACGTCTTGGAAAGGGAGTGGAATTCGAGGCCGATTTCCTTCGCACCCGGGATCTCGAACAGCGTGAGCGGGCGGTAGCCGTCGAAGGCGATCTCCGAGTAAGGCGCGTCGTGGCAAAGGATGATGTCGTGTCGCTGGCAGAACGCAACCGAGCGCTCCAGAAACTCGCGGTCGGCCACGGCCGCGGTCGGGTTGTTCGGGTAGTTCAGCCACATGAGCCTCGCGCGTTCCGCAACGTCTTCAGGGATCGCGTCGAGGTCGGGCAGCCAGTGATTCGCTGCAGTGAGCGGCATGATGTAGGGATCGCCGCCCGCCATCAACGCCCCGGTCATGTAGACCGTGTAGCCGGGGTTCGGAGCGAGCACGATGTCGCCCGGGTCGACCAGCGCCAGCGGCACATGGGCGATGCCATCTTTGGAACCGAGCGTAGGAAGAACTTCGGTGTCTGGGTCGAGTATCACGCCCGACCGCGCGCCGTACCAGCCTACGATGGCCTGGCGCAGCTCCGCCAGGCCGAAGTACGACGCGTAGCGGTGGTTGGTGGGATCGGCGGCGGCTTCCTGCAGCACGTTGACGATCCGCTGCGGAGTCGGCAGGTCGGGATCGCCGATGCCGAGCGAGATCACGTCGACGCCCGCCCTCTTCTTCTCCTGGACCTTGCGATCGATCTCTGCGAATAGGTACGGCGGGATTTTCGCAAGGCGACTCGCCCCCGGGTGCACCGTCTTGCTCATGCTGCAGCCCTCACGTGCTTGAGGATACCGGGCAAGGGATCAGGCTCGATCTCAAACCACGTGACGCGCGAGTCGCGCCGCCACCAACGCAGCTGGCGCCGCGCGTACCGGCGGTTTGAATGGGCCATGGCGTACGGCAGCTCCTCGAGCGTCAGCTCACCGCGGATGTGCGCCAGTGCTTCCGCATATCCAATGCCCGTGAGGACTGGAGCGCTTTTGGGCACGCCTGCGTCGAGAGCCGCGCGCGTTTCGGCGACCAGCCCTCGCGCGACCTGCTGCCGGCTTCGCTCGTCGAGCCGGCGATCGATCACCTCCAGCGGCGCGGTCAAACCGATGCGCAAGGCTTGCCACGACGGAGGGGTGCGCGTGCGCAGTCGACGCAGCGGAGGGCCGGCGGACTGCAGCACCTCGATGGCTCGGATCATGCGGACCGGGTTCTGCAGGTCAACGCCGGGATCGTCATCCAGTGCGAGGAGGCGTGTCCGCAATGCAGCCAGGTCGAGAGCCTCGAGCTCAGCTCGCAACTCGGCGTTGGGTGGGACGCCGGTGAGGCTGAAGCCATCGGAGAGCGCATCCACGTACAGCATCGTGCCGCCTTCGATGACAGGCACGCGACCGCGCTTTGCAATATCTGCGATAGCGGCGCCGGCTCCCCGCACGTATTCCGCGGCGTTGAAGCTCGATGCCGGATCGACGAAGTCGATCAAGTGATATGGCACGCGGTCTCTGTGTTCTCGACTCGGCTTGTTAGTCGCGATGTCCAGGCGCTGATAGACCTGCTTGGAATCCGCCACCACGATCTCGCCACCGAGCTCGAGCGCAAGCTCAAAGGCCACCTGAGACTTGCCGATTCCGGTCGGGCCCACGATGACGGGAACCTGCAATCAGTAGTTGCGCCGGAAATGCCGGGTCAGCTCCTGCCACTCCACCAGCAGCCGAGTAGGCCGGCCGTGCGGACAAGTGACTGATTCTTCGGTTGATTCCAGATCCGCCAGCAGGCGCCGCTGCTCCGCTACGTCGAGGACGTCGCCGAAGCGCACCGCCGAATGGCAGGCGAGCGCGGCCGCGGCCAGCTCCAGCGCTCCGTCACCGCGGTTTTCGGCCAGGGCCGCAAGCGTCTCCTGCACCGCGGCGGTCGCGCGCCCGGCTGGCATCTCGACAGGCACGGCGGTGATCCGCAGGCTTCGCGGGCCGAACTCCTCGTATTCGAGACCCAGGTTCGCCAGGTCCGCTCGATGATCCGCAGCGGCGGCGATCAGCGCGGGTTCGACGTCCACCGCCTCTGGCATGAGCAGCGGCTGGCTCATGCCGCGACCCGACCGGAGGCGCTCCAGCAGCCTGTTGTAGAGCACGCGCTCGTGGGCAGCATGCTGGTCGACCAGGACCAGGCCGTGCGGTCCCTCGGCCACCAGGTAACCGGGACCTACCTGACCGATCGGACGTAGCACCGCAGACTCAGCCCCGCGTGGCACGGCGGGCTCAGCTGTCGCGAGAGCGCTCGCGGCCTCGTGAATGGTCAGCTGCGAGGATTCGCGCCCCGCGGCCACCGCGGGCATCGTCTCGACCGGCCGGTAGCGAAAGGGCTCGCTGCCATCAAGAGCGGCACGTACAGCTCGCTGGAGAGCCGCGAATACAGTGCCCTCGTCTCGAAAGCGGACCTCCTTCTTGGCCGGATGGACATTGACGTCGACAAGCTCGGGGTCGATGCCGATATCGATGACCGCGACCGGGTGGCGGCCCCGCTCCAAGCGGCCCTGATAGCACTCCTCCAGCGCGTAGACGAGTGCCCGCGAGCTGATCGGCCGGCCGTTCACCGCGAGGACGATGCCGTCACGGCTCCCACGACTCAGGCGCGGCTGGCTCACCATTCCCGCTGCCAGCGGCATGCCGACGATCTCCAGCACCTCGGCCGCGACCGGCGCACCAAAAACCGCCGCGATCGCACGCCGGCGGTCACCGTCGCCAGTCGTGCTTACCGCGACTCGAGCATCGATCGTGAGGTGAAATCGCACATGCGGATGAAGCAGCGCGAATGCGCTGACGACGTCTTTGATCGCAGCAACCTCTGTCGCATCGCTCTTCAAAAACTTCAAGCGGGCTGGGACGTTGGCAAAAAGGTCTCGGACCTCGAGCGTCACGCCTGGCAGCAATGGCCCTGATCCTTTTTCGACCAGCTCACCGGCGTGGACTCGAATGGTCGCGCCGCCGCTGGAGCATTCGACATCGGCCACGGCCGCGATGCTGGCCAGAGCCTCGCCCCGGAAGCCGAAGCTAACTATGGCATCGAGGTCGGAGAGCTTGGCCACCTTGCTTGTGGCGTGACGCACGAATGCAATCGCGAGCTCGTCCGCCGCAATGCCCGAGCCATCGTCGCTGACACGGATCGACGTGCGGCCCGCGCCGCGCACATCGATGTTGACGCGTCTGGCGTCTGCATCGAGCGCGTTCTCAACGAGCTCTTTGACGACCGACGCCGGCCGCTCGATCACCTCGCCTGCCGCGATCGCGTCCGCGACCTCCGGAGCGAGCAGATGAATGGACTGGGTCACTCCGACAGCCTCGCACGCAGCTCGTAGAGCTTCTGCAGCGCCTCGAGCGGGCTCAGTGACTCAGGCTGCAGCTCCTCGAGCTCCTTGCGTATTGGGTCTGGAGCCAGCTCGATCGGCAAGCCGAGCTGTAGCTCAGGCGGCTCGAGCGGTCGCTGCCGCTCCAGCTCCCCAAGCACCTGGCGCGCCCGCGCGATCACGCTTGACGGAAGCCCGGCAAGGGCCGCAACGTGGATTCCGTACGAGCGGTCAGCGCCACCGGGCACCACACGGTGCAGGAAGCGGACGGTCTCACCATCCTCCAGCACTTCGACTCGTTGATTGCTCACGCGAGCGAATCGCTCCGCCAGGGCTGTGAGCTCGTGGTAGTGCGTGGCGAACAACGTGCGGCACCCGAGCTTCGGCGAATCGTGCAGGTGCTCGACAACCGCTTGAGCGATCGATAGGCCGTCGTAGGTCGAGGTCCCCCTCCCCACCTCGTCGAGGATGACCAGGGACGATCGCGTCGCGTGGTTGAGGATGTTCGCCGTCTCGGTCATCTCCACCATGAAGGTCGACATGCCGGCTGTGATGTCGTCGTGCGCGCCGACTCTAGTGAAGATGCGGTCGGCCAGCCCGACGACAGCGCTCTCCGCCGGAACGAAGCTTCCACACTGCGCGAGGAGAACGATTACCGCGGCTTGCCGTAGGTAAGTCGACTTGCCGGCCATGTTGGGGCCGGTGAGGATGATGACCTGGTCGCGGTCTGGATCCAGCTCGAGGTCGTTAGGCACGAACACGCCGGCAGGCAGGGCACGTTCGACCAGCGGATGTCGGCCGCCCTTGATGCTCAGCCTCAAGCCCGCGTTGACCTCGGGCCGGTGCCATCCATACTCGGCGGCGGTCATCGCCAGGCTGAGCAGCGCGTCGAGCATTCCGATGGCGTAAGCGCTGGAACGCAGAATCGCAGCCGACTCCGCAACAGCGACGCCGAGCTCGCGCAGGATCTCCAGCTCCCGCTGGGCGATGCGCTCCTGCGCTGTGAGCACGACCGCCTCTTTTTCCTTCAGCTCGGGCGTGAGGTAGCGTTCCGCGCCGGTCAGCGTTTGCTTGCGTACGTAATCGCCTGGAATGGCTACCGCGTTCGCGTTGCTGACCTCGATGTAGTAGCCGAAGACCTTGTTGAAACCCACCTTCAACGAGCGGATCCCTGTCCGGCGCCGCTCCGACCCTTCGAGGGCGCCGATCCACTCGCGCGCGCTGCGCGAGGCCTCCGAGATGCCGTCGAGCTCGGTGTCGAAGCCGGTCCTGATCGCGCCACCCTCGCGCGCGACGGCGGGTGGATCCTCGACCAGCGCGGCCGACAGCTTCGCTGCCAGCTCAGGCGCCTCGCTGACCTGTCCGGCCAGCTCCCTGATGACAAGGGCCTGGCCGGCGCCCAGCGCGGCCTGCAGGCCCGGGATGGCGTTTAGCGAGCGGCGAAGCGCGACGAGCTCTCGAGCGTTGGCGTGACCCTGCGCGGCGCGGGATGCGAGGCGTTCGAGGTCGCCAACCGGCTTCAGCGCGGTGCCGAGCGCGTCGCGCAAGTCGGCAGAGGAGACGAGCTCAGCCACACCCGCCAACCGCAGCTCGATCGACTCCGCGTCACGCATCGGCGCCCCCAGCCACGCATGCAGCCGCCTGGCTCCGATCGGTGTGCGCGTCCTGTCGATCAGGTCGACCAGCGCGGGCAGCTCGAGGTTGCGCACGGTTGCCGCGTCCAGCGGCATCGTCGAGTCTGGCGAGTAGGTGCGAACACTGAAGGAGCCCGGGGCGATGCGGGTCTGGTTCTGCTTGAGGTACTCGAGCACTACGCCGGCGGCGCCGACGGCCAGCGGAGCATCGGCTGCGCCGACCGAGGCTGCGAATGCAATGCCGAGCAAATCCCGAAGGCGCTGCTGACCGCGTACAGGGTCGAACCGGTACTCCTCGACCGCCGGTGGTGTCAGCAATTCGGCGGGCGCAAGTCGCAGGAGCTCAGCGTCGAGGCGCCCGCGCGGCAGCTGGCACAAGAGCAGCTCGCCGGTAGACACCTCGCAAGCGGCAAGGCCGGCGTCAGGCCCATGCGTCCACGCCGCGACCAGATAGTTGGCGCGCGAGGGCTCGAGGTATGCGTCTTCGACCACAGTTCCCGGCGTGAGGACTCGCGTGACGTCGCGGCGAACCACCTTGTGCTTGCCGGCGGGTTCCACCTGGTCGCAGATGACGACCTTGTGCCCCGCTCGCAGCAGCTTGCCCACATAGGCCTGCCACGCGTGGTGCGGTACTCCGCACATTGGCGCGCGGCCGCTCTTGCCGAGTGGTCTCGAGGTGAGCGTCACGCCCATCACCGGAGCTGCGAGCACGGCGTCTTCGAAGAAAATCTCGTAGAAGTCGCCGAGCCGGAAGAGGAGGATTCCGTCGGGGTGCTGCTCCTTCGCCTCCCGGTACTGACGCATGACCGGGGTCAGAGGCGATTCAGTCACGCGGCAGGGAGTCCCAAAAGTTGGCCCGCGGTGGCCTGCACGACTCGTATGTTCAGCAGCTGGCCTGGCGCGATATCGCCGCCTTTCAGCACGATCGCCCGCTTGCCCTGCCGGATCCGTCCAAATGGCCTGTTGAGCTCGTCCCATCCCTCGATCAGGACCTCCACGTCACGTCCGATCCAGCGCGCGGTCTTGCGTGTTGCGATACCTCGCTGGAGGGCCAGCAGGTCGTTGAGGCGGCGAAGCTTCTCTTCTTGGGGGACGTCGTCCTCCATCCGGGTTGCGGCATACGTGCCGGGTCGGGGCGAGTACATCGCCAGGTGAACCACTTCAAACTCGATCTCCTCGAGCAAGGCACGCGTGTTCAGGAACGCCGCCTCTGATTCGCCGGGAAACCCGACGATGACATCGGTCACGAGCCCGAGGTCCGGCATCAGCGCGCGTGCCCGCTCGACGATCGCGCGGTAGTGCCGCATCTGGTAGCCGCGCGCCATGCGCTTGAGGATCGTGTCGTCGCCCGACTGCACCGGCAGCTGCAGCTCGCGGCAGACGATGTCGCTCGCGGCCATCACCTCGAGCAGCTCCGGCTCGAGGTCCTGGGGGTGTGAGGTGAGAAACCGAAGGCGCTTCAGGCCGGGAATCTGCTCGACTTCGCGGACCAACCTGGCAAGCCCGCCTCGCCCGGCAGGGTCACTGTAGTCGTCCACGTTCTGGCCGAGCAGCACGACCTCGCGCGCGCCATCGGCCACCGCTTGGCTGCACTCCGCGACAACCTGGCCCATCGGCACGTGGCGCTCGCGGCCGCGCACCCTCGGCACGATGCAGAACGTGCAGTTGTGATCGCAGCCCTGGATGACGCGCACGTAGTGGCTGATTCCGGTGCGTCCGGCCTGCGGCAGCGCCTCGCCTTGCGAGTAGTCGTACCGCGACTCGAGGCCGGCGAGAAAATCCTCGTACTCGCCGATGGGGACCACAGCGTCGAGCTGCGGGAACTTACGCCGAAGCTCGTCGCCTTCCTTGGCCACGATGCAGCCCGTGACCGCGATCGTGCGCTCCGGCGTCTTCCATGCCTTGAGCTCGTGCAGCCTCGAGTACACGCGGTCCTCTGAGGCCCGGCGGACGACGCAGGTGTTGAGGATAGCGACGTCGGCGCGTTCGAGCGAGTCCTCGACGTAGCCTGCGGCAAGGAGCCTTCGCGCCAGGCTCTCCGAGTCCGCTGCGTTCATCTGGCAGCCGATCGTCCAGATGTTGAAGGAGCGGGCGCGCCCTGGCGTTATCTGCTCTCCACCAACAACCGGATGCCTGTGCGCTCCTCGCCGTCGATCGAGATGTCAATGAACGCCGGGATGCACACAAGATCGAGCCCGCCCGGCGCGACGTAGCCGCGCGAGATGGCGATCGCCTTGACAGCCTGGTTGATGGCGCCGGCCCCGATGGCCTGGACTTCCACCCGGCCTTTGCTGCGGATCACACCGGCGATTGCTCCAGCGACGGCGACCGGCTTGGAGGTAGCCGAAACTTTCAACACCTCTACTGGAGCGCGCTCCGTGGTCATTGCTGGAACCCCTTCAAACATGTTCGCGATCGATTCGCTGGATAGACGTTGCCCGGCCGGTGGAACCATTAATGGTAACCAGTACTGAATTGAATGTCACTGGTCCGGGCGCGACCGCGAACCGGTTGGGCATGGCCGTCAGGAAGCGCTGGAGAACGATGTCCTTGTCCATGCCGATACACCCGTCTCTGGGGCCGACCATGCCGACGTCTGTGACGTAGGCGGTGCCCTTGGTCAGCACCCGGGCATCCGCTGTCGGGATATGGGTGTGGGTGCCCACCACAGCGCTGGCCCGCCCGTCGAGGTACCAGCCCATCGCCGTCTTCTCCGAGGTCGTTTCGGCGTGCATATCGCAGAAAACGATCGTGGAGTCGGGGTGGGCGGCCAGGATGGCGTCTGCCGCTCGGAACGGATCGTCCAGGTTCTCGGCCGTGAAGATCCGGCCCATCAGGTTCATGACGAGCACCTGCCGGCCGGAGGCTTCGACAACGCAGGAGCCCTGGCCCGGCGCGGCCGGAGGGTAGTTGGCCGGCCGCAGTACCCGCTCGAGGCCCGGCAGCTCGGGCACGAACTCCTTCTGGGCGAACACGTGGTTGCCGGTCGTGATGACGTCGGCTCCGGCTGCCTTGATCTCCGCCGCGATCTTTGCGGTCAGGCCGAAGCCACCCGCGGCGTTCTCGCCGTTGACAATGGCGAGGTCGGCTCCGACCTCGTTCTTGAGTCCCGGCAGGATCGCTTTGACTGCGTCACGACCAGGGTGGCCGACGACGTCAGCTACGAACAGGATCCGAAACGCGTCATCCGGCACCCGGACAGTCTATTGACAACAAAAAAGGGAGTCCCACTGCGGGACTCCCTTTGACGGTCGGTTCGCCAGTCTCTCCCCCGCCCCTCACCCCTAGCCCTCTCCCCAAATGGGGAGAGGGAGGGCAGGTTCGAACTTGATCTACTTGGCGTACTCGATGGCCCTGGTCTCACGCACCACTGTGACGCGGATCTGGCCCGGAAAACTGAGCTCGCTTTCGATGCGTTTCGCGATGTCGCGCGCCATGAGCTGAGCGGCGGTATCGTCGATCTGCTCCGGTTTGACCAGGATCCGAACCTCGCGGCCGGCCTGGATGGCGTAGGACTGCTGGACACCCTGGAAGGAGTTCGCGATCTCCTCCAGCTTCTCGAGCCGCTTGACGTAAGCCTCCAGCGACTCCCTGCGCGCTCCCGGGCGGGCAGCGGAGATGGCGTCGGCCGCGATCAGCAACAGCGCCTCGATACTATGGGGTTCCTCGTCGTAGTGATGAGCGCGCACTGCGTGCACGACCGGGGCGGGAACCCCATGTCGCTGCAGCAGGTCTGCTCCGATCACCGCGTGCGAGCCCTCGACCTCGTGGTCGATGGACTTGCCGATGTCGTGCAAGAGTCCCGACAGCTTCGCGGTGCGGACGTCGGCGCCGATCTCGGACGCCATCATGGCGGCGAGATAAGCGACCTCCTTCGAGTGATTCAGCACCTGCTGCCCGTAGCTCGTACGGAACCGCAGGATGCCGAGATGGCGGACGACCTCGGGATGGAGTCCCTGCAAGCCGACCTCCAGGACCGCCGCCTCACCTTCCTCTTTGACCCGTTGCAGGACCTCCTGTCGGGACTTGGCGACGATCTCTTCGATTCGGGCCGGATGGATCCGGCCGTCGACGATGAGCTTGTTCAGCGCGACCCGCGCCACCTCGCGGCGGACGGGGTCGAAGCCGCTGATGATGACGGCTTCCGGGGTGTCGTCGACGATTAAGTCGATCCCGGTCGCCTGCTGGAGAGCGCGGATGTTGCGCCCTTCCTTGCCGATGATGCGTCCCTTGAGCTCGTCCGTCGGCAGCGGCAGCACCGAAACCGAGACCTCGGCGGTCTGGTCGGCGGCGATGCGCTGGATCGACTCGGTGACGATCTCTCGGGCGCGGCGCTCGCTTTCGTCGCGCGCGGCCAGCTCCGCTTCGCGTACCTTGCGGGCCACTTCGTTGCGGAGGTCCTGCTCGACCTGCCCCATCAGGATTCCTGAAGCTTCCTGGCGGGTCATGTTGGCGACCCGCTGAAGCTCTTTCTCCTGCTGGCGGTAGGTGTCCTCGAGCTGCGCTTTGATCTCGTCCAGCGACTTCTCCCGGCCGCCGAGCTCACGCTCACGCCGGTTGACATCCTCGCCCTTGCGGTCGAGGTTCTCCTCCTTCTGTAGAAGGCGCTTTTCGATCTGTTGAGACTGAACCCGATACTCGCGGGCTTCCTGTTCGGCGGCGGTGCGGATCTGAACCGCTTCCTCCTTGGCTTCGAGCAGCTTTTCCTTGGCCTGCGTTTCGGCCTCGGCGACTGCCTGCTGGGCTTTGAGCTCCAGAGCGCTCGTCCCCTCGCCCTGCCGGCGCTGAAGCAGCAAATAAGCCACCCCACAACCGGCGAGGAATGCCACCACCAAAAGCGGTACGAAGACGTAGATAGGCATGTGACATGCACCTCGTTATTCGATTGTCAAAGTGCGGAACCATCGCAGGACCTCTTAAGGTCCCGTTTAGGGTTGGCTCTATGACTTACGAGCGCCCTCGTGAACGCCCGTGTGAATCAAATTCTAGTCTTCGGGGTGTTGCGACGCTCCCGCTAGCACCGCGGAGCAGGCGGCGCGGACGATGGTCGTCGAAAAGCCCCGCCGCAGCAGCTTCGAACCGACACGGTCCAGCATCTCGCGGTACGCCGTGATCTCCCTGTTTTCGTACGTCCGTTCGATGATCCGCATGGCAGCGGCCATCTGCAGAGCGTCGTTGTAGCTGGCCAGCGCCCGGTCCGCTTGGGCTCGACCCACACCCCGTCGGGCGAGCTCAGCGGAAAGGGCCCGCGGACCCCGCGACACTGACCTGCGCCTCACCAGCTCCTCCGCGAAGGAGAGATCGTTCAGGTAGCCAAGGTCGTCCAGCCGGCCCAAGGCGGAGTCGATCTCCTCCGGTGTGTACCCACGCCGTCCGAGCTTGCGTTGCATCTCGACCCGGGAATGTGCCCGCTGACCGAGCAGGCGGAGCCCCGCGCCCAAGGCGCTGGACTGAGGCCGGCGAGAGGCGGCGGGTGTTGCCGGGCTAGAGCTCCTCGTCCGCACCTGCCGGAGCCTTCACGACGCCTGCCGCCTTCAACACCGCAGACGCGGTCCCGCCGGCGGCCTTTTCCCTGACCTTGGCCTCGATCTCCCCCGACAGCGTCGGGTTCTCGCGCAGGTAGTTGCGGACGTTCTCGCGTCCCTGGCCGAGGCGCTGGTCACCGTAGGACATCCACGTGCCGCTCTTCTCGAGAACCGCGTATTCGATCGCGGCGTCGATCAGCGAACCTTCGCGCGAGATGCCCTCGTTGAAGAGGATGTCGAACTCGGCCGAGCGAAACGGCGGCGCGACCTTATTCTTCACTACCTTGACCTTCACTCGAGCCCCGACCGAGTCGAGTCCCGACTTGATCACCTCGACCTTCCGGATGTCGAGGCGAACAGACGAGTAGAACTTGAGGGCGCGGCCGCCTGGCTGCGTCTCGGGGTTGCCGAACATGATTCCGACCTTCTCGCGCAGCTGGTTCAGGAAGATGACGGAGCAGTTCGACTTCGAGATTGCCGCCGTGAGCTTCCGGAGCGCCTGCGACATCAGCCGGGCTTGCAGGCCCATGTGGGAGTCTCCCATCTCGCCCTCGATTTCGGCTTTGGGCACGAGCGCCGCCACGGAGTCGATGACGATCACATCGACGGCCCCTGAGCGAACGAGGACCTCGACGATCTCGAGTGCCTGCTCGCCGGTGTCCGGCTGGCTGATCAGGAGGTCGTCGATCTTGACTCCGATGCGCGAGGCGTACAGCGGGTCCAGGGCGTGCTCGGCGTCCACGAACGCAGCCACGCCGCCCTGCTTCTGAGCTTCGGCGATGACATGGAGGGCGAGAGTCGTCTTGCCCGCCGATTCGGGGCCGTACAGCTCGGTCACGCGGCCGCGCGGGATCCCCCCCACTCCGAGCGCGAGATCGAGCAGCAGCGCACCTGTCGGGATAACGGTGATCTCACCGCGCAGCGCAGCCTGCTCACCCAACTTCATGATCGAACCCTTGCCATAGCTCTTGACGATCTGGGCCATCGCTGAGTCGAGGGACTTCTCTTTTTCCTTTTCCAATTCTTGATGCCTCCTAGGTGGTTGCGGCGAGTGTTCTACGTCGTGGTGCTGAGAGCAATGGTCTTTACACAGCTTCGTAGGTGGCCGTCGGGAAAGTATCGAACATGTGTTCGTCTCTGTCAATAGAGGCTGTCAAGCGGTCTTGACCTTCGCCACTGACCGAGCTTCTGCGGCCACCAGCCGGAGCGCCTCGGCCGCCGCTTGGCGCCGGTTCGACCACCGGTCTCCGGTGAACCGGTATTCGTGGACTGACGATCCACGCTCAGATGCGACCGCGACGTAAGTCAGGCCCACCGGCTTGCCCGAGCCGTCAGCATCTGGGCCCGCGATCCCGGTGACGCCCGCCGCCAGGTCGCTGCCAAAGCGTGATCGCGCGCCCTCTGCCATGGCCTGCGCCACCTCTGGGCTGACCGCACCAAGGCGTTTCAGAAGAGCAGCCGGGACGCCGAGCTCATCGCGCTTGACGGCGTCCGAATACGCGATCACGCCGCCGAGAAAATAAGCCGAGCTGCCGGGCTGGTCGGTGATCAGTGAACCCACCATGCCGCCGGTGCACGATTCTGCGACCGCGACCGTCAGGCCACGTTCTCGCAAGAGCTCGCCCAGCTGGCCCGCCAGCACAGCACCGCCCTCCTCCGTCCCGGGCGCTCCCCTACTCGGCCCGACTCGGCTGGGGGCGCGCGAGCTGATCAGGTAACGGAACCGCCACAAATAGTCGAGGCCGCTCCAGATTGTGAAAACGATCGCCAGGCCGACCACGAGATCAGCGGCCGGTACGACGATCGGGTACGGGCGCTGCAGGATCAGCAGGGTGACAGCGCCCATCTGCATGACGGTCTTGGTCTTGCCGAGAGGAGCCGCCGGGATCACGCGACCCTGAGCCGCGGCGACCGAACGCAGGATCGTGATGATGAGCTCGCGCGAGAAGATGACGACCACCACCCAGGCGGCGACAAGGCCTTCCTGCACCAGGACGATCAGGACCGACAGGACGAAGAGCTTGTCCGCTAGCGGGTCCAGGAACTTGCCGAAGTCGCTCACCGTCCCGCGCCGGCGTGCGATCTGCCCGTCGAGGGTGTCCGTAAGAGAGAAGACGATGAAGAGCGCGGCCGCCAGTTGGTCGTGGCCAGGGAACCGCACCATGAGCAACACCATCAGGGGCGGGATCGCCAGCAGCCGGCTCAGCGTCAGCGAATTCGGAATGTTCATGGCTTGCCTAGGGTCAAGTTTGGGACGTGAAGTCCCGAGTTGCCACTCCCGCGCCCAGCGCGCCGATCGATCGCCCGTCGATTGTGATGAACGTCGATGCGGCCTTGCCGCTTGTGATCTTGATATCGACGCCGCTGAAGTACACGACCGAGCCGGCCGGAAGCGTCTTCCCCGCGTCCGCGTATGCCGGCCTCCCGTCAACGAACGCGTTGATCCAGACCTCTTCCGTCACTCTGACGGCGACGATGATAGGGCGCTGTTGAGGCGATGGCGAAGGGGCCTGCGTGCCTTGGGGTGTGATCGCCGCCAGTTGCGCGGAAGGTGAAGTGAGTGGCGGCCGTTGGTCTCCCTGAATCTGCCGCCAGGCGTAGCCGCTGAAGGCTCCAGCCAGCAAGACGAGTCCGGCCGCGGCTATGGCCGGCGCGGTGATGACCATGCGAGGTCGTGCGGCGAAATTCCCGACGCCGAGCTGGCGACGGGGATCGCGCGCCTCGGTTTTCATCATCTTGACGAGGGGTTCGGGGTCGAGGCCGAGGTATCGCGCGTAGGTCGTGAGGTGGCCTTTCGCGTATACCGGCGAGGCCAGGCGCTCGAGCTGGTCGGATTCCAGCGCGCTCAGGTAGTGGGCACGGATCCGGGTCGCGGTTGCCGCCTGCTCGATCGTGAGTCCACGCTCGCCGCGCTTGGCAGCAAGGGTCTCACCTAGGGTCATTCGAGACCTAACCGCTCCAGCAGCTCATCCACGTCGGGCAGCGTCATCAGCACTTCACGCGACTTGGATCCCTGGTAGCTGCCGACCACATGGTGCTCGGCGAGCTGGTCGACGATACGGCCCGCGCGCGAGTAGCCCACGTTGAACTTCCGTTGCACGAGTGACACAGACGCAGACCCTTCGGCCGCCACGGCGCGAGCCGAACGCGCGAAGAGCGGGTCGAGCTTGCGCTCGGAGGTCTCCCCCCTCTCCCATTCCGTGCTTGCGCCCTCTTCGAGGATCTCCTCCATGTAACGCGGCCCGCCCTGCGACTTCCAGAAGTTGACGACCGCTTCAACCTCCGGGTCGCTGACGAAGGCGCCCTGGATGCGCGTCGGCTTGCCGGCGTCGACCGGTTGGTAGAGCATGTCTCCGCGACCGAGCAGCTTTTCCGCTCCTCCGGTGTCGAGAATGACGCGGCTGTCCACCTGAGACCCCACCGCAAACGCGATACGCGATGGGATGTTGGCCTTGATCAGACCCGTGATGATGTCGGTCGACGGCCGCTGCGTCGCGATGATGAGGTGGATGCCGACTGCTCGGGCCAGCTGTGCGATGCGGCAGATGAGCTCTTCGATCTCACCAGCCGCGACCATCATCAGGTCAGCCAGCTCGTCGATCACGATCACGATGTAGGGCAGCTTTCGCGCCAGCTTTTGCGTCGCCTTGTCGTTGTATGCGGCGATGTTGCGCACGCCCTCAGACGAGAACAGCTTGTAGCGGCGATCCATCTCCGCGACGGCCCAACGCAGAGCCGCCGCGGCCTGGTGCGACTCGACGAGCACGGGCAGCGCCAGGTGCGGCAGTCCGTTGTATCCCGTCAGCTCAACGCGCTTTGGGTCGATGAGGAGAAGGCGCAGGTGCTCGGGCGTGACCTGGAACAGCAGGCTGGTGATCAATGCATTGATACACACGCTCTTGCCCTGGCCTGTCGCGCCCGCGATAAGTAGGTGAGGCATGCGTGTGAGGTCGGCCACGATCGAGGCACCGGAGACGTCGTTGCCGAGGCCCAACGCCAACGCGCGCGTGCCCTCGCGGAAGGCTGCCGTCTCGAGCACCTCGCGAATGGTGACCAGGCTCGCTGACTTGTTGGGCACTTCGATGCCGACCGCGGACTTGCCCGGGATTGGCGCTTCGAGGCGAAGCGGCGCGGCGGCCAGGGCAAGCGACAGGTCGTTCTGCAAGGCGGTGATCCGCTTCACCTGGACACCCGGCCCCGGCTGAAGTTCGTACTGCGTCACGGCCGGCCCCGGGTTGACACCGACCACCTTGCACTCGACTCCGAACGTGGCGAGCGTGGTCTCGATGATCCTGACGTTGCGCTTGATCTCATCCGCCATCCGTTCCCGCCGCGCTGTCACGGTGTCGAGCAAGGTGATCGAGGGCAGCTTCCAATCGATCTCCGGGAGGTCGTCCTCGAGCTCGGCAACCACGCGCAGCGCCGGCGGCTTTACAGATGCTTCGTCCGAATCTTCGGTTTCGACGGGCGCAACTCTTGCCGCTGGCGCCTTGATCGGTTCTTCGAGCTCCCACGGCTTGACCTCCTCGAGCGCGGGCAGCGGCGTCGCAAAGCTGGCAGCCGACTTCGCAAGCTCGGCTTTCGTCGCGGGCTCCGGTTTCGGCGACTTGGCTTTGGCGGCAGGCGGCGAGACCAGGCCCTGGAGCCGCAGCCGTTCCGCGTATGCAGACCGGCCGGCGGCGACCGTGGTGGCGAGCAGCGCGCCCGGGCTGAAGTGCACAGTCACGATGAGTCCGATTACCAGGAGCGCGATGAGCAGCACCCACGCTCCCGGCCGGCCCACCACCTGGATGACGGAACGGTCGATCCCCTGGCCGGCCCCCCCACCGTGTCCGACCAGGCCGAACAGCCCGACGAGCGCTACCACGGCGACGACTCCTGAGACGATGTCGACCGGTCGAGGCCGCGGGGCCTTCGGCCAGAGCAGGTAAGCGCCGAGACCGAGCGCAGCTCCAACAGGTACGAACCAGGCCCGGTCAAAGGTCGACACCAGCCCGTTGCGTATGCCGATGAGGATCGAGCCGGCGCTGCTCGCGAGGGCCAGCAGGCCCAGCAGGGCGACGAGGATCAGGAGGACGCCGGTGATCTCGCGCGCCTGGCGCTGAGTGAGATGCGGCCTCGCTGAGTGCTTGGTTTGTCTCGCGCTTCCACGGCGTGCAGGACGACGTACGGCGCGACGAGCGCCGTTGGCGGAGTGACGTGAGCCTCGGGATGTAGTGCGACGCATGCTGCGGCCCCTGGAGCCGTAGCGATTCTACACCGACCTCCCCGGGATCCTGAAACCGCCGGGCGCCGCAAGCGATACTCTCCGCGTGGCAGTCGATCCGTTCGCCGAGGCCGAGATTCGCTACAGGTCGCTGGTCGAAGAGCGGCGCGCCGGCGAACTGCAGGCGCGAGCGTTCAGGGTGGCGGTCAGGGACCTTTCCGTGCTCGACAATGAGGGACGGCGCTGGATACTCGGACCCGAGGACGGCATCTGGTACCGGCGCGAAAATGAGCGCTGGCTGCAAGCGGATCCGCCGAGGCGCCTGGTCTGCCTGTCATGCGGCCACCACAACATGGGCCGCCACAGCTTCTGCGTGGAGTGCGGGCACAGGTTGAATAGATAGGTTGGGGGGCCCACGCCTGAACGATAGGGCGCCGCCCCCCAACCCTAGCCCTCCCCCTGCGGGGGAGGGGATTAGTGGTCTCTCCCCTCTAGTGTCTAACTTGGGCTTGGGCTATTCCGTAGATCAGGCCTCCGATCAGGGGGATCAGTGCCGCTAGAAACCACAGCCGCCACCACAGGGGTCGGGTAGCACCTTCGACCAGCTCGTGGCCGCAGAATCCGCAGTAGCGGTCGAAAGGGCCGGCGATGCCGCGGCATCTGGCGCATTGATGCAGCTGAAGACCGCAGTGCGCGCAGCGCGCCTCCTCGGAATGGTTGAGCACCATGGCCGGCTGGTCGCAGCGCGGGCAGAGGCTAGGAGCGACAAGAGCGAGTGGAGGAAGCTTCAACCTTCTAAATCTCTGTTACGACGGGGATCACCATAGGGCGGCGCCGGGTCTGGCGCCAGACCGTCTTGGAGACCGCGTCGTGGATCGCCTCTTTCAGGAGGGTGATGTCGGCGTGCGTCTCGGCAAGGCGTCCGATGCTCTGGATGACCGCTGCCCGCGCATCGGCCATGAGCCGGGTGGAAAGTTCCGGCTCAATGAGCCCGCGCGAGATGAGATCAGGTCCGGCGCGGACGGTACCGGCGTCGCGGTCCAGCGTGAGCGTAACCACCAGGATGCCGTCCTCGGCGAGGTGACGGCGATCGCGCAACACTACCTGTTCGACGTCGCCCACACCAAGGCCGTCGACATACACCAGCCCGGTGGCGATCTTCTCGCCTCGCGACATGGTCTCGGCGTCGAGCTCCACCGTCTGGCCATCCTCGACGACCACTATGCGATCGTCCGGAATGCCGGCCTCGCGCGCGATCTGCGAGTGCAGGTATAGCTGCCTGTACTCCCCATGTACCGGGATGAAGTTTCGAGGCCGGACCGCGTCGAGCATCTCGCGCAGGTCGTCGCGCTGCGCATGGCCGGTCACGTGGACATTGCCGACCTCGGAATAGAACACGCGCGCACCGTTCCGGAAAAGGTTGTTCACGGTCCTGTGAACGCTGCGCTCGTTACCGGGGATCGGCCGAGCGGAGAGCACCACCCAATCGCCCTTCAGCGCGTTGACGAACGGATGGCGTCCCGCCGCGAACCGAGACAGCGCCGACATCGGCTCGCCCTGGCTGCCTGCGGTGAGCAACAGCAGCTTGGACGGCGGCACGCGGTCGATCTCCTCCAGTGGAACGGTCAACCCTTCGGGCACTTTGAGAAAACCGAGCTCGCGCGAAGTCTTGAAGTTGGTCTGCAGGCTGCGCCCGACGACCGCAAGCTTCCGGTCGAACTGGGTTGCCAATCGCACCAGATGCTGGATGCGGTGGATGTTGGAGGCGAAGTTGGCGACCACGATCCGGCCAGGGGCCTCGCTGAAGATCTTCTCGAGGGGCGCGTGCAGATCGCGCTCCGAACCTGACCGGCCCGGACGCTCGGCATTCGTCGAGTCGCTGAGCAGCAGCAGGACGCCCTCATCACCCAGGCTGCGGAAGCGAGCCATGTCCGTCGGAAGACCGTCCGGCGGGTCGGGGTCCAGCTTGAAGTCGCTCGTGTAGATGACTTTGCCGACAGGAGTGTCGATGGCGAGGGCCACCGCGTCTGGGATGGAGTGACACACGGCCACCGTCTCGATCCTGAACGGCCCGAGCTGGACCGAGTCGCCGATGCGCACTTCGCGGAGGTCGGACTCGCGCAGGAAGCGATGTTCCTTGAGCTTGGGCTTGACGAGCCCGAGCGTCAGCCGCGTGCCATAGACGGGGACGTTGACCTTTTTCAGCGCGTACGGCAAGCCCCCGATGTGGTCTTCGTGACCGTGGGTCAGGAAAATGCCGAGAACCTCGCGATCGCTGCGAAGGAGGTACGAGATGTCCGGCAGCACGAGGTCGATGCCGGGCATGTCGTCGTGGGGAAACATGAGACCGGCGTCGACGACCAGGATCTTGTCCTCCCACTCCAGCGCCCACATGTTGATGCCGACCTCGCCCAGGCCGCCCAGTGGGAGGTACCGAAGTCGCGACGAGCTCACAGCAATCGCAGCTGTTCGGCTTCCTGTTTCGGTGGTGCGACCGGCACGGGTGGTGGAGGCGGAGCCAGGAGCGCATCGAGGTAAGCCTTCACCCGGTCAAAGTCGTGCTCCAGGTCGGCTACCAGCGCCCCGTTGTGCAGCGCTGCGGCCGGGTGATAAAGCGGCACGTACGCGACATCGCCTCGCTTGACGAGGCTTCCATGGACTCGCGAGATCGAGCCATGACCGGGTATCAGCCGCTCCAGCGCGTGACGGCCGAGGATGAGGACGACCTTCGGCCTTACGAGCTCTAGCTGACGAGCGAGATATGGCGAGCATGCCTCCGCTTCGTTCGGCATCGGGTCGCGGTTCATCGGCGGGCGGCACTTGAGCACATTGGTGATGTAGACGTCCCCGCGGCTGAGCCCGATCCGGGCGAGCAGGGTGTCGAGCAGCTTGCCGGCGGCGCCGACGAACGGCTCGCCCTGACGGTCCTCGTTGAACCCCGGAGCCTCGCCGACGATCATGATGTTGGCTGGGGACGGACCGATCCCTGGCACCGCCTGGGTGCGCGTCGCATGCAGGCCGCAGTTCTTGCACGAGCGGATCACGCCGTGGAGCTGGAGCAGCTCCGGAGAGCTAAGCGACTTTTACTCCCGCCTTGAAGGTGATCAGGTCACCGGCATCACGCACTGTCTTCATCACCGACTGCAGCTGCTCGTCGGTCAACGGCACCAGCGGCAGGCGGAACGGACCAGCCGCGAAGCCCATGGCGTTCAGCGCCGTCTTGATGGGCACCGGGTTGGCGGCGGTTGTCATAAGCGTTTTGATCACTGGCAGAAGCCCGAGATGGATCCTTCGCGCGACGTCGTTATCACCCTTTGAGTAAGCGTCGATCAGCTTCTTCATGGAGCGACCTGCGATGTGCGACACGACGCATATCACGCCGTGGCCGCCCGCCGCGAGGACTGGCAGCGTCCAGCTATCGTCGCCGCTCCACACCTTGAAGCTCGCAGGCTTGCCTGCGCATACGAAGCCGATCTGGTCGAGGTCGCCGCTCGCTTCTTTGACGCCGATGATCCCCGGCAGCTCGGCACACTGAAGCGTGGTGGCGGCGGTCATGTTGACCGCGGTGCGGCCCTGGATGTTGTACATGATCGTCGGACCCACTTCCGAGATCGCCTTGAAGTGCTGGTACATGCCTTCCTGCGGTGGCTTGTTGTAGTACGGCACGACGGCGAGCAGCGCGTCCGCGCCTGCCTGCATGGCTCGCCCGGAGAGCTTGACCGAGTGATGCGTGTCGTTGCTGCCGGTGCCGGCGAGGACGCTCTTGCCGGGGATAGCCTTCTTGACGGCCTTCACCAGCTCGATCTTCTCGTCGTCGCTCAGAGTCGGCGCTTCGCCGGTCGTGCCGGCGACGACGACTCCGTCCGACCCGTCGGCCACGAGCATGACAGCCAGCTTCTCAGCAGCCTCGTAATTCACCGACCCATCAGCCTTGAACGGGGTGATCATCGCCGTCAGCAGGCGTCCGACTTCAGTCGTCATCAGTTAATGATCCCTTCCTTTCCCGCCCGAAAATCGCGGTGACGGGTGCGGATTTTCGGGCGAAGGCCCGTGCCACCTGAAGGCCTGGGTTCCCCAAGCCATCACATTCTCTGGCAATGCAGCATATGGGCATCTCACGTTTGACCGTCAGATACGCGATGACGGGTGGCACCGGCCGTCATCACCCCCATCTCGATGGCTTGCTCGGCGATCTGGACCGCGTTCAAAGCGGCTCCCTTACGCAGATTGTCAGACACTAGCCAGAGCGCCAGGCCGTTCTTGGTCGAGGCGTCGTTGCGGATGCGGCCAACATACACCTCGTCTTTGCCCGCGACGTTATGCGGCGTCGGATAGAGCTTGGCGTGCGGGTCGTCCTCGACGATCACGCCGGGCGCGGTCGCAAACAGAGTGCGTGCCTCATCGGCAGTGATCTTTTCCGTGGTTTCCAGGAAAACGGACTCTCCGTGTCCAACCAGCACCGGCACACGCACGCACGTCGCGGTGATGCGCAGCTCCGGCATGTGCAGGATCTTGCGAGTCTCGTTGACGATCTTGACCTCTTCCTCGTTGTAGCCCTCGGGCTCAGGCCTCCATCCGCCTGGCACGACGTTATAAGCCAGCTGGTACGGATACGCGACCGCCTGCGGCTCGGTGCCGGCCGCGATCGCCTTCGTCTGGTCTTCTAGCTCATCGACCAGCGCGCGCCCGGCGCCCGACGCAGATTGATAGGTCGACACAAGGACGCGTTCCAGGCCTGCCGCGTTCCTCAGAGGATTGAGGATGACGGTCAGGGGGATCGCGCAGCAGTTCGGGTTCGCGATGATGCCCTCGTTGTTGCGGATGTCATCGCTGTTGACCTCGGGCACGACCAGCGGGACGTTTTCCTTCATGCGCCAGGCGGAGCTGTTGTCGATCACCAACGCTCCTGCCTCAGCCGCGAGAGGTCCGTACATCAACGCGATGTCGCTGCTTGCGGCAAAGAGCGCGATATCGATGCCTTTGAACGCTTTCTCATCGAGAAGCTCGACCTTGATCGAGCTCCCGTTGAATGCAACCGTCAGTCCCTTCGAGCGTTCCGACGCGAGCGCGATGATCCGCTCACTTGGAAAGTGTCGCTGGGCGAGCACTCGCAGCATCTCGTGCCCGACCATGCCGGTCGCGCCGACGACAGCAACGTTTAGTCGCTTGGAGGTAGGCACGTGCTCAAGTTTAGTTCGTCTCAATTGATTGTGGAGGCGGTGCCGACTGCATCTGCTGGACCGCGGCCACAAAGGCCGGATGTAAGCGAATCAACTCTACCTGCCGGTCGGGCTGTCCTGGCAACTGCCTCATGACAATGGCGCCAGGACCGAACGGAATCCTGCCCAATTGAAGGCCGAGTTGTACTAGTACCGCGCCAAACACAAAGGCAACGAGCCCGAGGTTGAATGACACCAGGCCGATGAGCTGCGGCGTTGGACTCGCCGGATCGTATGGCCTCGTGAAAGCGATCACAGCGATGATCCACACTAGGGCGCAGAGCGCCAGGATCACGATTGCGGCCCGCATTGGAAGCTCAAGCCGGCGCTTGCTCCTATGGGTGAGCGGCAGACGGCCGCTGGCGCGACGCGCCACTAGATAGGCGAGTGGGATGCTCACAACGAATCCGATGCCCACGCAGATGAGAAGCAGAAAGCTGAGAGCCCACCACGGAGGAGTCGCGAAACGGAACTTGCGCCAGGTCTCAGCCGGGGCCCCTGTCATCGCGCAAACTGCGGGAAAGTCGTTGCTCGCCAGCTGAGACGCCCAGACCGTGACGCGGTCCTGGCGGCTAACCACCCGCTAGGCCGAGGAGTTCGTCGAGGCCGCGATAGAACCGCGGTTCGGACGTGACCTTGCGGATCGCCAGCAGCACGCCCGGTATGTACGCCTCACGGCTCGTCGTCCGGTGAACGATCGTCAGCGTTTGACCCGGTAGCCCGAAGATGATCTCCTGGTCGGCGACGAAGCCGGGCAGGCGCACGCTGTGCACCGCGACGTTTCCCTCTTCCCCGCCTCGCGTCCCGGAAAGCGTCTCCTTCTCGGCCTTCTGGTGGCTGAACGGTTTGTCGCGCCGCCTCGCGGCCAGGCGTTTCGCGGTCGAGAGCGCTGTCCCCGACGGCGCGTCGAGCTTGGTCGCGTGGTGCATCTCGATGACTTCGACCGCCTCGAAATGCGGCGCAGCGATATCTGCCAGGTGCATCATCAGCACCGCGCCGACGGCGAAGTTCGGGGCGACGATCCCGCCGACCCCCTTGGTCTTGCATGCCGTCTCGAGCTTGTCGATCGCGTCCGCGCCCATACCGGTCGTGCCGACGACCGGCGACGCGCCGGCGGCCACAGCCGCGAGTGCGTTGTGCAGGGCTTCCGACGGTTGCGTGAAGTCGACGACGGCGCGTGGCCTCTTCTCGTGCAAGAAAGCGGCCAGGTCGTCCCCTAGCTCGACCCCACCGACGTACTCGATTCCTGGCTCGGCTTGAAAAGCCGCGGCGAGGACCGAGCCGACCTTGCCGCGGTAACCGGTGACCGCGACTCGGATGCGGTCAGCGGTCACGCTGACCCCAGCCCCACCTCCCCACTTGCTGGGGAGGTCCGGCGGAGCCGGAGTGGGGACTCGGCTCGGCCATTTAGCTAACTAATTCCGGCGTGGTCCGCGTCCGCCGCCGCCGTTTCGACCGCCACGATCGCGATTACCACCGAAGCCACCCTCGCGGGGCGGCGGCGGCGGCGAGGCAAGAGCAGTGGCCATGACGTCCTTGTCAATCTTTTCTTCGATCGGCTCTCCCTTGGCGGTCAGCTCCTCGATCGCGGCCTGGCGGCTCAAGTTGAGGCGCCCCTGGCTGTCGACCTCGGTCGCTTTGACCACGATCTCGTCACCGATGTTGGCGACCTCCTCAACCCTCTCGACCCTGTGGTCGGTGAGCTTGGAGATGTGCACCAGACCGTCCTGGTTCGGCAGCACCTCGACGAACGCGCCGAAGGGCATGATGCGCACGACCTTGCCCTTGTAGATCCTGCCGACCTCCACCTCGTCGGTGAGGCCTTTAATCCAGTCGATTGCCTTCTGGCCGCCTTCCTGGTCGACAGCTGCAATGAAGACGCGACCATCGTCCTCGACGTCGATCTGAGCGCCCGTCTCCTCGGTGATCTTCCGGATCATCTTGCCTCCCGGGCCGATGATGTCGCGGATCTTGTCGGGGTTGATCATGATCGTGGTGATGCGCGGCGCGTAAGGGCTCATCTCGCTGCGCGGCTTTGGCAGCACGGCAAGCATCTTGTCGAGTACGAAGAGTCTTGCCTCGCGGGCCTGCTCGAGCGCTTGCGCGAGTATCTCGTGCGTGATGCCCTTGACCTTGATGTCCATCTGCAGGGCCGTGATGCCGTCTCGGGTGCCGGCGACCTTGAAGTCCATGTCACCGAGGTTGTCCTCGACTCCCTGGATATCGGTCAGCACGGCGAACTTGCCCTCACGCGTCACGAGGCCCATCGCGATGCCCGCGACTGGTGACTTGATCGGGACTCCCGCGTCCATCAGCGCCAGCGTCGAACCGCAGACCGAGGCCATCGAAGTCGAGCCGTTGGAGCTGAGGATCTCGGACACCAAGCGCATCGTGTAAGGCCATTCCTCGATTGGCGGGATGACCGCAAGCAGCGCGCGCTCGGCGAGCGCTCCGTGACCGATCTCGCGGCGACCCGGGCCGCGCAGAGGCCGAGCCTCGCCGACGGAGAACGGCGGAAAGTTGTAGTGATGCATGTAGCGCTTGAACTCTTCGAGCCCCAGCCCGTCGAGCTTTTGCTGGTCGGACATCGTGCCCAGCGTCGCGATCGTCAGCGCCTGAGTCTGTCCGCGTGTGAAGAGGCCCGAGCCATGTGTGCGCGGTAGCACGCCGACCTCGACCGTGATGTTGCGAACATCCTTGAGGCCACGGCCGTCGATGCGCACGCCTTCTTCGACTACGCGCTGACGGACTCGGTCCTTGAGCGCCTTGTCGAAGAGCTTGCCGAGGATTTCGATGTGCTCGGGGAACCTTTCTCCCAGCTCGACAATCGTCATGCGTCGCAGATCGTCGATGTCCTCCTCGCGCGTGGCCTTGTCTGCCTTGTAGAGCACTGGATCCAGACGAAGCGCCAGGTACTCGCCGACGATCTCGAGCATGTGCGGGGGGTATGCGTTCGGGATCCACTCACGCTTCTCCCTGCCCACCTGCTGCTGCAGCTCGACCTGGGCCGCGCAGATCCGCTTGATTTCCGTATGGGCCATCTCCAGGGCGTCGAGCACGACTTGTTCGGTGACTCCCTTGGCGCCCGCCTCGACCATCAGTATCGCGTCGGCGGTGCCGGCCACGACCAGGTCGAGCTCTGACTCGGCCATCCGAGACATCGATGGGTTGACGACCACCTTGCCGTCGAGGAAGCCCATGCGCACGGCGCCAACGGGTCCCCCGAACGGAATGTCTGAGATCACCAGCGCCGTCGAGGCGCCGTTGATGCTGAGGATCGTCGGGTCGTTCTCCTGGTCGACCGACAGGACTGTCGAGACGACCTGGACGTCCAGCCGGAAGCCTTCCGGAAACAGCGGCCGCAGCGGACGGTCGGTGAGCCGCGACGCCAGGATCGCCGTCTCGCTCGGGCGTCCCTCGCGGCGCATGAATGCGCCCGGGATCTTGCCCGCCGCGTACAGCTTCTCCTCGTAGTCGCAGGTGAGGGGGAACCAGTCGATCCCCTCCCTGGGCTCCTTTGCCATGACTGCGGTGCTGAGGACGACGGTGTCGCCCTGCCGCAGGATCACAGCGCCGTTGGCCTGCTCGGCCACCCGGCCGGTCTCTATCGAAAGTCGCTTGTCGGCGACCTCCACGTTCTTCGTGACTATTGCCACGCCAATACCTCCATGTTGTGGGAGGACGGCCCCCGGAGGTGCGACCTGGGTCAGGTTCCTAGCAGCCGCCGCTTAGGTCGTGCCTTGCGCGCAACGCGCCGGCGCCTGAGTGAAAGCTTCTAAGAGCTGACCCGCGCTGACCAGCGGCGGGGTCCTCCCGATTGACTTAAGTGACCGGCGTTTCCGGTCCTGTTGTTGGCTGCGCGCGCCCTGCTAGCTTGGCGCGGCCGGCCACCCTGATGCCTAGCTTTCCGACCAGCGCACGATAGCGCTCGATGTCCGTGTCTTTGAGATAGTTCAGCAGCCGCCGTTGCTTGCCCACCAGGAGAAGCAGGCCGCGGCGCGAGTGATGGTCTTTGGCGTGCGTCTTAAGGTGCTCGGTGAGCTCCCGTATGCGGGTGTTCGAAAGCGCGATCTGGACCTCGGGTGAACCCGTGTCTTTCTCCGCGCGTCTGTACTCCGCGATCAGCTTGCCTTTGACTTCCGTTCCTGCTGCCAAACTGCCGAAGAGTATACGAGCGGAGCGATCTTGGCCGTCAGGACGCGAATCGGACCGCTCCGTCCGATCGCGGGTCCGCGCCCGCGCGCCAGGTGGCCGGACCATCTATCACGATCGCATGCGCGTGCCCGAACGAGTGATGTCTCGAGGGCATGAGCTCGAAGCGGCGATCCGACCTGGCGAGCTCGGCGGCGTGTGGGTAGTCCGCCTCGAGTGACGTGCGAACTCCGTCCGCCTGCACGCGGATGCGCGGCCGGGCTACAGCTTCGGCCGGTTCGAGGCGGTGATCGACGAGGTTGAGGAGGACCTGGGTCTGGAGCTGCGGCTGCCCGTCGCCGCCCATCGTGCCGAAGATGGCCCAGGGCTTCCCATCGCGGGTCGCCATCGCCGGGATGAGCGTGTGCATCGTTCGCTTGCGAGGCTCCAACCGATTGACGTGGTCGGTAGCGAGGCTGAAATACGCGCCGCGGTTTTGCAGCAGCATGCCCGTGCCCGCGGCGACGATGCCGGACCCGAAGTCGAATGCCACGCTCTGGATCAGCGACACCAGGTTGCCGTGCTCGTCGGCGGCGCATATGTAGACGGTGTCCCCCCCTTCGGGGATCGGCGCGCCGCCTGCCTTCCCGTGTGTCGGATCGAGGAATGGCTGCACCGGGGCGGCGGCGAAGTCCGGGTCTGTGATGTACCGGTTACGCAGCGGGTAGCACACATCGCGAATGCGCCTGAAATGGCCGACGAATCCAGGACCGGGCACCAGCGCTTCTGGTGGTAAATCGTCCAGCCGCGCCAGCATCGCGAGCGCGGTGAGGCCCTGGGTCGGCGGCGGGAGCTCGTAGACGGTGACGTCGCGGTACCCGGCAGTGATGGGTTCCACCCACTGCGAGCGATGTGTCGCGAGATCGTTGCCTGTCACCAGGCCGTCCCGCCGCCTGATCGCCGAGACGATGGTCGAGGCGATATCGCCGCGATAGAAGCTGTTGATCCCGGCCCGACCGATGTCGTGGAGCACGGATGCCAGGTCCGGGTTACGCAAGAGCATGCCCGCCTCCATCGGAGGGTATAGCTCGTGCGCGGCAGCGTCTTGACCCAACATTCCGGCCGCCGCTCTGAGGAAGTCGGCAAGCTGAGGCGTGATGACGTAGCCGGCCGCGGCCAGGGTCGCGGCGGGCTTGAGGACGGCGCCTAGCCCAAGTGTTCCGAAACGTTCGATAAGGCGGCCCCAGGCGTCGACGGTGCCGGGAACGGTGACGGTTAAGATCCCACGCTCGGGCATCGTCTCGTGCCCGCGCAAGCGAACGGCCGCGATCGTGGCGAGCTCGCCCGAGCGGCCGGCGCCGATCAACCCCACCGGCGCCGCAGCGCCGGCTGGCCACACGATCGCCATCAGATCGCCCGCGACGGAGGTCATGTGCGGATACACGACGCATAGCACCGCGTTCGCGGCGATTGCGGCGTCGATCGCGTTGCCGCCGTCACGCAGCACCTGCGCGCCGACTTCCGACGCGACCACGTGCGGGGTGGCGATGACCCCTTTCGTCACGAGGCGATTATTCACCCCACGAACACACAGGCTGCGCCGTGTGTTCGCGGGGACCCCTGTTTATCGCGGCGTGATGAACTCGATCGCCCCCGGCTGAATTTCGAAGAGAGCCGGCAGGAAGCCAGCATCCTCGCCGTCGAGGTCGATGCGCACCTTCTCGGTCGAGGTGATCGAGATCCGCTTGCCGTACATGAGCTGGATCTTCGGATTGCGCTCATCCAGGTGTTGACCGCTGCGGATCTTGCTCATACCCCGGATGCTCTCCAACTTCCCGGCGTCCCCGATCAGGACCACGTCGAAGACCCCGTCTGTGGGCGACGCCGACGGCGCCATGCGCATGCCGCCGCCGAAGTACTGGCAGTTGGCGACAACGACCTGCTGGCCCACGATGTCATGCGAGGTCCCGTCGACATTTACGTTCATCGGCTTGTTCTTGTATGCCAGCAGCGACGTGAGCGCGGTCCACATGAAAGTCGCAGCGCCGAGCCGCTTGCTACCACGATTCACGCGGTGGACGACCTCTCCGCCATAGCCGGCGTCCCCGATGTTGATGAAATGCCGCACCGCAGTCTGGCCTTCCGAATTCTGGTAGGTGACGCAGCCAGCATCAAGTCGCCTGACCAGCCCAGTGGTGATCACTCCGATGGCAGCCTTGGGGTCCAGCGGGATGCGCAGCGTCCGCCGAAAGTCTCCACCGGTGCCAAGCGGAACCATGGCCAGCCGGGTCGTCGTGGGGATCGGCGCGCCGTTGTGGAAGAACCCGTTGACGACTTCGTTGAGCGTGCCGTCGCCACCGACCGCCACAACTGCTGGGCGGGATTCCCTGACCGCGCGCTGCGCGATTTCCGTCGCCTCGAGGGGCCGTGTCGTGTAGGCGACCTCGTACTGCAGGCCCGTTCCAGGCAGCCAGGTCTCGATGCCAGACCACTCCCGACCGGCTTTGCCGGCCCCAGACGAGGGGTTGACGATGAACAGGACCGGTGCGCCGGGCCGGGCGCCTATGGCTTACCGCCTCCCACGGCGCGTGGATTCATGATCCCTTTCGGGTCAACGCTCTCCTTGATCGATCGCCACACTCGCATCCAACCTCCCATCTCATCAGCGACCCAGCGTGCACGCATCCGTCCCACCCCGTGGTGGTGGCTGATGGTCGCACCGAGCTCGAGGGCGATGCTCATCGCCCCTTCCCACGCACGCATATAGGCCGAACGAGCGTCCTGCTCGGTGTCTCCTGAACCCCCGAATGTGAAGTACGCGCAGCAGCCCTGCTCATAGGCATGACTGAAGTGGCATAACGCCAGGCCACCTACGGCTATTGCGGGCTTGACCCTTCCGTGCAGCTCATGCAGCACGGTCCAGGGCGCCGCGAGCTCGATCGTGTCGAGGTACGAGCCGGGAGGCTCCAGGAAGGATTTCAGGCGCTGTGCGGAGAGATCGAAGCGATGTTTCTGCCACCGCAACCACGGCGCCTCGCCCAGGTTGTCCGCTCCGGCGGCGAGTTTCGCCACCGCATCAGCCTCTGCCTGGGCAACACCCGAAAGCCCGGCGTTGGCGACCACGAGCAAGCAACCACCCTCCGGTAGGTCGTAACCGTTGAACGCCGTGTCTTCGGGGTCGTACAGGCGAAGGACCAGTGGTTTGATCCCGGACTGCATGATCTCCCGCATGGCCGCCAGCCCGGCGACGAGGTCGGGAAATCCGTAACCGCGACCGATCACCGATTCGGGCAGGCGGTGCACGCGGAGGACCGCGCCGAGGATCACTCCCAGGCCACCTTCCGAGCCAAGCCAGAGCTGATGCAAGGCTGGACCAACTGCAGATCGGGGTCCTGGCCGCGGCCCGGCGATAGTACCGTCTGGCAGGACGACCTCCAGTCCCAACACCATGTCCTCGACGCTTCCGTATCTGCTTGACTCCTGGCCCGATGATCGAGTGGCGATCAGCCCTCCCAGCGTTGTCCCGGGCAGCGAGCTCGGAAAATGGCCGAGCGTCAAGCCGCGCTCGTTCAGGTGCCTCTCGAGTTGAAGGCCGTTCATACCCGATTCGCACTGGCAGGTCAGGTTCGTCTCGTCGACGTCGAGAATGCGGTCGAAGGCGCCCATGTCGAGCACGAGCTCGCCAGCCTGTGGCGACAGCGCCCCGCACACGCCCGTCTCGCCTCCCATCGGGGTAACGGTCACGCCGGCAGCCCCTGCCCACCGCAGGATCGCCACCACCTGCTCGCGGCTGGATGGGCGCGCGACCAGCACGCGGGGTGGCGCAGTGCCCGAGCGCTCGTCCATGATCGCCAGGGGCCACATGTCGCGCACAGGCCGCTCGTCGAGCGCGGCGCTGCCGACGATCTTCTCGAGCTCGGCTCTCATCAAGAACTCTTGCCAGCGTGGCATGGGCGGCCGGGTTCTACCCGGCCGCGACTTGGTCTCTTCCAGGCTAAGCCAGCGTCGCGAGGAGAGACAAATAAAATGATCACTTCCTTCTCGGAAGATAAGCAGCGGCCGCTAAGCGGCCCCAATGAGGAGGAACCGTCCGGGTTCCTTCTCATATTTCAGCTCTCATCGTTGCTTTGCTGCCCAGCGTCCGGCGAGCCAGGCGGTGAGGATCGGCACGCCGAACCCGCAGGGGCCGCTGTAGTCGTAACCGCCCAGCACCGCGCCGGCCGCGTAGAGGTTGTCGTACGAGACGTGCCCGTTTTCGTCCAGGGGATGCAGCCGGTTGTCGGTCGCCAGGCCGGCGCGCAGCTCCTCGGCAGGGTCCAGGTACTGCATGTGCTGCAGTCGCGTCCCTAATTGAGTGACCGGGCTGCCGTCGTGAAACACGCCGAGTTTCAGGAGAGGTTCGCTGGTGACCCGCCCGCCCATGAGGCCGCCGCCGATATGGCTCCCGGTGGCAAAGACATACGCGTCGGCTCGAAACGTCCGGTCGCCGGCCCGTGCCGATGTGACGCGGCCATGGGCAGTTTCGACCGACGTGACCTCCGCCCTGACTGTGCTGTGCGCGATGGCCTGCTGCAGCCGCCAGCCGTGTGGCGATGGCGGTGACGCGAGCAGCTCGAACCCTTCCCGTGGCAGATTCGTGAATCCGGGTGGATAGGCGATCGCGGCTGAGCGGGCGCGCGTCACTTGCGGCGCGCGGCGGCCGTACAGGTCTGTGATCGAGGCAGCTTGTGGCAGGTCCGGGATGCTCACTTCTTCAGGGAAAGCTTCGACGCCGTGAAGTTCCTTGAGCGCCTGCGCCGTCGAGGCCGCGTCGTAGTCCCCGACCTCCTTGACGCCGACGACCGCCACGCGCTTGCCGCTCAGGGCGCGCAGCTCACCGCCGGCCACCGAGGCAGGCACGAGATTGGCGGGTCGGGCCAGGCCATGGACGTCCGCGTACAGCCCACGCGTCCGCCACGTGCCCTCGATTTTCAGCCCCTCTTTTTCGAGCGCCAGGCGGAGAGCCTGGATCGCGGTGTCGAGCTCGGTGGACAACCGAACTGAATCAAGGCCGAGCCTTGTGATCGGGTGGTGAGGCTGATGCTCGAGGATTGCCTCGAGGTCGTCGATGATCTCCATCCCGCCGGCGTAGAGAGCGGTCGCGCCCGGTGCTTTCGCGACTACCGTCACCTCCGCACCGTCGCGGCGAGCCGCAAGCGCGGCGCAGTAGCCCGCTATACCTCCACCGACAACAAGGACGGATGTCATCGGCCGGAGATCCGGCGCGTGTCGGCGACGTCTTGGTGGAGCTGACGCACCAGGTCGTCGGTGGTCGGAAACTTGATGTCCGGGTGCAGGTAACGCACGAAGCGGAGCTCGAGACGCTGCTGGTACAGGTCGCCTTCGAAGTCCAGCAGAAAAGCTTCGACCCGCAGCTGCGTGCCGCCGAAAGTGGGGCGATACCCGACCGACAAGGCGGCTATGAACTCCCCGCCACCCTCACCCTGACCCTCTCCCGCTGACGCGGGCGAGGGGATGTGCTTCGCCCGGCCCGCATATGCCCCGAGGGCCGGAATCAGCTTGTTGGGCTCGACGCCGATGTTCGCCGTCGGGAAGCCCAGCTGGCGGCCGACCTTCTCCCCTGCCTCGACTGGCCCGGACATTGAGTACTCACGCCCCAGCAGCTTGTTCGCCTGGTCGACATCGCCTGCCGTGATGAGCCGGCGCACCTCCGAACTGTGCAGCTCGCGGCCCTCGAATTTGAATGGCGGGACGATATCAACCTGGTGGCCGTGCTCGCGCAGCCACTGCGCGCTGCCCGTTCGGCCGCGTCCGAAAGCGAAGTCATAGCCGATCACCCAGCGCCGCAAATCCATCACAGTCGCGAGCCGGTCGACGAACTCCTGCGGAGACAGCGAAGCAAGCTCCCGGTCGAATCGCAGCACGATGGCGTGCTCGATGCCGGCCGCCTCGATCAGCGCCAACTTTTCCTGGAGCGTCGTGATCGACTGCGGGCAATTGGCCGGGTCGAGCACGCAGCGCGGGTGCGGCTCGAATGTGATGAGCGTCGGCTGTGCGTCGCCGGCCTTGGCCGCCGCGATCACATGGCGGATCACGTCGATGTGCCCCAGATGCACTCCGTCGAAGCTGCCGATTGTCAGCGCCACGGCCCCAATGTGGCTCGTGGGTAGTCCGAGATGGACCTTCAGCGGACTCGACTCCTCAGGTCAGCACCTTCTCGGGCACGAACGTGCGCCGCAGCGGATCAGCGTGCCCGAGCGCGACGAGGCGGCCGACCGAGTCGTGGGCTCGAATCAGGCCGGGGCCGGGCTCCGGTAACACGCGGACAGCGCGACCCTGGCGGATCATCGCCTCCTGCTCGACATTGACCTTGACCCGCTCCATGTCCGGCAGTATGACTTCGGCCGGAAGGAGCCGGGTGCGCACGTCTTCGGCTGTATTCAAGTCCGCGGCGCGGACCGCCGCGTCGATAGTCAGGCTGCCATAGGCCGTTCGAACGAGTCGCCCAAGATACCCGCCGACGGTTAATCGCAGGCCTAGGTCGCGGGCGATCGAGCGCAGATACGTTCCACTCCCGCAGCGCACCTCAACCCGTGCCACCGCGTTCGGACCCGGCGTGAAATCGAGGAGGCGCGACTCGTAGACCTCGACCTCTCGCGCCTTCGGCCTCGGCTCGTCGCCCCGCCGCGCGAGCTTGTAAGCTCGCTGGCCGTCCACCTTGACGGCAGAAAAGGCCGGCGGCTCTTGCATGATCCGACCCGAAAACTCGGCAAGCGCCTCGAGCACATCATCACCGCTCAGCCCGCTGGGGTCCGCGACCGGCTCGAGCTCTGCCTCGGCATCATCGGTCGCCGTGGTGAAGCCGAGGTGGATGTCGGCGACATAAGTCTTGGGCAGCCGCAGCGCGAACTCGGCAAGCCGGGTCGCAGACTCAAAAAGGATCGGCAGGACGCCGGTAGCGAGCGGATCGAGAGTTCCGGCGTGACCGACGCGATGAGCGCCCGTCAGGCGGCGGAGGCGGCTGACAACCGCGAAAGAGGTCTCACCTGCCGCCTTGTCGACATTGAGAACCCCGGTCGAAAACAGAGGTCGGTTAGCGCTGTTGTTTCGAGGCGCCAAGAATCGCCTCCTTGGCCGCCGCCAGCACCATCTTCACCGTCTCGTCCATCGGGCGCTCGATCTCAGCGCCGGCAGCACGGATGTGCCCGCCCCCTCCAAAAGTCGCGCACAGTGCGGCAGCATCGACCGCGCCACGGCTGCGAATGCTGATCTTGGTCAGGGAGTCGTGCACCTCTTTGAAGAGAATGGCCAGCTCCAGGCCGGCGATGCTGTTCAGCGTGTCGATGATGCCCTCGGATTCGGCCATCACCGCGCCGGCCTCTTTGAGCATGCGGCGTGTGACGTTTGCCCATGCCAGCCTGCCGTCGAGCTCGACGCGCATCGTGGCCAGCGCAAGGCCGCTCAGCTTCAGTGTGGTTTCCGGCCGCATCTTGTAGACCATCGTGGCGATGCTGCCGGGGTCGGCCCCGAGACGGGCGAGGCGAGCGGCGTCCTCAAGGGTGCGAGGCGTCGTGTTCTCGTGACGGAATCCGCCGGTATCGGTCAGCAGTGCCACATAGAGATTCACGGCCATCGTTTGAGTGATCGGATAACCGAAGTGATCAAGCATTTCGATGACCATCTGTCCTACTGCCGAGGCGTCGGAGTCGATGACGTTCACGTCGCCAAAACGCGAGTTGGACGGATGGTGGTCGATGTTGACGATGGTCGCGTGTGACGCGATCTTCTTGACGCTGCTGCCGGACCGTTCAAGGTTACCCGAGTCGAAGAAGAACACCAGCTGCGGGTCGATGCCGTGCGGTGGCTCCGCGACGATTGCTTTGAAACCGGGCAGGAATTCGTACATCTCCGGCAGGGGTGGAGGGATGAGCACCCACACGTCCTTGCCCGAGGTGCGCAAAGCCTCGGCAAACGCGAGGCTGCACCCCAGGGTGTCGCCGTCGGCGTCCTTGTGACCGAAGATCAGGATCTCCTGGTTGGCGTCGATGAGCTCCTTGATCTCGTCGTAGTCGTGGGGATTCTTCGTGGCGGTGGCTATGACTCGCTCTCCCCCGCTTCGCCCCTGCCCTTGGGCAGCACCTCTTTCAGAAGCTCCGCGATGTGGACGCTGTATTCGATCGAAGCATCGAGCTCGAAGCGCAGGTCGGGTGAGAACTTGAGGTTCTGCAGCCGGCGGCCCAGCTCGTGGCGGATCAGGCCCTTGGCTGAAACCAGGCCGGCGATCGACGCCTTCTGCTCCTCAGGCTTGCCGAGGACGCTCACGCGCACACGTGCCTGTCTCAGGTCCGGCGACATGCGAACCCCGGTGATGCTCACGAACCCGATCCGCGGGTCCTTGAGGTCGCGCCGAATGATGGACATGATCTCCTCACGCACTTGCTCCCCAACCTGATCCGCGCGGTAGCTGGTCATAACGACCTCCGCAGTCAGCAATCCGTTGCTGATATTTAGAGTTCTTCTCGTTCGAGTCGGTATGTCTCCATCGTGTCACCGGCCACGAAAGCCTCGTAGCCCTCCACGGCGATTCCACATTCCTGCCCGGCAGGCATCTCTCGAACGTCTTCCTTGAAATGCTTGAGCGAGCTGATCCGGCCTTCGTGGATCTGCTCCTTTCCCCGTATCAGCTTGACCCAGCCTCCACGGGTGACCTTGCCCTCCAGCACCCGGCTGCCGGCGATGACACCGAGTCGCGGAATCTTGATCGGGGTGATGACCTCGACCTTGCCCTCGCGGATCTGACGGTACGTCGGCTCGCGCAAGCCCTTGGCGGCGCGCTCCACGTCCTCTGTCAGCTTGTAGATGACGTCGTAGTACCGCACCTCGACCTTCGCCCGTTCCGCCGCGGCTGTGGACGCGGGCGTCGGCTTGAGGTTGAAGCTGACGATGATCGCGTTCGACACACTCGCGAGCAGCAGGTCTGAGTCGCTGACCGCACCGACGCCCTGGCCGACCACCTTGATCGCCACCACTGGGTCTTCGATCTTCTGCAGAGCGCTGAGGACAGCTTCGAGCGTGCCCTGCGCGTCGGCCTTGACGACGAGGCTGAGCTCCTTGACCTCGCCTTCCTTGGTCCGACGTGCCAGCTCCTCGAGCGTGATGCGCGGAGCAAAGTCCCTGGCCGCCTCCTGGGTACGTTTTTCGGAGAGCTTTGTCAGGGCGATCTGACGTGCGACTTTTTCTGAGCCCACGACCTGGAAGATGTCGCCGGCCTGCGGTACCTCGCTCATACCCGATACGACCACCGGGGTCGCGGGCGGCGCGTCAGTAACGCTTCGACCCAGGTCGTCCGCCAGGGCGCGTACGCGGCCGTAGATGTGGCCGCAAACAAAGTCGTCGCCGACCTTCAGCGTCCCACCCTGCACGAGCACGGTCGCGACCGGGCCGCGGCCCCGCTCGAGGTGCGCGTCGACGATGGTGCCGATCGCGTTGCGGTCCGGGTTTGCCTTCAGCTCGAGGATGTCGGTGGACAGGACGATCGTGGTGAGCAGGTCGTCGATGCCCTTGCCGGTCTTGGCGCTCAGGTGAACGCACTCGTGCTCACCGCCGTAGTGGCGCGTGACGATGCCATTGGTGGCGAGCTCCTGGTGAACCCGGTCGGGGTTGGCCCCTTCCTTGTCCATCTTGTTGATGGCGACGATGATCGGCACCCTCGCGGCGCGCGCGTGCTGGATGGCCTCAACCGTCTGCGGCATGACGCCGTCATCGGCCGCAACCACGAGGACGACGATGTCGGTGACCTGGGCGCCACGGGCGCGCATGGCGGTGAAAGCCTCATGGCCCGGCGTGTCGATGAACACCACCGGATGACCATCGGCGGTCTCAATCTTGTAGGCGCCAATCCTCTGCGTGATGCCTCCAGCCTCGCCCGCCGCCACACGGGTCTTGCGGATCGCGTCCAGGATCGACGTCTTGCCATGATCCACGTGACCGAGCACCGTGACGATGGGTGGCCGAACGACCAGCTTGCTGGGGTCCTCATTGGCGAGCGAGAACAGCTCCTCGCGTGACGTCGTGACGACGGCGCCTTCGCCCTCCGCGGACTCGACCGCGACCACGTCCTCGCTGAGCACCGGTTCGACGGTGAACCCGAACTCGTCGGCGACGATCTCCGCCGTCGCGAAGTCGATGACCTGGTTGATGGTGGCCAGGATCTTCGACGCCATCAGCTTCTTGATCACCTCGACCGGGCCCACACCAAGCTTCTCGGCAAGCTCCTTCACCGACAGCGTCGGAGGCAGGGCGACACGCCGGTCGCCGTTGGCCTCGATCTTCACCGCGACGGAGGTTGGTTTGAAGGCCGAACGCGCAGCTTCGATCGCCCCTGGCGCCAGAGGCGCGGCGGCGTTGCGTGTCAGCCGGCGTTGCTGGAGAAAGTTCACCAGCTCTTTTTGGCTGATCCCAAGTTCGCGTGCGAGTTCGTGTGACTTCATGCCCGACCAATGATTATGCCGCCCAGCGCGAATTCGAAACCTGAGGCCCCGATCGCGGTGGTTGCTTCAGACGCACCCCCTCCGGCCTTGCGGGCCACCTCCCCGGCGAGCGGGGAGGAGACTCATTTGACTAGCTCAGACCACAGCTCCGGCTGGATCGTCGTGTGCAGCGCCCGATCCAGCGAGCGCTTTTTGCGTGCGATTTCCACGCAGGACCGGTCGTCGTGCAGGTACGCCCCACGTCCTGTGGCCCGGCCCGTCGCATCCACGGCCGCGCCGCCCTCCGGCCGGCGAACCAGGCGAATCAGACCTTGCTTTCCGGCCTCCTGACGGCATCCGACGCACGTCCGCGCCGGCTCACGGCGCGGCTTCTCCACCAGCCTCCACGTCCGAGTCGCTCGGTTTGATGTCGATGCGGAAGCCGGTCAGCTTGGCCGCGAGGCGGGCGTTCTGGCCGTCGCGACCGATGGCCAGAGACAGCTGGCCGCGCGGGACGAGCACCGTTGCGGTCCTCGTGTTCCGGTCGATCGAGACGGCCTCTGGCTTGGCCGGGCCCAGTGATGCGGCGACGAAGACCTCCGCGTCGTCGGACCACGGAACGATGTCCACGTGCTCGTTGGACAGCTCGCTGAGGATCGCGCGATGTCGCACACCCTTTGGTCCGACGCATGCGCCGACAGGATCGATCCCAGGTTCCGTCGCCGAGACCGCGATCTTCGTCCGCAGCCCCGGCTCGCGGGCGATGGAGCGGATCTGTACTGTCCCGGCTTTGATCTCGGGCACCTCGGCTTCGAGCAAACGGTGCACGAACGCACGGGCGCCGCGCGAAACGCGGACCTGCGCCTGCCGCGGATTGTGCTGTGGTTCGAGGATCACGACGAGTACCGGCCGGCCGGGGTGCAGCTGCTCGCCGGGGATCTGCTCCTCAGGCGGCATCACACCTTCGATGCGCCCGAGGTCGACGAAGACTGTGCCGGCCTCGACACGATCGACGATTCCAGACGCGAGCTCGCCCCTGTGCTCGGCGACGTCCCGCATGACCTTGTCTCGCTCGAGGTCGTGGATGTGCCGGAGCACCGCATGCTTGGCGGTCTGCGCGGCCATTCGTTTGAAATTCTCGGCCGGCAGCGACTCTATTACCTCCGTCCCATCGGGCCGCACCAGGCGGCTTCGCACGTCGAGCGCACCCGTCGTGATGTCGAGCTTCACGGTCACGAAACCAGCGGGGTTGAAGGCGCGCACGTATGCCCCAGCGAGCGCGCCCTCCACTGTGTGCAGCATCTCCTCAAAGGGGATGCCCACCTCGGCGCAGAGCGCTGTCAGCGCCTCGCCCAGGCTCTCTGTGGACGGTTCAGATTGCGAGCGCGAGCCTGCCCGCGACAACGTCATCCCATCCTATGTGAACGATTACCGGCGCCCGCCCGCGGACACCCTGAGCTTGCACGGCGATGCCCGCTTGATCGACTGCCACCAGCGGGCCTTCGACCACGGTCTCCGACTCGCCGGTGCGATACCGCACGTTGACCCGCCTGCCATTGAATCGCTCGTACTCCCCGTGATTGCGCAGAGGGCGCTCAGCGCCAGGTGACGAGACTTCAAGGTCATACGGACCTGCGACGAGGTTGGAGTGATCGATGAGCGGCCCGGCGATTCGGCTCACGCGCTCGCAGTCAGCGATCGTGATCGGCTCGCTGCGGTCGATCGCGATACGGAGAGTCCGACCCGAGTGACCTGACTGGTCAAGCGAGTACAGCTCGTAGCCCATGTGTTTGACGGTGGGCTCGAGCAGCGCTCTGATGGACGGTATGGGCCAGGTCGGCATGTGGCGGCTTCTAAGAAGACTTTACACCCGCTCTAACGGAGTGGTTGAAGCCGTCTCCACACGACGAGCAGCGGGGCCGCGTTGAAGATCGAGCTGTACGTCCCGGACACGATGCCGATGATCAGCGCCAGGGCGAAGCCCTTCAGCGTCGCGCCGCCGGCGATGAGGATCGCCGCCAGCACTAGGACGACGGTGAAGCTCGTGATGATGGACCGCGCTGCTGTTTGCATGATGCTGAGGTTCACGACCTGCTCAAAGGAGAGGCGCTGGCTGACCCGCAGGTTTTCTCGAATCCTGTCGAACACGACGATCGTGTCGTGCACGGAGAAACCGACCACTGTGAGCACTGCGGTCACGAAGAGGCTGTCGATCTCTCCAATGCGAAGGTTCAAGACCTTGCCGAGGATCGAGAACACACCGGTGAGGAGGAATACGTCGTGCAGCAAAGCCGCCAGCGCGGAGCCACCGAACTGAAAGCCGGCTCGCCAGCCTCCCGGCACGTTGCGGAACCGGATCGCGAGCAGGAACAGGATGGCGACCGAGGCCAGCACCACAGCCAGGAGCGCGAACGTGATCGTCTCCCCGGCGATCGTGCCGCCAACCTCCAGGATCTGGTTGACCGTCATTTCCCCGAGTCGGTTCCTCAGGTCGTTCTGGACTGAGGTCTGCTGCGCGGGGTTCAGAACCGGGTAGCGGATGATGAAACCGCCCTGGGTCTGGACCACGGACCCGTTGATGTTCTCGGACGCGACGGCATTCTCGACCTGTGTCAGAGAGGGTTGGCTTGCAAAGGTGACGGTGAGCTCCGTTCCACCCGCGAAGTCGATCCCAAGGCGGAAGTGCTGGGTCGCCATCGAGATGATGCCGGGGATGATGATCAGGAGCGAGATCGCAAAGAACACGTTTCTACGACCGATGACGTTCAGCTTGCGGACTCGAGGCTCAGGCCTGGGCTCCTCTTTTGGCGCTGCGTTGGCCACGATGTCCGCCGTCTGCTGCTCGGCCCCGACGTCAGACAGTTCGGACACTGCGGTCGACTCCCATCAGCGCCGGCCTGCGCAGGCCGCTGCCCGTCATGACGATCGCCAGCAAGTTGTGGGTCACGATGATCGACGAGATCAGGCTGGCGATAACACCGATGCCGAGCGTGATTGCGAACCCCTTGACCTGAGAGGGACCTACGAAGCCAAGGATCACGCAGGTTATGAATGTCGAGGTATTCGAATCCCGGATCGCCGGCCACGCGCGGCGGACCGCTGCGTCGACAGCAGCAGGTATGGTGCGGCCGGCCCGCACCTCCTCTTTGAAGCGCTCGAAGATCAGCACGTTGGCGTCGACGGCCATGCCCACTGAGAGGATGAAGCCTGTGATGCCGGCGAGGGTCAACGTCACGGGCACCACTTTGAAGATGGCAAGGACTGCGCCCGCGTAAAACAGCAGCGCGATACTGGCGAGCAATCCCGGAACCCGGTAATAGAGAACCATGAAGATGACGATGATCGAGAGGCCCAGGAGGCCCGCCGCGAGGCTGAGCTTCACTGATTCCGCACCCAGCGTCGAGCTGACCTGCGTGACGTCTAGCACCTGTAGATCAACCGGCAGCGAGCCGTTGTTGATGCCGGTGGCGAGGTCGGTCGCGCTCGACTGGGTGAAGTTGCCGCTGATGGTCGCCTGGCCACCCGAGATCTCCTGCAGGGTAGTGGGGTTGGTCAGCAGCTTGCCGCAGACCGTGCCGGGCGTCTGGGCCGCGAGGCATCCCGTGTCATAGGGCTGCGACACCTTCGAGACGTAGTCCGGCTTCTCCCAGTTGTCGATGTCGGTCTGGGTCAGGTCGAGCCAGATGGCGAGATGCCGCTGCGGGCAGTCGGTGCCGGCGCCCGGACAGGCGGCGACGTTGTCGCGCGTGAGGGTGTCAAAGATCCCGCCGCCCCGTGATGTGAAGCTGATGTTCACTACCCAGCTCACACCACTCTGGTCGATGGTCGCGGTGGCGCTTTGGATGTCGTCTCCTGTCAGGCCCACGAACGCGGGCTTGTACCCCGGCTCGGACCCGCTGGTCACCTTCGCATCAGGCACCCATTTCGTATAGACCAGCTTGGAGATCGCCCCGATCGTCTTCTGCGCCTGCTCGGCGGTCACTCCCGCGAGATCGACCGTGATCCTGTCGTAGTTCGACCCGGCGCCGCGGATCTCCGGCTCGCTCACGTTGAGGGCGTTGACACGCTTGTTGATGACCTGGATCGTTCGCTGCTGTACGTCGGCGCGCGACTGCCCTGGCGGAAAGTTGACGAGCTTGTAATCGATGTGAGTGCCGCCCGCGAGGTCGAGACCGCGGTGGATGTAGAGCTGCCAGCCGCCGAAGTTTGGCGGCAGGCCGGGGACGTTACCCGTGAGTGGGTAATGGTTGGCTATGCGGTAGATGTAGCCCGCCCCGTCCACGAATATGGAAAAAACCAGGACCACCACGATGAACAGGCGAACTGGCCAACTGAGGACTAACTGCACGGCCTGAGAAGTCTACGTAGTACGCGAAGGATGGCGCCTGTTGTGCCCTCCCGATCAGGGGAACACGCTTGGCCCTCGTCATTCTTCAGCGGGTGAAGTGGCCTGGGTGACCCAGACCACCTGGCGCCATCGTTCGCTCGGTCTGAAATCCGCACCCAACCACCGCGAACTCAGACCGGGAAGGAAGGGACTTTCTAAAAGATGGGTGAAGTCGACTACGGTTCAGGTTAGCGCTTGCGGAACAGTAGGTTCAGGACTACGGTCAGGACGATCGACAGGATGATGCTGGTTGCGATCGGAACGTAGACGGTCACGTTGCCGCTCCGGAACGTGAAATCGCCCGGCAGGTGGAATCGGCCGAACAGCATCAAGCCACCGCCGATCACGGCCAGCAGAATGCCGAAGACAAGGAGCAGCCGGCCGACGTCTTGCACAGCCCTAAGCCTGCGCCAAGGGCGTGCTTCAGAGGAGACGCGTTTGCTGCGGTCCCGGGTCGGGCGGGGTGATGCCGAGGTGGCGGTAGGCGAGCTCAGTCGCAACTCGGCCGCGAGAGGTCCGGGCCAGGAACCCGATCTGGATCAGGTATGGCTCGTGCACGTCCTCGATCGTCTCAGGCTCCTCGGAAAGCGAGGTCGCGATCGTGTCGAGACCGACGGGACCGCCTTTGAACTTCCTGATCAGCGTGTCGAGTAGCTGGCGATCGAGCGGCTCGAGCCCCAGCTCGTCGATCTCCAGCATGGCAAGCGCCTGCTTGGTGATGTCGACCGTCCCTCGCCCGTCTCCCCGAACCTGGGCGAAGTCGCGCACGCGGCGCAGCAGGCGGTTGGCGATGCGCGGGGTACCGCGCGCGCGGCGTGCGATCTCGGATACCGCCTCTTTAGGGACCTCGATGTCGAGGATCCGCGCCGAGCGGCTCACGATCTGTTCGAGCTCCGCCTTGGTGTAGAAGTCGAGCCGGTAGACCGCACCGAACCGATCCCTGAGCGGACCGCTAAGCAAGCCCTGCCGCGTCGTCGCGCCGACGCACGTGAAGTGCGGAAGGGGCAGGGTCGCTGCGCTCGCCCCCACTCCCTTGCCGAGTACCGCATCGAAGCGAAAATCCTCCAGCGCCGGGTACAGCGATTCCTCGACGACAGCGTTCAACCGGTGGATCTCGTCGATGAAGAAGACATCACGCGTGGTGAGGTTCAGCAGGATCGAGCCGAGCGCTCCCTGATGGTCGATCGCCGGCCCGGAGCTGACCTTGATCGCGACACCAAGCTCGTTGGCGATGATGTGCGCGAGCGTCGTCTTGCCGAGCCCGGGCGGGCCGCACAGCAGGACGTGCTCGACAGGCTCGCCACGGCGCCGGGCCGCCTCGAGCAGGATGCTTAGGTTCTCGCGGACCTGCTCCTGTCCGACGTACTCGCTGAGCATCCGCGGCCGGAGGGTGAGGTCGAACTGGTCGTCGTCCGCTCGGGCGTCGAGGATCGGTTCGCCGGTCACTGGAGCTCGACCCGGGCCTGACGACGAGAGATTCGGTGCAGTGGCCCAGATGCTAGGCGCAGCCGAGCAGCGGAGCGTCGCGTATTGAACATACGTACAGCGAGGAGCGCAGGCTGCAACAACGCAGATGGGCCGCATGGGCGCCGCAGATCCCTCGTCACGGTCGGGGGCGAGCTCCCTGCCCCAAAGCCTTAAGTGCGACGGCCAGGGCTTCCTGCGTGTTGGGCGTCGACTTCCAGTCCACCGACTCGATGCCCACCCGTGCCTCCTGGGACGAAAAGCCCAGGTTGCGCAGCGCGGACTCGACCGATTTGGGCACGATGCCGTCGCCCGCGAGCGCAGCCGCGCGCGGCACGGCATCCAGCTCGGCGACAGCGTCGAGGCGAGGCTTCAGCTCGATGATGACCTTCGCGGCCGTGCGCGGGCCAACGCCGCTGGCACGCCTGATCGGCGAAGTGTCCTCGCTCACTATGGCGCGCTTCAGGACTTCCAGGCTCGAGGCGCTCAGGATGTTGAGCCCCACCTTGGGACCGACGCCATCGACCTGGATCAGCATCTCGAACATGTCGAGCTCGTCGACTGTGGCGAAGCCGTACAACGCAAGCTGGTCCTCCCGGACGTGCGTGTGAATATGCAGCTCGATCTCGCCGCCGGGAGGCGGGAGTTGCTGGCGTGTTGATGTACCGACGCTGACCATGTAACCGACGCCGCCGACATCGACCACCACGTAGTCAGTTCCTGCACGGCGGACGACTCCCATCAGATGTGCGATCACCTTGGAATCGCTCTTGTGAAACGACGGCTCCTGGCATGACACACGGCGATCGCGATGGCGTCGCGCGCGTGCTCGTCGAGACGGCCCTCGGGAAGCTTGACCTGGGCTGCGAGCATGCGGGCGATCTGCGCTTTGTCGGCGTTGCCATACCCGGTGAGGATGACCTTCACCTGGCTCGGCTTGTACTCGAAGACAGGGACGCCACGCTCCTCGAGTACCGCGAGGATCGCGCCGCGCGCCTGCGCAACAGCGACCGCGCTCGTCGCGTTGCGGCCCATGAACAGCTCTTCGAGGGAAGCTTCGGCCGGCGGGTTGTCGTCAAGCAGCTTGCGAAGATGCTGGGTGATAACGACCAGGCGTTCTCCGTCGCGGCCGGGTCGCGTGACGACAGTGCTGCACGTGAGCACCAGGTTGGGCTCGGACAGTAACGCAAAACCAGTGCTCGCGAGCCCGGGGTCGATCCCCAGGATTAATCCGTTGTGCGCGCCCAGCATTCGTCCATCAGCTTTTACACCTGTGCAGAGACGCGTTCAAGGACGTCATTCGGGATGTCGAAATTGGCGTAAACCTGCTGGACGTCGTCGTCCTCCTCCATTGACTCCATCAGCCTCAGGACCGCGACGGCTTTGTCTTCGCCGACAGCTACGGTCTGTTTGGGCTGCATCGTGATCTCAGCGTTTTCGATCGTGACGCCGAGCTGCTCCACTGCCGCCTTGACCTTCTCGAAGTTGTTTGGCGGCGTTGTGATCTCCACTGATTTGCCGTCCACTTGCACGTCATCGGCCCCGGCCTCAATCGCAGCCAGCCCGACTTCCTCGGGATCATGCTTTCCGGCACTCACGGCGATCACGCCTTTGCGCTCGAACATCCAGCCGACTGAGTTCGACTCGCCGAGGTTGCCGCCCAGCTTGGCGAAGCGGTGCCGGATCGACGCCGAAGTGCGGTTGCGATTGTCTGTGAAGGCATCGACCATGACCGCGACGCCCGCCGGCCCATAGCCTTCGTAGCGGACCTCCTCAAGCTTCTCGCCCGCGAGTTCCCCCGTCCCCCGCTTGATCGCGTTCTGGATCTTGTCGGTCGGCATATTGATCTCGCGCGCCTTCTGCATCGCCAGGCGCAGCCGGAAGTTGCCGTCATGATTCCCTCCGCCCTCTTTCGCGGCGATCGTGATCTCACGGCTGGCGCGCGTGAACGCCTGCCCGCGCTTGGCGTCGACGATCGCCTTCTTGTGCTTGATGCCGGCCCATTTCGAGTGACCTGACATCTAACGGAGCCCTCCGAACATGCTTTCGGTAATTTTAGTTCACTTCAGACGGATAAACCTTCGCCGCGCCGAGATGACATCACCCGGCTTCGGTGCAGCGCTCAACCCAACTTTGGCGCCATTGACCCGCACTCCGCCCTGTTCCACCAGCCGCTTTGCGTCGCCACGGCTCGTCGCGATTCCGGCATCCACGAGCAGGCTGACGATGTAGGTTGGTCCGCTCACAAGGTGGTCCGGGATGTCGTCGGGCGTCTCTTTCTTGACGAACTGGCTGACGAAATGCTGCTCGGCACGCGCTGCCGCCTCTTCGCCGTGCAATCGCTTCACGAGCTGGCGAGCCAGCGCTGCCTTGGCATCACGCGGTTTCATTGCCAGCACGTTGGCCTGCTGCTTGGCATCAAATCCTGCGATCAGCCGGACGTATTTCTCGATGAGCGCGTCGGGGATCGACATTGTCTTGCCGTAGATCTGCTCGGGCGGCTCGCTGATCCCGATGTAGTTGCCGAGTGACTTGCTCATCTTCTGCACGCCGTCAGTTCCCTCCAGGAGCGGAAACACGGCGATGTCCTGGGGCTCGTGCCCATATGCCCTCTGTATCTCGCGGCCGAACAGGAGGTTGAAGAGCTGGTCCGTGCCGCCGAGCTCGACGTCGCCGCCGACGGCGACGGAGTCGTACGCCTGGTTGAACGGATAGAGGATCTCGTGGGCGCCGATGGCGGTTCCCGCTTTCATGCGCTCCGCAAAGTCCTCGCGCTGGAGCACCTGCTGCAAGGTGGCCTTGCCCATCAAGCGAAGGACGTCGGCCGCGGTCATCGAGGCCAGCCACTCGGAGTTGTATCGCACCTCCATTCGCGTGCGATCGAGCACGAGGTCGACCTGCTCGAAATACGTGTTGGCGTTGGCGGCGATCTGCTCGGGCGACAGCATCGGCCGGGTCTCAGAGCGCCCGCTGGGGTCTCCGATCAGCGCGGTGTAGTCCCCGATGATCAGGACCACCGTGTGTCCTTCGTCCTGAAATGCGCGCAGCGCATCGAGCACGACTAGATGACCGAGGTGTAGGTCCGGGGCTGTTGGGTCGAGCCCGAGCTTGACCCTGAGCTTGTCTCCTCGTTCGAGCCGAGCCTGCAGATGCTCCGCGATGTGGATCTGGACCGCCCGCTCGCGCAAGCGATCGAAGAACGGAGAGCTCAAGGGAGTGTCGCGTCCCCGAGACTCCTTGCAGCTACGCGGCCTAGGCGACCGGGCGCCGTCTCACCCCACGGAATCTGGCGATTCCGCGGGGACCCCGAGAAGGGCGCTGAAGCCGGCGTCAAGGGGCCTGTCGCCGCGTCGTCACGCATCAACGGATGCGCTCCTCCTTGCGACACCCTTTCCTTGGCTCCGGTCGCCGATGCCGCGGATCTGTGTCGGATCTCGGGGACGCGACACTCGAGCTAGGGGTTGACTGGGCCGGGACCGAAGTAGATCTGCGGATCGACGGGAAGCGCCGGCGCGAATATCGAGACGATCGGCTTCTGGATCGTTTTGACGATCGGCACGATGAGATGCGATCCGTTGTAGGCATCGCGGATGCGCTGCTGCATCGGGTCGAGCTGGGATCCGCCGATTGGATTGGCCGCCGCCCCGAGCTCGTAGACGCAGACCACCGTAAGAATGATTCCGGTGATCAGCCCAGCGGCAACTCCCAACGAGCGGTTGAGGGCAATGGCCGGGATCTGGATCTGGCTGTGCGCCAGCTGGGTCGCGCCTTCGACAATGACGAGTATCGCGACCACCAGCCCGAAGAATCCATAGATCCGCGCGTCGGGAGTGTCGAAGTTCGATGTCTGCTGCAGGATGCCGCCTGCCTGCAACCCCATGAGGGTAGCGGCCCAGAACGCCGCGTACATCGCGACGAAACCGATAAGGCGCCGGACCACGCCGGAGAAAAAGCCGCCTACCCCATAACCGACGATCACCAAGATCGCCAGCACGTCGATCCAGGTCATCTGGTTAAGTCCCCACCTTTCCGGTCCGAAATCGCGGTGGCTGGGTGCGGATTTCGGACCGAAGCCGCTGAAGCGCTCCCGGACCGGGTCCCCCGGTCCGGGTGGCCGCCCGGAGCAAAACTCGCCGTGCAGAGGGCTTCAGCCGCGAGCGTGTGACCACAGCGTTTCACCGGCGTAACGAGGCTCATGACCGGACTCTTGCGTTGTGCCGCTTTTCCAGCGTGTGTTTGATGTCTGTCATGACTTTGTCCACTTCGGCGTCCGTCAGGGTGCGCTCGGGGCTTCTGAAAGTCAAGGTGAAGGCGATGCTCTTGTGGCCCTCCGGAACCTGCGTGCCGCGGTATTCGTCGAACGCTCGGGCCATCTCCAGCAAGTCACCTGCGGACTCCTCAATCGCGGCCAGCAGGGAGCCTCCCGCGACGTGCTCGTCAACCACCACCGCGAGGTCCCGCTCAACCGCTGGGAACCGCGGCAGCGCCTGCGCACGAGGAATGTGCGAGCTCGCCAGGACGGGCTCGACATCGATCTCGAAGGCGACCAGCCGGCCTTCGACCTTGAGGCTTGAGCCAACAGTGGGATGCAGCTCGCCGAGGTAGCCGAGCTGGCGGCCTTCCATGATCACTGCCGCGCAGCGGCCCGGGTGAAACAGCTCGGCGCCGCCACGTTGATAGGTGCAGGCCGGGGCAGACAGCGCCTCGACGCAAGCTGCGAGCACGGACTTCATCCGGTAGAACGCCGCCTGTCCTGACTCCGCCGTGTTGCCCGCCGTCGTGACGGCCGCGAGGCGCAATGGCTCTTCAGGCTGGCTGTTCTTGTCGCCGACCCGGGCCAGAAAGACGGACGCGATCTCATACAGGTGAACTTCGTCTCGGCCTCGATCGCGGTTCAGAGCCACAGCATCCACCAGCGAGGGAAGCAATGACGTCCGCAGGGTATCCATGTCGTCGCTCAGCGCGTTCGAGACGCGCATAGCGAGCGCAGCTACCCGGAGCGATTCGAGCTTGCGGCCCGAAACCAGCGCCGGGTTCCACGTCTCGGTGAAGCCCGCTCCCGCCAATACCTCGCGTGCTGCATCGAGGCGGCGGTCTACGCTCGGAGCAAGTGGGGTCCAGGTTTCGTGGCGCCGACCAGGCAAGGTCGGCGGCACCCGGTCGTAACCGAATACCCGGCCGACCTCTTCGACGAGGTCTTCGGGAATGGTCACGTCCAGGCGGAATACCGGCGGCAGAACGTCCCACTCGCCATCACCCAGGACCCGGACATGGAAACCGAGCCGAACGAGGATGGTCTCGGAGTCCTCGAGGGGGACGTGGACCCCGAGCACTTCGTCGACCAGCCAGGGTTGAAATCTGATCCGAACCGGCTCCTGGGGTCGTGGATAGACATCGGCCCACTCACGGTGCACGGAGCCGCTCGCGTGCTCGGCGATCAGGGCCGACGCCCTCCGCGCGCCGGCCTGGGCGAGCTCCGCCGGCAGCCCTTTTTCGAAACGCGCGGAGGCCTCGGTGCGCAGCCCGAATGCGCGCGCAGTCTGCCGAACGCTCGGACCGTTGAACGTCGCCGCCTCGAGGAGCACAGCTGTCGTGGCGTCGGTGACGGCGGTTGCCTCGCCGCCGATGACTCCCGCGATGGCGACTGGCTTCTCTGCGTCGGCGATAACGAGCATCTCCGGCGTCAGATCCCGCTCGACACCATCGAGGCAGAGCAGCTTCTCGCCCTCGCGAGCGCGCCGGACGTGAACCTCTCCTCCCGAGAGCTTGGCCAGGTCGAAGGCATGCAGAGGTTGCGCGTATTCGAGCAGGACATAGTTCGTGATGTCGACGATGTTGTTGATTGGGCGCACGCCAGCCGCACGCAACCTGCGCTGGACGTGCCGCGGGCTGGGGCCGACCTTGACCTTCGTGATGACGCCACCGATATAGCGGCTGCACAGGTCGGGGTCGTCAATGAAGACCTTGATGAGCTCGCGACCCGGAGGGTCGGCTTTGCCGAGGAACGCCGGCATAAAGTCCACCTTCATCATCCGATCGAGTCCCGCGGCGAGCTCGCGTGCGACGCCCATGTGCCCCATGCAGTCCGGTCGGTTAGACGTGACCTCGGCTTCCATGATCGCCTGGTTTGGGATCACCGTCGTCAGCGGCTCGCCGGGCGTTCCACTGTCCAGGATGAGGATGCCCGAGTGATCGTCACCGAGCAGGAGCTCCTCAGCGGAGCACAGCATGCCGCGCGCCTTGTAGCCCGCGATATTCATGTCCTTGACGAGCTTCCCGTTTGGCACGGTCGTACCGGGCAGGGCAACTGGAACCAGCGACCCCGGGACGGCGTTGGGGGCGCCGGCGATGATCTGCTCGACCCGGCCGCCGAGGTCGACCCGATGCACCCACAGGTCGGCGCGCGACTTCGGGTGCTTCACCTGCTCGAGGACCTTGCCGATCAGGATCTGCGAGAGATCGACGAGCGTGAGCGATTCAACCTCGATGCCGAGCCGAGTCAGCACCTCCGCCGCCTCCGTTGGCGAGACATCGCCCAGTTCGACGAAGTCACCGAGCCATTCGTAGCTGACGCGCATTTCTAAGGGGACCCCCCCATCCGGCCGGCCGCTTCGCCGCGGGCCGACTTCCCCGGCAAGCGGGGAAGTGACTTACCCACCATTAAATGTCCTACCTTTCGGCAGCTCGATGGCCAGTTCACTGGCGTTTAGAACTGCTCCAAGAAGCGCAGGTCCGACTCGTAGAAGAGGCGGATGTCGTCGACGTCGTGCTTGAGCATCGCCATGCGCTCGATGCCGAATCCCCAGGCGTAGCCATTCCAGTACGTCGGATCGATGCCGCCGTTGCGCAGCACCTGCGGGTGCACCATCCCACAGCCACCCACCTCCAACCAGCCCTTGTGCCGGCAGCTCTTGCAGCCCATTCCGTTGCAGATACCGCACGACACGTCGAACTCGAAGCTGGGTTCTGTGAACGGGAAGTAGCTCGGGCGGACGCGCACCTTGCGCTCGGTTCCGTACAGCGACTGGATCATGTAGAGGAGCGTGCCCTTCATGTCGCCAACGGTCAGACCCTTGTCGACGGCGAGGCCTTCGACCTGGCTGAAGTAAGGCAGGCGCGTCGCCTCGGGCGCGTCGCGGCGGTACACGCGCCCGGGTGTGATGATGCGAATCGGCGGTTCCTTCATCCTCTGCATCGCACGGATCTGCACCGGCGACGTGTGCGCCCGCAGCAGCAGCTGCGGCGTGAAGTAGAAGGAGTCCCAGTCCTCCCGCGCCGGATGCCCAGCGACGAGGTTGAGGGCCTCGAAGTTGTACCACTCGGTCTCCACCTCGGGGCCTTGCTCGACCTGGTAGCCGAGGCTCTCGAGGACGGTCTCGATCTGGCGCCGGACCTGCGTGAGGACATGGATGTGCCCGCGTCCAAGCGGCGGTCCGGGGAACGTGATGTCGATCGCCTCGGTCTCGGCGAGGTCTCCAATGCGCGCGGCTTCGAGTGACAGTCGCTTTGCTTGTAAGGCATCTTCGATTGCGCGCTTGGCGTCATTGGCGTGGGTCCCTAGGGCCTTCCGATCCCGTTCAGCGACAGTCACCATTCCGGCAAGGACTGCGGCAATAGGCCCTTTTCGGCCCAAGTATTCGATTCGAATTCGCTCGAGTTCTGCTTCGTCTGTAGCCTGAGCGATCCTCTCGAGCGCTTGACGCTTGGGGTACTCAATTGAACCAAACTCGGTCATGCGGCCAGTCTCCTCCTGACTTCGAACAGGATCAGCGCCGCGGCCGCGGCGACGTTCAGGGACTCGACCCCCTCGCTGAGGTGCACCGTGACGAGCTTGAGGTCGGATCGAGAGAGTCCGTGCGCCTCACTTCCGAAAACGATCATGCCGGCATTCTCTATCGGCGCTTCTGCGAGGGGCTCGCCGCCAGAGGCCGCCGCGCCGTAGCCATCCAGGCCGGCCAGATCGCTCCATGCCGCACGAGCGACCTTCAAGCGGAAGACGTTTCCGGCAGAGGCGCGCACGGCCTTGGCGCCGTACGGATCGGCCGAACCCTCAAGCACGGCCACCGCGGGTGCGCCGGCGGCCGCCGCCGTGCGGCAGATGGCGCCGACGTTGCCCGGATCCTGCACGCCGTCCAGCACCACCAGCGGCCAATGACGCCCGCGGGCAGCTTCGATGGCGGCCGTTGCGTCCGGCTCGACGATCCTGGCGATCGCGATCACCCCCTGGGGCGTCACCGTCTGGCTGACGGCACGAAAAACGCCCGGGCTGAGGAAGACTCGCTTGCCGTATCGAGAGTCGAACTGATCCCCTTCGCGCACCGCGACCAGCTCGATCTCCAGGCCCGCAGCTTCCGCTTCGGCGAGCACGCGCGGGCCCTCCAGGAGGACAAGGCCTGGCTCACGCCGTTGGGCGAGACGCCGCAAGCGGCGGACGATCTCGTTATCCGGGCTTGAGATCAGCGGCTGGTCAGAGGGCTTTTTTAGCAACCTCTACCAGCCGGGCAAAGGAACCGCTGTCGCGCACGGCCAGGTCAGCCAGCACTTTGCGGTCGATCTCCACACCGGCCTGGCGAAGGCCGTGCATCAACTTGTTATAGGGCAGCCCCGACTGTCGCGAGGCGGCATTGATGCGCGCGATCCAGAGGGCGCGCATCTCTCGCTTGCGGCGTCTGCGGTCGCGGAAGGCGTAAGCGAGGGCGTGCAGGACCGCCTCGTTGGCGGGCCGGAACAGCAGCTTCTTGGAGAGGCGGAAGCCCTTGGCGCGGTCGAGGATTGCTTTGTGACGGCGATGCGCAGGTACTCCTCGCTTGACCCTTGCCATGCCTAGAGGCCCAGCGCCCGGCGCACGGTCTTGCGGTCCGCCTTGGACACCGACTTCTCGTTCTCAAACCCACGCTTGCGCTTGGCCGACTTGTGCTCCAGGAGGTGGCTCTTGAATGAGCTGGCGCGCATGAGCTTGCCCGTGCCGGTGACCCGGATCCTCTTGGCGATTCCTTTCTGCGTCTTGAGCTTAGGCACTGGCCACGGTCTCCTTGGCTGCACCCTGGCGGGTCGGGGCCAGGATCATGAACAGGTTCTTGCCCTCGAGCAGCGGCGCGCGCTCAACAACCGCGAACGGCTTCGCGTCGTCCGCGACCCGGTCGAGAATCCTTCGCCCGATGTCCTGGTGGACCATCTCGCGTCCCCTGAACATGATCGTCACCTTCACCTTTTCTCCTGCTTCGAGGAACTGCTTCAAACCCTTGAACTTCGTCTGGAAATCGTGCTCCGCGACCTTCGGTCGCAGCTTCATCTCCTTCAGCTTGGTGACGTTCTGCTTGCGGCGCTGGTCCTTTTCCTTCTTGATCGTCTCGAACTTGTAGCGTCCGTAGTCGATCAGTCGGCAGACCGGCGGGCTCGCTTGAGGCGCCACTTCTACGAGGTCGAGTCCCTTCTCGCTTGCGATGCGCAGAGCGGCGTCGAGAGAGAGCACTCCCAACTGGTTGTTCTGGTCATCGATCAGCCGCACTTCCGAGCTGCGGATTTGATCGTTGATCTTCAGCTCTTTAAACGCGATGAGACGCTACCTCGGGTAAATTCAGGGTTCTGCTATTCCTCCAATTCGACCGGATAAAACAAAACGGATAGCCTGAAGCCATCCGCCTTAACCGCGACCCCTTCGAGCTTAGCCCTGGGGGTGAGGGTCGGTGCCCTGCTTCAGGTGCAGGATCGTACCGGAAACGTAACCCGATGCGCAAAGTGTCGTTGCCCTTGAACGTGGGAACGCCGAACCGCGCCGCAACACCCGTGAGGCTAGCCCTTCTCCTGGTCGTGGCTGCTATTGCCGGGGCGTGCAGCGGCTTCGGCAGCGCCGCCAAGTCGCCTTCACCCGTCGCCAGCTCATCTCGGACGACCTCCCCCTCAGCACCTTCCTCCGGCAGCCCGTCCCCGGTGGCGCTGACCGGCGCGTTCGGCGTGCTGGTCAGCCCTTTAAGCAGCACCAATTACACAGTGAGCCTGGTGGGGATCGACGGCCGGGTTGTCTCAAGTGCAATCGCCAGCAGCCCGAGCGCGGTCAACTGCGCCAACGCCGCCGCGGCCGTCGTTCCATTGCCGGTCAGCACCAGCAACACGCGGGTGTACTTCATGGACGCGCTCGGAGCCGTCCGCTTCCTCGCCCCCAACGGTGATATGGGTCAGACCGTCACGCTTCCGATCGGCCCCGGCCGGCGCAGCATGTTCGCCGTCAGCCCTGACGACTCACTCATGGCCGTGGTGGTGGTCGACTTCACAGCCACCGGAGCGACGACCAAGCTGTACCTGTACCAGTTGCAGCCAGGAGGCGCTCAGCTCCAGACCTTCGCGCAGACCGGCGCCTTCACCCTACGGCCAACCGGCTGGCGCGGCTCGACCGGCCTCGTCCTGGCCAAGGTGCCTGCCTGCGTTCCGGGCAGCGGACCGTTTTGCTGTGGACCGCAAGAGTTCCACATCGTCGACCCGAAAACTGCCGTCCGCCGATTCACCATCGGCGGCCCCACATGCGTGATCGCCGGCCCGCCATCGCCGGCGGGAGCGGTCTGCGAAAACAACGCCTATGACGTAGCGACGGTCCTCGACTGGACCGCCGCCCAAACGAATGGCTTTCCAATCGGTGGCCCGACCCTTGCCTACATCTCTCCGACCGGGCAGTCCGTCGCCGTCATTTCAGGTGCGACCACCTCGATCTACAAGACGAACACAACCTTCGGCTTTCAGGCGTGTGGGTGGATCGATGACACGCACATCCTCGCGGGCGGAGACGCGCAGCAGCAGCCGCGCGTCGCCGATCTCACCAGCAGCAATGTCGTCCCGGTCGCCGCCCAGGGCGACTGCGGCGGTCGCATCCCGGGCGGTCTCTAGAGCGTCCTAGCGGCGGCGCTCGGCGACCTCGGTCGCGACCAGGTTCGCAAACGCCTCCAACGATGAGTCGACCTGGTTGCCGGAACGGTCGCGGACGTTGACGTGCTCGGTCTCCGCCTCTCGCGCGCCGACGATTGCCATATACGGCACCTTGCGCGCCTGCGCGTCGCGGATCTTGCGCTGCATGCGCTCTGAACGGTCATCCACCTCGACCCTTAGCCTCAACGAGCGCAGCCGGTCGGCGACCTGGCGGGCGTACTCATGCTGACCGTCGGTTATCGGTACGACGACCACCTGCACCGGGTGCAGCCAGGTCGGAAAGGCACCGGCGTACTGCTCGATGAGGTAGGCCGTCATTCGCTCGAAGGCGCCGAACGCTCCTCGATGCACCAGCACCGGGCGCTGTCGCGACCCGTCTTCAGCGACGTACTCCAGCTCGAACTTCTTCGGCAGCTGGTAATCCACCTGCACGGTGTTGTTGGTGAACTCCCGGCGCTGCGCGTCGCGAACCTGGAAGTCGATCTTCGGCCCGTAAAACGCGGCCTCACCGAGACCCACCTTGTACGGCAAGCCCAGGCTGTCGAGCGCTTCTTTCAACATCGCCTCAGCGCTCTCCCATTCCTCATCCGTACCCGCCCATTTCGTCTTTACGTTGTCGCGAACCGAGAGCCGGTACCAGTAATCCGTCACGCCGAGAACCGACATGAAGTAGTTGGCGAGCTCTATCGCGCCGCGCACCTCCGCAATCACCTGGTCCGGCGTGCAGAAGATGTGCGCGTCGTTGAGCGTGAACGAGCGCACGCGAACCATGCCCATCAGCTCGCCAGACTTCTCGAGACGATAGTTCTGACCGAGCTCTGCGATCCGCAACGGCAAGTCGCGATAGCTGTGAAGGTCATGCGAGTAGACCAGGATGTGGTGCGGGCAGTTCATCGGGCGGAGCTCCAGCTCTTCCCCGTCCTCGAACCGCATCGGGGGGTACATCGTGTCGTGGAAGAGCTGCCAGTGGCCACTCTGTTTGTAGAGGTCCAGCTTCGCAACGTGGGGCGTGACGACGTGACGGTAGCCGCGCTTGAGCTCCTCGTCGACGATCCAGCGTTCGAGCTCTCGCCGGATCGTTGCGCCGTCCGGCAGCCAGATCACCTGGCCTACACCGACCCGCTCGTCCAGCGCGAAGAGCTTCAGCTCTTTTCCTATCTTCTTGTGGTCGCGCTTCTCGGCTTCCTCGAGGAACTTGCGGTAGTCGTCGAGCTCTTTTGGGGTCTGCCACGCGGTGCCGTAGATACGGGTCAGCTGCGGCTTCTTCTCGTCACCCCGCCAGTAGGCGCCCGCGACGCGCAGCAGCTTGAACGCCTTCAAGTCGCGCGTCGACCTCACGTGCGGCCCGCGGCACAGGTCGAGGAAGTCGCCGGTGCGGTACACGCTCACCTCGTCGCCTTCGACCTTGTCGGCGATCAGCTCGAGCTTGTAATCCTGACCCCGCTTGCGAAACTCCGCGATTGCAGCCTCGCGCGTGAGCGTCTCGTGGACGAACGGCCGATCCTCGTTGACGATGCGCCGCATGCGCGATTCGATGGCGCCGAGATCGGACTGCGAGATGGGCTTGGTGAAAGCGAAGTCGTAGTAGAAACCGTCCTGGACGGGCGGGCCGATGCCGTACTTCGCGTCGGGGTACAGCTCCATGACTGCGGCCGCCAGGAGGTGCGCGGTGGAGTGCCGCAGCACCTGCAGTGGATCATCGGTTGCCTCGTGTTCACCGTATTCGGCCATAGGGTCGTCCAGTATATGGACGGGTTGAACCAGCTCGAGTCGCCCCCCACCCTCACCCTGCGCGCAAAGCGGCGATGAGGATGGGACTTACTGATTGCCCCCTTGCGGGGGAGGGGACCGGTCATCTCATGGCCGGGACGTAAGGACTATGGATCCAACCGCGATCGTTGACGTTTTCGGTTATCCCGTGGCGGGGCTGGCCATCCTCGTGGAGAGCTCCGGCATTCCATTTCCGGGCGAAGTGCTGCTGCTCGGCGCGGCGGCCTGGGCTGCGGCGCGGCACTACTCGATCCTGCAGGTCATCATGTTCGGCTTCGTGGGCGCCACCATCGGAGCCGACATCGGCTACTACCTGGGATTTAAGGGCGGCCGGCCGTTCGTCGAGCGATTCGGCAGCGTCTTCCGCATCCGCCCGGACCACATCGCTCGTGCCGAGCTGTTCTTTGCGCGCCACGGCGACAAAGCGGTCCTCGCCGGGCGCTTCGTGCTCGGCCTGCGCACCTGGGGCTCGATGCTCGCCGGCATGGCCCGCATGCCGTTCTGGCGCTTCCAGCTGTTCAGCGCGTTGGGCGGGCTCGCGTGGGCTGGCGTCATCGGCGTCGCCGGCTATCTGGTGGGAAGCAACCTCGACGCGCTCGAAGCGATCATCCGCGGGATTGGACTTGCAGGCGTGTTCGTGGTCGCGCTGCTGGCTGTCATCTTGGTCTTTGCTCGACGGCGTGCTTAGGCTGGCTCGCCACGACGATTGCAACACCGCCACCGACCAATAGGACCCCAAGGCCTCCGATGACGCGAGCGGTGCCGATAGTGTCGGAGAGGGCGGCCGCAACGAGCACGGGCACTGCGGTCACGCCGTTGATGACCATGTAGAGCAGCGCGAAGATGCGGCCGCGAATCTCGTCGCTGGTCGACTCCATGAGGTACGTAATCGCGGGAATCATGATCGCCCCGAACTCGACACCCAGGAGAAAGCTGAACGTGGCAGCGGTGATGCGGTTGTGAACCTGAAGGTCGGGGAAATGTGCCATCGCCTGCGGCACCGCGGCCAGCGCTAGCAGTGTCACGCCGTTGGCCAGCAGCGAGCCGGCCAGCAGGCGGGTGCGGTCTACGTTGCGAACGAACTGGCCGAGCAAAACAGCGCTGAGGATCGCTCCGCCCGTCGCCGGGCCGAGGATCACATATGAGTCCTGGGCGGCGATGCCGATGACCTTGCTCACGTACGCGGGCGCCAGTGCGAACAACATGAACAGCACCAGGACCGCGATGCTCACCTGACCGAATGCCAGCATCAGGCCACGTGACGCGCGCAGCGCGTCGATGCCTTCTTTGAGGTCGACCCACATGAGATGGAAGCGGTTGCGACTCTCCGCGACCGGAGCCTCGATCGTCCTCTGAAGGTGTGGAATGTCTGAGGCGAAGATCAGCGTTCCCCCAATGGCCAGGAGAACGAGAGCGCACCAGTACGGGGCGTAGAGATCGATCCTCGAAACGATTGGCGCCAGCGCTCCGCCGACGACCAGCGTCAGAACCATGGTCAGCAGCGCCATCGAGTTGGCGGTGATCAAGGCCGACCGCGGGAGGATCGTCGGAATGACCGCCGCCTCTGCGGGGCCGAAGAGCTGTCCCACGGCGGAGAAGACGAGGGTGATCAAAAGCAGATGCGCAAAATCATCACGCAGGCCCGGGACCAGCGCGGCCAGCGGGATGAGCGCCACCACCGCGGCTCGGCCGAAGTTGGCCCACATCATGATTTGCTTCCGGTCGTAGCGGTCGGCGATGACGCCGGCGAGTGGCGCAAAGAGCACAGCCGGGACCGTGTACGTCAGCAGCGTGATGGCCACCGGCGTGCTGCCGCCCGAGATCTTGTAGGCGAGGATGATCAGCGAGAAGAGCAGAAACTTGTCCGCGAGCTGCGCGGCGAGCTGAGCGAACCAGATATTCCTGAACGCGGTGTGCCGGAGGACCGCTCGGAAGCCACCCGTGCCCTCGAGCGGAAAGCGGATTGGCTCTTCCACGGACGCTAGAGGTTAACGGTCAGGACTTCGAAATTCCTTATAAAGGGTCTCCCACTCGCCCAGGTTGAGCGTCTGGGGGCGCCGTTCGGGATCGATGCCCAGCGTGCGCAGGCGTGCTCCCGCGTCTGTGCTGCCCGTGGCGGTGACCCGGCCCAGGATGCCGCCCAGCTGCTTCCGGCGACCCTGAAACACCGCCTCCACAAAGCGGAAGAAGGCGTTCAGATCGTCGACCTCAACCGCGGGCCTCTCGCGCACGTCGAGCCGCACGAGCGCTGAATCCACGCGAGGTGGCGGCGTGAAAGCGGCCGCGGGGATGGTGAGGATCGTCTTCGCGTAGGCGAAGACCTGGACGGCGACCGTCGCCAGGCTCGCGCCGCTTGACGCGGTCCATCGCTCCGCCACCTCCTTCTGGACAACCAGTGAGAGGCGGCGGGGTCGTGGCGGATCGTCGAGGAACTTGCGAATCAACGCGCCGGTCAGGTTGTAGGGGATGTTGCCCGCGACGACCTCGTCTCCTGCCGGAAAGGCGGAGCGGGTGTTGAAGCGCAGGATGTCCGACCTGACCACCTCGACGTTCTCGTGTCCCGCGATCGCCTCACGCAGCGCCCCGATCAGCCGGCCGTCGAGTTCGACCGCGACGAGTCGGCGACATAGAGGAGCCAGCGCCACCGTCAGAGTCCCAACCCCGGCGCCCACCTCGAGCACCTCGTCGTCCGGAGCCAGTCCCGCCGATTCGGCAACCGCATCTCGCAGCGACGGGTCGGTCAGGAAGTTCTGCCCAAGACCATGTTTGAGCTCGATGCGGTGGCGGCGCAGGAGACCATCGAGCTGATGAGGGTCGGCCGGGTCGATCAATGGGTCGCCTCCGGCGGGCCTCATCTCATCCGTCGGAAGAGGGCCAGCGCGTTGGCGGTTTCCTGAGCCCCCAGCTGTTCGAGGCTGACATCTCGCAGCTCCGCGACGAGCTGCGCTGTGTCGAGCAGGTATGCGGGCCGGTTCGGCACCCCCATGCGCTTGTGGGCGTTGCCGTACGGCGAATCGGTCTCGAGCAGCAACCGGTCGGCGGGGCATTGCTTGACGACTTCGCGTAGCGCGTGGCGGCTCGGCCGCGTCACGAGTCCCGCGAAGGAGAGATAGAAGCCAAGCGCTAGAAAGCGATCCGCCCATTCCCATTCGAGGGCGAAGTAGTGCATGACGCCCCGCAGTCCCGGATGGGCGCTGATAAGGTCCGCCAGCTCATTGGCGGCACCGCGGTTGTGAATCGATACCGGGAGGTCGAGCTCCACAGCGAGTGCGAGCAGCCGGTCGAGGCGGTCCTGTTGGATGTCGTTGGGCGGGGCGCCTGGCTCCTCGAACTCCAACCCCACCTCGCCAATCGCCACGACGCGCTCGTCGACCGCAAGCACGCGAAGCGCATCGATCTCCGGCGGTGCGTGCTCGCTCGGCATGTGGCCCACGCCGGCCCAGACGGCTCCGAATCGATGGGCGAGCGAGACAGCTGTCCGGCTGCGCTCGAGGTTGACGCCCATGGAGATCATCCGCGTCACGCCGGCTCTGGCTGCCGCTTCAGCCACCTCGCCGGGATCACCCAGCTCTTCGAGGTGGAGATGCGTGTCTACGAAGATGCGGGCTGCTCCTCTTCGAGCACTGGATCCAGCCGCTTGAACAGAGCTTCGGGCGCCGGCAGCGCCGTGCCCGGCGCAAGTGCTGAGGGCCGCCAACGGTCGTCGCTCTCGTAGTCGCCGGTGATCACGGCGTGCGAGCCACCCTCGTCAGAAAACTCACGCACCACGGGCTGTGAGGCGATGACGTCTTCGTAACCCAGCATGTGATGCAGCTTCTGAGACGAGAACGGGAGGAAGGGCACCAGCATCGTCTTCAGGTTGTCGACGCAGCGCAGCGCTACATACAACACCGTGCCGGCCCGCTCGCGGTCCATCTTGATCGTGTGCCACGGCTGCTCTGTGCCCAGGTACACGTTGACCTTGGCCGCCATCGTCATCACGTACCTCAAGGCGACTTGAAAGCGCGCCTGGCCAAGCTGCGAGGCAACGTAATCCAGCGCGCTTTCGACCTCCTTGATCAGCGCTTCATCCGCCGCGGTGAGCTGCTGCGGCTCCGGCACCGTGCCGAAGTTGCGATGTGCGTTCACCAGCGTGCGATGCACGAGGTTGCCCCAGGTCGCGACAAGCTCGTCGTTGTTCCGCCGCACGAACTCAGTCCACGTGAAGTCACTGTCCTGGTTCTCCGGCCCGGCGATCATCAAGTAATAGCGCAGGGCGTCTGCGTCGTATCGCTCGAGGACGTCGCGGACGTAGATGACTTGGCCCCGACTCGTCGAGAACTTCTTGCCGCCCATGTTGAGGTACTCGCTGGCGACGATGTCATCTGGCAGCTCAAGGTCGCCGACGCCAATGAGAATCGCCGGCCACATGACCGTGTGAAACGTGATGTTGTCCTTGCCCATCACGTAGTAGTGCCAGCTCTCAGGGTTCTGCCACCAATCCTTCCACGCGTCCGGCTGACCTCGTTGCACTGCCCATTCGATAGACGCCGACAGGTAGCCGATCACCGCGTCGAACCAGACATAGATCTTCTTGTGTGGGTTGTCCTCCCAGCCTGGTAGGGGAACTGGTACGCCCCAGTCCAGGTCTCGGGTGATCGCGCGTGGCTTCAGGTTGCGCACGAACTCCAGCGAGTACTTGCGTACGTTGGGACGCCAGTTATCGTGCTGCTCAATCCAGCTCCTCAGCTGCTCTCCAAATGCGGGCAGGTCGAAGAAGAAGTGCTCCGTCTCGTGGAATTCAACCGGTGCATCGCTGCCGCGCTGATGTGGGTTGATCAAGTCGATTGGGTCGAGCTGGTTGCCGCAGTTGTCGCACTGGTCGCCGCGGGCGTCGGGGAAGCCGCAGATCGGGCACTTCCCCTCGATGTAACGGTCAGGCAGCGTGCGCCCGCTTGCAGGGTCGAAGGCGCCCATCTGGGTCTTCTTGACGAGGTAGCCCTTCTCGAACAGCTTGATGAACAGGTCCTGCGTGACCCGGTAATGGTTGGCGGTCGTGGTCCGCGTGAAGATGTCATAGGTCATCCCGAGCCGCCGAAGGTCTTCGACGATTAGCGCGTTGTTGCGGTCGACGAACTCGCGCGGTGGTACGCCTTCTTTGTCCGCCTCATAGGTGATCGGAGTGCCGTGCTCGTCGGTGCCGCTCGCCATCAGCACCCGTGAGCCGCGCAGCCGCTCGAAGCGTGCAAGCACGTCGGCTGGCACCGCGAATCCCGCAACGTGGCCGATGTGGCGAGGACCGTTGGCATATGGCCATGCCGGTGCAACGAGGACTGTTCTTCTTTTATCCACTTTATCCACGGGAGATCACAAGGGTAATCTCGCCGCGTGTTGGGTCGGCCAGCTCGGCCAGCACCTCGGAAGCGGTGCCTCGCACGATCTGCTCATGAAGCTTGGTCAGCTCGCGCGTGAGCGTGAGGTGGCGCTCAGGCAGGACCTCCGCGATGATCGCGAGCGATTTTCTGATCCGATACGGCGAGTCGAACGCGACTGTGGGCCTGGGATCGCCGGCGAGTGTCGCGAGCAGTCGGCGGAGGTCGCCCGGCTTGCGCGGCAAGTAGCCGAGAAAGGCAAAACCCGGGCCGCCGTAGCCGGCGACGGAGAGCGCCGTGGTGACAGCGCTGGGGCCTGGAATGGGAACGACAGTGTGGCCCGCGGCCCAGGCGGCGGTGACAAGCGCCTGCCCGGGATCCGAGAGCGTCGGCGTCCCCGCATCGCTCACGAGCGCGACGTCGTGCTGGTCGAGCTCAGCCATCACGCGCGGCAGTCCGCGTCGCTCGACTGGAGCCCGATAGCTCACGAATGGTTTGCGGATGCCGTGTCGTGCGAGCAGCCTCGCGGTCACCCGGGTGTCTTCGGCTGCAATCGCACCAACCTCACCGAGGATCCGCAGGGCGCGCGGGCTGACGTCCTCGAGGTTGCCGATAGGCGTCGCCACGACGAACAGCCGGCTCAATTCCTCCCCAACCAATCGCCGACCCTTTCCGCGATCTCCGCTGCCGGACCGACAAATCGTGAAGCCGGCGGCAGCACGTCGAGGAATGCCTTTCCATAGTCACGGCCGAGGATGCGGTTGTCGAGGATCACGACTGCGCCGCGGTCAGTGGAGCGGCGGAGCAGCCGGCCGAAGCCCTGCTTCAACCGCAGGGCCGCCTGCGGCAGCGCGAGCTGGCTGAACGCATCGCGGACCTGTTCCGCACGGGCCGCGTAGACGGGTTCGGTGGGGACCGGGAAGGGAAGCCGCACCATGATCACGCAGCTCAGTCTCTCGCCGGGCACGTCGATGCCTTCCCAGAAGCTCGCGGTGCCGAGCAGCAGCGGCCGCTCAGCTTCTTCGAACGACTTCAAGACCTGGCGGCGCTGGCCGTCGATGCCCTGTCCGAGGATCAGCACCTCGTCAAGGTCGACCCTGTGCTTCAACGCGGCGTGTACGTCGCGAAGCTGCCGGTGCGAGGTGAACAGCACCAGAGTGCGGCCCCCAACCCGGCGCGCGACGCTCGCGATGACTTCCTCGACCTCCTGGTCGAACGCTTCGCCCTCGGGCGGCGGAAAGTCGGTTGGCAGGCAGACCAGGGCCTGGTGGAGAAAGTCGAACGGCGAAGGCAGGATTAGCTCCTCGATCTCCGGGCCCAGTCCGACTCGCGAGCGGAAGTAGTCAAAGGTTCCACCTACCGCCAGCGTCGCTGACGTGAAGACGGTCGATCGCCGTTCGGCGTACACGCGGTCGTGCAGCAGCGAGCCGACGTTGATCGGCGCCGTGCGCAAGACCAGGTTTTCCGTGCGCGCCAACAGGGTGAACCAGTAGACGCGGTTCGGGTCCGGCTTGAGCATGGCCTCGTCGAGCACGCCCAGCGCAGCCACGAGGCGCCCTCGGATTATCTCGAGCTCGCGAATGCCCTGGTCTGGTTCGGCCCCGCCGAGCCACTCGCGGACGCCGGCAACGGCCCGGCGCAACCCCGCATCGAGTGCTGCGAGCGCGGTCACCGCGTTCTCCGCGGCGACGCTCACCGACGGCCAGTCCTCATGTTCACGCAAGGCTGGCGTGAGTCGAACGGAATCGTCCCTGCGTTCGGACTCGCCAAGCCTGGTGCCAACCCAGCGTTCGGCCATCTCGAAAAACTCGCGGACGCGCGCACCGGCGGCCAGGCTCGTCGGCATCGCGTCGCCGAACGCCTCGTCGGAGGACCCGAGGTGCGGCTGCCGGCGCAGCTCTGCAAGTAAGCCAGAGGGGATCCCCCCACCCGGGCTAGCCCCGCGCACCACGGACGCGGGGACCCCAAAGGTGTCCTCGCCCGCGAGCGGGGAGGTATGCGCAAGGCGGTCTATGAGCGCGCGCAAGCCGGGGCCGTCGACTTCTTGCCGCAGCCCTCGCGTCGCGGCCTCTTCGAGGTGGTGGGCTTCGTCGATCACGAGGTGGTCGAAGTCGGGAAGCAGCCCGCCTCCCACCTCGGCGTCGGCCAGCAACAGCGAGTGGTTGACTACCACCAGGTGCGCAGCCTCGGCCTCGGCGCGGGCGCGGTGAACGTAGCAGTCCTCTTTGGTGCAGTGAATCCCGACACAATCCAGCGGGTCCGACGCGATCTGCGCCCACAGCACTTCCTCGCGCCCGTGCAGGCGCAGCTCCGAGCGGTCGCCGCTTTCGGTCGTGTGCAGCCACATCAGGACCTTGAGCTTGAACTTCAGCTCATCGGCATCCTTGCACGGCTCTGCCAGAGATCGGCGCCACCGCCGCAGCGACACGTAGTTCGACCTTCCCTTGAGGAGGCAGGCCTTGAAGTCCCATGGCAGCCACTCGCGCAGCCCGGGCAGGTCTTTCACCATCAGCTGCTCTTGGAGCGTGTGGGTGTTCGTCGACACGACGACGCGCTCGTTGTGGCGCACGGCGCGTGCGATCGACGGCACCAGGTACGCCAGGCTCTTCCCCGTGCCAGTGCCGGCCTCGACCACCAGCGTGCCGCCGCGAGCCTGGATCTGCGCCACGGCCAGCAGCATCTGCAGCTGCGGCTCGCGGTGCTCGTAGCCCGGAAGCAGGCCGGCCAGGGGTCCCTCCGGACCTAAGAGTGCGGTCATCAGTGCGGGGTCGTCGGGAGGGGGCTCGGCCGCCACTCCCCTGACCGAGTCGACAACCTGGTCCGAGGTCAGATCGGGTTCGGGGTTTGGCGCCGTGAGCGCGTCGGCGAAGAAGCGTGCGATGGACCACCCATACGGGGCCACGAGGGCCAGCATCGACTCCTTCAGAGTCTCGTCGAGAGCCGCCGCCTCCTCGCGCAGCCGCAGCAGCAGCTGGCGCGTTGCGTCGGCGTCGTCCAGCGCGCGATGAGGTCGCGGCTGGTTGAAGCCCATCTCGGTGGCCAGCAGGGGAAGGCTGTGGCTGGCAGCCGACGGTAGAAGGATTCGCGCCACGTCAAGGGTGTCGAGGATCTCCGTCTCCGGGTCCCACAGTCCTGCCGCGGCCAGGAAGTCGACGTCGAGCCGGGCGCCGTGCCCGACCGGCTGACGGCCGCGCAGGAAGTCAGCCAGCTCGCCCAGGGCTGACTCGGGGCTGGCCGCGCCACGCAGCTCGTCCTGCCTTATCCCTGTTAACCGGAGGACGATCTCGGGGACGGCGCGACCTGGATCGACCAGGCGCTCGAGCGTCGTAGTGACGCGTTCCGGGGTGAAGGCGACCGCGCCCACCTCGATCACTCGATCTCGAGCCGGGTCCAGACCGGTGGTCTCGAGGTCGAGGGCTGCGTATTCCGGCACCGCTAGGTGGATTCTACGTAAGGATGTTCGAAGCAGGGTCTAAGCCAAGCGGCGGTTGCTATATTTGCGCCCGATGTTAACCGGCGCGATCGAGGCACCCAAGCGACTAGAGGACCTGCACGTCCGGCGTGACCTCGTCGCGAGCCTCCTCCTCCGGACCATCGCGTTCGCCGACCAGCTGAGCGGAGCGGCCGTCGAGACTCGGCTTGGGCTCCCGTTCGAGACGCTGCAGCCGATCATCGAAGAGTTTCAGAAGTCACAGCTCATGGACACCATGGGCTTCTCGAACGACCCCAGCGTGGAGGGCCGGCCGATCCCGGTGCGCATGAACTATGTCGTGTCGAGCGCGGGACGGCAGCGCGCGTCTGAGATGTCCGCGGTGCAGACGCGCTACCTCGGGCCGTGCCCGATCAACTTCGACGACTACCTCGGCCTCGTCCGCTCGCAGGTCGCCGGCAAGGCCAACGTCACCGACACTGCCCTGAAGAAGGCTCTGGGCACCCTGGAGCTCGAGCAACACGTGATCGATCAGATCGGCGGCGCCATGGTCTCGCGCGCGTCGCTGTTCATCTTCGGCGCTCCCGGCAACGGCAAGAGCACGATCACCGAGCGCATGGCCCTGCTGATGGGTGCGCCGATCGAGATCCCCCACGCGGTCGCTGTCGGGGACGAGATCATTCGCGTGATCGATCCCGTGTACCACAAGATCGCGGAGGGCGAGCAGCCCGTCGATCGCAGGCTCGTCAAGGTGGAGCGCCCGGTGGTCGTGGCGGGCGGTGAGCTCAAGCTGCAGCAGCTGGACCTGACTTACGACGGGTCCAACCGCTACTACGAAGCGCCGCTGCAGTGGAAGGCCAACGCAGGGGTGTTCGTCATCGACGACTTCGGCAGGCAGGAGGTGCCGCCCATGCGGCTCCTAAACCGGTTCATCGTGCCGATGGAGAAGAAGGTCGACTACCTGGACCTGTCTGCATCAGGTCGCAAGATCGAGCTGCCCTTCCTGTGCCAAGTCGTCTTTTCCACCAACCTCTCCCCGACAGAGCTGGTCGATGAGGCCTTCCTGCGCCGCATGGCGTACAAGATCGGCGTCGGCAACCCGTCGCCCGAGGCCTTCGGCCGCATCCTTCGGTACGAGTGCGACCGCCAGGGCGTGGCGTTCGATGAGAAGGCGATCGGCTACCTGCTCAACAACCTCTACGGCAAGAAGCCACTTCGCGGGTCTCACCCGCGCGCGTTGATCGCGCGACTCGTCGACCTCGCCAACTACCGGCAGGAGCCGCCGCGCCTGACTCCGCAGACCCTGAAGGAGGCGTTCGACGCCTGCTTCAACCCGGCGCTGGGCAGCCTCACCGAGGACGACTGGGCCCGACCCGCGATCGGCTAGGGCTATTACCTCAAGGGGGCGGCCCCCCACCCTAGCCCTCCCCCTTGCGGTGGAGGGGACTGGTCACGCCAGCCAGCCTCGTTCGGAGTGTCTCCACGTCGCTGAACAGGCCCCGCTGCTCTGGCGGCAGCAGCTCGGCGATCGCGAGCATGATCGCCTCGGAAGCCTCCGTGTGCGACACACGCGTGCCGTCCGCTCGTTTCGGGAGGACGACGAACGGCTTGCCGAACGTGATGGACACCCTCGTCCGGCGAGGCCAGCGCGCCCCCTTGGGCAGGCACTCACGCGTGCCGGTCAACCCCACGGGCAGGACAGAGCATCCCGCCTTCTGCGCGAGAAATCCCGCCCCAGGCTCCGGCGGCCCGAGGAGGCCGGATTCGATGCGTGTCCCCTCTGGAAAGATGATCAGCGCGTGCCCTGCCTTGAGCAGGTCGAAGGACCACTTCAGGGCCGCCCGATCGGCCGTGTGGCGTACTACCGGGAACGCGTGGTACGCCCGGAAGATGAAATTTGAGAGCGGGTGCTTGAAGTACTCCGACTTCGCCATGCTCCAGGTGTCGCCGCGAGGCAGGAACGCCGGGACCATCGGCGGGTCCAGCGTCGCCGAATGGTTGGGGCAGATGATCAGAGGCCCGGCGCGCGGAACGTTCTCTACCCCGACGACCTTGAACAGACCAATCAGGTAGGTCTGGGTCATCAGGCGCATCAGCCAGCGCAGAAACGCGTAAATCACGACGTGAGCCCTCCGGCACGGTCGGCGAATCTTCGGCGCCTATGCAGGCCATCTGCGTTGTTGCCGCCTCCGCTCCGCGCTCTGAGTATGTCGAATACGCATCGCTGCGGTGCTCGGCGGCGCCTAGCATCTGGCCCGCCTGGACACCGAATCTCTCGCCGACCGACCAGAGGTCTCACGTGCCCGTCGACTGCTCGGCGATGTGCTTCAGGATCAGCTCGACGACCTGCTCGACGTCGAGATGATCGGTGTCGATCACCACGGCGTCCGGCGCAGGCCGAAGTGGAGCGACCGCACGCTGCATATCCACACGATCGCGATCCACGACCTCCTTGCGCATCGCTTCCTCATCCACGCGCTCTCCCCGACGCTCGTACTGGGCAGCTCGGCGCCGAACCTTTTCGTCGAGGCTCGCGACAAGGAAGAACTTGTAGTCCGCGTCCGGAAACACCACTGTCCCAATGTCACGCCCGGCCATCACGACACCAGTCCCCCCCATCCGCCTCTGCTGTGCGACGAGCGCCTCACGTACGCCGGGGATGGCGGAAATCAACGGCAGCGCGTCGGCATAGTCGGCGTCATAGATCCCCTGCGTCAGCTCTAAATCGTTTGCCCACACCCGCTCGCCGTCGACCCTCACCTCCGTTGTCTGCGCCAGGCGCGTGATCGCCTCAGAATCGTGCGGGTCGATGCCGCGCTCAGCGGCGAGCCTAGTGATGGCGCGGTACATCAAGCCGCTGTCGACAAATTGAAGGCCCAGCTTTTCGGCGACGCGGCGCCCCACGGCCGACTTACCTGAGGCAACTCCTCCGTCGATCGCGACAATCACTTTTCGGTGCCGCGAACCGCGCGCTGCAGCGCTGCCACCTCTGCCTCGCCCAGCACACGCCAGCCGCCGACCTTCAAGCGACCCAGCTTCAACGGCCCGAATCCCACGCGCCGCAGCGATTGAACCTTGTGGCCTATGGCGTGCAGCATCCGGCGGACCTGGCGGTGACGACCCTCACGGATCACGACCCGGACCTCGGCAATCCCTGATTCGCGGCTGCCGGGCGTGATGCGAAGCACCTCTACGTCAGCGGGCGCGGTCACTCCGTCATCGAGCTTGACGCCGCGGCGCAGCGTCTCGAGGTCGGCGGTGCTGGGGTTGCCCGTGACAAACGCGATGTACTCCTTGGCCACCTTGTAGCCCGGGTGCGTGAGTCGATATGCAAGGTCGCCATCGTCTGTCAGCAAGAGCAGGCCGGAGGTGTCGGCGTCCAGGCGACCGACCGGGAACAAACGGTGGCCGCCCTTACCTTCGTCCCCAACCACGTCGAGAACAGTGGTTCTCGACGACTCGTCTTTCGCGGTGGTGATGACGCCAAGCGGCTTGTGCAACACGATGTACCGGTGACGCGTGACAGGTTTGACGGCGAGGCCGTTGACGGTGACCTTGTCATTGTCTGGGTCGATCAACAAGCCTGTCTTGGGCGGAGTCTGCCCGTTGACGCGGACCGCTCCAGACGCGATCAGCTCGTCTGCGGCACGACGGCTGGCCACACCGGATCGTGCCAGGAAGCGGTTCAGGCGTTCTTGGTTAGAGCTAGTCCGCTCGATGCTGCACCTGATTGATTCGTTTCGAGTCGCGGCGTCGGAAGGTGATCGAGCGACTCGAGGCCCATCACCTGGAGGAATCTCATGGTGGTGCCGTACAGCTTCGGTTGGCCCGGCCCGGAGCCCCGCCCGACCTCGGTGATCAGGTCGCGCAGCTCGAGGTTGGTCAGGACGCTCTCGCAGTTCACACCTCGCACGTCTTCGATCCGCGCTCGGGGGACCGGCTGCTGATAGGCCACGATGGCGAGCGTTTCGTAGGCGGCCGGCGAGAGCTTGCCCGACACCTCTGGGCGGAGCGCCCGGCGCACCGCGGCCGTGTACTCGGGCCGCGTCGCCAGGTGAATCTCGTCGTGGTGCCGCATCAGCATCACACCGCGTCCGGCCAGCGCCTCGCGAAGCTCGCCGAGCGCCAGCTCGACCGCGGTGCGATCCGTGTCTGTCGCCTGCTGCAGCTCGCGCAGCTTCAGAGGCCGGTTGGAGCTGAACAGGATCGCCTCCAATGCGGCGGAGACGTCACTCACCGACCGTGTCTCTTTCGATTTCTCGCGCTTCGACATGGATAGGACCGAAGCGCTCTCTTTGTTGGATGCGCACGAGCGATCGCCGGAGCAGCTCCAGGACGGCAACGAAAGTCACGACGGCCTCGAGACGATCCTCCGACTCGAGGATCAGCTCCACGAGCTCGATCGGTCCGCGCCGAAGCCGTTCGGTGATCAGGTCGAGTTTTTCCTGCAGCGTCCACGAGCGGCCCGTCACGACGAGCGGGCGCGGCGGGATGCGCGACAGGACACTGTTGAAGGCGACGAGCAGCAGTTCGACCTCCAGCGGTTCTTCCTGGCCGCCCGGCTCGACCGCCCGAGCCGGCGGCGGGAACGCAACGGAATCCCGCTCCGCCCGGTCCATCAGCTCGCCTGCCATCTCCTTGTAGGCGCGGTACTCCTCGAGCCTGCGCCGGACGTCCTCTTCCCATCCCAGCAGGTCGGTCTCCTCCTCGGTGGCCGGCTCTCCGGGCAGCAAGCGAATCGACTTGAGCAGCAGCAGGCGCGCCGCCATCCACAGGAATTCCGCCATCTCCTGCGGGTTCGCAACCTCCCGAGCAGCGACCTCCACCAGGTACGCGTCGGTCACCTTCGCCAGCGACACCTGAAAGATGTCGAGCTCTTCGCGTTCTACCAACGCGAGGAGAAGCTCGAGCGGCCCTTCGAACACCGGCGTCTTGACGTCGAGTCTCGGACCAACGTCCACGAGGGGTAAGGCTAGCGCAGGTTCACCTGGTGGAACTTTTCGATGCGGGCCGTGGCGCGCCAGCGTCGCATTAGGGCGGCGGGGCTGCGAGTCTGGCTCGAATGGGCCAGGCGCGCCTCGATCTTCTTGCTGAGCACGTCGCCAACGTCGATCTCTAGCGTAGGCTGCAGGCCGCCGAAGCACCATGCCTCCGCCGTCTCGTGTGGTGGTCCCGCCTTCGGGAAACTGAGGGGATCGCGGGCGCTCGGCCACGCCGCGTCGAGAGCCACACGTCCGACCACGCGATGGTCCGGATGAAAGCGATAGGGGACGTTGGGATCGAACGTGAAAAGAACGTCGGGCTTCGTGGTGCGGATCTCGCGCACGAACTCCTCGCGCAGCTCGAGGCTCTCGACCAGCTCCGCATCAGGATGGCGAAGGAAAGTGACACGCTTCACGCCCAGCACGTCCGCGGCCAGCTCTTGCTCGCGCTCGCGAATTCGCGCCATCTTGGCGCGAGACTTGCTCGCGTCGCTGGCGCCCTTGTCGCCTGATGTGGCGAGGACAACGTCGACGGCCACGCCATGGCGAGCCATCAAGAGGACCGCCCCCGCGCAGTAGAACTCGATGTCGTCCGGGTGCGCGACGATGCAGAGGGCGCGCTTGATGCGTCGATCTTCCGGGCCGGTGAACAGCTTGGCCACTATCGCCTGGACTCTTCCAACAGCTCGTGGGCTCGTGCCACCGCCTTGGGCGTGACGCCGCCGCTCATCATCCGCGCCAGCTCTCGCGCCCGCTCCTCATCCGAGGTCAGCTCGCGCACAGACACCACGTTTCGTCCGTCAGGGCCGGGCGACTTTTCGACCAGGAGGTGGTGATCGGCGAACGCGGCGATCTGCGCCAGGTGCGTGACTACCAGCACCTGGTGTCGCGAGCCAAGTGCCTTCAGGCGCAGCCCGACCTGCACCGCGGCCTCCCCGCCGATCCCCGCATCCACCTCGTCGAACACCAGCGTCGGCAGCTGGTCCGCGTCAGCTCCCACGGTCTTGATGGCGAGCATCACCCGAGCGAGCTCGCCCCCTGAGGCCACCCGCGCCAGCGGTTGCAGCGGCTCTCCTGGGTTCGCTGAGAACATCATCTCCGCGCCTTCGGCGCCGATGGGCCCGATCTCGGCACCAGGCGTGAGCTCGATCTCAAAGCGCGCCCCTTCGAGGCGCAGGCCGGTCAGCTCGCGGGCGACTGCCTTCTGCATCCGGCGGGCGGCCCCTTTCCGGGCCTCGGTCAAGCGCCCAGCCGCCGCTTCCAGGTCGGCGCGGCATCGGTCGCGCTCCGCCTGAGCGGTCGCGACCGACCCTTCGAGGTCTTGCGTTGCGCCAAGCTGCAGCTCCAGCCGGCGCAGCTCCTCGAGCGCGGACTCCAGTGTGCCGCCGTACTTGCGCTTGATCCCATCGAGGACCGAAAGTCGCGATTCGATGGCCTCCAGCCGCCCCGAGTCGGCATTCAGCCCGTCGCCATACCGCCGGAGATCGGCAGCGGCGTCCGACGACTCCTCAGCGAGCATTTCCAGCCGCGACGCCTGTTCGCCAAGCCGAGGGTCGAGCTCAGCCGCCGATCGGATGGCGGCGGCCGCTCGTGCCACTCCGTCCTCATGCAAGGCCTCGATCGCTTGGTGCCCCAGCTCGGCGAGGCGAGCCGCGTGCCTGGCTGCTGCGCGTTCGGCCGAAAGCTCTTCGTCCTCGCCCGGTCGAGGGTCGGCGCTGCGCAGCTCATCGAGCTGCCAGCGCATGTACTCCTGCTCGCGCTGGCCGCGGGAGCGCAGCTGTTCGAGGTCCCGGACCCTGTTGCCGGCCTCGATCCAGGCGGAGTGACTTGCTCCCACCGCGCCCCGCATCTCCATCGCACCTGCGTACCCGTCCAGCAGCTCGGTTTGCGTATCGCTGTCGAGCAGCGCGTGGTGCTCATGCTGGCCGTGAAGCGCAACAAGGCTGCGCCCGAGCTCGCGCAGCGCTTCGACCGGCGCGGTACGCCCGTCAATTCGGGCCGAGCTGCGCTTGCCGAGCTCCCGCTGGAGCACCAGGGCAGCACCGCCCGATTCAAATGAGCCCTCCACGGTGGCGCGTTCGGCCCCGTGGCGCACCTGGTCGGCTCCGGCACGTGAACCGAGGGCGAGGCTCAGGGCATCGACGATAAGCGACTTGCCGCTGCCGGTCTCGCCGGTGAGGAGGTTGAGGCCGGACCCGAAGCGAACGCGGCACTCCGCGACCAGCGCCAAGTCGCGGACTCTGAGCTCTTTGAGCACTATTTCGGGACGAGCGGGCGGCCCCAGCCGAGCTTCTCGCCCAACCGCCGGTAAAACTCTTCCGGAGGTCCGAACCGAATCACCTTCAGGCGGCGAGGATGCGAGCCGCAGCGAACCGTGTCACCGGTCGCGACCGACCTGCCCCGACGACCGTCGATTCTCATCTCAGCAGGCCCGCGCAGCACCGACAGCGTGATGTCCTGGCCGGGTGGAAAAACGATCGGACGGACCGTCAGAGCAAATGGGTTCATCGGCACGAGCACCAGGTCGCGAAGGGTTGGTTCGAGGATTGGTCCGCCGCTGGCCAGAGCGTAGGCCGTAGAACCTGTCGCGGTCGCCACCATGATGCCGTCGGCATCGATGACGCCGACAGCCTGGCCGCCGACGTCGATCTCGACTCTCAGCATCCGCGCCGCGCCTGAGTGGTCAACGACCACCTCGTTGAGACCGATCGATCGGGCAACCGTTCTTTCACCGCGGCAAAGCACCACCTGGAGGATGGTCCTCTCCTCGATCCGATACTCGCCATCGAGAAAGTGCACCAGCCCTTGATCGAGCTGGTCTTCCTCCAGCTCGGTGAGGAAGCCAAGCCGCCCGAGATTGACTCCAAGGATTGGAATGCCCCGCGGCGCAGCGAGCCGAGCGCCGGCCAGAAACGTGCCGTCGCCGCCAAGCGTGACGACGAGGGCTGTGTCCTTTAGGCGGCTGATGATCGCGGTCGCCGGGCCATCGCGGTCGCCCTCCCAGCCCTCAACGCCGCGATCTTTCAAAAGCGCGATGGCGCGGTCGATCACCGACTGCTCCGCCCGCGGCCCACGCAGGATGCAGACGTTCACCGGTGCAAGAGATGGATCAAGAATTCCTGGTTGCCTTCCGCTCCGGTGATTTCGGACGGCGCCTCGTCCGCGATCTCGTACCCGTTGGGCAGGCACCAATCACGGAACCTCTGCAGCGCGGCCTCGATGGTGGCCGGATCACGGACGATGCCACCCTTCCCCACCTCTGTACGGCCAACCTCGAACTGCGGCTTGAACAGCGCCACGACCTCCGCATTCGGACCGGCGCGCCGAAGGGCCGGCAGCACCTTTTCCAGGCTGATGAAGGAAACGTCGACAACGATCAGGCTGACAGGCTCCGGGAAGGTCTCGAGATCTCGCGCGTTCGTTCGCTCGATCACGGCGACCCGCGGATCCTGACGAAGGCGCCAGTGGATCAGGCCACGGCCGACGTCGATCGCGTACACCTTCATCGCGCCGCGCCTCAGCAGCACGTCCGTGAAGCCACCGGTCGACGCGCCGATGTCCGCGCACACGCGGCCCTGCGGATCAACCTGGAAGCGATCCAGCGCCGGGCCGAGCTTGAGCGCACCTCGACTCGCGTAGCTCGGGGTCTCGTCGACGGTGATGACATCGTCGTCGCGCACCGCACGATCGGGTCGCCGCACGGTCTCGCCTGAGACCTGCACCTTGCCGGCCAGGATCAGCGCCTGGGCACGCTGTCGCGACTCGATGAGGCCGCGCTTGGTGAGCATCACGTCAAGACGAGGCATCGCCATCAGAGCCATGCAAGCTCTATCCCGCCCATGGGATCAGCCCGACGACAAACCCAAGCAGCGCGCCGACCACGACCTCGAATGGCGTGTGCCCGAGCAGCTCGCGCAGCCTCTGTTCCTGCACGCCACGCATGTGCATGAGGTCCTCGACCAAGCGGTTCAGGATGGCAGCCTGCCGGCCGGCGGCCCGGCGCAGTCCGGCGGCGTCGTACATCACCACGAACGAGAAGATAAGGGCGATGGCGAAGGAAGCGGAAGAGACGCCCGCATATTTACCGACTGCTGTGGTCAAGCCCATGACGATGGCCGCGTGACTGCTGGGCATGCCGCCGGTTTCGGCGAGGACCCTCAGGTTCAGCCTCCGCTGGCGCATCGAGGTGAGGATCACCTTGGCCGCCTGGGCGATCGCCCAGGCCACCAGCGGGGCGAGAAGAAATTTCACGCGCTCACGTTAGTTGCCGGGCGATCTGGTCGGCGCGAGCCTTCAGCTCCTCGAGACGCGACTGCGCCTCGGCAAGAAGGACCAGCGCCCGCTGGTGCGCGGCCACAAGCTCCTCGAGCGGAGCGGTGCCCCCGGCCAGCTCGGCGATTGTCTTCTCGAGCGTGGTGAGCACCTCCTCGAAGCGGGCAGGCTCGGTTGGGCGTTCTGGCGCCGCCTGGCTCAAGTTGCAGTGGCGGCGACACGGCCGAGGATGCCGTTGACGAACCGGCCGGCCTCGTCTCCCGAGAAGGTTTTGGCCAGCTCGATCGACTCGTTGATCGCAGCTTTGGTGGGCACGTGGCGATCGATGGCAATCTCGTAGACGGCGATGCGCAAGATGATGCGGTCGACCTTCGCCATCTGGCCGAGCTTCCAGTGCTCGGACGCCTCGCTGAGGATGGCGTCGAGCTTCTCGCGGTTGGCGATCACGCCCTGGACGAGCTGCAGCGCGAAAGTCGCGACGTCTGGCGTCGCCGCGCCCTCGGCGGCGTGGTAGCGCAGGACCTCTTCGGTGTCGTCATCCGCCGCCTCGAGCTGGAACAGCGTCTTGAGCGCCAGCTCTCTGGCCTGGTGCCGCTTGCCCACCTAGATCTAGCTGGCGAAGGCGACGCTCGAAACGAAGACGTTGACCTCCCCCACTTCCAGGCCGAGCATCCGCTCGGTCGCTTCGACGACGTTGCTCTGTACCGAACCCGCGACCTCGGCCAGCTTCGCCTCCGACGCCACGGTGATGAAGACCTCGAGGTGGATCGAGCGATCGGTCTCGATGTGCACGCGCACCCCTCGATGCGCAGACTGGCGGCGCACCCAGTCACCGAAATGCCGCGCGGCGGCCTCATCCATGCCTTCGACGCCTTCGACCTCGCACGCGGCGAGCGCCGCGATGCTGGCGATCACCTCATTGGCCACTCGGACCGCTCCCAGAGAGCCGTTCTGTCCCATACGGGGCATGCTACCGCCTGGGACCGCCGCTACGCCCTCTCCATGTAGCTCTGGGTTCGAGTGTCGACCCGGATCACATCGCCAGGCTGGATGAAGAGCGGAACCTGGATCGTGGCCCCGGTCTCGAGCCTGGCGGGCTTCGTCCCACCCGAAACGGTGTCTCCCTTGAAGCCTGGATCAGTCGACTCAACCTTCAATTCCACATTGATCGGCAGCTCGACGCCAATGAGGCGGTCCTGGTACCGCAGCAGGTGAGCGGTGCTGCCTTCCTTCAGGAGCGGGAGCACAGACTCCAGGAGCTCTTCATCGACGGGAACCTGGTCGTAGGTCTGCGTGTCCATGAAGTAGTGATGCGAGCCGTCGGCGTACAGGTAGGTCGCCTCGTTCTTGTCGATGCGAACCGTCTTGTACTTGTCACCGCTGCGGAAGCTGTGCTCGAATATAGACTCCGTCATCAGGTTGCGCAGCTTCGCCTTGATGACGGCGCCTGCCCGGGCCAGCTTGATGTGCTCGACGTTGACGACCTGCAGCAGCTGACCGTCCATCTCGAACATCGTCCCGTTGCGAAAGTCGCTGGTCGAGATCACGGCTTTGCCCAGGCGAAGCTGTGGTCTGTCACAGCTTTGCCAAGTACTCCATTGCAAGTCCATATCCCGCAAAACCCAGCCCGGTAATCACGCCTCGCGCGGCGCGTGCCGTAACGCTTTTCGAACGGAACTCTTCACGCGCGTGGATGTTCGAAATGTGGACCTCGACGGTTGGAACGTCGAGCGCCTGCAGACAATCAAACAGAGCGAGCGAGTAGTGAGACAACGCCGCTGGGTTGATCACGATTCCCAGCGCACCGGGCGCTTCTTTCTGCAGGAAATCGACGATCTCGCCTTCATCGTTGCTCTGGAAGACGCTCACGGTCACGCCGAGCTCGCGTGCCTTCGCGCGAACCGTCTTGACGAGGTCGGCGTGCGACCGGGTGCCGTAGATGTGCGGTTCCCGCTTCCCGAGCAGGTTCAGGTTCGGTCCGTTGACGATGACGATCCGCTTCATGCGAGCGCTCGCGTCACGATTCGCCGCACCAGCGGAGATGGAACGGCGTGCCCGATCTCGGCGTGGCCGAGGCGGCGCGGCATGACCCATGCGACCTTGCCGCGAAGCGCCTTCTTGTCTCGAGGAATCGCGGCCAGCAGGCGGCCCGGGTCGACATGCGGAACCCGGTCTGGCAGCCCGTACTCGGTGAGCAGCTCGTCCTGCGATTCGACCAATCGCTTGCTGCACAGCTCCATCGACAGAGCGATCTGCGCGGCGACTCGCATGCCGAACGCAACCGCCCGCCCGTGCGAGACGCGAAAGCCGCTGGCTGCCTCGAGCGCGTGGCCTGCGGTGTGTCCGTAGTTGAGGATCGCCCGCGGTCCCTTCTCACGCTCGTCCTTTGCAACGACGAGCGCCTTGGCGGCGACACAGCGAAACACGACCCGTTGGAGCATCGCCGGGTCGTCGCCGGCGACAAGGCGAGGCCGTTCTTTCTGTAGGAGGTCGAAAAGGCCCCGGTCCATGGCAACGGCGTACTTTACAACCTCGGCGAAGGCATCCCGGTAGCTCGTCGCGGGCAGCGTTTCGATGCATGCGAGGTCGGAGATGACAGCGGACGGCTGCCAGAAAGCTCCGATGGCGTTTTTGGAGCGGGTCCCGTTGACCCCAGTCTTGCCTCCGATGCTCGAATCCACCATCGCCAGGAGTGTCGTCGGTACGCCGACCAGGCGGATGCCCCGCTGCCAGACCGCGGCAGCGAAGCCGGCGAGATCTCCCACCGTGCCGCCCCCCACCGCGATCACGCAGCCGCCCCGATCGATGCGCTGGCGCTCGAGGAATGCCAGCACCTCTTGCAGCTGGTGCATGGATTTCGATCGCTCCCCGACCGGGATGGCGTGGATCGCAGTCTTGAGACCCGCGCGCTTGATCGTCTTCGCGACCTTCACCGCCCATGGCCTGACGTTCGAGTCGGTGATGATCGCCACTCCGGTTGGATCCAGCCGAGTGACGACGCTGCGCAGCTCGCGATGGATGTTGCTGCCGATGACGACCGGGTAGCTTCCGGTCGACGAGTCGAGGATCAGGCGGACCAAAGTTTGATCACCTCGTCCGCAACGACTGCAGGCGGGCGATCGCCGTCCACACGGTGGAGCGCCTGCTCGTACCGAGGGCGCCGCCGCTCGAACAGCGACTCGACCTCCTCTCGCGATCTGCCGGACGCGAGCGGCCTGCCGGTGAGCTTCCGAATCCTCTCCCACATCGTTTCGAAGGGAACCTCGAGGTACACGGTAGACGACAACTCGGCTACGAGACGGAAGTTCGAGTCGTCGATCAGGGTGCCGCCTCCGAGCGCCACCACCGACCCGGACTGCAAGGCGCCAGGGAGCACGCGTGTCTCCAGCGTGCGAAAGGCTGCCTCGCCTCCCATGGCGAAAATCTCGGGGATCGGCATCCCGGCTTCGTCTTCGATCATGCGGTCGAGGTCGTGAAACGGGGCCTTCGTGCGCTCAGCCACCAGCGACCCCACGACGCTCTTACCCGAACCCATGAAGCCCAGGAGCGCGATTGGACGGCGAATCAGATTCCGCTGGGGCTGGCCGGCGTCGCCGGTGCGGCCGCCGGTACGCCTCGACGCTTCTCCGTTTGCATGAAGACCTGGTCGCGGAACGCGCCTGGATTGGGCAGGTGGTCGAGAATCTCAGCGCCCTGCGCGCCGGCGGCGTCAATCTCGACCCGGCCGTAGCCGAGCATGCGCCCCAAGAGCGACATCCTGGTGGTGCAGTCCTGGACGCGGTCGATCGGGATGACCTTCTCCTGCCGGCCGAAGACCCCGGTCTCGATCTTGATGCGCTGGTCGGTGAGTGTGTACGTAGTCGACTGCCAGCGGATCCAGACCGCGATGAGCCAGAGTCCCGCCAAAGCCAGCACGCCTAGGGTCAGAAAAGTCCGAAAGTGAGCCGGCAGGTTCCACGTGTTGTAGTTGCTCAAAAGGATCGTGAAGTCGGCGATAACAACAAGCACCACGAGGACGATTGGGACCCAAACCGACTTGATCAGGACGACCCAGTGAGGGTGGTCCTTGAGGACTAGGTTCTCGCCGGGCAGGAGGTTGCTCATGCCCGCCTATTGTGGCAGTTGGTAGAGCGCGATCAGAGCGCCGGCCGCCAGGTATGGACCGTAAGCGATCGTCCCCTTCATGGATCGGCGCCAAATGATGACGGCCACGCCGCCAACGCCGGCTAGAAATACGCCATAGAAAAGTGCCTGCACAGTCGGTAAGGGGCCCAGCAGCAGGCCCATGAACGTAACGAGCTTGATGTCGCCAAAACCCATCGCCTCGGTTTTGAAAAGCAGTGAGCCGCCGAGTGCGAGGAGCAGGAACAACACCCCGGCCCCCAGACCGGTCGCGATTCCATGCCAGCGGTCATGCCCCGAAAACCATGGGTCGCCCGTCAGGCTGAGCAGCAGCGCCAGCGCCATCGACGGGAACATCACGCGATCGAGGATCAGGCGGTGCTCGAAGTCGAAGAATATGACCTGCAGGAGCACGGCCACGAACACGCTGCGCAGCACGAGCACCGGAATCGAGCTCACGTGGGCCGCAAAGATCCCGAACAGCAGGGCGCACAGAATCGGTGGCCCGTAGACCTGCCATGCCTTGTGGCCAGGCTCCAGGTCAAGGTTTTCCAGCTTTGCCAGCCGCACCGAGCCCCACCGAACGAACCAGCCGACTCCGGCGCCGATGACCGCCCAGCCCAGGACAAGCAAAAGCGAGCTCGAGGAGGCGACAAAGTTCACGGCTGCAAAGTCTCGCGCATCGAGCTCACCGGCGCGGACAGCCCGGTCCACAACTCGAATGACCTCGCGCCCTGCGCGAGCAGGATCTCCCAGCCGTCAATCGTGGGGAGCCCCAGCGAACGCGCCTTCCGGACAAGCGGAGTTCCACCGGTGACGTAGACCAGGTCGATGACCGCCCCGTGGCTGGGCAGTGCTGCGGGCCGGATCGGCATCTCTTCGCGCCGGCCGAGTGGCGTGGCGTTCACGAGGAGATCCGCGGACCTGACGAGCGCTTGAAGCGCTGCGTCTTCCCACTTGACGGTCCGGCCGGGCACATCGACGTCTTCGGGATGCCTTGATACGAAGGTCACGTGCGCTCCGTCGAGCGCAACCGCCGCTGCACGAGCCGATCCGCCGGCGCCGAGGATGACCGCCTTTGCGCCTTTCGGTTCGACGCCGAGGCTTGCGATTGCGGAGCGAATCGCTGCTATGTCGGTGTTCGATCCGACCAGCCGGTCACCGTCGCGGACGATCGTGTTCACAGCGCGCGCTCTGACGGCTTCCGCGTCAATGGCATCCATGTGCCGCATGACCGCCTGCTTGTGAGGGATCGTCACATTGGCCCCCGCCACATCGGGGTCGCGCAGACGTCTCATCGCTGTAGACAGCTCGGCCGGCGCTACGTCGAGCAGCTCATACGTCCAGTCCAGGCCGAGTGCGCCGAATGCCGAGTTGTGCATGTGCGGGCTTCGGGAGTAGGAGATTTCGTGGCCGAGTAGAAAGACCTTCAGCTGCCGCTCACGCCGTACTTCTGAATATCGCGATCGAAATCGGCCTGGTTGGCCTCGAAGTGAGTGACGCCTTGCCGGTCGGTGAAATAGAAGAGGTACTGGGTCTGCGGTGGGTTGATGCAGGCCAGCAGGGCGGCTTTGCCGGGGTTGCTGATCGGTCCGGGCGGAAGTCCGGCGTGGGTCCGAGTGTTGTACGGCGAGTTGAGCTGCAGCTCGGCGGCCGTGGGTTCGGGAGTCAGCCTGCCGAGCGCGTAGATGAGCGTGGCGTCCACACCTAGCGTCATGTTGATCTTGAGCCGGTTGTAGTAGACGCTGCACACGTTGCCGCGATCGCTCGCGGTAGCGGCGTTGGCTTCCCGATCCACCATCGAGGCCAGGATGACGATCGACTGGATCGTCTCGGCGGGGCGGGCGGCCGTGGCCTGGGCGATCTGCGCGCGCAGGTCGGCCGAGAAGATGACCCCGAACTGGTCGAGCTGCTGTTTGATCAACCCGCGCACACCCGCGTTCGGATCGATCAAGTAGGTGTCTGGGAAAAGGTAGCCCTCGAACGGCGCATCGGCGTTGCCGGCCACCTTGGGCAGGAACGTATAGGTCGCGGCCCAGCTTGGATCTTTCGCCGCCGCAAGGTATTCAGCAGCGGTCGCGATCTTCTTGTTTTCGACGACCTTGGCCTGTTCTCTCAGTGGAAAGCCTTCCGGGAACGTGATCACCTTCTGATCGGACTTGCCGTGCTGCAGGGCGTCGACGATCTGGGCCATGGACATTGTCTTGTTGAGCGCGAAGTTCCCGGCCTGGAACTTGGTCGCGGTGTTTGTAACTCGCGTGTACAAGTCGAAGGCGATGGTGCTGCGAATTAGACCAAGCGTATAGAGGTCCGACCCCACCTGGGACGGTGTCTCACCCAGGTCGATGTGGAATGCGATCGAGTGACTGTTCGACGAGGTCGGAGTGTTCACGTTGAAATTCCACCAATCAAGGCTTCGAGACGTGCCAAAGCCGAGCAAGGCGATCACCAGCAGGATGACCACGAGCCGCTTCACTCCACCTTGTCCTCTTCGAGCGCCGTGATCACGCGCTTGAACTCCTCCCCATCGACCGTCTCCAGGCCACCGGGCGCCTCACGTAGCAAGAGCACCTGAGTTGGATCGTTCTCCGCCTCAACCAGGTAGTAGGGCACTCCCTCGACGTCGAACGCGTCGTGCAGCTGGAACCGGCGCTCGAGCCCAGTCTCATCGATAAGCGTGATCGATTGGGGATCCTCAGCCGGCACGTTTCCGATCCAGGTGGCCTTGCAGCAGGAGTGTGGCGGCGACGCCGTCCACCACCAACCGGCGCTTGTCGCGCTTGACGCCGCCGGCGATCAGCGAACGCTCCGCAGCGGCGGTGGTCATGCGCTCATCGACAAGCTCGACGGGGAGGCCGGATGCCCGCCGCAATGCGTCAGCCAGCTCCTTCGCCGCCGCCGCCTCGGGCCCTCGCGTGCCGTTCAGTCGCAGCGGCAGGCCGACGACGATGCGACGTGCCTCATGCGCCTTTGCGAGCTCTGCCAGGCGCGCTGCAAGCGTATCGCCGGGCTCCGCCAGGACGGAAGCCAGAGCCTGGGCGATGGTTTCCGTTGGGTCACTCAGGGCAAGGCCGACCCGCTTTGACCCTGGGTCCACCGCCAGGATCCGCACTATGGGCTTGGGCTGGGGGACGCGGCCGGCGTTGCCGTGGTGCCGCCGGTGGCTGCGGGAGCCGGCGCGTTCGACTGGACGACGTAGTGCAGCGAGATGCGGCCGACCAGCAACGGCATGAGAGGCAGGGTCATGGGCTGCTCTTTGATGGCGACCGAGCGAATGGGCAGCCGCTCGAGGTAGAAGCGTGCCTGAGCTACCGGGCGGCCGACGATCTGCGAGCGAATCTTCGCCTCATCCAGCTTCGGCGCGACGTACGCGTTCGCGCTGCCGAGGAACGTGAGGTTGCCTCCTGCGGTGGCGGCGAGGATTCGGTAGGTGACCTGGATTGGGCTCTCGGTCAGCAGCTGCTGGTCGTTGGGGACGCGCTGCGACAGATAGGTCTGGAAGGCCTTCTGCACGTCCGAGTCGCTATAGAAGACGCCCTCGCCGCTGACGGTCATGGTCCCGCTGAAGCTCGGCACCTTTTCGTTCGGCTGGTGGTCGGTGGTGTACTGCGGCGGCCCGAAGATGATGGTCTCGCTGAGCTTCTCGCCCGTCTGGCCCGAGGTGCCCAGGGTTTGGGCGATGCTCTGGTGCAGCTCCTGCTCGAGCTGGGCGCGCCCAGCGTCGAAGTCGGACACCGTCATCTGCGGCGTAGACGACGGGTCGGTTCCGCCGCCGGTGGCCTGCGGATTGTCGACCGTCAGGCAAGAGAAGTTGTTGCCCTGGATCGCATTTGAGCCAGAGATCGTGCTCGAGCCGACGTTGCCAGGCGATCCGGCCTGGACCGCGATGATGCCCATCGCAGGGCTCGCCAGGCCCCAAGGAACCATTGTGTCGGGCGCCGTCTGAGCAAAGACGAGACCGTTCGCATTGATCAGCCGCTGGCCCCGATACAGCCAGATGCCGGGGCTGCTGTGATTGTTCTTGGGACAGTTGTTGCTGTAGATCACCTGGCCTGTCGCGGGCGCCAGTGGGACATGGATCAGGCCCGTGGTCTTGAAGCCCTGGGAGTTGGAGCGAGAGATGACCACGGACCGCACCTTGATCGTGCCCTTGCCCGGCTGCGCCTGGATCTCGACATCCTTCTGGGTGAAGGGAGCGGCCTGCGCGGTCAGCGTTACCGAGGCCGAGGGGACGTAGATCGCCGCCCCGAACAGCCCGACGAGCAGCAGGGTCGCCGCTGTGAGGTAGAGCAAGAAACGGCCGGGCTTCAACTCGGTCGCCTTCTTGGTCAGCAGCCTCGTCGGCGCTGCTATGCCCACATGGGTCGTGGCTGCGCTACTCCCGCGCTGCCACCACCGCCGAACGGGCGCCGGAGCCTCAGCCTCGGTCGCGATGCCCTCGCCCAGCGGGCCGACGGCCCCGAAGACGGCAAAGCCGCTTTCCGAGGCCATCTTCTGCACGGCGGGGTCGTCGCAAACGACAGTGACCCGCTTGCCCATCCGGGCTGCGTAATTCCGCAAGAGCTGGAAGTTGAACCGGCTCTGCCCGATGCGCGAACGCATCGGGAGCACGAGCATCGTGTCCTCGCCGTTGAAGCGACGGAGACGCTCGACGAGCTCAGGAATTTCCTCTTCGGTCTCGACGTAAATCGGGTTCGTTGCCATGGCGTTTACAAATCTCCTGGGGGTCTGTTCAGACCTTTATACCGCCAAGGACCCGGCGCATGACGGTGTTGACCGTGTCGCGCTCCTCGGCTTCAGTTCGCAAAGCGTGGTTCGCAAGGCCCATCGGTGCGATGTCCTGGGGGCTCGAAAGCTGACCCGTAGAGTCGGTCAGATTGCGCACATCAGGCGGTACGAGGTGCCGGATCCGCGGCTCCCTCGGGAACGGGAGGCCTGCGGCCCAGTTGTTCTTGACCATCTCGAGCGTGAGCTCGGGCAGGAGGCTCCCGCCCCCGCACAGATAGATGCTGGTCGGGAGCCGCTCGCCACGTGAGAGCTCTTTGATGCTCAGCGCCAGACCCTGTAAGAGGACCTCGGCGTCGGCGCTCAGGAGGTCGGAGACCTGGCGGTGCTGGTCCGCCGACAGCAGACCCTCCGAGTGCCGCAGCTTCCGGGCCTCTGCCTCCTCGTAGCTCAGACCGAACGCAAGCGCCAGGCGCCGGGTGAAGGCGCGCCCGCCGAGATTGAACATCCGGGTGCCCTCCACGCCGCCGTCGCGGATCAGCGCCACGTCGGTCGTGCCACCGCCGACGTCGACGAAGATGCCGCCTTCAGCCCAGGTCTCCTCACTGGCGCACGCTCGCGCGAGCGCATATGGCTGGGCGACCGCGGCCGCGAGCTCGAGGTCGAGCTCTCGCACCACCGTCTCGATCGCGTCGATGTGAGTCATCGGCGCAAACGTGTTGAACACGGTCACCTCGAGGTTCTTGCCAGTGAATCCGACCGGGTTCGTGACCGGATAACCATCGACGCGCACGTTCGTGATCGCCGAATGAACCAGGCGCGCCTCCAGCTGGCCGTAGCTGCGCTCCATCTCGAGCAAGTGCTGTGCCTCACGCAAGGCGCGGCGCTGGACCATCTGCAGCATCGTGGAGATCTCGCTGGAGCGCACTCGCGCTTTGGAGTTCTCGCGTGGGTACGCGATGGTCGACGAGAAGCCCTTGATGAGCTCGCCGGCGATGCCCACGACGACCTGGCCCGGCACCGTCTTCGCCATGTCCTCGGCCGCTTCGAGGGCGCGGTTGCTGGACTGGATCACCGACTCCAGGTCCGCGATCGCGCCGCCTGACATCGCGGCCGGTGCCTGCGGCTCGCGCCCGACGCCTAGCACCTCGCCGTCCGGGCCCTCGCGCCGGACCACCAGCACCTTGATCAGGTCTGTCCCGATGTCGAGCACGGTGAAGTGGCGGTAGTACTCGCTCCGCTTGCGCAGGAACTTGAACTTGGTCACCGCAAGGCCTCTTCGAGGCGCTTGAACGCCTCCTCGGGGGGGCCGTTCAGCTTGCCTCGGGCAAGGTGTTTCTGGCCACCGCCTTTGCCCAGAAGTCCGGCAAGGCGCGTGGCATCGTATTCGCTGGTCAGGTCCTTGGACACCTTGATGACAAACATGTCGCCGGCCACAACGGTTACGACACCGGACTTTACGAGGTCAAGATATCGATCGGCGTACGCGGCCAGCTCCTCTGGGCTGGAGGCCTTCACAGTCTCCGTCACAAAGGGTACTTTGCCTTGTTTGACCTCCACGCCGCCGTTGCCACCCTTGACTCGTGCCGTGCGCAGCTCCTCCGACAACGCCTTCAACCGCTGCTCCGCTTCTTTGAGCTGAGCGCGAAGCGCTTGTACGCGCGCCGGCAGCTGCTCTGGACTCGCATTGAAGGAGCGTGCCAGCTCCACCAGGAGCTCGCGCTCGCGACGGACCAGGTCGTCGGCAGCCTCGCCGACCACCATGTCGATACGCCTGAGGCCAGAGCCGATGCTTGACTCGGACACGATCACAGCGGTACCGATGTCAGCGCTGTTGTTCACATGCGTGCCGCCGCACAGCTCACACGTCCAGTCGCCGAAGCACACCACACGCACGACGTCCCCGTATTTCTCGTCGAACAGGTGCATGGCGCCCTGCGCAACGGCTTCTCTGTAAGGCTTCTGGCTTTCGTGGAACGGCAGGGCAGCTCGCACTTTTTCCATGACCCGGTGATTGATGCGCCGAAGCTCGTCTTTGCTGATTGGACGGTTGAACGGGATGTCGAAGGTGGTGTGGTCAGGGCCGACCCATGAACCCTTCTGCACGACGTTCTCGCCAAGGGTTTCGCGAAGCGCCTTGTGAAGCAGGTGAGTCGCCGAGTGGTGACGTGCGATCTGCCGGCGTCGCCCGCCATCCACCGCCGCCGTCGCTGCTTCGCCGACTCTGAGCTCACCTGTGATGACCGAACCGAGATGGGCGATCACGCCATCAGCGGGTTTCTGTGTGTCTTCGACGCGCAGGAGGCTGCTCTCGGTCGTCATCGTGCCGGTGTCACCGACCTGACCGCCCGACTCCGCATAGAAAGGTGTGCGCTCAAGAAATACCTCTACGTCATCGCCCTCGGTCGCTCGGTCGACGGATTTGCCGTCCTTGCGCAGGGCGACGATCGACGTCTGCGTGGTGAGCTCGCTGTAGCCGGTGAATTGAGATTTCGGTAGGTCCTTCATCGCCGACCATCCACGGGGGAGCTCGCGGCGAGAACGCTCTTTCTGCGCGGCCATTGCGGCTTTGAAGGCTTCCTCGTCGACCTGCAGCCCGCGCTCCTCTGCCAACTCGCGGGTGAGATCGATCGGAAAACCAAACGTGTCGTGCAGCTTGAATGCCTCGCTGCCAGGAATGGTTTGCGGGTGCTTCGCGACGATCCGTTCGAACATCTCCATGCCCTGGTCGAGCGTGTGTTGAAATCGCGTTTCCTCTGAATTGATGCCGGCGCGGATCAGCGTTTCCTGCTCTCCGAGCTCCGGGTAGGGAGCGCCCATCACCTTGACGACCTCGTCGACCAGGCCGCCGAGCTGCGAACGCATGTTGAGCCGGCGCGCATGAACGGTTGCTCGACGTATCAGCCTGCGAAGGACATAACCGCGGCCCTCGTTGCTGGGCGTGATCTGCTCCAGCATTACGAAACAGGCGGCGCGCACGTGATCGGCCACGATGCGCTCTGACAAAGTCACTTGCTTGTCTGACAGCCCGCGGATCCGCTCAATGATCGGTTCCAGGAGATCCGTTTCGAAAACGTTCGTCTTGCCCTGGAGGATGTAGGCGATCCGCTCGAGTCCCATCCCGGTGTCGATCCCTGGATGGGCGAGCGGCAGGAGGCTTCCGTCGGCCACGCCTCGTAGCACGGCTTCGCCTGATGTGCCAGCTATCGGGCCGCGCTGGTCGTACTGCGGAAACACGAGGTTCCAGAACTCCGTGAAGCGAGTGCAGTGGTCGGGAACGCAATCGTCGCGGCCGCACCCAACCTCCTTACCGCGATCCCACCAGATCTCGGAATCAGGACCGCATGGTCCAGCGCCGAGGCCCCACCAGTTGTCCTCGAGCCGCGTGATTTGGGCCGCGGTCATGCCCGGCTGCCCCAGCCAGATCTCGTATGCCTGGTCATCGGTCGGGTGGATGGTCACGCGGAGCCGGTCCATCGGCATCCCGAACACCTCGGTGACCAATTCCCATGCGAGCGGGATGGCGGTTTCCTTGAAGTAGTCGCCGGTGGGGGCAAAGTTGCCGAGCATCTCGAAGAAGGTGTTGTGGCGGTCCGTCTTCCCCACCTCCTCGATGTCTCCGGTGCGGAGGCACTTCTGGGAGCTGGCGAGCCGTGGCGCGGGCGGATCGCTCAAACCCAGGTAGAAGGGCTTCAGCGGCTGCATTCCGGCCGAGATGAAGAGCGTGCTCGGGTCTCCGTGCGGCACCAGCGACGCGCTTGGCAGGACCAGATGCTCCCGGCTCTTGAAATGCTCTAGAAAACGTGTGCGGATCTCATTCCCAGTCAAGGGGCCCGCCTAGCTTACGGTGCTAGACGCTCGATTCGCCAATCGCCTCGCGTGCGGATGTAGCGCAAGCGGTCGTGCAGCCGGTCCTCGCGGTTCTCCCAGAACTCGATCCAGCGCAGGCGGAGTGCGTATCCACCCCAGTCCGCCGGCAGGGGAACATCGCCGGGATACTTCGCGGCCAGCTTCGCGACTTCACGCTCGAGAACGTCGCGTGAGGTCACAGCGCGGCTCTGTCTGGAGGCCAGCGCCGACAGCTGCGCGCCCCGCGGCCGGCTGCGGAAGTAGCCGAGCGATGCCTTGCGATCCAGGCGGCGGACTGTCCCGGAGACGCGGACCTGATGGCGGGTCGCGGGCCAGTAGAAGACGATCGCCGCGCGCCCGTCCTCTGCCAGGTCGCGGCCCTTACGGCTCTCGTAGTTCGAGTAAAAGACAAACGATCCGTCCTTGATGCCCTTGAACAGCACCATGCGCACGGACGGTCCCGCGCTGCCCGCCGTGGCGAGCGCGATCGCCTCGGGCTGGGGCGCACCCGCGGCCTGCGCCTCCCGATACCACCGCCGAAACAGCGCTAGCGGATCGTCTGGTGCCTTTGACTCGAGCAGCGCCACTAAGTCGCCGATTCTTGAGGCACGTACTTGCGCAGCTGCTCGAGCGCTGCCCGCTGCAGGCGCGACACATGCATCTGGCTGATACCGAGCCGGCGCGCGATCTCCGACTGCGACATCTGCTCATAGAAGCGCATGGCCATGATCGCCCGCTCGCGTGGTGTCAGGTGCTCCATCGCCCGGTCCAGGACGTCGCGCATCTCGACGCGGTCGAGCTCTGGGTCGGCGCCGCCGATCTGATCCGCGATGGCCCGGCTGTCCTGGCCGTCGCTCGAGCCAATCGGCTGGTCCAGGGAAAGCGGCATGTACGCCGGCCCCATTTCCATCGCCTCGGTCACATCCTCAGGCGTGACGCCCAGCCGCTCGGCCAGCTCGGCGACGGTTGGTTCGCGGCCGAGCTCGTTCTTCATCTGCTCGTTGACGCGGACCACGGACTGGTGGAGCTCTTGCAGGCGGCGCGGAAAGCGGATCGCAGTGCCCTTGTCACGGAAGTGTCGCTTGATCTCTCCGGCCACGGTCAGCGTCGCGAATGTCGTGAACTCGAAACCCAGGTCGGGATCGAAGCGCTCGATGGCCTTGATCAGACCGAGGTAGCCGACCTGCACGATGTCGTCCAGCGGCTCACCGCGGTTCTGGAACTTTCGGGCGAGGAAATAGACGAAGTCGTGATATGCCGCGACGAGCTGCTCGCGAATACGCTCGCGCTCTGCCGGGTCCGTGGTGTCGCGATAGCGGCGGTGGAGCGCCCGCAGCTCCTCGCGGGGAATCCGCTGTTGTGCAGCCACTACTTCTAGTCTCGGCTTCTTGGAAAGCGGGCGGCGGTCAGCTCGCCAGGTACTTGACCATCCGGAAGCTGACGTGGCCCGTGGTGGGCTCGACCTGCGGTCGGAAGTCGTCGACGAAGCAGCGGATCATCTCGTACGCGAGGCGCTGCAGCTCCTGGTCGACCACTGCGTCCGGCTTGGGCTTTGGAAGGGTGGCGGCGCCGCTCGGCATCAGGTCGACGTCGACCACCAACGCCCGGTCGGTGGCGAAGTACGTGAGCTTGAGGTCGGCCGGGGAGCCGAGGTCGCTTGCCGCGGCGATCGCGCTGTCACACGCCTGCGTGAGTGCGATCGTCAGCTCGTCGAGGTCGACCAGGCTGAACCCCAGCTGGCCGCCGAGCGTCGTGGCCACCCGCTTGGCGACCGGAATGAACGCCGACGACGCCGGAATCTTGAGCTCAGCCAGGTTGCGCTTCGCCACCTAATTCACCGTCTCCTCTTCCTTCATTCCTTGCCGTCCGAGGTCTGCTGCATCTTGCGCATCGCTGTCGCTTCCAGCTCCTCGCGCTTGCGCTTCGCCGCGGCGACCCCGTCCTGGATCGCCTTGCCGACCGGGTGCTCTGGGTCGGTGACCATCTGCCGGGCGCGCTGTGCCGCGTCCTTGGCACGCTGGACCGGTTCGCTTCCGCTGAGCTCGATGGTCTTGCTGCGCAGGCTGTCGACCTGCGATCGTCCAGGGCCCGACGCAATGTACGCGCCGGCAGCGATACCGATCAGGCCGCCGAGGATGAACCAGCCAAACCCACCGCCACCACCGTTACTTTCATCAGCCATCGCTAACCTCCTAATACAGTTCGAACTAGGCTCTGACCCGCCACCTTCGCGCCATGAACTGCAGACCGGATCCCGCGCCCGACAGCCGCCGCCCCGCCGCCCGCCGTCCGTAGACCTACGTTTAAGCCGGCCGTGATGTCGTTGACATTGCCAATTGTCTGCCGAACCTCGGGCAGCGTCTCCTTCATCTCCTCGTTCGTCGTATCCAAAAGCTCTTCCACCGCTCCAAGGGTCCCGCGGAGCCTTATGAGCACCGCGGCCAGGGCCAACGCCACCAGAAGCGCGGCTACCCCAAACGCGAGCCACATGAAGCTCTGCGCGCTCATCGTGTGAATACCCCTTGCGCCAAGCCTACAAACACGAAAGCAATCTTAAGTGGGCGGGCTCTGCTTGCTCGGCTTGGGTTCTTTGGGTTCACGGCTGGGGCGCGGCACGAAACGGGCCAGGGGCTGGAGCAAGAGAGCGAAGACGACCGCAGGCAGCATGTTCGCCTGGCCAAGCCGCAGCGAGGACAGGCCGATGAAATCCCAGAACTGGCCGAGCGCGAACCCGATCGCGGTCATCAGGAGGATCGGCAGGTAGGCGCGGCGGCGGTAGGGCAGGAAGGCGAAGAACAGCTGGGACAGGATGAGGACGGCAAAGACGCCGACGATCAGGCCGGGAGGGATCAGCCTGACCAGGTTCACAGTGCTCCCTCCGGGTCACGGGGGTGGGTTGTCCTGAGCGAGCTCAGGTGGGTCCCCTGCCTTGGCTCTCCAAGTCCCGTCGAGCGGGCGTTTGGTCGGCTGTCCGGACTCCGGGGTCCCTAATGCTGTCTAGTTGGGCAACGCGCACATCACCCGCAGCCCTTCGGGAGCCTGCCAATACTACGAGGCCGGCTTCTTGGGTGGAACCACTTGAATGTGCAGTTCTTCGAGCTGCGCCTGGTCGACCGGGCTCGGCGCGCCGAGCATCAAGTCCTGGTGACTCTGCGTCTTCGGAAACGCGATCACGTCACGGATGTTGTCGGTGCCCGCGAGCATCATCACGATGCGATCGATTCCGGGCGCGATGCCTCCGTGGGGCGGGACGCCGTACTCGAACGCATCCAGCAGGTGGCCAAACCGCTCACGGATTGATTCCGGCGAATGACCAAGGATCTCGAAAACCTTTTCCTGTAGGGAGCGCTCGTGAATGCGGATGCTTCCTCCGCCCAATTCATAGCCGTTGCAGACGATGTCGTACGCATGCGCACGAACGTTATACGGACGCTGATCGATGAAAGCGAGGTCGCCTTCCATGGGTGAGGTGAAAGGGTGGTGGCCATAGGTCAGCTTCCCTTCGTCATCTTCCTCGAACAGGTACATCGGATAAACCCACAAAAAGCGCCATTCGTCTTCTCGGATCAATTTGCGGTTTCGCGCCACCTGTTGTCGGATGAGGCCCATCACCTTCTCGGCGCGGCGGCGTTTGTCGGCCACGACGAGCACGAGGTCATCTGGGCCGGCCTCGGTCGCGCGCCTGATGCCGGCCATCTCTGATTCGGAAAGGAATTTGTCGAGCGGGCCAGGGAGCCACGCGAGGCCCTTGGCACCGGCTCCCTTGGCGATGGTTGAGAGGTCATCCAGCTCTCGACGAGTCATGTCCCTGCCACCTGGAACGGCGAATCCGCGCACGACGCCTCCGTCTGCGAGCGCGGTCTTGAAGATCTGCGCTTGTGTTTGCACCAGGACCTCGCCGAGATCAGCGATCACGAGCTCGTAACGCAAGTCGGGCTTATCAGTCCCGTAGCGGAGGAGCGTGTCCTTCATGTCCAGACGCGGAAATGGCGTGACCAGGTCAACATCGAGGATCTGTTTCCAGATCCGTGCCCACAACCCCTCGATGAGAGTGAATATGTCCTCTTCGTCACAGAAGGACATTTCAAGGTCGAGCTGCGTGAACTCGAGCGCGCGATCGGCGCGCAAATCCTCATCGCGCAGACAGCGGGCTATCTGGTAATAACGCCCCAGCCCGCTGACCATCAAGAGCTGTTTCAGCTGTTGCGGTGATTGTGGCAAGGCGAAGAATTCGCCCAGATGCAGCCGTGACGGCACAATGAAATCACGCGCGCCCTCAGGCGTTCCCTTCACCAGAAGCGGCGTCTCGACCTCGATGAACTCGTTCTCATCCATGTACGCGTGGATGATCTTGTTCACCCGGTGGCGGAGCTCGAGGATGCGCTGCATTCGGGGACGTCGTAGATCGAGGTAGCGGTACTTGAGTCGAATGCTTTCGTCGGCGATGGTGTCATCCTCGATTGGAAACGGAGGAGTTTTGGCGCGCGAGATGATCACCAGCTCCGACGCCTCGACTTCGACTTCGCCGGTCGGCATCGCCGGATTCTCGGAGCCCGCGGGGCGCCGTCCTACAACGCCTTTCACACGCACGACGAATTCAAGCCGTAGGTTGGCGGCGAGGGTCCGCGTATCAGGTGACTTGAACACCACCTGCACCGCGCCCCAGCGGTCGCGCAGGTCGATGAAGATCAAACCACCGTGGTCCCGTCGCCGGGCCACCCAGCCATAGAGCTCCAGCTCGCGGCCTTCGTCTGACGCACGGAGCGAGCCGCAGTGCGGCGCAGTAAATCCGCTCATACCAGCCGCTCCGGAAGCTGGTCCCAGGCGACCTCTGCCTGGTCCCCGCTTGCCATCTCTTTCAGCTGGGCGACTCGTCGCTCGGCCTCACTCGCGGTGAGCAGCACGACCCAACGCGCGCCGAGTTTGTTCGCGGAGCGCATCTTCGCCTTCAGGCTCTTGGTCTCGTAGTCGACAGCGACCGACCGCACCGCGCGGCAGATGCGAGCGACCTCGGCGGCCGCGACCTCAAGGCCCGCGTCAGCGAGCACCACGACCTCGGCAACCGGGGCTGCAATCACCTCCGCTCCGCTCGCTTCCACCAGTTCGATGACGCGGTCCAACCCGCTGGCGAAGCCGACCGCGGGAGTTGACGGCCAACCCTCTGCCTGCGCCAACCCGTCGTACCGTCCTCCACCCGCAAGCGCGTCCTGTGAGCCGCTGCCACTCGCGGGGAAGATCTCGAAAACCGTGCGCGTGTAGTAGTCCAGTCCGCGCACAAGGTAAGGATCGTGACGGTATTCGATGCCTGCGGCATCGAGCAGGCGGCGGACTGCCGCCCACGCGACCGTGCACTCCTCGCACAGGTGGTCCGTGACGCGCGGAGCGTTGGCTTTGAACGGCTGGCACTGGGGGACCTTGCAGTCAAGCAGCAGCAGCGGGTTGGTTTCGAGGCGGCGCTGACATTCGCCGTGAAGCTCATCCTTGAAAGGACGGTAGTAGGCGCGCAGGAGTTCCAGGTACGCGGGGCGGCACTTGCCGTCGCCGATGGAGTTGAGGTCCAGCTTCAGGTCACTCAGGCCGAGCTCGTGTAGCCATGTCATTGCGACTTCGATCACCTCCGCGTCGAGTGCAGGACTCTCGGCGCCGATCGCCTCCACGTCGAACTGGAAGAACTGCCGATAGCGACCCTTCTGCGGTCGGTTGTAGCGGAACATCGGCCCGGTCAGGAACAGGCGCGCGGGCTGAGGTTCCTGGTTGAGGTGGCCTTCGAAGTACGCGCGGACCACGCCCGCGGTCGCTTCAGGGCGGAGTGCGAGCTTCCGGCCGCCACGGTCCTCGAATCGGTAGAGCTCTTTGGCAACAGCGTCCGTGTCTTCGCCCACCCGTTCGATCAGCTCGGCGTGCTCGATCAGCGGCGTCACGATCTCGCCGTAACCGAAGCTGCGCGCCACGTCTGCTGCAGCCTTCTCGGCGACTCGCCAGATCGCGCGGTCCCGAGGCAGGATGTCGCGCATCCCTCGGACGGCCTTGATCGGCTCAGAGCTTGGCATGAGAGTGACGATTGTAAGAAGCCGCGGTTACTATCAGTCGCCGGTGACTACCGCAATCGTTCAGATCGTCTCCCTTGCGCTGGCTGCTCTCGCGCTGATCATGGGCGCCTACCTCCTCATCATCGGCAAGCGGCCGTGGCGCGGCGGCAGCGACGCCGGGGTGGCGCCGCGGGTCCGGCTGCTGGGTCTCAGCTACATCCTCGTCTTCGGCGCGGCGATGGTCCAGATCATCACGCAACCTCGTGGCGTTGACGCCGAGGTGCTCGGTGGATTGATGGTCCTGGGCGGCGTGATCGTGATCGTGGTCGTCTTTCTCGAGGCTCGAGCCTCAAGACGCGCGGGACGCGAGGACCAGCTGGACAGCCGGCTGAAAAGCTAGCTAACGGGGAGAGTCGGCGAGTCCCCTCGCCCGCGATAGCGGGAGCAATCAGTAAGTCCCAACCTCATCGCCGCTTGCGCGCAGGGTTAGGGAGAGGGCCGCGAGAGAAAGCGATTTCCGGGCCGCCCCCCACCCTCCGCCCTCCCCCTGCGGGGGAGGGGACTTCTATAGTCCAGCCCTTTCCCTGGTGGTTCGATAGCCGGCTGCCGCTTTGAATGCCTCGACCAGGTCTTCCAGGTGGACCGGCTTGCTCATGTAGTCGTCGAAGCCCGCTTTCAAGCACCGTTCCTCGTCACCGGGACCTGCCATGGCGGTCAGAGCGATGAGGCGGGGCCGGCTGCCCCGTGGCCAGCGCCGGCAGATGGCCTCAGCCGCGGCCAGGCCGTCCATCTCGGGCATCAGGACGTCCATGAGAAGAGCGTCATAAGGCTCCTGGGCCACCGCTGCCACAGCCTCCCTGCCGTTGGAAACCACGTCGACGGTGTGACCGAGCTTGACGACCAGCCGCTTCAAAAGGTTCTGGTTCAAGGCGTTGTCGTCAGCGATCAGCACGCGGAGCGCTCCTGGTACCACCTCAGCCACAGCCGCCGCCTCGGGCCTCGCCGCCGGCGCCCCATGGACGCCCACCTGGACCATCACGTCGTGAAGCGTGCGAGCCCCCACCGGCTTCGTGAGCGTGGCCTGTATGACGCCACTGTCGGCGGCCTCGGCCACCTCTGGACCAGGCATCGACGCCGCGACCAGGACGATGGGCAGCTGGTCCGCATGCTTCAAAGCGCGCAACGCGGTCGAGAGCGCAAGCCCGTCGATGACCGGTGGCCGGTGCTCGACGACGGCGATGTCGAACGGGTGGCCCGCTTTGACGAAAGCCAGAGCTTCCTCGGGAGTCGCAGGTGTCGCGGTCGCACCCCACTGCTCCGACTGAAGGGCAATCACACGTCGCTCGGTAGCATCGGCCGTGACGACGAGGACCCGCATCGCCTCGAGCGTCAGCTGCGCGGTCGTGACCGTGGCGGGCAGGACCTCGGCTAGGATCGTGAACCCGAACGAGGTTCCCGCATCCGGACCGGCCTCGACGCCGCCTTGTTCGACGCGCAGATCGCCGTCCATCATCTCGACGAGACGCCTGGTGGTTGCGAGGCTAAGGACCGCCAGCCGGTCGCCAGGCTCGAGGTGGTCGCGAGGGTTGGTCGCTCCATCGAGCCCGCCACGCAGGATCCTGGCGGGGATCCCGCGGCCGGTATCACGGATCGTGAAGCTGAGCGCCACCAATCCGCCTTTATCCTCGACGCCGAGCTCGACCCCCACACCTCCGCGGAATGTGCGCTCAATTCCTCCGTGCAAAAGGGAGAGCACGATCTGCTCCAGCCGGCGGGAGTCGCCGACGATTACGGGTGGCACATCAGGCGCAGCCTGAAACGAAAGGTCGAGTCCCTTGGCACCGGCGGCGTCAGCGACCAGGCCGATGCAGGTCTCCACGCTGGCTCTCACGTCGAAGGGATGCAGTGCAAGCTCAAACTCACCGCTCTGAATAATCGCCGCGTCGAGGACGTCGTCCACCAACCTCGCGATCTGCTCAGCGCCTATCTCCACGATCGAGGCGAGCTCACGCTCTTCACTTGAGGTGGCGCCGGTGGACAGCAGACCAGCCGCTCCCACCACCGCGTTCAGCTGGTTGCGCACCTGGTGCCCGAAGTCCGCGAGAAGCTCAGCATCCAGCACGCCGGGTTTCGGGACGCCGTCGGTGCGCGCTCCTTCTTCCATCGGCTTGGTCTCCTCTTTACTCATCTCGTCAAATGCACCCACGTCAGTACAGCTGCTCCGCGGGAGGCTGCTTGGTGGGAGTGAACATCGATTCGGGCAACTGCACGCCGTTGGAGACGAAGTGTTTCTCGAAGATCGATTTGGAACCGGTCGCGGTGTGGTAGCCCACCGCTCGACCGTCCGGCGTGACGGCGACCTGGTTGAAAACAAATATCTCCTGGAGCGTGATCTCGCCGTCGACGATCCCCTTCACCTCGGCCACGCTCACAACCTTTCGGGCGCCGCCACGCAGCCGCTCGGTCTGCACGATGACGTTGACGGCGGACGTGATCTGGCTGCGGATGGCGCGTGACGGAAGCTCCGTGCCTGCGAGCAGGACCAACGTCTCGAGGCGGCCGAGACCATCCTGCGGATTGTTCGCGTGAAGCGTGCTCATCGAGCCGTCGTGGCCGGTGTTCATCGCCTGGAGCATGTCCAGCGCCTCAGGGCCTCGACACTCGCCGACGATGATCCGGTCCGGCCGCATGCGCAGACAGTTGCGGACCAGGTCGCGGATGGAGATCGCCCCACGGCCTTCCACGTTTTGCGGCTTGGATTCGAGGCTGATCACGTGAACCTGGCGGAGCCGCAGCTCGGCGGCATCCTCGCACGTGACGATGCGCTCGGTCGCGGGGATGAAACCGGAAAGGACGTTGAGGAGTGTCGTCTTCCCGGAACCGGTGCCGCCCGACACGATGATGTTGAGCCTGGTCTTCACGGCGGCGTCGAGGTACTCCATGATCGCTTCGGTTGCGCCACCGATCGTGACGAGCTTCTCGGGCGAGAGCACTTCCCGCCCGAACTTTCGGATCGTGAGGCACGGACCGTAGATCGCCACCGGCGGGATCACGACGTTCACGCGCGATCCGTCCTTCAGCCGCGCGTCACACATCGGTTCTGACTCGTCGACGCGGCGGCCGATCGTGGAGACGATCCGGTCGATCACGCGTCGCAGGCTGTCCTCGTCCTCGAAGGCCAGCGTGGTGAGCTCGATCCTGCCCCGCCGCTCGACGAAGATCTGTTCCGGCCGGTTGACCATGATCTCGCTGACCTCCGGGTCGCGCAGCAGCGCTTCGAGCGGACCAAGGCCGATGACCTCGTCGAACAGGATCTCGACCAGGCGCTCCTTGTCGATGGCGGTCACCAGCGCGGCGGGCGGTTTGGCCCGGAAGTGGTCTTCGGTCAGCTGCATCAGGAGGCGCCTGATCCCCGCACGGTTGTTGATATCGATGGCGGCGGCGTGGCGGCTCAGGAGCTGAGCATGGATCTCTGCTTTGGCGGCCGCGAGAGCTGGGCTTAGAAGGGCTGACGGCTCGAGGGTGTGGAGCTGTTCGGTAACGGGTCCAGCGGACGCCGCTGCACCGTCGCGAGGCACGACGCGGCGCTCGGCGGGGGCAACCGTGGCGGCGCCGTCACCGTTTGGGGGCGGCACACCTGGCGCCACCGGCGCGGTTGGCGTCTGCTGATAGCGGCGGTCGAAGCGCTCCGAGAGCTTCACGAGGGCCTCTTCGCAATCGCCCGCACCACTCGCTGATGGGCCAGGGTCGCGGCTTTCTTGACCGCGGCGTCCGGCTCTTTCTCGGCCAGCATGCGAAGCCCGTCGGCGGAGGCCAGTGCCCCGATCATGCCCAGTGACTTGCAGGCGGCAATACGAACCTGCTTGGGCCAGCGCCTGTCGTGAGTGATGCCCAGGAGCGGCGGCACGCGCAGCGTGTCGCGTCGCAGCCCGCACGCAAGCACTGTGACGATCGCGGCGTGCTCGCTCGCCGGCTGGCGCATCAGAGCCTCGATGTCGAGGTCCGAAGCCGCCTCCGCGAGCGCGATCGCCAGGCGGTGGATCGGGATGCTGTTCCCGGACGCCATGAGCGCTTCGACGGCTCGACGCCCGCCGACACGGCCAAGCGCCCGGATGGCGGCTTCGCGCACCCTCGGCTTGCCGTCCTGCAGCAGGTCCTCAAGCCACAGGACTGACTCGGTGAGCCGCAGCGCGCCGCACAGCTCGGCGGCCGATGCCCTGGTGATCGGATTTGGGCTGACGAGCGAGTTCAGCAGCTCGTCGCTGAGCCCACTGCTGCGGAACAGCTGTGTGATCCGCCACTGGCCGGTCAGGCCGGGTCCAGCCGTGACAAAGGCCGCCGAGATCACCTTGGCGATCGGGTCGGGTTCGGCGATGAGCTCCTCAGCCGTGACGTTAAGCACCACGTGGGGCTCACCCGTCAAAGCGGCATTAAGCACTCGCTCAATCCGCTCTCCGACGCGCGATCGCGAGGCGCGGAAGGCAGCCCCCGACCGCTTGGTCAGGCGCTGCAGATCGATCTCGGCCGGAGGCCTCGTGTTCAAAGCTATTACTGGGATGGACGGTCGTTCCGGGGGGACGTTGGTACATTATCGGCCTATTGACCGCCCCTGAGGTTCACAAAGCCGATTGGGCGCTGGAGGAAAAGCCATACCAGGTGGGTGCAAGCAGCGGCCCCGCCGCCGACCAGACGCCATCGGCCCTGCAGTTGCGAATACGGATCCTGGAGATGTCCTCCGTGTTCGCGGAACTCAGCGATGGCGCCCTGCGCGCCGTCGCCCGGCGCATGCGCGCCGTCGGGCTGACCGCCCGCGACACCTTGCGCCTCAAAGCCCAGGGGGGCGACGTCGTGGTCTTCCTGGCTTCGGGCCAGGTTGAGGAGTCGATCACGGACGGCGCGGGCAAGGTGCTCCTGACCCGGCGCCCGGCCCCGGGCGACCTGGTTATCCTCCCCGCCCCCCGCACCAAAGATCGGTACTTGACCAGCATCTACGGCCTGACCGACGCCGTTCTCCTGACCCTGGATCGTGACGGCCTCCTCGAGGGCCTGGGGCCGGACGTTGAGAAGATCGCCCTCGCTCTCGACCGGCTGTGGGAGCAGGAGGTATCGGCCGTCGGCGCAGCCGAGGTGCAGCGATCCTCACGCACGGCGGCTCCGATCGTCGCATTCTTTTCGGCCAAAGGGGGCTCTGGAGTCACCACTCTGGCGATCAACACCACGGCGGCCCTCGCGCGCAAGTTTCCGCGCCAGGTCCTGCTCGTCGACCTGTCCGCGCCGTTCGGTCACGCCGCCCTTTTCGCCGACCTGATAGCGACCGGCTCGATCGCGAGCGCGGCCAAGGCCGCCCAGGTCGACTTTGAGACCGTCCTGCGCGGCAACATCGTCAATCACCGCTCGGGCATGGGAGTGCTTCCGGGGACGCTGCGGCCAGAGGAGGTCGACCTGATGACCGGCGATCTGACCGGCCGGATGCTCGATGTTGTCGTCAGCTGGCAGCGGCTGATCCTGGTCGACCTGGGGACATCGCTGGGCGAGGCCGCGCTGGCGGTGCTCGAACGGGCCGAGTGCGTCGTCATCGTGGTCCCACCTGAGATCGCGGCGTTGACCGACGCTCGGCGCTCGCTCGCCGTGTTCCGCGACATCCTGAACGTGCCTGACAGCCGGATCGAGCTGCTCCTCAACCAGCGGGTGCCGCACCCGCCCCTCGACCGCGCCGCGGTGGAGTCCATCCTCGGCCGGAAGATGTCGGTAACCGTCGGATTCGACGACTCCCGCCCGGAGGATGCCGCCCTGGCTGGCGGCCTGGTGCTCACGCGCGATCCCAACTCGCTCGTCTCCCGCGGGACGACAGATCTGGCCCGTGTGATCCTGGCCAACCTGAAGATGGATGCCTGATCGGTCCCGACGCCCGCGGTTAGGTGCCGGCTCGGTTCGCCCCACTGGGCGGTGCCCTTCGGGCAGCGCCCACCTCCCCACACGGTGGGGAGGCCAGGCGATGGTCGAGTTCGCGATCACGCTGCCGATCTTGATCCTGCTTGTCGCCGGGGTCATTGAGCTGGGGCGGGGATACGTTTACGCGGTCGCCACATCCGATGCGGCGCGCGACGCGGCTCGCTATGCGGCCGGCAAGACCCCGACGACCAACGGGCCTGGGCTGGCGAACATGTGCAGCCTGGTCAAAGCCGACCTGGCCGCGGTCACGGCAAATGTGGTGTGCCCGACGCAGGTCAACCACCCACCGCCGTTCGTCGTGGTCACTGACTACGCGAAGCCGCTCAGCGGCCAGGCCGTGGTCGCCATCTACTGCGGGGCCAACTCCAACTGCACTGGTTCCGTGACCACGCTGGCCGGAACCGAGGTTGACGTTTATGTGTACTACGGGTTCGACGACCTCAACCTCGTGGGAGGCGCCATCACGATCTCCGGATCGAGCCGCGCGACGACGTCCTGGTGAGGTTGTCTAAGCGCGCCCAAGCACTGGTCGAGTTCGCCTTGGTCGCGCCGGTTGTGCTCCTCATTATCGGAGCCACCGTCGACATGGGGCGCGGGATGCTCATGTACGCGCTGCTCCAGGGCGCCTCGCGTGACACCGCCCGGCAGGCCGCCCTCCAGTACTACAGCGGCGCCAACTCCCTCCCACCCAGTTGCACCGCCCTCCCGACGCCCTGCTCCCTGAATTCGCTCGTCACCGGCGCTCACCTCCTCGATGCGCTTGGGGCTACGGTCGTCTACCTGGACTCGGCGGCCATCTCCTCACCACCCCCGTACGGGACTTACGTCGCCAGTGCCTCCCCGACGACCCAGCCAGGAACCATCACGCTCACGGGCGCAGGTACGAACACCGTGTATGTGTTTATTTACGAACTGGATTCCGCCGCCGGCAACCCCAACCCGCGCTGGAGCTGCCCCACCTGCTCGGCGGCCAACGGGGCCGCGGTGCGAACTTCTGGCCATCAGCTTGCGGTGGTCGACTTCAAGCTCAGGTGGCAGCCGGTGATGGCCAGGTTCCTCGGCATCCCAACGGCGATTATTTTCGACTCGCAGACCGTCATACGGATGGAGTTCTGATGCGCACCCCGCGTCAGTCCGGCCAGGTCATGGTGCTGGTGGCTGTATCGCTGATGGCCCTCATCGGTTCCGCCGCGCTCGTCTTGCTGGCGGGCTCGGCCGAGTGGCAGAAGAACCAGCTCCAGCAGCTGGCTGACCAGGCTGCGCTCGACTCGGCGTTGAGGGTAGGCGTCGGCTGCGACGCGGGCAAGGCGAGCACCGTGATCACGGAGGCCGACAACTTCCTCGCCACGCAGAGGGCCCGCACCGGCGTTCTCGCCATCGCCGGGGGCTCATGCGCGGGGCCGTACACCGGCACGGACACCTTTGCAGGCAGCCTCAGCGCCACGATCAACTATCCATATCGAGCGCACCAGCAGCAGGTCGAAGTCGTCCTGACCCTGACCCTCCCCCTCTCCTTCGGCGGCGCAGTGGGCAGGGCTAGCACGACGGTGGTCAGGCGCGCGGTTGCTCAAGCCCTACCCGCATCGACCTCCGCAGTTTCGGCCACCACTTTGACGTGCGGCGCAGGCCAGGTGAACGTCAGCGGCAGCATCCGCGCGCAGAACTTGATCGCCCGGACCGGTACCTGCGCGGTATATGCACACGCCCAGGTTGACGCGTCCGGGACGTACTCCGACCTGGCCAACGTGAGCGTTTACACGGACGGACAGAGCTGGACCGCCCCCGGTACATGTGTCGCAAACTCCAACAGCGGCTCGTCGAGCGCCATTTGCTCCGACGGTTTCGAGCTGAGCGGCCACAACACGCCGGCCTGCGCAGCCGCCGCCACCTCGTTCCTTCTGGCCGCGGACAAGGCCGTTAACGCCAATCCATGCGCCGCAGGCACCGGACCACAGCCGGTTCCGCCGGTGTCGACCAGCCTCCCACCGGAGCCGAACACAGACGCCAAAGCGATCGCGACCCTGGTCGGCAACGGCGGAGCGGCCTGCGCCGCCGGCACCGCGTACCCGAACATCGTCGTCGGCGGTACCACGGTCGCCACCGGCCTGGCGCCCGTTCCAATCAAGGACGCCAGCGGGTTCTATCACTTCAAGCCGAGCTGCTATGGCTTCCTGGACCCAAGCTCTCTGGCGGGTGCCGGCGGGGGCAGCATCACCAACCGGCAGACAGGTGCAAAGGCCGGTCCGGCGACCGGGACGCTCACTTTGACCCTGCCCGCAAACAGCATCGCGGGCACCCTTCTGGTGGCGACCCTGCGCTCGCAAACGAACCCCTCGCAGAAACCGTTCACAGCCCCTGCCGGCTGGGCCTCGGCAGTCGCGGGCGGCGCATTCCTGGACGGCACCGCGCACACTGAAATCTGGTACTACGCCAACAACCCCGGCGGAATCGCGAGCGTCGACTTCGGTGTCAGCCCGAACTCGATAAACGCCGTCGGTCTGATGACCGAATGGTCAGGTGCGGCCACCGCATCTCCGCTGGACCAGACCGGGGTTTTGACCGTCAACTCAAACCAGGCGTCGGTGACCATCTCCACCGGCGGCGCCATGACCGCCGCCAATGAGCTCGTGATCACCGACGTCGGGACCAACAGCTCCCAGAGTCCCGAGAACTACACTCCAGCGGCGGGGTGGACGAGCCTGGCCAATGACACAAACAATGAGTTCTCGTCTCAGTACCGGCTCAACCTCCCGGCAGGTGTTGGGAGCGAGACGGTGACCGGCTCACAACCAACCACCTGGGCAGCGATGATCGCGTCGTTCAAGCCCGCCGGAGCTGGGGGCGGAGGCTCGGGCGCGGTCCTTGACCCCGGGTTCTACTACTTCAACGGATCCGGGTTTGCGGGTGGTGGCGGCATATGCCTCAACGGGGCAACGCTGCTGGCACGCGACGTTACACTCGAGTTCGTCAACCAGGCTGGTTTTTCCTCTGGGACCTGTGCACCCGGGGGTGGCGTCGCCTGTGCCGGGGCGTGCCAGTTCGGTTCGACGCCATGCTCGCTGTCAGCGTGCCCTCCCAATGCCGGAGCGGACTCGCCCAACAACCTGACCTGGTTCGCCGCACCCTGCTCGACCGCGCCCGCGGGGGATGCCGCGAGCTGCCCCGCATCTGCGTGGTGCACGGCGGGTGACCGCGCGTGCTCCAACGTGCTCATCTGGGCCCCGGCGAGCAACACCGGTCAGATCGCCATCAAGGGCGCCGTGGCCAAGCACTGGCTGCTGGGTTCGGTCTACTGGCCGGGCACCTGTACTGACACGGTCAACGGAGCCTCGACGATCGCGGGAACGGTCTTTTGCGGCAACCTCACGATCTCAGCGGCTGCAGGCGCAGGGACAGCGGTCGGCGGAGCCTACGGAATCAGCACTGCATTGGTGGAGGCGGTTCTCGTCGAATGAGTTGCACCAATCCGCGCACCATGCCAAGCTGCGCGCGCAGCTAGATGTCAATCGCCACCGCGGAACCCGGCCGGCCGCGCCGGGGACGCCTCTACATCGTCATCGGGGCAATCCTCGCGGTGCTGGCCTTTGCCGCGGCTGCAGGCCTGGCCAGCCTGTCGCTGCTTCAGTCGAACTCAGGCGGGACACGCGTTGTCGTGGCCAAGACCAACATCCTCGGGCGCACGAAGATCCAGACGACCGACCTCGAGCTGGCCACCATCAACCCCGCGCCGCCGCAGTCCTTCACCCAGATCAGCGCGGTCGTGGGCAAAGGAGCGCGGGTCGACATACCGGCGGGTTCGGCGGTCACCGCCAACCTGATCGCCGCAGCGGGTGACCTCCTCAGCAGCAGCGACGTCGCCTTCCTCCCCATCCCGTCGGGCTACGTGGCGGTCACTGTCCCGACCAGTGAGCAGGTCGGCGTCGGCGGCTACGTCCAGCTTGGGGACCGGATCACCATGCTCGCCACCATCAACACGTCAGTTCTCGGCGCCAGCCCGGGAGCTCCTGTCGTCCGGACGGTGTTTCGCGACCTCGACATCATCAGGGTGGGCCCCGCGACCGGGCAGTCAGGACCGGGCGGCCAGGTCACGAGCAGCCTGACCCTATTGACGACCGCATGCGACGCTGAGTACCTGTTCTGGCTCCTCAACAATGCGAGCATGAAATACGCGCTCGAATCGTTCACCGACTACGCCGCCAGCCCCAGCCAACCCGATCCGTCCTGCCCGAAAATCTCTTCCGGGGCTGGCGTCGGACCCAAAGAAGTGGATAAGCGCTGGCACTTCACCGGCAGCTGATCGATGTCGGCAGCCGTCATCCTCATCGCGGCCGGCGCAGCCATAGGCGTTGGTTTGGTGGTGTTCGGAATCCTCGCTCCTGCAAGGTCGGCCGCTAGCGCAGGGCCGAGCACCCGCGTCACATATCGCACGCTCGCCGACGTTCGCGAGCAGCTGCGCAGGCGTTTTGAGCCGACCGGAGCGCCGGTGTGGATCGCAGCCAACCAGAAAGCGAACTCGCTCGCCGCCGACCTGGCGAGCGCGGACATCCAGCTGCGCCCCTATGAGTTCCGCATGGTCCAGGCTGTGTCGGCTGTGGTGTTCGCGCTGATCGCGCTGCTTCGCTTCGGTATCTCGATTCCAGTCGTGATCCTGGCCATCATCGGGTTCGCTCTCCCCGCCCTGTACCTGCGCAACCGGCGCGGGCATCGGCTCGTTCAGTTTGAAGAAGGCCTGCCCCGCGCGATGGAGCTGATGGCGAACTCGATGAAAGCCGGCCAGTCGATAGCTCAATCCCTGCGCTCTGTAGTCGAAAACGCCCGCCCGCCCGTGTCTGACGAGTTCGGGCTGGCGCGCAGAGAGATCGAGCTCGGCGCCTCGATTGAAAGCGCGATGGCAAACATGGTCACGCGCATCGGAAGCAGCGACCTGAGGCTCGTGGGCATGGTGATCACCATCCAGCACTCGGTCGGCGGCGACCTCCCCGCCATCCTGATCAGTCTCGCTGACACGATGAAGCAGCGGGCGGAGATGCGCGCGGAAGTTCTCGCCTCCACCGCGCAGTCTCGCGCCTCGTCCCTGATCATCACGCTGCTGCCTGTCGCGGCGGCGCTCGGACTGTATTTCCTCGTCCCCAACTACTTCCGGCCGATGTTCTCGAGCCCACTGGGCTGGTTCATGCTGGCGGTGGCGGCCATCATGCTGGGCGTCGGAAACTTCATCATCCGCCGCCTTACGGCGATCACATGAGCAGCCTGCTGCCCCTCCTCGTCGGCGTCGTTGCGGCTGCCGGCGTGTGGTTGCTGGCCGCGGGAATCGTGGCCGCCCGCGCGGGCGATGCGACAACGCTGGCCAGGGCAAGACTCGCGCGGCAAGAGATCGGCCTGGGCCAAAGCGCCGCCGCACTCGAGCTGGAAAGACCCCTCGGCGAGCGACTCCTGGCGCCTGGTCGGCGCTGGGTCACTAGCCAGCTGAACCGAATGACCCCAGCGGCACGCGCCGCCAACTTCCGCAAACAGCTCGATTTCGTCGGCGATCCTTTTGGGTTGGATCCGGCCGGCCTGCAGGCGCTGCGTATCGCAGGCGCGGCAGGATTGGGAGCGCTGGGCGTGGCGATCGGTGCGTTGTTGGGGACGCCGATCGCGATCGGCGTAGCCCTCCTGATCGGAGTGGCGATGGGCTTCTACCTCCCTGTCCTGTGGCTGAACCAGCAGGTGCACACGAGGCGCTCGCAGCTCGAGGCTGTCCTACCGAATGCGCTCGATGTGGTGGCGATCAGCATGGAGGCCGGCCTCGGACTCGACCGGGCCTTCGAGCAGCTGGTTCGCCATCAGGAAGGTCCGCTGACGCTGCTGGTCGCGCGTGCGCTGCGCGAGATCGAGCTCGGTCGCCCCCGCGCCGAAGCACTGGAGGAGATGGCCGAGGCGACCGGCGTCGAGGACTTCACCTCCCTGGTCAAGGGCATCCTGCACGCGGAGCGCACCGGCGTGCCGATCGCGCGCACGATCGCCGCTCACTCGGCGCAGATGCGTGTCAAGCGCCGGCTCAAGATCCGCACGGAGGCGGCTCGCGCCTCATTGAAGATCCTGCTGCCGACGGTCGGGTGCGTCTTCCCCACCTTGTGGCTGATCCTGCTGGGTCCGGCGCTGATCGTCGCTCTTTCGATCAGCTCCCACTAGAGATATGAGCGGGAACCTCATCGGTTTCCGCTGCGCGCAGAGCGGCGATGAGGATGGGACTTACTGATTGCATCGGGCCGCGAATCCGGCCGCTCGCACCTTTCTCTCCTCCGTTGGTAACTCGGCCGGATTCGGGGCCCTGCTCACTTTCCCATAAGGATGGGATTATTTGAAAGTGCTGGCGCACGTCCCAGGTCTGCGGTGCGGAGGCATAAGTACGGCCGGAGTAAATCCGGCCTACAGTGCGACGCCGGGTTCGCCAGGTCGCAGTGACCTAGCGTAGGAACGGGTTCGTTCGGCGTTCGCGCCCGATCGTGGTCGCCGGCCCGTGGCCCGCGTACACGACGAGCTCGTCCGGCTGCGAGAGCAGCTTCGTGTTGATCCCCTCCAGCAGCGATCTGCCGTTGGAGTTGGCAAAGTCCGAGCGGCCGATAGAACCCGCGAACAGCGCGTCCCCGGTAAAGAGGTTGTCCCCGATCTTGAGCGTGACGCCACCCGGGCTGTGACCTGGGGTGTGCAGAACCTCAAACGCGAGCCCGCCGGCCCGGAACGTCTCGCCCTCCACCAGGCTCACCACATTTTCAATGCGATCAGTAGAGGCGCCGAACTCGAGACGCAGCGGTTTGCCCTCAGCCAGGACATCTCGCTCCGCGTCATGGACCGCGACCGGGATCGAACCGAACGCTTCGAGCAGTGCAGGCAGTCCCCCTACGTGGTCGATGTCGGTGTGGGTGAGGAGAATCGCTTTGACGTTCGCACCGCGTTCGCGCACCAGCTCGACCATCAGCTCGGGCTCGAGGTTGGCATCGATCACGACCGCGTCATGGGTCTCTAAGTCTTCGACGAGATAAGAGTTGGTGCCGAACTGCCGGTCGGCGGTGGCTTCGACCCGAATCGTCACGAGGCTTCGCGGGCGACGGTGTTGACGTCTTTCACGCCTTCGAGCTTCTCCATCAGGCGCGAAAGCTGCGCGAGCGAGTCGATCTCGACTGTGGTCGAGACCACGGCGGTCTTGTCGTCGTACACGTGAACCTCGAGGGACGACATATTGACGCGGTTCTCCGCCACCACGGTGGCGATGTCGCGCAGGAGACCCTGTCGATCCCAGGCCTCGATCTTGATCGCGACCGGATAGAGGTGCGTGGCCTCAGAATCCCAGTCGACCGGTACGACGCGCGCCGCGTCCTGCGCGTTGATGGCGTTGATGCAATCCACGCGGTGCACGGTCACGCCTCTGCCGCGGGTGGTGTAGCCGACAATCGCGTCGCCGGGCACAGGCTGGCAGCATGGCGCGATCTTCGTCAGGATGCCTTTCTCTCCGCGGACCAGCACGCGCGGCGTCGGCTGGACGTTGGGGATCAACGGGATCGTCTGCAGGTCGCCGCCTGGCGCGTCGAGGTTGAGCGCCATGCGCATCACGACAGAGTGAGGTGAGACGTCGCCGTAGCCGACCGCGGCAAGGAAGTCGTCGATCGCGGCGTATTTGTACACGTTGGCCATCTGGATCAGCTTGTTTTCGTCGAGGTCGACGAGGTTGATGCGGTGCATGCGGTGCAGCTCTTTGTCCAGCAGGTCACGGCCCTTGGCTACGTTTTCCTCGCGGCGCTGGCTCTTGAACCATTTGCGAATCCGCTCTTTCGCCGACGCGCTCTTGACAAAGTTGAGCCAGTCGCGACTCGGTCCGTGCGGACCTTTGGACGTCAGGATCTCTACGATCTCGCCGTTCTGAAGCTCGTAGTCCAGGGGCACCATACGTCCGTTCACCTTGGCGCCGATGCACCTGTGCCCGACCTCTGTGTGGATCCGGTAGGCAAAGTCGACCGGACTCGAGTCGGCCGGTAAGTTCAGCACCTCGCCTTTCGGCGTGAACACGTAGACCTCGTCCTGGAAGAGGTCGACCTTGACCGTGTCGAGAAACGACTCCGCGTCACCCAGGTCGTTTTGCCACTCGAGCAGGCTGCGCAGCCAGGAGAGCTTCTGGTCGAAGCTTGCGTCCTTGCCACCTTCCTTGTAAGTCCAGTGCGCGGCGACGCCGAACTCGGCCACGTGATGCATCTCTTGCGTGCGGATCTGTATCTCGATCGGTTCGCCGGTATGTGTGATCACCGTGGTGTGCAGCGACTGATAGCCGTTCGACTTGGGCATCGCCACGTAATCCTTGAAGCGACCCGGCACCGGCTTCCATAGCGAATGGACGACGCCCAGCACCCCGTAGCAGTCGCGCACCGAATCGACCTGCACCCGAATCGCAGACAGGTCGTAGATCTCCGAAAAATCCTTGTTCTCGCGGGTCATCTTCTGCCAGACGGAGTAGATGTGCTTTGGCCGGCCCGTGATCTCGGCCTGGATGCCGACCTTCTCGAGCTCACGGGCGAGGATCTCGCGCAGGTCCGAGACCAGCGACTCACGGTCGTTGCGCTTGCGGGCGATCCGCTTGACGACGTCCTCGTAGGCCTCGGGCTCCAGGTTGCGGAAGGCCAGGTCCTCGAGCTCCCACTTGATCTGCCCGATGCCGAGCCGGTGCGCGAGCGGCGCGTAGATGTCCAGCGTCTCGCGTGAGATCTTCCGGCGCTTGACCTCCGGGAGCGGGTCGAGCGTGCGCATGTTGTGGAGGCGGTCGGCAAGCTTGATGAGGACGACCCTCAGGTCCTCCGCCATCGCCACCATCATCTTTCGGATGTTCTCGGCTTGCTGCTGCTGGTCGGAGCGAAGGGCGATCCGGCCCAGCTTCGTCACCCCGTCAACCAGGCGGGCCACCTCTTTGCCGAACTCGCGCTCGACCGCGTCTGCCGTGAGTGCGGTGTCCTCCACCGTGTCGTGGAGAAGGGCAGCCGCGATCGTCTCGGCGTCGAGCTCGAGGTCCGCGAGGATGGCGGCCACCTCGAGCGGGTGGTTGACATAGTCTTCGCCGGACAGGCGGCGCTGACCCGTGTGGGCGCTAGCCGCGCGCTCATACGCTTTCCTGACCATCTGCTGACCCTCTGGATCGAGGTGGTCGGCGACTCGGAGAAGTTCTGAAACCGTCATTCGTGACTCGCTGAGAAGTTTAGAAGGGGAGTTTGCCCAGAACTCCGAGGCTCTAGTCATGGGTTCGCGCGGCCCGTTGCGTAATTCAGACTCCCATTGCCGGATACGCACCTAGACTTACCCCTCGCGGAAGTGGTGAATAGAGAAAGGGCGACGTTCGCTCTTCGGATCGGGTTTTCAGCGGCGACCGCCGTGATGGTGCTCGTGGGCGCCTCGCTGAACGTCACCGGCCGGTCCGGTCCCGCCGCGTTCTTTGCCGTCGTGGCGGGATTGCTTGCGCTGGCGGCCGGAGCTCTCAACCGCAGCTGGCAGGGCTCAGTGCCACTTGGTGGCGCCGCGGTGATCTTGACGCTGGTCTCGGTTCAGTTCAACCTGCAGGACCCGAGCCTGTTGCTGCAGGTGGCGGGCTTGGTCCTCTTGGGACTGGGTGGAGTCGTGGGCAGCATCGCGTATCGCAGCCTGTCAGACGCCATCCGGCGTTACGTGGACGACCTGGAAGGCCTGCAAGTGCAGCTCGAGCACAAGCATCGAGCCTTCCTGGCCGCAACGTCTGACGCCGAAGATGCCAGACGGGTGGGAGACGTCGCCACCTTCATCGCGAACATCGCGCAGCAGGTCGGCGCCGACTTCGGGTGCTACTACGCATCGTCACCCGACGGCAAGCAGTTCGTGCCGCAGCCCCCGGGGATCGGCCTCGAGCGTCTCCACCCGCAGCCGGTTCAGCGAGGCGCCAAGGGTGCCGGACCGCTCGTGAGCGCCATCGAAGCCGGCACCGAATACTTCGGCGCAGACAATGTGGCGCTGACGGAGCTCGTCCACTACCTCCCCGAGGACCTGCACATTGGAGGCTTGATGGCGGTGCCGATGCGGATAAGCGATCAGGTCGGGGGCTTCATCCTGCTGGGCAAGAAGGCCGGCGATTTCGACGACGACGACCGACGGCTCGCCACGACCCTCACCATGCGCGCGGGCGCTCAGCTGGCCAGCGCGCATGCAGTCGCTCTTTCGCGGAGAGAGTCGGCGCGGTACTCGCTGATGAACGAGCTCATCAAGGAGGCCACCGGCAAGACGATGGACGACACCCTCCGCCTCGTGCTGGACAAGGGCAAGCAAGTCGTTCGCTACGACGCTGGCGCTGCCGTCCTGTTCCAGCCCGACGACACATACATCGTGCTGGGCGCCCAGGGCGATATCCAGTCTGACTCGGCCCGCGTCGAAGGACCGCTGGCGAAAGTTCGCGCCGGAGAATCCGTGCTGCGAAACCTCATCACCGAAGCCGAGACCATCTACAGCGGGCTGGAGCCCCACACGAAAGGTGGCACCGTCAATGAGGCTCTGACCCCAATACATGGCAGCGGCGGGGTCATCGGGGCGATGTGCCTCGGGCGCAAAGGCACCGCGGGTTTTACCCAGCGCGACCTGGCCGCCCTGGTCGAGCTGGGCTCGATGGCCGGGATCGTGCTCGAGAACTCGCGGATCCTGCAGGCCGTGACCGGCCAGGCGTCGCAGCTCGACACGACGCTAGACGCACTGGGCGAGGTCTCGCAGGCACTGACCACGGTCACGCAAGGATCGAAGGTCCTGGAGCAGAAAACGCTCGAGACCGCCGTCCGGGTGACGATGAGCACTGCCGGGCTGATCACGCGCACGACTACCGAAGGCCGTCAGAAGGTGATCACATCACTCGGTTTTCCGGCAGCCGTCGACGCGATGGAGTTCCAGAACGGCCAGGGCATCATCGGTGCGGTGATGCTGAACGGGCGCCCGACGCCTGTGCCCGACATCAGCGCCAGCTTCGACCTGGGCTCGCCGCCAGACCTGGTCGCGTACGGGCTGCACGCCGCGATCTGCGTGCCGATGCTCGAGGACGATCATCTGTGGGGAACGCTGTCGGTCTTCGACGTGAAGAAACGGGAATGGACCACGAACGACCAGCGTGTGCTCGCGACACTCGGCAACCAGGGCGTGGTCGCGGTCAGAAACGCCGAGCTGTACGACAACAACAAGCGCAGCATCTGGGAGCTCAGGAACCTGCAGGAAGCGCTGCAGGCGGCCACGTCCACGCTCGACTTGAACCAGGTGCTGCAGCAGGTGCTGGCGGGTGCGGCAAAGGCCTCGTCGGCGCAGATCGGCTGTCTTGCCCTGGAAGACTCCGGCAAGCTCGTGCTCAAGGGGGGCTTCGGCACCGACTCCACCACCGCAGAACGCCTCGCGCTGGTCGTCGGCGGGGAGATCTGTCACGACGTCATGAGCACAGGAACCCCGGTGATGCAGGCGATGGAGCGTGAAACCGAAACCGACAGCCCGCTGAACCCGCGCGCGGTGCTCTGCGTGCCCATCACCCTTCGCGGCAAACCGCAGGGCGTTCTCTTCCTCGCCAACTACCAGGTGGGGCATGTCTTCACCGACGATCACCGCAACCTGGTCACCGAGCTGGCGGCTCAGGCTGCGGTCGCGATCGACAACGCACGGCTGTTCAAGGACCGCGAGGAAGTCATCATCGCCTCCCTCGAGGCGCTGGCCAACGCGGTCGACGCCCGTGACCCGTACACCCGCGGCCACTCGGAGCGCGTCACGGAGTACGCGAAGATGATCGCGCGGCAGATGAGGTATGCACCGAAGGACGCCGGAGCGTGGCTGCGGCTCGAGCGCGGTGGCCGGCTGCACGACATCGGAAAGATCGGCGTGCCCGACGCCGTGCTTCAGAAGCCGGGCAAGCTCACCGACGAGGAGTTCGCGCAGATGAAGGAGCACCCGCTCGTCGGCTTCAACATCTTGAGCGGGCTGAAGATGCTCACCGACGAGCTGGTCATCGTGCGCTCACACCACGAGCGCTACGACGGCAAAGGCTATCCCGACCGCAAGAAGGCTGACGAGCTGCCTATGTATGCATGGATCGTCAGCGCCGCCGACGCGATCGACGCGATGACCTCTGACCGGCCCTACCGGCGCGGTATGTCCATGGAGATCGCGCTCGAGCAGGTGCGCAAGGGCGCCGGCACACACTTCCACCCGGACGTGGCCGAGGCGGTCCTCGACGCCGTTAACAACGGCACGCTCAAGGTCATCAGGGAAGAGTCCATGTACAAAGACGCTCCCGCGGTCGGCGCGTTCGAAAACCCTACAAGCTGATCTCGCGACGGCGCCTGGCCGCCAGCCCCTCCCCAACCCTCCCCCTGCGGGGGAGAGAGCTATCAGTACGCTTTAGCTAGGGCCACTCTGTACTTCGCCGGCTTGCCACACACGAGGCATTTGCCTGACGGCTTCTCGTCGGCGTCGAGGGTGCGAATCGTCACGCCGCCCGCCTCGGCCTTGACGCGCTCCTCGCACTCGGCATCGCCCGACCACGGCACCCAAACAAATCCGCCGCGCTCCTTGAAGTGCGCCACGACCGCCTCAAGCGTCGACAGCTCTGTGGTGTTTGCGTTCTGGAATTCGAGGGCGCGCTCGAACACCTTCTTCTGAAATGCTTCGAGCTCGTCTTTCAACCGCGAACCGATGCCAGACACCGGAACGCTTTGTCTCTGTCTTGACAGCCGGTCGACCATCTCGACCTGTCCGGCATCCGCATCGCGTGCGCCGACGTTGAGGCGCAAGGGAACCCCTTTGAGCTCCCAGTGCGCATATTTGTCACCTGGTCGCCCATCGCTCCAATCGACTCGATGTCGTATGCCGGCGCCCTTCAGCTCTGGTGCCCAACTGCCGATAAAGGCTTCCACCTTGGCGCGGCTTTCGCCGTCGCGATAGATGGGAACGATGATCACCTGGATGGGCGCTACTCGCGGAGGAACCACCAGCCCGGAGTCGTCACCATGCGCCATCACCAGCGCGCCGACCAGACGTGTGCTGATGCCCCATGAGGTCGAGTAGCAAAGCTCTCGCTCGTTGTCCTTGTTCGAAAACGAGATGTCGTAGGCGCGGGCGAAGTTCTGCCCGAAGTAGTGCGACGTGCCCATCTGCAGCGCGAGCCCGTCGCGCATGAGGCCCTCCAGCGTCAGCGTGTACACGGCACCGGGAAAGGTCTCGGCAGCCGATTTCTTTCCACTCAGCACGGGCACGGCGAGCCAATCCTCTGCGATGGAGCGGTAGTAGCCGAGGATCAGCTCGGTCTCGTCCATCGCCTCTTGGCCGGATGCATGGAATGTATGGCCCTCCTGCCACCAGAACTCACGACTGCGCAGGAACAGACGCGATCGCATCTCCCACCGCACGACGCTGTTCCACTGGTTGGTCAGCTTGGGCAGGTCGCGGTGGCTCTGGATGTAGCGCTTGATCAACGCGCCGATGATCGATTCCGACGTTGGCCGCACAGCGAGCGGCTCCTCGAGATCCTCCATGCTCCGGCCGGCCTTGGTGACCCAGGCGACCTCCGGCGCGAAGCCCTCTACGTGCTCCGCTTCCTTCATGAGATATTCGCGGGGGATCAACAGCGGGAACGCCCAGTTCTCGTGTCCGCTTTCTTTGATCATGTCGTCGAACGCTCGGGTGATCGTCTCCCACATCGCCCAGCCGTAAGGGCGGACGACCATCATGCCGCGAACCCCGGACCAGTCCGCCATCTCGGCCTTGCGGACGACGTCGGTGTACCAGCGGTCGAAGTCCTCGGACATCTTGGTGATGTCCTTCACGAAATCCTGTTGCTCTTCCACGATTTCCTTCATACGAATAGCTCCCAAATCCTGATGAGTTGAACCGCGAACTCGATCAACGCCCGCGGACGACCGCGGGCTAGCGCGGGAGCTGAGGCTCGGCCGCGATCGCGTCGATCTCGGCCAGCAGCACGGCGAGAAGCTCTTCCTGGGGCACGGTGCGGTAAAGCTTACCTTTCTTGAAAATCACGCCCTTGCCGCGGCCGCCGGTAACGCCGATGTCGGCGTGCCGTGCCTCCGCTGGGCCGTTTACGACACAGCCCATGACAGCGATCGTGATCGGCACCTTGAGCCTTGCGATGTGGGCCTCGACCGCCTTGACGGTTGGCACCATGTCGTACTCGAGGCGGCCGCAAGTCGGGCACGCGACCAACGTCGCGGTCTCATTCCGGAAGGCAAGCGTCTTCAGGATCTCGTGGGCCACGCGAACTTCCTCGCGAGGATCCGAGGTGGCCAGGGAGACGCGGATCGTGTCGCCGATACCCTCGGCGAGCAGGATGCCCATGCCAACCGCGCTCCGGATGCTCCCCGCTTCAACGGGGCCCGACTCCGTCACTCCGAGGTGGATCGGGTAGGCGCGGGCGGCCGCGAACTTGCGGTTCGCCATGATGTTTGTCCATACGTCGGTCGACTTCAACGAGACCTTGATGAAGCCGGGCCCATAGTCGAGCTCTTCCAGGATCTTGCAGTGGCCGAGCGCCACCTCGACCATGCGATCCGCGGTCTGCTCGCGATTGTCGCGGTCGATCGCGTGCTCCTCGCGCATGCTCTTGTGCACCTCTTCGGGCAGCGAGCCGGCGTTGACTCCGATGCGGAATGGGATCTGCCGCTCCTTCGCGGCGTTGACCACCTTGATGACCTTCTCGCGGTCGGGAATGTTGCCCGGGTTGAGGCGCAGGCAGGCCACACCCGCCTCGATCGCCATGAGCGCCAGGGTGTGGTCGTAGTGGATGTCGGCGATCACGGGCAGGGGGGAGCCCTTGACGATCTCCTTCAACGCCTCGGCCGC